>NTJS01000001.1 GCA_002457155.1 Marine Group II euryarchaeote MED-G35
AAGACATAGCATACATCTCAGATGGAAATCTGAAGAAGGCTATCTTCACCCTCGAGATGCTTGAAATCAGGGATCTTGTATCAGACAGGTCATCAGTTCACAAGATGGTCCAGGCATCAACCCTCCAAGCTGGTAGGAGGCTGGTAGAGTTGGCAATCAGGGGCAAGGTAGTAGAATGGAAGTGGGAAAATCACGGAGGGAGGAATAGGAAAGTCCTCTCTGGAGCAATGGCAGAGGTGGATGACCTCATGAACAATCACGGCCTTGATGCGACCGATCTAATTTCACAAATCCACGGTGTCATCGTCGGTAGGAGGCTAAGCGTTCCACAGACACTCAGAGAAGAGATGCTAGGAGCACTATCGGAGTGCGATGTAGGATTGCAGCGCTCCACGTACCCGAGAATCCATTTCGAGAGGTTCTTGCACCGAACGGCAACTGCTGGAAAGCACCACGGCTTGTCGATGTCATGATGGCGGGCGCGGCAGGATTCGAACCCGCGGTCCCCGGCTTAGGAGGCCGGTGCATTATCCAGGCTATGCTACACGCCCGCTCCCGCGAGCACGACCTCTTGAAGAAATGTGCCCCGAAAAACAAGTTTTCCAATTCTGTTATTCCGATGCCATCAAGCGGAGAAAGCACCTCGAGAGAACGTGGCGAGCAACTCTTCGGACCTCCCCAATCCCTATGGCGAGGATGCCACCTTTGGTCAGAAGTCAGAAAATGCGTTGAACAGAAGAGTGCGGATAAGAGACTCTCAACGAGTCCTGTGGACTAAAATCGCTACCATCAGGGGGAGCAGTCGAGCAAGGACTCTCGTCTCCATGCTTGCCATACTTGTCACATCTCTATTTGCAACTGGATGGGGCGAAGAATATCTATTGGGAGGAGTCGCCCTCTTCGCAATTCAAGCAACGCTCTTCTTCCCCACTCTGTTGGCTGCATCCTTTGCGCAGATGTCTGCAAGGGACAGACTTCAGTTGAAAATAGGCAGCAACCGGTCAATGGAGGCATACCCAGGAGTCGAACGGATTCTGAATACCCTCCATGAGAGAACTCTCAGGGAGAGGACAAGGATTCTTTCTGCGGCTTTTGCCGTGGGGGCCCTCAACTCGGTTGACAACTTCGAGACAGGCAACATCTTGGCATCGATACTCTATGGGCTAGCTATTTTCCTAGGGTCTATTTCCATCATCAACACTCTTCAGTTGGAGCGCAGGATCCCAATGACTGACGAGGATTTTCCTCTTCTCTCCATGCATGCACCCACACTCCATCAGAGCACATTGAATCGAGTTCTCTCAGATTTGGTAGTAGCTCATTTGGATCCCGAGACCGCTGGAGCATGGGATGATTGGCTAATCGAACTGGAGAATAAAGTGCGCTCCAACCAGACTCCAGAATCAGCAGTTGAGCATCTACTCCGCGTCCTTCACCTCAACTATCTAGGTCTACTGGATAATGACAGATTGGTTTCCGAATCCAAACGAGTGTTCCGAGTGGCTGCAATAGACGATTTGAATAACGATCAATCGAAGTTCTGCTATCGAACTCTTCGAAGACTCATGGCTCACACAAGAGCATGGCAACCCGGTCTTTTCAGACTGATAGACCGACTCGAGGATGCAGCACTAAGGGGGCACTCTTCACTAATTGAGAACACATGGAGACTAGATATGGATATTCCTCCGAGATGTTCTCAGGGCCAGGGCGATTTGTTCGTAATGATTCACAACCATTCGAGAAAATCTTCTCAGATTGAAGTCGATATCATCGCAGCCGATGGGGAACCCCATCACCAGACTCTCAGACTGAACCCTCCTGTTTCCAGACAGCCGAAGAAACCAGCGAAGATAGGAGAGGAGGGAAACGACATCGTCGATGTTCTAGGGAGATTAATCGACAACTCTCTAGTGTTGTGGATCGGTCTGGCATGGCCACAGGGGTCAACAGGTTCGAAACCTATTCAAGTCAATCTAAGGGGACCAAATGGGGAGACCGTCTCATCATTTGTGGTTCAGACCACCCTTTCCTCAGGATTCAATCCAGAAGGCGCAACTGAGAAGATGTTGGATGCGGCGGTGGCCGTTAGAAGAATCGCAATTTCCGTAGCCGAGTGACATCTTGGTGGACCTCGATAAAGCGTCACGTTCTTGTGATTGGGACCTCTGGCCAGATTGAAAGATGGAGTCCAGAGAAGTTGTGGTTATCGGTTCGGGCCCCGCGGCTCTTCGTGCGGCGATAGCCTGTTCGGATGCGGGGGTGGTTCCCCTTGTCATAGACGAACTCGGAATCGGGTCTGGATCCGGCGCGCCTCCTGTAGCCGGACTTGCCGCTTCAATTGACGAATTAAACGCACAGTCCCACACGGAGGACACACTCGCTGCAGGAGGCGAATTTTGCAATGAATCCATAGTATCCAGGACTTGCAATGAGGGCGTTCCAACGCTTGCTGAGTTGGAAAGATGGGGGCTGGCTCTCAGGCGAAGGGAGGGCGGACTACCTCACGCGGCTCCTGCCCCCGGACACCAAGTCCCACGCCTAACAGGCTGTGGCGACTCAACAGTCAGGGAGGTTACTAGAATCCTAGAGGAGCAGGTTATCAAGAGAGGGATTCAGAGGAATGCAGACCATTTGCCACTCTCTATTGTATCTGATAACAATCAAGTCAGAGGAATAGTGACCCTGAATATTTCTACAGGGGAAATCGAACCATTTCAGACAAAGGCGGTTATTCTCGCATCCGAAGGCCACCAGGGACTCTGGTCAAACCCGAATGAGGGTTCGGGAACCGGCGCGGCTCTGGCATTATCAGCCGGAATCGAGTTGAGGGGGATGGGGAGCACCCCCAGGCACCCACTAACACTCAGGGACTGCGGCATTCATATCCCAATGGACGTACTTGGTTCAGGAGGTAGGATAAGGAGAGAAAATGGAGATGACATCGGTCCTGAGGAGGCCCTCGAGGGAGAGTCCTGCGTTCTTGATTTGAGAGGAATGGACCCAGACGCAAAGGCATGGTTCTCCCAAACATCATTGCGAATCAGAGACAGGCTCGGACTAGACACCACAAGAGACGTGATACCCTTGTCTCCTGGCGTAGCTTACACCACAGGAGGAGCCCCTTGTGATCACGAGGGCAGGGTAATCTTCGAGGAACAAAACACAGGAGATTCGGTAAGCCTATGGCACACCGGCCTGTATGCTGCTGGAAGGAGTGCCAATACTGGAATGCACGGCATCTCTCCTCTACCC
Organism: Marine Group II euryarchaeote MED-G35; assembly: GCA_002457155.1. GTDB lineage: Archaea > Thermoplasmatota > Poseidoniia > Poseidoniales > Thalassarchaeaceae > UBA36. The sequence continues at coordinate 3,256 of NTJS01000001.1, forward strand.
GGCAATATCCTACTGGATGACTTAGTTTCCGGAAAGGCAGCAGGCGTCCACGCCGCTACCTGGTCTCCAACTAACCTCTTCGGGGGCTCGACCCAAATCGAACAAGCAGTGAAGGAAGCATCTGAAAGAATCACCTTAATCAGGGAAGGGGAAGGGATGACAGTAGGAAACTTCGCCTCTAAACTATCTTCTGCAATCTCGACAGGTTCGTCCTCGAAGGATGCAGCACTAGCAGAAATCCACAACATCAAGGGTTCTGGGATCCGACTCACGGATACTTCGAAAGTCATGAACACCGAGATGGTGGAGGCCCTCAGATTACACGGATTAGCCTCGGTAGCCGAGGCGATCATTACCTCTGGGTGATTAGATGGGCGATGATCCAAGCATCTTCTCCTTGATCATCAAAGGAGAGATCCCCTGTCACAAGGTGTACGAGGACGATTTGGTTTTCGCATTCCTAGACATCAACCCATTCAGCCCCGGCCACACTCTAGTAGTTCCCAAGGAACCGTCTAGAACACTTGACAAGTTGAGCGATGAATCGGCAGAGGCGTTGGGGCGCGTTCTCCCTAGAATTTCAAAAGCGATATTGAGAATAACCGGGGCCGAAGAATTCAACGTCATCCAGAACAACGGCCCAAACGCTTTCCAGAGCGTTTTCCATGTACATTTCCATATTATTCCCAAGATGAAGGACGGCAGAGGCCTAACATTTCCATTCAAATCTTCACCAATAGACCATGAGCAAGCAGAAAAGTTGGCCACGTCAATCAGAGAATTGCTGGATTAAATTATTCTCAATAATCAAGACCTAAAACCCACTCCGAATCCTGTGTCGGATATGCATGGTGCTCCCAATATCGAACCAGAATTGTCCAGTGGAGCAATGAAACTGAGAAGAAAGAAACTAGATCGCCTTCCTTGGGACCATACTGGCAGACACCCGGGGAACCCATTCTTCTGGAAGATCATCGTCTTGATGATGGGCATAGGTCTAAGGTATATTTTCAGAAGGAGCCACTACGACAAATTTCCTGATTTCGAGGGTGGAAGAGTTCTGTCAGCTATCCATCTAAATGGTCTGGTCGACCCCACGACAATGGTCCATTCCCAGGATCGCAGAGTCATCTCAATGGGCAGACATGACTTGATGACAATGCCCTTGATAGGCTGGTTCTCCAGGAGAATGGGCTCTCAGCCGGTGATTAGGAGGTCAGAGATAGAAAATGGGGTTTCGGATGAAGAGTATGCGAAAAAAATCAACGACAGGACATTGTTGACAATGACAAATTGCATCGCATCAGGGCACAATGCCCTGGTGATGCCAGAGGGAAAGTCCCATCAGGACTCAAGACTGCACAGATTCAAGACGGGCCCTATGAGATTCGCGTTAAACGCAGCCTCAATCGCACAACACAGGGGTCTCCCATCCCCAGCACTTCAGCCCATTGGCCTCCACTTCCGATGTCACTATTGGTTCAGGACAGATGCTTTCATTGAGTTCCAAGACCCCATCCCAGTAGATGCACCAGAAGTTCCAGGTGCGGCAGAGAGATTGTCATCGGGAGCATGGGTGGAACCCCCATCCGAACAAGTAAACTCTCTGCGTGATAGGTTATTCTCTGCGCTTTCAGAGGTCTCTCCAGACGCCCCCGATTGGGAAACCTACCGCGCTTGGCACCTGATAGGTCATATCCGAGCAAATATGGCCAACAAACCCCTCGGCTCGTTCAGGGACGAAGTACTTGCAGCAAGGGATGTCCGTGACTCGCTTGCAGATAGAGAACCCCAGGAGGGCTTGCTGGCTCCTTCTATAGAAGCTGCAAAGATACTACACGATCACAATCTGGATGGACGCTCGGTAGAAGGGCTGAATCTGAAGACAAGCAGGGCGTGGATCAGCGGCTTAGCAGGCATTTTCTTGATGGCACTCGCGGCCCCGGTCACGATTCCGTCAACTGGAGCCCAGGCATTCTTCGCATGGTACATGGGAGACAGGACAGACGAGGGAATAGACGCTAGGACCACATATCACTTCCTAGCTGGGATGTTCTCGCCTATTCTATTCTGGATTCCCATGGCAATTGTAACGTCCATGATACTCATAACGCCATCCATGATTTCATTACCAATTAATCTTGGATTAGCGGTGGTCATAGTCTTCCTCATTCACGCTTCAAACGTAGTCTTCCTGTTTGGATATGATTGCTGGACCGATTTCGCTATCTCCTCTAAGAGTGCACGCCTAGCGTCCTCTGAACAAGGAAAGAGACTCCTTGAACTGATTGATGATGTTAGCACCAACCTCAACTTGCTCTAAATAGGACCGCTTCCTGCAACATTCGTGAACCATAGCGAGGCGGCCGACTCAATCAGGGCTTGGTTGGAAGGGGAGAGACTAGAAGCCAGAGAGGTCAAAGACCCCCAAGCGATAATCCACCTTCACGTACGATACCCGCCGACAAAGCAAGGGCACCTCTTCAATATTGTAATTCCAAAGAATAGGAATCTTGTATTGGTCTATTCAATCACAAGAGTGGACGAAGGGCAACAGGAATCAATGCGAGAAATGGCCAAAGAGGAATCAGAGGACTGGGAGGAGTGGCTTCATGAAACCAGAATAAGAATGACGTCTTCAGATCTTGATTGGGTCCTCCATGTCGGCAAAAGCAAAGATGGAGTGGCGGGCCCTCTTCAGGCATTCAATCTTTCAAGACCAGTTTGGCTAGACGGACTTACGCAGAATGAGTTTATGCAAAGCATGAGAAAAGTCTGGCTGACTAAACTCTCATTGATCCATCAAATCAAGTACGGTTTCGGCAATGGCAAGGGGAAGCCAGGGCCTGTTGACGATTGGGAAGGAAAGAAGTCTGGCCGAGCATCGAGACAACCTCAAACGCGCCAATCCGAGATTGATACAGACGAGACCGGCGGCTTTGGCAAGGACTTCGACCCGCTCGAGTGGGCATAGTCCCCGAGGCACCCAGGAACTAGCAAAAAGTGACCATAAGGGGTTTAGGTTAAGTATCCGAGTAATCCGAATGATTACGATGCACTACGACCGTTCTACCGACAAGGAAGGAATTTCGAGCAAGAGGAGTGGCACGACCATTGTCATGTTGATGCTACTCAGCCTCCTAGCCTCGTTCTCATCTCCAGCCAGTGCCAGTGACATTGTAGTCACGGATCCAATAGAAGTCGTTCAGAGCAGTGTGCACAATGACAGAATGATGGCAATGGACGCGGACTCTCAAGGAAACGTGCACGTTGTCTGGAGTCGTAACACAAATCACCTGTATTACAAGATGCTAGATCCAAGGGGGGAAACCCTGATCTCAGAGACCCAAATATCTGATCCGGGAGCTCATCGAGCGTGGCATCCAGATGTCACTGTTGACAGTGATGACATGGTTCACGTTGTTTGGACAGATAGGGCCGGGCAGTACAAGATCATGTACACTCTTCTCGACCCATCACTAGACGATCAGAGTGGGGATGCATCTCTAGACTCAACCCTGTCCGTAGTGCCAAACGACTTCGAAGTCGCAAACAACCCGCAGAATCGGGATTGGCCAGCCATTGATGTAGACTCAGAAAACAACCCCCACATCGTATGGGAGGATTCTTTTGAGCCCCTTGAGCTATACTATCAGCAGTCACAGATTTACTACAAGATGCTCTCAGTAGACCAAGTCGCTAGAGTAGTTATTGTTGAGATTGACAACACCCTCCTTACTCCCATACTTGGCCAGAAGGGACACCCAGACATCGCAGTCGACATCAACGACTTCGTACAGATCGTCTGGGACGACACCAGAGGAGGCCAAGTAGAGATGGTGGTCCCAATCGACACCTCAGGTTCGATGAACGCAGAATGGGCAGACATGTGCGCAGTATTCTACGGAGGGAACTTCGCCAGTGGGGGGTATTTCGTGGGATTGAAGCCAATGCTTGTCAGCGCCAATATGAGCGTATATGAGACACTATATGCGCTAAGCGGCAATTGGCCTGCAGCAGCAACCAGCGGAAACTGTGCCGATGCCTACCAGACTGGGGGCTCTGGGAGCCAAGGACCCAGAAACACCCCACTTGGGCCAGGAGACGCCTCAGGTGGAATCAGGGAGCTAACCGAGGTCGTTTACAACAATCAGGCTACTAACCTCCCAGCTGATGGGGGGTATTACAGCGAGTTTTGGGGACCAGCATCGACTTGGGCATGCCTCTCATATAGGGACATTCAGGGCAGACAAGGACTAGCAGCAAACCCCCCAACCACACTAGACCACCGATGGAACGACAATGCTACTCGAGTGGTCATACCTATTTCCGACGAGGGCCCCTATGGTGGCACCCCAATGGATAACGACGACACCTCGAGCATCAACCAGGCACACGATGCATGTGTTTTGGCTCAGACTAAGCCATACCCTCTCTGGGCGGGTTCTGATACGGCAGTGGGTAGCTACATGCTGGATATGGCGCAGTGCCCCGTGGGCTCCGGACTCAATACCAGAACATGCAATGGAGCAACAACCCGTACCACCACTGCGGAGGGACAAATGTACCAGTTCCCAACTACCGCTGGGTCTTCTTCCGAACTAGAGATCATGGTTGAGGCCATGGTTTACCTAGCTACGAACAACTCACGTGAGATTTACATGACAGTTCTGGACCCTCACGCCCTATTGGAGAACCCATGGCCTGGTTGGAGCCGAGGAGATCCCGGGACCGAAGCAAATCAGAATGGATATTACGTTGAGGATCTAGGACCTTCGGAAGATGAACAGGGATACGGTCATCTAATAGTCGTGAATGACACTCAGATTACCAATAATCCAGCATACAGTCTGCACCCTTCTATTGCTATCGATAACTCCGGTAACACGCACCTAGCTTGGCAGGATGGCCGGCTCTATCCCGGTTGCGATGGCCGCACAGGAGGAATCGATATCGAAGGGGCCTACGAGATATACTACACCAGGCTTCGACTAAGAGGGGCCGCAGAGTGGGACGGGGTGCCAGAAGGCCTTCCTGCCTATGGAATAAAACAGATTGCGTCAAGCGCAATTTCGACTCCAGAACAATGCGAGGGCGCCTCCGAAGAATACCCATTTGCGCCCAGCTCGGTTGCCCCTCAAATTCTGACTGATTCCTTCGACAATGTCCATCTTTCTTGGATTGATTATAGTTTTACAGAATGGCAGGAGACAATAATGTACGCCAGGCTGAACAATACTAACGAAAAGTATCCACAAGGGTTCCCGATAAACTCAGCAGCATCGTCAATCCTTGATCCATGGGAGGTCCAAGAGGTCAGCAATTGGACATCTGACAAACTCGGCCCAGCAATGTGTCAACCAGAATGCAACACCGCCGACGGGCATCACTTATTCCCCGATTTCAATCTTGACAGGGGAATGCCCCCGGCGTTTGCAAACGACCTAGGTAGTGGTGCGCACATAGGATGGTCCGACAAGAGATGTGACTGGGAGGGTTCCAATGCAAACAAGTGGACCCTCTGTTATGTTCACGTGCTCACTGGTCTAGTTGACCTCTCGCTCGCTTGTGATGAGAAAATCCAAACAAATGCAAACATAGAGGGATACCCATACGAATGCCCTACTGACGCTGAGACATTCTATCACACAATCCAACCCGGCGAGCTTACAACCTTCAACATCACAATCGCAAACCCGACTCCCGGACCAGCCGAGTTGGTTAGAGACACATTCACAGTCACCATGGAGGGAGTCCCCAACAATTGGACAGCCACCCTTTTCTACATGACCAATAATACGCCAATCTTCGACTCGACTCCTGTTTTCCTAGATGGCGGAGCTATCGACCCACTATATCTCAGAGTCAGAACACCCACGATTTACCAAGCGAAAGACGACGAATTGGCCCAAATAAGCATAATCGCGACATCCGCAAAGGATCCAGCAATCCGTAACAAACTCACCCTCCTGACTTTGATGGATGTAGTGCATGGTATCGAACTCGATACTAGCCACTTCCAGGTAGATGTCGAGCAAGGCAAGTCAGCGGTATTCTCCATCTCAATCAAGAACACCGGAAACGTGTATGACACCTTCGCATTCTACGACCCAGCTACGTTGGAGGGTCAGAATGAGTGGTCATTGCCATTTGGATGGGGCATAGACTTCCCACTCCTCCTCTCCCTTGATCCCGGACAGTCTGTCACGAGAAACCTGAAGGTCAGCGTTCCCGAGTCTCAGGACCCAGGCACATTCGCCATCTATCTGAAGGGGTGGTCTACGGGCGAACCGGTCCTTTCTATCGACAGAGGGACCTTCGACGTTCTAGAACTGTGGATAAATGTCTCAATCAGGACGACCGGGAACATCGTCTTCGACATCGGTGATACGAAGTTGTACGTTCTCCCAGGAGAGTGTGCTATTTTCCCGATTCAAGTGAACAAATACTTCACTCCGGGCCACATTGTCTTCACAACTCCCGGGGCTCCGATGGAAAGACCTGCAGAAGCCGACATCAACTCTTGGAGATTCGATCATTGGACGGTGGACCTGGACTTCTCTGAGTGGTCAGGCAGCCCATCCTCGGCCGATCAGGACATTTACTGGGCCCAAGTAGGAACTACCTACACCGTGAGTGCAGAGATGTGCTCCCCATTCAATGCAACAGCCGGAATAGGCGAATCAGTGACCGTGCGAGCACATCTGGACGGTACTCCGAAGGTCCGTGACTCAGTTCTGATTCTGACGAACGTGGTCCAGAGGTACGAACTCGAGTCAATTGTCCCAGAAACTATCGTCGACCTGTACCCCGGACAATCCTATCAGATGAATACAACGGTTTCCAATCTAGGGAACGGACAGGACAGGTTCGATATCACCATCGAATCAATTGTAGATAGCCAAGGAGGGGCCCACGTCTGGGATATGGACATCCCTAGGATCCTGTTTGAGGAATTGAATAGGGACGAAGCCCAGACAGTGCCAATTTACATCAATGTCCCTGTACAGACCCTAGCAGGCGAGTACACAATCACATTCAATGTACTGAGCGAGGAGCCATTCCCCTGCACAGAGGATCCGTGTGAGGGGACCAAGGTTCAGGATCAGATAGTAATTAGAGCCACAATCATAGAATTCCATGACATGCAGATCTCACTAGATCCAACGGTTGAGAGCAAGATAAAGACGACCGCGCCAAGCAGAATCGTAAGATACACGCTCAACGTATCCAATTTCGGGAACGTCGAGGATCAACCTACAATACACAATCACACCTACGATGATGTAACCAATGTCTGGTCCGTGAGACCGGGCCTCGGATCGCTCAGCACATGGGAAATTGATTACGCCCTGCTGGAGGGATTCGGTACCGAATTCCCATTAGAGAAGCCATGCGTGGAGTTAACTGTAGAAGAAGAGAACCAAATCAACCAACTGTTGTCACAAGGAGAAGGTCCAGATTACTGTTATGTTACTGCTGCTAACACACTTACTCTCCCAATGATGCAACCATACACTACATTGCAGTTGGTGGTCATCGTGACAGTCGCTCCAGACGCGGCTCTAACCGATAGAAACCTGGGAATCAAGGTGCTCTCTATGCATGGGTCATCCGATCAGGGAGGAGATTTCGATGAGACCGAAGTTTGGACCGACTCATGTACTCTGGATAGCAATTCAGACGGCTTCCCAGACAACCTTCCTCCTGATTGCGACACCAACGAACAAATTCTAGAGATGCGACTAAGAGCCCCAGACTTGGTCCTTGAGAGCGTCATAGCTCCAGTCAAAGAGGCCGCAATTGGGGAAATGCTCTCCATCAACGTCTTCATCACAAACAGAGGGAATGCCCATGCTACCGACGTGAACATAATCCTGTGCAAGGACCAGTCGGAGTCGGATATCAAGAGGAACGGCTGCAAAGAAGAAAACATCGTCTACAGGCAGATTGTCAACGCCATCATGCCCATCGGCCAGTCCGATACCGATCAGTCCGACCCAATTACCCTGCTATACATGGTGGAGCCAGGGAACCACGTTATCGTCGTGGTCGTGGATCCAGACAACAACATCGTAGAGACCGATGAGAACAACAACATCCAGAGGATTGGGAACATGAAATCCCCCTTAGGCTCACTCGATGTCGGTAGGGAGCTAGTCGTTAGGTATGCAGTGCCAGCCATAATCATCGGAGCAACCTTCTCCCTCTTTGGAGTCGCAGGTTACGTTATTTGGGGTAGGAGAGTCGAAGCCCTGGCAAGGTTCTCCGAGCTAAGCAGCCTTCTTCCCGGCTCCGACGACGATGACATGGTCTTCTGATCTACTTGGCCATCCACCAAGGCAACGGCATTGAGTCCCTTCCAGCGACGAAGGATCCCGAACTAGTTGCGAAATCCCTCATCAGTCGTTCTCTCAAAGTATCCATCATCTCCTCCGCATGCATCGACTGGATCCGCATCCCCTGCGAGAATGCATCAAGATCCAAAGGCCTCCTTGGGTGCCTCATCATCGCGTGTGCGAGCTGCCTCTCTTCGTATGACTCGAAACTCTCATCGACACTGGGGGATACTTTGTGCATCACTTGCTGATGCAGAGCAATAATCGAGTCTCTCTGCCTGTCAACGCTCTCCAAGGCTGCATCCAATTCTGACAGAATACCCATTGCGTCGACCATCGGGAGAGTCTTACTAGCCCCTATCTTCCCAACCACATTCTCTAGATCGCTAGGCAGGCTTCCCGATAATCGCATTCCTCTGGGCATCTTTCGATGCTCTGCCCTAAACAGGTCTGGCCCCAAGTCTAAGCGAATTGAGAATGACTGATTAACTCTGTACACCTTCTTTGGAGGCCCTCCCTTGTCCGACTTCCTAATTTCAGAATCTACGAATCCAGCCTCCTCTAGGACTTTGAGATGTTTGACAACTGCCTGTTGGCTTACATCGAGCAATTCAGAGAGTTGGAGAGGGTAGTGGGGCTCTTTTACCAAGTGCCTTAGAATAGATCTCCTTGTAGAATTCTCTAGGATGCTGAGAGACTCATCGAACCCTACCATCACTTACCAACTCAAGGTTGGGTAGTCAACGCCCTCTAAAAACCCAATCTAGATGATTATGACGTAAACTTGGATTCCAGTCATCCCTCGTCCCACCGCTTCCAAGTTTCATCGACAACATCATCTTGTGGATCTTCGGATGTCCGAACATCTTCTTTCCAGAACGGGCTTGGAGCTACTTCAGACCTCTCAACATCTGAATTCTCATTCTGGACATCGTCCATTATCACACTTCCATTGTTGATAACTAGGAATTGGTCAGGCATCTTCTTTTTGTCCGTCCACACCATGATAGCTAGAATCACACCAACTAGGCCAACGGGAGAACCGATGCAGCACCCTATGTAGAATAGATACATCCAGAAGTTTCCAAGTAGTTTGTCTGCAGATACTTCGTCGTCAACAAGCCAAAGGTCGGTATCTCCGTGGTTCTGCAGTGTGTAGTTGCCCCCCAAGTTTTCGAATATTCTCACTGGGGAGTAGATCGTCTTCTCGTCCGAGCCCAGTCGGTTCGGATCACTCCACCCCTTCTCCCTTCCTGTTATTTCGGAACCCTCTTCATCCAACAGAGTAAGTTCGGAATCTGGCGTTTCACCATCAGATAGCCTCAGAGCAGTTACCATTTCCGACTCCTCAATAGCGAAGGTCACTGATTCTCCCGGACCCAATTTAACGAGACTGTTGGCCTCGGGATCGTACGACTCAAGTAGTTCGGGTGACACTTGCCATAGTGAAACCACAGCTACTAGGAGAAGGATTGCAGAAGACGCAGTCGCGATACGCGCCCACCGCCTTCTTCGTTCAGTCACAACCCCGCCTCTAGTCACCATCTAATAGGGTTGTTTTCAGTATGTGATGCCCATTGCCCCTAGCTTTTCTGGCAAGTAGGTGTCAGTCACGAAGTCTAGACCGTACTTCGCAAGAGACTGCTGCTCAGCCTTCTTCCCAATCTCCTGCATCAACTGTATCTGTTCCTGCCACCATCCGGTTGCGAATCTGGGGTCGCTAAGCTCTGCATTCAGAGCATTCAGATCTTGCTTAGTCAAGTCATCGCTTGGCAGGTCATAGGCTAGGATGTCATCCGCGGTAATCCCTAGGTAGGTCGCTTCCTTGGTTGCCAAGTACTCGGAGATATGGGCCGTCTTTATCGCGCCATATGCTATGCTCGCGTATATCCTAAATGACCAGGGGTCGCAGTCTGCGAATACCATTATCGGCTTGTTCCACTGATCGCTCATCCTCCTCATTATCCTCCTAGTCGATCTAGCCGGTTGCCCCTTTAGATGAACCAACGCGCACCTCGCCTCCTCGTCAAAACCATTCTCCACGAGTCTGTCGAACATCCCACCCGTCTCTATCGCCATTACGAAGTCAATGTCCTCTTCGACCAACCGCAGTTTCTCAGGTTCCACGTTGTATGGTACTCCATAGCCCGAATCACCAACGTCGTCTCGACAGTTAATCCTCATCCAGTCCCCTTTCCGATTCCTCTCTTCAAATGTCACATTGCCAATTATTCGAGCCCCATCCTCCTCTGGCCTAAGCCCAAAGTCCTCCCTCATGCATTTGGTGACTATTTCCAGGTCTTCGGAGACCCCATTGCTCTCATTCTGGCTCGAGAACTTGCCGTGCCCCCATCCCTCAGAGATGTAGTACATCTCTCTAAGTGTCGAGGTCTTGCCATCAGAAATCATGCCCTCTACGAATTCTGTGATGTGCAGAGCCCTCAGCAGTTGTCGGGCCGAACCTAGGGATGTTGCGTCTCTAATTGTCCTCTTCTTCCCATACTTGTACACCCCCAACTTCTTGTCGAATCCGATGTTTGACTTCGATCTCACTGGAAGGGTCATTGTTGGAGGGTTCCCTCTCAACATCTTGTCATGCATCTCTGAGGCGACCCCATGCAATGCATCGATCACCTCCTCCTTCGTCTTCTGTCTGTCCATCGTCATTCAATTCCCTCCAATTCATCCTTAGTTGAGAAATCTCCAAACAGGCTTGTCTGCCCTTCATCCAATGACTGAGACTGCGAGACCTCACTCTGTTCCGCCCTTTCCTTAAGCTGGGAAATCGCCTCCTTCGGTTTCTCGAATTCTGACTCCGCAGCCTCTAGTGCCTCGGACTTCCTTAGTTCCTCAAGCAACTTCTCATCAATCTTGGTCGCTCCGATTACTTCTCCGTTGCCTCTGTAGAATATCTCCGCATCACTCCACTCGCCCTTTCTAAGTCCCGAGACTCCGAAGTGAATTGTCGTAGCTGAGCCAGGATTTAGCGTATCCAGCCTCCAAGCCCAGAGGCCATTCGCCTGCTTATTTCCACCTAGGGCGTTTTCGGAAATTTTCGTCTCCTTGCTTTCAGGCCATTTGGCTAGAATTGTATACGCCCGTGCCCTTGCGGTGTAGTTGTAAATCGTAATTGAACAAGTAGCAAGCTTCCTCTCATCATCCCACCCCAATTCTTCTTCACAGAATACAGCATCCATTATCTTCGTGATTATTGGAGCCAAATCCGGCTCTTCCCTCGATAGCAATTCCGAGGATTTCTTCGAAATCTCAGGGAGAATTATGTTAATCAGCTCGAATTTCTCTCTGGCCTTCTTTCTCTGGGAACTCTTTTTCAGATGCCCCTTCAGACCTCTGCCAACCTCTAGCATGGCTAGACGAATCTCTTCGAAAACCTCCTCATTGTCCGAAACAGCCTCCTTTGCCTCGCTAGTGAATTGTACATTTGTTGATGCTAAGTGGATCAGGACGGCGGCAGGTCCTTTGGGAATTCCCTTCCCTCCGGGGTGATCCAGCCCGTATCTTTTCCAATCGACAGCCTCGAGGGCTTTAGTGAGAAGACAACCTCCCTGTTGATACATCAGCGGGACCCTGTTTGCGAACCGTAGAACTTCTATTGGCCCCTCTGCACTAAGGTCCCCTCCAAAAACCAATCCGACTTCAATTTGAAATGGGTTCCCCTGAGTAACCTTAGGACTCCTAGTAATAGTGGATGCGAAACGAGAGTCTATGGCTTTCGATAGCCCCTTTTTGATCAGCAAGTCCTCGATTGGCGAAAGACAATCAGTGGGTGGAGAAAGCAATTTGACTTTTCTGAAGGCCGAAACCATTCCCTGTGCATCATCTGCTGAGATTCTCTTTGGGCTCCTACCTTCGGCCAATCCAGCCGATGCAAGGATTTCCCGCGCTGCTCGCATACTGACTCCGGAGAAGTTGTGCCTGAGAAAAGAAGTCATCTTCCTCTCTTCGGACTCTCTCAACATCCTCTGCAGGGATCCCAGTTGTATTCCATGAGGATGAGGGCGGATCTCGCTAACTTCTCGCGGCAATCTCTCGGTAGTCCTTTGCCAATCTCCCTCCTCGATAACGCTCCCGTCTCTGTCACGTACCACCAGGGAGATACTAGCATGAGGATTCACAATGGAGGTCATTCGTAGGTACTGATGAACGGACTGCCTTCCCCTCTGGTACTTTGCCCGCATCTCGCACTCTATCCTTAATCCATGAGAAACGCTCTCCCCAGTTTCCTCATCCAGCCATATGTCCCTGCTTTCTCCTGACTTTGTTGCACGATTTCTCCTTGTGTCAATACCTAGTTCAACGAACACTGCCGATGAGTCTTTGGCTATCTTGGAGACTACCTTTGTCTTTGACCCAGCAGTCAATTGACTGTACATCACAACTCCGGTGATGCCAATCCCTTGCTGGCCCCTGGTTTGTCTGATTGCATGGAACCTCGAACCCAGTAGAAACTTTCCAAACACATTCTCGATATCCTCTCTAGGTATTCCCGGACCATTGTCTTGTGTGATCATCCTCAGCCTGTCTCCCTTCATTCTTTGGATTTCCACATTTATCTCAGGCAGTATCCTTTCCTCCTCACAAGCATCTAGGGAATTATCCACTGCTTCCTTTACAGCCGTGATGATCGATCTCTGAAGGGTATCGAATCCTAGGAAATGTTTGTTCTTCTCAAAGAACTCGCTAATTGAAATCTGCTTTTGTTTGCTAGAGAGTCTTTCTGCAGGGTCCATTCATCCACCACCACCAAGTCCTCCCTTGTCCGAATGACGAGGGGCTTGCAAGGTAGCCCTTGCCCGCCATGAGACCGCTATTGAACAATGCCCCAAGTTCTAGGCGGAGTCGTCCGTTTCAGAGGAATACCTCAGGATGCCATGATGTGATTTTGCCAGTGAAGGCACTAGTCATTACTGTGAGAGGACTCGCAAGATAGAGCTTCCCGGGTCCCGAACGACCCTGGAAGTTCCTATTTATCGCTGAGACAGTCACCTGTTCGGGGTCATCACTAACTCCCGGGCCTGCTCCTATGCAAGCCCCACACCCAGGATCGATTAGTTTCACTCCCGCCTTCTCGAATGTTTCAGTCCACCCCATCTTCATTGACAGCTCCTTCACTGACTTTGATCCGAACTGGATGTAGCAGTCTACCCCTTCTGGAACAATTAGACCTGCCTTTAGCGCCGCTTCGCAGACCATAGCGTAGTATGAGAAATCATCATCCTTGCCAGCAGTGCACGATCCAGCATATGCTATGTCGATTGAAACATCGCCAATATCATCTATGTATGCGCCGTTCGTTGGATCAGAGGGCACCCCCTCGTCGGGGCTTCCCGGATGAGCAACCATTGGCCTGATCTGTGACAAATCAATTTCATGAACCCCCCCTCCATAAATCGCCCCAATATCCGGTAAAACGAAACCTAGTCTAATTGATTCCCGATCCAAATCTTCTCTACGAGGTATCAACCAGTCTACGGTAACATCATCAGCTTCACAAATGCCAGTCTTTGCACTACATTCGGTAGCCATATTGCAAAGTGTGGCCCTTTCATCCATGGAAAGGCTCGCAAGACCTGCTCCACCAAACTCCATGCTCATGTCCAAGGTCTCTGACTTTGCAGCAAAACGCCACAGTATGTGCAGAATCACATCCTTGGCAGTACATCCGGGGTCAAGCTCTCCAATCAATTCGAACCGGATACTCTCGGGGACTTTTACAAATGCGAATTGATTGTGAATCAGATTCGCATATTCCGTCGACCCGACACCATATGCCAGCGCATTGGATGCACCACCCATGCAAGTGTGAGAGTCGGTGGCCTGGATGAAATCGCCAACGTCTATGAATTCCTCTCGAGCGACTTGATGGCATATCCCCGGGCTAACCCCGTCCTTGGCGGAGTAATCTCGAACTCCAGTATGTTCTTGGAAAGAGTTCTGCATATCTCTCAGAGTCTGAATCTTATCAGCGAACTTACCGAACCTTGGGACTCCCGTAGCATATAGCAAATGGTCCTCAAAAACGGCAAATTTCGAAGGATTCGGAACGTCATAATCATCCCCGTACTCGTTTGCTAGGAACGTGTGAACCTGAGCCGTTGTGAACTCGTGGGAGTATCCACCATCAACTTGAGCTAGCACTGCGTCCCCTGGTTTGACGAATCTTTTCTCCCCATTTGTCCCAAGGAGCTTTTTCGAAACCAATTTTTCAATCATAGTCATGGGTCGCTCTTCCGTACTGAACTCGGGTAGAACGACAGTGCCTTCCTTCAATCTCTTCGCAAAGGGAAGTATCCCTCCATTCTCAAGAATCAGACTACTGACCGGATCATACTTTTTCGTAAACTCAGATAGGGGGATTCTCTCCTTGTTCTGGAGCCTCATCAGCATCGAATGATCCCCCATTAACTGACCTAGATTCAGATTGTTCCTCTCGTGAATAGGAGCAAAGGATGCGGCAATGACAATCCTGATTCCTGACCACCTCTCACATTGTGGCGCAGTCTCTCTACTGGAACCGGTCCCCTTCCTGTGTCCTGAAACGATTACCTCGAACTCACCATCAATCAAAGCGCGCGGCTGGAATACCCTACTCCCCTCATGCATCAAACCGGCATATGCATTCTCAGCAATCATGGCCGGCTCATGATCAAAACAAACCCAAGCCGGAGTCATCACATCGGTATTTATGTCGTCTAGTAGTTCGTCAACGGACAAGTCTTCCATTCTGAGATTCAATCCATCATAGAGTTGCCTTCGAATTAACTCAAGGTTCTTAGTTAGGAAGAGAACCCTTTTTCCAGGAGTTAGGCTGATATTATCGGGTGGCCATTCTCCTCTCGACATTCTGTCCCTCACATACTCCCAGCGAAGAGTCTTATTTCACGATTCTCGATAACTTTCCAACTCATTTCCCTCATAATGGGACTAATTTCTAAAGTTATAACCTTAAATAAGATGCCAATTGCGAATTTAATACCTTTTTGCTAAAAGGGGGGTGAGGATGAATGTCATACCTTGTAGAAGACACCGTGAAGTGCGATGAATGTGGAAGCCGACAACTGAAGAAAGACGAATCCAGAGGAGAAGTTGTCTGTGAAGACTGCGGCCTCGTTCTGGAGGACAAGGTGATTGACCAGGGCGCAGAGTGGCGTGTCTTCAGTCCCGAGCAAGGAGATCAGCGCGCAAGAACCGGTGCACCCATGACAGTTATGCTGCATGATAAGGGACTTTCCACAGACATCGACTGGCAGAACAAGGACTACTCTGGAAAGTCGATTTCCAGCAGATACAGGAGTCAGTTCTACAGGATGAGGAAGTGGCAGAAGAGATCCCGAGTCAGTAATGCTACCGAGCGAAACAAGGCAATGGCTTTGGCAGAACTTGACAGAATGGCAAGCCGATTGGAACTCCCCAAGACGATTAGAGAGACAGCTGCCGTAACATATGGAAAGGCAGTTGATGCAAGGCTAATCCGAGGCCGGTCCATCGAAGGAGTAGCAGCTGCAAGCCTATACGCAGCCTGCCGAATTTGCGAGAACCCACGTACTCTGGACGAGATTGGGGAGGCTAGCAGGACAGGAAGGAAAGAGATTGGCCGAACATATCGTTTCATGGTCAGGGAGCTAAGGATGAAGATACCACCCACCAAGCCGGAGGACTACATACCAAGGTTCTGCTCTGGTCTTGATCTAGACGCAGAGGTGCAAGCCAAGGCATATGAGTTGATTGCTGCTGCACAGGAGAAGGAACTTACTAGCGGTAGGGGGCCAACAGGAATCGCTGCATCGATCATCTACATCGCAAGCGTCCTCTGTGGGAAGAGGAGGACTCAGCGCGAGGTCGCCGAGGTGGCTGGAGTCACTGAGGTTACAATCAGAAACAGGTACAAGGAACTCATACAGAATCTAAACATAGAACTCGAGATTTGAGATCTAAGATTACGAGCAACCAGTTGTCGAACCGCATTCGTTGCACTTCAGGCAAGTCCCGTTCCTGACCATCTGGCTGCCACCGCAGTCATCACAGATGTCTCCGGTGAATCCCCTCTCCTTCGCAGCCTGCCTGGCCTTCGTATCCGCATCAACGATCGGTCCCACGGCAGCCTCCAGGGTCATCTGGACCTCGCGCCTCTCGCCCTGTCTCCGGGCTAGCCCCTGTTCGGTCACCTCGGGCCTGCTGATAGAGAATGGATCCAGGTCTTCTTCCTCTAGAGGAACGTGCGCAAGGTCGTTCCTGCCAGCATACTCGATTGCGAGCTCCCGGAAGACCCAGTCGATGATGCTCGAGGACATCTTCACTCTGCCACTGCCGCCCTCTATCATTCCGCTCGGCTCGAACTTGGTGAATGTGAACGATTTCACGAACGCATCTATCGGAACCCCGTGCTGTAAACCAATTGACACCGCTATGGCGAACTGAGACAGGAGAGCCCTCCAAGCAGCACCTTCCTTGGAGGTCAGTAGGAAGATCTCACCGAGCTTTCCATCTTCGTATTCCCCAGTGATCAGTCGTACGCTATGGCCACCGACTCTGGCCTTGAAGTTCGCTCCTCTCTTCCTGTTTGGAAGCACCCTCTTGGACGCGATGTAGTTCTCAACAAGCGCCTTTGCAACCGGCATGGCTACCGGTTCTGGCAGAGGGAGAGCACTGGCTGCCTCCTCTACCATCTTCTCCACAACTGCCTCTTCTTCTTCCTCCTCTTCGACTTCCATCGAGTCGACTAGTTGGCTCATCAGTGGTTGTGACAGTTTGCTACCATCTCTGTACACCGCACAAGCCTTGTTCATAGTGGCGTGACTGAGGTTGTAGGCTTCCCGAACGTCCTCTATTGAAGCATCAGAAGGCATGTTGATGGTTTTTGAAATCGCCCCGGATATGAAGGGCTGGGCAGCTGCCATCATCTTGACGTGAGCATCCCAGGCGATTGACCGCTTACCGTACTTTCCGCATGGGGTGGCACAGTCGAATACAGCGAGGTGCTCGTCCTTCAAACCGGGTGCTCCTTCAATGGTATTGTATCCGAAGATGTGATCATTCGCAGAGTCAATCTCCTGTCCAGTGAATCCGATGAATCCTAGGGTATCGAAGAACAGGTCATCAACTTGGGCTTTCGTCATTCCGAGCTTTCCTACGCAGAATTCCTCACCAAGGATGGATGGTGCGAAAGCAGACCTCAAGTCGAAGACATCCCCCAGTTTCCCTTCAATCGATGCGAGAAGAGCATTATCGAACCCAGCATCCTTCAATCTCTCAACTGGCAGGCTCGGGCAGTCACCCAGCCTCTTCGTTCCCATGATGAACTCCTCTATAGAGAGGGCATCGCTTTCAGAATAACCCAGCCTGCTAAGAGCATTGGGAACTCCGTGATTGATGATTCTCAGAGAACCGCCACCCGCGAGCGTTTTGTACTGCACCAGGGAGAATTGGGGCTCCACACCGGTTGTGTCGGCTCCCATGACCAGTCCTATTGTTCCGGTCGGGGCTATCACTGTGGTCTGGGCGTTCCTGAATCCGTGCTCTTCCCCCTCCAACAGTGCCCTGTCCCAGCAACTCCTTGCTGCGTCCAGGAGATCCTTGGGACATTTCTTCGAGTTAATCCCCATCGGGGAGACCGTCAGCCCCTCGTATTCTGAGTCGGGGGCATCGTATGCTGCCCTCCTGTGGTTCCGCATAACTCTGAGCATGTCGTCAGCATTCCTCTCGTAGTCGGGGAACGGCCCAAGGATGGATGCCATCTCTGCGCTAGTAGCGTAACTCTCACCGCACATTATCGAGGTTAACGCACCGCAAATGGCGTAAGCTCGCTCGTCATCGTATGGAATTCCCATGTGCATCAATAGCGATCCGATGTTGCAGTAACCAAGACCAAGGGTTCTGTAGTCGTACGACCCCTTTGCAATCGACTCAGAAGGGAACTGCGCCATAAGGACACTAATCTCAAGGGTCGTGGTCCAGAGCCTGACACTGTGTCTGAAGTCCTCGACGTTGAACTGATGAGTATCTAGGTCGTAGTAGTGAAGCAGGTTGATGCTCGCTAGATTGCACGCTGTGTCATCCAGGAACATGTATTCCGAACAGGGGTTTGATCCGTTGATCTTACCAGCCTCTGGACACGTATGCCACTCGTTGATTGTGGTGTCGAACTGAACTCCTGGATCAGCACATGCCCAGGCTGTATATGCGACCTTGTCCCACAAAGCTCCCGCATCGAGAGTCTTGCAGGGAACAGGGTCCCTCCCCTCATCTGCTGCAGACTCTCTCTCTGTTCTGAAGTAGAGATTCCATTCTCCATCGGACTTGACTGCATCCATGAATGAGTTGGGGACCCTAACTGAATTGTTGCTGTTCTGCCCGGACACAGTAGCGTAGGCCTCGCCCTGCCAGTCCGTGTCTAGAGACTCAAACTCCAAACCCTTCCAGCCTTGCTCAGATAGGTCCAGTATTCTCTGAATATGGGCCTGTGGAACACTATCGTTTATGGCACGGACCATTGCTTTCCTAAGTCCTAGGTTTGTTTTCTGGCTGAATCTACCTTCGTCATCTCCAAATGACCAAATTGCCTCCATTATCGAATCTGCATGCTTTTGCAGGATTGCACTACCGATTACTAGAGCGGAAACCTTCTCCTCCTCCGTTGGCTTCCAATCGATGTACTCTTCGATGTCAGGATGATCTAGGTCTAAGGTAACCATCTTTGCTGCCCTTCTGGTGGTGCCTCCGGATTTTATCGCGCCAGCGGCCCTGTCCCCAATCTTCAGGAACGACAGGAGGCCGCTCGAAGTTCCACCACCGGAGAGGGGT
This sequence comes from Marine Group II euryarchaeote MED-G35, assembly GCA_002457155.1. GTDB lineage: Archaea > Thermoplasmatota > Poseidoniia > Poseidoniales > Thalassarchaeaceae > UBA36. The sequence goes on from NTJS01000001.1 coordinate 22,416, forward strand.
TCCCCCGCCCCCCTGATGTTAGAGAAGTTAGAACCCGTCCCCGATCCATACTTGAAAAGAAGTGCCTCCCGATTCCAAAGACCCATTATTGAATCGGTCCCACCCACGAGAGAGTCCGAGACAGACTGAATGAAGCAAGCATGTGGCTGGGGATGCTCGTAGGCGCTAGTGGATAGGCCAACTTCACCAGTCTCTGGGTCAACGAAACTGTGACCTTGGGGAGGCCCTTCAATCCCATATGCCCAGTGAAGACCTGTGTTGAACCACTGGGGGCTGTTTGGCGCTGATCGCTGACTAGCAATCAGATAGCACATCTCATCGAAGTACGCACGGGCATCTGCCTCGCTTGCGAAGTAGCCGTACTTCCAGCCCCAGTAGGTCCAGGTCCCTGCGAGTCGACGGAAGAGTTGCCTTCCATCAGTCTCACCACCCATTCTTTCGGTAGCATCAGTTGATTGCAACCGCTCGTGATCCGGCTCACTTCGCTGTAGCCAGATGGGAACTCCTTCTTCAGGAACGCTTCGAAGGTGCTTTGGAACACCTGCCTTGCGCAGATACTTCTGAGCACAAACCTTCCCAGGGATTCCCGAGAATCCCGAAGGCAACTTCACACCCTCTATCGAGTCAGCCATGGAACCATCAGGATTCCTAATCTCTACATCCATGACAATCCAATCGAAGGTGTCGAAGGGATCTTGACCTGCAGACGTGAATCTACGCTCTACGACCAACCCCTTCTCTGCGTCAGAGCCATCTCCTGAGGACTTAATTTTAGTCTGCATTATTCATTGCCTCCCATATTATACCAGACGGAAATGGCGCCGTCTGTGCAAGGGAGTTGCGCTTCTGAATGGGGGGTGTTTAATGCTTAGTGTTGAAGTCACCATTGAGATTACTATTTTGACGAAAAAAGTGACAGTTCCATTTTCTAGAACCGCGAATAAATAAACCCTATAATCTAGGATTTCATTTCTAGATCCCACTCTAGGCTGGCACCCGAACGAGTAATCATTATTCCAACGCTACAGTGCTTTTCGTGACTGCTTTCAATAAGGCGCTTAACCAGGATTTCTGGGACATCCCCCTTGACTATGTAGCGCATTCTTACCGATGTGAAAACCTTGGGAGACTCATTTGCCCTATCAGCTTCAATCTCTATCTTGATGAACTCCACCTTTTCCTTTCTATGCTTTAGCCCATCGATTACGTCAATCAGAGAACAGGCAGCATGTCCATGTAGAACCATTTCCATGGGACTTGGAGAATCCGAACCATAAATTCCGAAGCTCTTCCCTTTGCCCGTGATTCCGACATATCCGGCCGCTTCAGTCCAAACCACTTCGCCGTTCATGACCTCTCGACACAACTCATCCCCTTGAAGGGTTGGCTTCATCTATGCCTCTTCGGTCGGAGTATGCTGAGGGACATGTCAGACAGCGAGCGGATTTCAATTTCGGACGGGCAATTGACAGTCCCAAACAGCCCCGAAATAAACTACATCGAAGGAGACGGGATAGGCATAGATATCACCCCAGTAATGATCAATGTCGTCGACAGTGCCGTGGAAAAGGCCTATGCTAGCGGGAGAAGAATACATTGGTCGGAAGTGTTAGCAGGTCAGAAGGCATTTGATGCCACCGGCGAATGGTTGCCGGAAGAAACCAAGCAATCAATGAGCGAGGGACTCATCTCGATAAAAGGCCCACTCACGACTCCAGTAGGAGGCGGAATTAGAAGTCTCAATGTAGCGCTTCGACAGCAATTGGATTTGTTTGCTTGTGTCAGGCCTGTTCGTTGGTTCGAGGGCACGCCCAGTCCAGTCAAAGATCCAGGGGCAGTGGACATGATAATTTTCAGAGAAAACAGCGAGGACGTCTATGCCGGAATAGAGTGGGAAGCAGGTAGCGAGGACGTTCGAAAGGTCATCGATTTCCTTCAGAAGGAGATGGGCGTAGACAAAATCCGGTTCCCGGATACAGCGGGTCTGGGAATAAAGCCGATTAGCAAAGAGGGGACAGTTAGAATTGTAAGGGCAGCGATAAAGTACGCCATAGATAATGACAAGGACTCTGTCACTCTTGTTCACAAAGGCAACATAATGAAATTTACAGAAGGGGGATTCAGAGACTGGGGATACATGCTGGCAAAGGATGAGTTCGGGGCCATCGAGATCGACGACGGGCCATGGTGCACGTTTGACAACCCCAATACTGGAACCACGATCACTGTCAAGGATGTGATAGCCGACGCAATGCTTCAGCAGGTTCTAACACGACCAAGGGAATATGGTGTACTTGCTACAATGAACCTCAATGGTGACTATATCTCAGATGCACTAGCTGCACAGGTAGGGGGTATAGGAATCGCACCAGGAGCCAATATCAACTACGACTCTGGAATCGCAATCTTCGAGGCAACCCATGGGACCGCACCCAAGTACGCAGGCCAGGACAAGGTCAATCCAGGAAGCCTAATACTATCGGCAGAGATGATGCTTAGGCACATGGGATGGACAGAAGCGGCAGACCTTATTGTAAAAGGGATGGGAGGTGCGATTTCATCTAAGACGGTAACCTACGACTTCGAGAGATTGATGGATGACGCGACCCTTCTCTCATGCTCAGATTTCGGAAATGCAGTAGTCTCTCACATGTAGGTCCGATAATATGGACGAAGTCCGTGAAAGAATGCTCGAAATGGTAAACAAAGCGAAATCCTCTGAGCAACCCCTGTCATGGTTCGAGGACCTTTACCGACACTCGAACAGAGACAGGGGGCAGATCCCATGGGACTGGAAGGAACCACACCCATTCTTGGTAGAGTGGTCAAACAAAAACGAGGCATCAGGGAGAGCCCTAGTTGTCGGTTCAGGGTTGGGAGAGGACGCCTCTTTCCTATGGAAAAGAGGATGGTCAGTAACAGCCTTTGATATCTCCGAAGAAGCAGTAGAGTGGGCTCGGCATTTGCACAAAGAGACTGATATTGATTGGGCCGCCGGCGACTTACTGAATCCCGAACAAGGCTGGTTCGGTGAATTTGACTTGGTGCTGGAGGTACATATCCTGCAAGCAATCCCAGAAGAGATCAGGAAAAGAGCACTCACAAATCTAGCACCAATGCTCGCAAGTGAGGGAAAGCTAGTCTGCATAGGGAGGCTAGCAGATGAACCGAACATACTGGAAAGTGGACCTCCATGGCCACTAACATGGGATTTTATCAATCAAATCGGTGAAGGTTTGGAAGAGGTCGAGAAACACTCTTCGTTCATCTCTGGGAAGGAAGGAAAAAGGTATCGCGCGGTTTGGAAAAACACATGATCAACGCAAATTTCATATTAAGCATCCAAAGATTGTTGTATTTTTTCTCCGACTAACGCTCAGACCACATCTGAAGCCAGGCACCAATGTTCCTGGTGATATCATCTTCCGTTACCCCTCTATCTGCCACAACTCGGTCGTCGATAGGCTTTATCCGACACCCACATGCATTTGCATGCCCCCCTCCGTCCGAATCGAAACGGGTTGCTAATGCAGTCAAGTCGTAAATCCCACCACTTCGATGGAGGAACGAATTGGTGTAGAATGATGCCGAGACGGGGTAATTGTCACCTTCGCCAAACGTTGCACCCAGATCCCCATGAATCACCATGCAAGCATCACACTTGTCACCTGCCATAGCAGTAACTTGGTATCCATTTGACCGGATCCCCGTTCCATCCAACCTAACGATTGCCATCCTATCCTCAATTAGCATGTTATCTCGAATGGACGCAATGAGAACCCCCATCTCCCTCTTTTTATCGATAATAATCTCTGAAATCTCCGAATCAGATAATATCTGATCGACAGTGACCCCCCCTTGAAGAAATTCGAGTACCTTCATCGCTATCCCCTCTCCAGCGTCGATGACTCTGCTAAGCCACAGAACAGGACTGTCTGCAAGATATTCTTCATGGGAAATCGCACCACTATCGAGTTTGTCTACCCATTCTAGAAGACTCTCAAAATCAGAGAGATCAACTCGTTCTGAGAAAACATCGTACGCAATCCTTGCCGCCGAAGGGCTCTCTCTCCAGATTATCATCGAGTCTCCAGCATCCCCATCCGGTTTGTTAGATTGGTGGTGGTCGATACTCAGGCCACAACTACGATGCATCGGGAGGTCACAAACAGCGGTCCTGCGGTCAATCACCTCATCAAAAACTCCTGCTCTCAATTCTCCTGGATGGCCGAAGATGACATTTGCATCCGTCCACCAACGACGAAGAATGGCACCAGTAACCACTCCGTCCAGATCACTGTCCGTTACAATACGCCTAATTTCCAGATCGAAAGGTCCCTCTGCCACATCTATGGGCAAATGACCACACCAATGGTGGTTTCGGAATTTAGAAACACGTTCACGGAAGGTTTTCATCCTCCACCGTAGCATGTTGTCGCAATGCAGAGCAGACCCGGGCCCCTAGAGACCTCTTGCGGTTTCATCTTGCTAAACTTCGACAGCATTCTGCTGCTCCAGTATCCACAGGGGCATTGGAGCTTCCCTAAGGGGCACGTCGAGAAGACTGACCCAGACCATCATTCAACCGCTCTTCGCGAACTCACAGAGGAGACTGGAATCTCGAAGGTCAGCATAGATGAGTCGTGGTGTGAAAAGACCGAGTACAAATATGTTAGAAGGGGCCGAGAGACCCCCAAGCAGGTTTTCTGGTATCTGGCCGAGACGGATGAAATTGACGTAATCCTCTCACATGAACACACCAATTATCTTTGGCTTCAGTTGGATGATGCAGAGGACTTAATCACCTTCGAACAAGAGAAGGAACTTCTCCGCTCAGCCCGGGAACACCTCCGGTCAAGCGGCCGGAATCTATGATTCGGGCTCTCTTTTCCCAAGTGGTGTCCACAGAGTCTCACTTTCTCCAGTATTCATGGCTATCCACCGTCCTAGAACAAAAAGCCAGTCTGAGATTCTATTTAGGTAACATATCACCTCATCTCTAATCGAGCCATCGCCTTCGACATCTCTCAGACGACAAGCCTCCCTTTCCGCCCTTCTAGCCACGGTTCTAGACACATGCAGGAAAGCAACCGGGGCAGACCCCATTGGCAAGATGAATGACTCCAGAGGAGGTAGTTCTTCAATCCAAAGATCCATCTCTTGAATCAATCGATCGCACTGTTCCATCCCAACTAGGGCCATTTGTTCCGGAAGTTTTCCAGGGCTGCAGGCACACTCTCCGCCCAAATCAAAGAGCTCCTGTTGCACCCTCATCAATGCCTCGTCTGCTTCATCGGGCCGATGGAATCTCGTAATCCCCGGCATTCTTCCGAACTCCATCCTGACCACCCCCACTTGGGAATTCAACTCGTCAATTGTCCCAAACAGTGCAACCCTGAGGCTTTCCTTCCCAACTTTCGTTCCATCGAGAAGGAACGTCTCACCTCCGTCTCCGGTCCCGGTGTGAACTCTGTTAATTCGGACCATGGATGTCCGATGGGTTACATGCTTTCAATCGTACTCAAACGGTAACTGAAGCCAAAAGACCCTCTTCTACCGCCTGAGTCCATGAAGAATCAACGGACTCCCACCCACCTAACTTCTCTAGCTCCTCAAGACTCTCCGCTTCGTCATCGAGATTTCCAAGATGTCGATGGATAAGAACAAGAGCAGCGTGACTCATTGAATTAATCCATTGGTCCTCCACGTCCCATGACCTCTCAAAGTGAGCAATCGCACCATTGGGTCCGAGAATTAGCCCTCTGTGGACCTGCCTCAATCCCGATTTCGACCACGCTATGCCAGGAACTCCGATTACTAGGCCTCTGAAGGCAAGGTACAACTCCACAGTCACCATTGTACTGGCTAGAAAGAACGAACCGATTTGCTCCATCTGAGTGGCAATCTCCCACCTTGAGGACAGTAGGCTAATCCCACCAACACAGAAGAGTATTCCAGCAAGAGGAGCCACGATTACGTCTGTCTTCATCACGCTCATATCCCTTATTCCAGAAACAATGAAAACTCCTCCAAGAAAAACTGAAATCGCTGCTGGAAGATCACCCCCTACTTCTTCTGGGCTGGTGCTCGATATCCAGAGCACTAGAGCCCCAAAAAAGAGAACAATGGCAAATCTACCACCCCTTTCAGGAAAGGGTTGCAGTCTGCTTAGGTAGTAGCAATACCCACCAAGCCCGAACAGTAGAACAATCCAAAGTAGCATCTCACTCCTCCACCTTGCTACCCCATCCAACCTTCCAAAAATCTTCGTTATCTAGTAATATTGACCATTCAGAATCTTGTGCATCAATCAGCAACTTAGATCGCCTCTCTAGGCCATCGAGTAGAGACTCGTCAACTTCTCCATCAGAATGCGCCGCCCTCCATTTATTCCTGACTTCCTCGACTTCTAACTGGCCCCTATCTCTCTCGTCAAAGTTCCTCTCGCAGCACTCTCTAAGGTCCTGAATCCACATTTTTGAACTCTTGATATGCGGTTCGCTATGGAAAACCCTCTTCCTCCGGAAAGGCCACCATCCCATACTGTGGTGAACGCCTATGCTCAATGACTTGATGCTTTGTGAAGCCCTAAGTGCCCCACTCCCCACGAACCCACATGGGACGAGTCATTGTCCATCTGGACAGCACCCCGAAAGATAGGAGCATTGCTTCCATAATTAGTGGATATCAGAATAGGGTCAGATCAAGAGGGATATCAGTCCAATTTTCCGAGTCAACAGACAATAGCAAATACGAATCAGAACTCTCCAATCTATCAGGGCAACTAGTTCTTCTAGACCAGGATGGAGTCGCGATGACCAGTGAGGAAATGGCAAATTGGCTCAAATCTGCAATAATCGACGGTAATACAACAAACATAGCAGTGGGACCTCATGATGGTTTCAGCAAGGAACTGAAAAAGTCAGCTAGCCAAACCATCTCCCTCTCTCAACTCACTCTTACCCACGAAATGGCTGCTGCTTTGCTGATGGAGCAACTATACAGGGCCTCGGAAATCAACCGAGGATCATCTTATCATAGGAATTGACTGCCTCGAGATGATACATCGACGTCTCTGTGATACGGAACTATCCGCAGGATGCCATCCATTCATAAGCACGTAGAATCGGGCCACGAATCTACCCGAGGGTAAGCAGTGATTTGCATGATTAGCAAGGAAGAGAGAAACACAAACAAGAGAATACTACCAGCGATTTCCATAATCGCACTGATGCTCCTGAGCACACAGCTCTCAATCATGCCAGAATCAGGTGATTCCCCGGAAAGAACGAGAACCGATGACACACCCAAGAGAACGGCCTACCAGCAACTCGAGCAGATTGGCGGACCAGTACAGGGAGATGGCCAAAACCAACCTGCATCCACCAATCCATTCCAAGAGGCAGCATTCCACGACCCGTTCTATAATGACCCAGCCGCTATTTACGGGAAGGTCTCGGATACCTCGGCCTTGACCCTCGATCCGAGTTACGGATTCTTCCTAGAGGAGACCAACACAGAGGATCACGACAACGACGGTATTGACGATTTGAACGATTTGGACGACGACAACGACGGAATCAACGATCTAATCGAGAGATTCGACGGTTGTTACGGAACAGACCCACTGGATCACGACAACGACGGCATCCAGGACGAGTTCGACTGGGACGACGACAACGACGGCATCCTCGAGGGACCCGTGGACTACTCCCAAGGAAACGATCCATGGAACGTCTCCTCGGATCGTCATGTTGACCCCACCACTATCCACCCTTGGACTGGACAGGCTGTCGGATTCAACTACCTGGTAGATCAGAACCCAATGGATCACGACAACGATGGGATCCCCGACGAAGACATCGACGGTTCCGGCAGGGGCTCCTACGACGAGGACGATGATAACGACGGGAGAATCGACCAGTTCGTCTGGCCATGCGATTTCGACTCTGATGGCATCCAGGACTATTTCGATCTGGACGATGATAACGACGGGGTAGATGACATAGACGACATCCACCCATGGGATTCTACTCAGACATCACTCATCACCTCCGTTTCAGGCATACTTTGGGATGACTGGGAGAGATGGGATCCAGAGGATTATGGGGAATATGTGGATGGTCTCGACTACGTCGCTCTCCACGCCCTTGAGCACCCGAGGATGCAGGCATTCACAGAAATCGTCGATGGTGACCTCGACGGAGACGGAATCCCGAACTTCCTCGACCCAGACAACGACAATGACGGGGCCCCCGATTCGTCAGATACTGATGATGACAACGACGGACTCGCAGACATGTACGACGTCGATGATGACAACGACGGAATCCCAGACTCATGCAGGCAACTCGACACGAACGGGGACGGACAGCGAGACTACCCCACGCAAGTCTTCAACGGTTCTGTTGTAGATATCCAGACTCCCGGGACCGATTGCGAAATAGACTATGACGGGGATTTGGACGATGACAGATTCAGGTCCATTGATGCCGACTACGACATGGTGTGGGACTGGCTGGATACCGACATGGGCGGGTCTGAAAACCCTGACAATTTGATGGGCGGGTCGCAGCCATGGGACCTCGACGACGATGGCTTGGAGAACGAATTTGACCCCTACCCACTCAACTCATCGGCAGAGGTAGCCACTTGGGACTGCGCTAGCGTTTCCAACCCAAACCCCCAGAACCCCAGTGACAAATGCGTGCTCTGGAGAACCTCCTACACCGGATTCAATGACTGGGACGGAGACGGGTTGAACAATTGGGTGGACATGGACGACGACGGAGACGGAATCCTAGACTGGCTCGACATCGACCCCGACTGTGACTTGGACAACGATGCGGATCTTCACGAACTAAATGGATCAATGTACAGAGATGACGGTGCAAACGACATCGATACCGATGTGGATGGAGACGGTCTAGCGAATGACGAAGACTGGGACGACGACAACGACGGCATCAACGACTTCTACGACCCCGACGATGGAAACTGTGGGGTGGTCGACACTGACAACACAGACAACTTCTGGGGCAACAGCTGGCCACAGAACGATGGAGACGCAATTGACGGCTCCGAGGACAGTGCCGCATACGCAGCAGTTCCCCACTACTACTGGAACCTCACATGGGGATTCAACCCATTCAATCAGGATAACAGCTTCATGCTGGACTACAACGGGTATGACCCAACCTCGCTCGACTCAATCAGCGGAACAATCCCCGAGATGTACTGGTTCCTGATGATGAAGTGGAGCCCTTACAACGGTGGCAACTTCTTCGACATTGACGATGATGGGGACTCATTGGTGAATGGAATTGACGTGGACCAGGATGGCGATGGGATGCCTGACTGGTGGGACCAGGACGAGGGGAACGACGGAGTTCTGGATGTAGATGATGTCAAGATGGGAGGATCGCTCGATGGCAACTCCTGTGGTACTGTAATCCTCTCAGCCGCCCAAGAGAGATTCTGTGGGCACCTCTACGGATATGCGTTCAAGGCACCACTCCTAACCCCAACACAGTCCGGAGGGCAATCCTACACAGTCCCATACAGCACAAGACCAGATGCTGAATGGGATGATGGAGCGTACGACGGCACCAATCATCCAACTGGGATGGGAAGCTGTGACATGAACTGCTTCTGGTTCACTTTCGACCCGACCAGCAACCCCTCACCGTCAGTGGCCTATACATACGTCGATATGAAGCACAACAGAGATCTCTGGATAGCATACCTCGGCGTCACTCAATTCGGATTCTTCCAATGGACTTCCGATAACAACGGCAACTTCTTCCCAGACGAGATTGCAGACGAGTTGAACGATGACGTCGACCCAGACATAGACTGCGGTCAACCGATGCCAGAGGTTTCTTGGACTCCGAATTGCATGTACAACAACACCAACGATCTCGATGACGACTGGGACATCGTCTACGACCACTTCGACGTGGACGACGACAACGACGGCGTCTGGGACTATTTCGAGGTCGACACCAACGATGATCTCGATGACGACGCAACCGTGGAGGAACCTTACTACTTCACCGGGAGCAACTGCGAAGACAACGACGACGATGGCCTCGATACTGATCCAGATGATGATGGAATCTACCAAGCTGTATGGGACCGCGGGGTCCTAGGCCAGGCACTCCTCTTCCCCGAGTACTATGACGTGGACAACGATAACGATGGAGTGCCCGATGGGGAGGACCCAGACGATGACAACAATGGCTTGCTAGATGAAATCCAGGAAGCGTTCCCAGGCTGTTTTACAGGCGAGGAGCAGAGCCCTTGGGACCACGACAACGACGGGATCTTGAATTGGGCTGACGACGATTGGGACGGGGATGGAATACCCAATTCCCTGGAGCTCCAGAACCTGAACGATACGCAAGGGACGGCCGACCCAATCGACGATACCTGCTGTCTGAACTTCCCGATAGCCCCTTGGGACCACGACAACGACGGCATCAGGGATGACTTGGATGATGACGATGACTACGACGGCATGAAGGACGAGGACGAAGTGATGCTCTGGCCTTCGAGGTTCGGATCAGAATCGACAAACCCATGGGACCACGATGACTTCGGAGGAGGGGTAGGTCTAGCCAATCCGACAAACAACTCGACCGGGCCCGACTACTTCGACGTGGACGACGACAACGACGGCAGGGAAGACACGGATTGGAACAACCCCTCCCCGGGCGACTGGCCCACCCCAGCAAACAAGATCGAGGAGTCTTCCGGATTGAGCTCAGATTGGGACCACGACAACGACGGCCTCCTTGATCACGACGACAAGATACCAACTAGAATCACTCTGAATACACAATCAGTCCTGTGGTTGGACGAGACAACACCGGCGATATTCAATGGCTCCGTTTTCTGGCTGGACGACACCGGATTCGTCCCCGCTTCAGACCTCCCAGTACAGGTCCACATCAGATATATCGAGAATGGGACTTCGGTTATCGAGACCATAGACGTGCTGACCAATGCCAACGGAGAGTACGTCGTAGGACAATTCCTGTTCCCCCAAGACATCGACGTAGGATCAAACTCCACCTACGAGGTATACGCAGAGGTCACAGAGATGTTCATCCACGATTACAGCTCAACCCTGACAGATTCCGATGGCGATGGAATCGGTGACTCCGGATTCCCCGTGGAGGTCAGGGCGAACACCACCATAGGTTTCGTCTCCGGACAGAGATTCAGGGCCGACGAACAGCCCCTGAAGCTCGATTTCAAGGTTCACTACACAGCAGACTACAATCGCGGAATATTCGACAACAGACTTCCATTCGCTCCAGTCTCCTTCACCATAAGCGACCCCGGAACCCAGTTCGGGAACATCTCTGAACCAACGGTATACGATGGATACGGAAATGGGTACAGGGCCGACTCAGGAGGATGGGTTTCTTTGGCATACAACCAGTCATTGGATCTGTGGGAGCAGGTGCAGTGGAACTCCCTTCTTGACAACGGCCCCGGAATACCAACAGGTGGGTACGAGGAGATTGTGTGGAATCCATGCACACCTCTGAATCCTGTTGGATCGCACTCCGTACTAGCGCCTTATGAATACAAGAACACAACTCTTCCAGTAGGGGACTACAGCTTCATTGGATACGCCAGACCAGATCTCGGCGGTTGTACTGACGGCTCATACGAGTGGCCATGGGCCCATCTAGAGGGATCCAAGACTGACACGTTCTTCATTCGCGCGATGCACAGGATGTACATCGAGGCGGACATGTTCGCACCCTCGTTCAGACCAGTCTATTTCTGGGACGCGACCCAGTTCACCGGCTCGTCCTTCGGCGCGTGGCGTGCCCTGTTCCACGCTCCCTCTCTAGCAAACTCGGGAACCACGTTCGAGGAAGCCAGCCTTGGGAAGCCCTACCCAATCCTATGGGACGGGACCCCGGCAGCATTGTCGGGAATCGCTGCAGGGGCGCTTTCCTCCTTCTTGACTGCCAATGGGACCCATTGGACCATTACACTTCAGAACGGGGCAGATTTCGACTCCCCTCCATGCGGCCCAGTCGACCCATTGGTATCATCCAGCGAAGTCCGATGCGAGATAGTCCCCGAGGTGTTCACCGGAGAGAAAATCAGGGTCAAGGGACACGTATGGAACAGGACTGTAGACCCTGTTTACCAGATCAATGGCAATCCAATCTCCGTAGCACTTCAGTTCGACTTCGACCGGAATGGCATTTTCGTCGGGTCAACCGAGACCCAATTCAGCAAGTGGCCGTCCCCCGTCGACGGCCTTGCAACCTTCGACTATGAATTCACGTGGGAGTCACAATGGCAGGCGCAAACATATGGGGTGAGAGCAGACTTCAGCCAATCTGACTACTTCTTCACGGGTGATCAAGACCAAGTTCTTGCCGCCACCGGAGCGTATGGTAACGTTTCCGTAATCGGCACAACTGAATTCACCGAACTGAGCTCTCTCCCTAGGTTGTACAGGGGGCAGAACACATCAGTCCAGGTCCGACTAGTTGACAACGCCTACCAACCCGTGCGCGAGGTCCCCGTGAATTGGACATGGTCGGAGGACCAGTCCAGTGGAGTCTCAATTACGGACAACAACGGCCGATTCAGGGTAAATCTGACTGACATAGAAAACCTCGGGAACTTCACCCTCGGGTTCACATACCTAGGAGACGAACGCCGCCAAGGAAACCATGCAGAGGTCAGCCTATGGGTTGTCTCCCGGACGTACATCAACGTCCAAAGCACGAGTCCCAACATTAGATCAAACGGTGATTTGTGGGAATTCACCGCCGTTGTTACGGATGATAACAGAACCCCGTTCGAGAAAGACGGGGGGCAGGTACTGAATAGCTGTGCAGGAGAAATGCAGAGCCCGGGCGGCAACGACTTAGGAGGAAACGTCACGGTCATCTTCGAAGGAATCGACTTCGAGGACAGGACACACAGACAGATAGTCTCCGTAGAGTGCCCTGCTTCCGGCTCTATAGGGTACGGACGATATCTAGACCCCCAACTACTGAAGGACGACCCCTTCTCGTTCCTCCCAGACGGTTTCGGCCCGGTGAACGTGATTCTGAGGTTCGAGCAGAACCTCCCTCACGAGGGCTGCGACCCCCTGGATTCAGGCATGCTCTCCACATCGGGGGCATGGGATCCCTGTGTGACCATCCTGAATAGCGATCACTACAGGAAGGTCCTCCAGTTCCAAGTCGACGGCTTCAGTCTGATCGGCAATACAGAACTCGATGTCGATCAGCAGATCGTCTACACATCAGAGATAGACCCAAACACCGGTCAGATTCTGGAGAAGCCAATGATCGTCACCGGCCAACTAACCGATGAACTAGGAGGCAACCTATCCAACAGGCAGATCAGAGTCACCTTCGAGATGGGGTCAATGGTATTCGACCCAATAGAAAACAGAATGAAATTCAGAGCAGGGGACACAGGCGTAGAGGCGTGCATACCAGGGGCAACCGATGGAAACGGATTCTTCGACATCAATTGCCCCCTTGCCGGAGTAGATGCTGGAATGGCCAAGGTGAAGGTTGAGTACAACTCCTGGGACCCATTGAACAACGATCGCTACAGGTACAAGAACAAGACACAGACGATGTTCTTCCCGGTGTTCTCAAACTCCACAATAGACGTCTCTGAGGTTGGTCCCTTCAGGTCCGACTACCTGACCTACACCTTCCCCAATGGGTCAACCTTCGATGTACTATACCTCAAAGAAGCATTCCACATCAATGCCAAGCTTTCCCAGTCAAACGGAAAGCCAGTAGGTGGCAAGTGCGTTAACATCTACCTGGACCCCGAGGTAAACACCAGGCCGATCGCGACAGCGTTCACTAGCGATGGAACCGGCGAGTTCGTTTGGTACTCAGCCGACCCCGATGACAACCCAAGTAGGAGAGGGGTCGAGCCAAGCGGCAACAATCTCGAAGGGTTCAGGACGGTCAGAGTAGCATACGAACCGGAGAAGTACGTGCCAGGGGGATGCGACTATGAGGCACTAGAGCCGAACCCAGTGCTAAACAGCTCCATAGCCGACATCGAGGTCCTAGTCAGAAGCAAGGTAGACATTCTCCTGAAGGAACACTGGTCGAGCCCGACCGGATACCAATTGGACGACATCATCGCCGGAGAGGTCGCGATCCTCAGGGATCGTTTGGACCTCACAGTGGAGGGCCAGAGGGTCGAGTTCCATAGGCAGTTCTGGAATGGGTCGGGATGGCAGACCGAGCGGGTCGAGATATTCATCACCAACGAAAGGGGCTCTGCGAACTTCTCATTCCCATACACAGGCGAGCTCATCCCAGGCCACCCAGAATGGTCTGCCCCCGGAGGTAAATGGAGGGTTCTGGTCCATTTCGAGTCAGCAGATGCGAACAAGCCTTACTTCGTCGAGCAGTGGCTGAACAGCACTCCCGAGATTAAACTCGGAGAGCCGCCATCTGGTAGCAGCGGAGGCCTCTGGACCACCCAAGCCCTAGTTCTGGCGGGCATCTCCCTTTCCACCGTGACCTTAGTCGGCGCAATGATGTACAACAACTACAGGGAGCGCCGCAAGGTAGAGATCCTCCGAGGTATACTGACTGACGCACTAATGTCACTCAAGGCCTCCAACAACTACATCGAGGCCATTTTCTCCTGCTACAAGGACCTAATCAAGTACTTCAGAATGAAAGGCGCGATGAAGAAGGTATTCGAGACAACAAGGGAGTTCGAGGACGTAATTAACAACATGCTGGGAGGAGTCGTCCCACCAGAGGAGCTAGACATGTTCTTCTCCATCTTCGAGGAGGCTCGATACTCAGACCACGAGATCGGCTCCGAGGAGAGGGACAGGGCCATCCAAATATTCCAATCGATGATTGGCAGGATGAATAGCTCTCTCGGAGAGAGTATGCTAAACAGAGCGTCAGTAGCCGAGTCTTCCCTGTACGGGGAATCCGTCAAGGCAGGCCAGTTCGTTGATGCAGAGGGCAATGTCAGGTTCGCCGGCGTCGACGATGCCGATGAAGACGACGGGTTCCGGATTTGACCCAGTCTTGGTAGTGGTGCTGCTTTGCCGCCCCTAGGGGCGCCCGCAGGATTCATAACACCGACTTGGGTGGCCGCGATACCTAACCATGAGGGGATGCTATGAGTAAGACAGACAGGAAGACCAATGCAGCACTCGTTTCCCTCATCGGCGATTTGAAGAATCAAGGGCGTTCAACGGGTTCCCCAATCTGGAGGGACACCGCATCAAGACTGGAGACCAGCAGGAAAAACTGGGCCCAACCCAACCTGAGCCACATCTCCCGTCACTCTGCAAAGAAGGAGACCGTACTCGTACCCGGGAAGGTCCTGGGAAGTGGGGAGATAAGCGGCGGTCAGACGGTCGCAGCATTCAGCTTCAGCGATGGTGCCAAGACCAAGATCGAGGCATCCGGAGGAAGAACACTCAGTATCAGGGAACTCATGGAAGAGAACCCCAACGGAAAGGGGGTGCGAATCCTTGTCTGAGTCAACGATGGTATTCGATGCCACAGACAAGATCCTAGGTCGCCTAGCCAGCCAGGTTGCCAAGCAGATGATTTCAGCTAGGAAGTCAGGCAGGCAGCAGAGGGTCATCATCATCAATGCCGAGGACGCAATAGTCTCGGGCCCGAGGACCAAGGTCCTAAGCGACTACAGGGCGAAGTACAAGCTCAACCACGCAAGGAAGGGGCCATTCTTCCCAAGGATGCCTGATAAGATAATCAAGAGAACAGTCAGGGGGATGCTCCCATACCAGAAGAACAGCAGCGGCAGAGGGGCTCTAAGGGACCTGAGGGTAATGATAGGCACCCCACAGAACCTGTCCAAAGACGACCTCCCAGAAGGGCACGAGTGGGGCTCGACCGAGCACATCACTCGCAACACCCCTAACAAGTACGTTCGACTCGGCGAGATAAGCTCCCACCTGGGAGTGGACGCATCTAGATGGGGAGGCGAGTGAATTGGCAAAGAAGAAGACTCCCAAGGTCGTGAACACCAGCGGCAAGCGCAAGACAGCGATTGCCCGCGCGACAATCAAGGCAGGCAAGGGAAGGGTGAGGGTTAACGGGAAACCAATCCACATCATGGAACCAGAGCTAGCTCGAAGAAAGGCACTGGAGCCAATCAGGATCGCCGAGGCCATGAACAGAATAGATAGAGTGGACATTTCCATCGACGTCAAGGGTGGCGGACAGATGGGACAAGTCGACGCAATCCGCACTGCAATAGCCCGTGGCCTGGTGAAGTATAACGACGGCGCAGAGGGAGATGACGAGGAGCTCAGAGACGAGTTCGTCAGGTTCGAGAGGAAGATGCTGGTCAACGATCCACGTAGAAAGGAGCCCAAGCATCAAATGGGACGCGGTGCTCGTAAGAAGTGGCAGAAGTCGTATAGGTAGGTGGAAGAAATGCTAATCCCAGTAAGATGTTGGAGTTGTGGAAAGGTGATTGCTCACAAGTATCAGGAGTATCTGGATGCAGTGGAAGAGGGAAAGGACGCAGGTCAGGTACTACACGATCTGGGCTTTGAGAGATATTGCTGCAGGCGTATGTTCGTCGGGCACATCGACCTCATCGACGAGGTCGCCCCATTCAGCATCGATAGGCAGCAATGAGGTCCGTCAGGGCTTTGACTGATTGCTCGCTCGCATTGAGCCCAATTGGGGCCTGTAGGTTAGTTTGGCCTATACTTCGCGGCTGGGGGTCGCGCGACCCAGGTTCAAATCCTGGCAGGCCCACCACACTTTAGGCCAATGCAGAAGGTCAGTTTGAAGGCCCTCGCCCCCTTTGCACAATCATGAGTGATGGCCATCCAGAGGAAGGCATCCCCGATGCCCGAATCGAGTGGTTGGCGAAGCAACTTGAGAAGCACTCTGAGCTATACTACAACAGGGCCAAGCCAGAGATCTCAGATGCTGAATTCGATGCACTAAGGGATGAGCTTCAGAGTCTGTCTCCGGATAATCCACAATTGAGCAGAGTCGGCTCCGACCCGCCTCCAGGTTCGACTAAGGTGGATCACCTGTTCAGAATGATGAGCCTGGATAAGGCTACCTCAGATGCCGAAGTGGCTCATTTCGTTGCAGAGACCACTGCCAAGGGGCGCAGGTTCGTTTGCCAACCAAAGCTCGACGGCTCTGCCCTTTCCCTCGAGTACCGCAGAGGCAGGCTTGTCAGGGCCGCTACGAGGGGTAATGGGAGAAGGGGGGAGGATGTTACCGCTAATGCAAGGAGGATGATGAACGTGCCCGAGAAACTCGATTGGAAGGGGGACTGCCATGTCAGGGGCGAGGTCGTAATGCCCCTGCAACTATTCAGGGAGAAGTACTCGGAGGTCGCACCAAACCCAAGAAACCTCGCAGCAGGAGCCCTGCGTCAGAAGTACATAGATGCTGGAAAGGGAAGACCAGAGGACCTGAAGTTCCTGGCATATGGCGTAGAGTTCCCCATAGGCCAGGACCGCCACCCAGAGAGTCCAGGCCCACCAGATTTCAAACTCGACTCTGAAGTCATCTCTTGGATTAGTGAATTGGGGATAGAGGCCGCAGGAAACGACTCGGTCTCGGGCGAGGACGACTCATCCACAACCGAAGCCATCCTCGCTGTGACAAGGGAATGGTTCCAATCCAGAGACTCTGCCGAATGGGAGATTGACGGGGTGGTTGTGAAGTTGGACCGCCTCGACAAGAGAGCCCTGCTTGGCGAGACAGCACATCACCCTCGATGGGCCTTGGCATGGAAGTTCCCACCAGAGGAGGCTGTCACTGTACTGATGGATGTATTCTGGCAGACTGGGAGGACGGGAAACGTGACCCCAGTGTCACGAGTCGCTCCGGTAGTCGTATCTGGCGTCACGGTCGAAAACACCACACTCCACAACAAGGGCGAGGTCGAGCGCCTCGGTATAATGGTGGGAGACCGGGTCAGGGTGGTCAGGCGAGGGGACGTGATCCCGAAAATCACGGAGGTGATGGGGCCGGCAGACGAGGACGACCTGTCAGGCAGGTCGCACTCCGACGGCACCCCCTTCTCAGAATCATTACCTGCTAGATCATCGATCT
Source organism: Marine Group II euryarchaeote MED-G35 (assembly GCA_002457155.1). GTDB lineage: Archaea > Thermoplasmatota > Poseidoniia > Poseidoniales > Thalassarchaeaceae > UBA36. The sequence continues at coordinate 40,526 of NTJS01000001.1, forward strand.
TAGTACCGACAAACTGCCCTCGCTGCTCAACAGAACTCATCGTGGATGGAGCCTTCATCAGATGCACGAACATAGAATGCCCATCTCGCCTGGAGAGGGCAATACTGTACTGGTGCAGGAAGCTAGGGATGGACGGCATCGGTGAGAAGCTGGCTGAACAGCTATGCTCATCCGGACTGGTATCGACTCTGGCCGATCTCTACCGGCTTGAGGATCGTGAACGTGAACTGATAGGACTAGAGAGGATGGCACAGAAGTCAGCCAGCAACGTCCTGGAGGAGCTCAACTCAACTAGGTCAATGACATTCAGCACCTTCATCTCTGCTCTCGGACTCCCACGGATAGGCCCCGAGATAGCCACACTGGTCTGCTCTGAGGTGAGGGACCTCGAGGAGCTAATCCAGATGACAGAAGACAGGGAGGCTGCTATTCGGAGGCTCGTCTCAATCGACAGGGTGGGCGAGACCGTGGCAACACTTCTCCTCGATGGAATATCCGAGAGGAAGGACGCGATAATCGACCTCCATGACCAGATCGAGATCATACAAGGAGAGCAACCGACCAGCGAAGGAGTACTATCCGGCTCCACATTCTGCATCACCGGATCGCTCAGCAGACCCAGAAAGGAGATATCCCTATCCATCAAGTCACAAGGCGGCAAAGTAGTGTCTTCGGTCTCTGGGAGCCTCGGCTTCCTAGTCGCGGGCGAGTCATCCGGTTCGAAGCTGGAAAGGGCGAACAGGCTGGGTGTGCGTGTGATTTCCGAGTCGGAGTTGGACGAGATGCTGGGCGGATCCATCCTCGAGGACCTACCAGAAGAGAGGCAGTCCACGCTCGGTGAGTTCTGACTAGCCGTACATCCCAGTCGAGGACCCGTCGGATTCCTGTGGCGGGTTGAGATGGAGCGCCATCATCTCCCTGATCTGCCCCTCTATCCTCTGGGCCTCCTCCATCAGTGGCTCGGGATCAAGTTGAACGGCGGGTAGGAGACCATCCAGGCAACCGATGATTCTCGCGGCAGCCCGCGCATCTGGGATGGTTCCTTGACCGATCTCGCCATCGGATTCGGCGAGTATGGCCAATGCATCAATGCCCCTCCTCCTGCATTCCCCCATCATCACGCCGGTCATTCCACTCACAACCCCCTGCTTCAGGAGCGGAACTCCGATTCCCTTCAGCAATTCGTGCGTGGAGTCGGTAGACCCTATTCCAAGCATTGAATCCATCCCCTCGTCCTCATCGAAAATGCTGTGGCTACTTTCTATCCCATGGGCGAATGAGTCTACCATTATCGTGGAACTGACACCAGAATCCACCAGCCAATCAATTAGGCTAGACGAGAGAGGGAGACTCAACTCCGGTGGAATCTGGATCTCCGAGGCAATCAGAACGACCTTGTCGCACTGTTCCATATTGCATATAGGCTCGCCGGCATAGAACCTCAGTGGAGGAAGCGGCTTGCCGTCTTGGACTAGGCATACTGGTGGGAGATTAGGATGCCTCACTCCCCCAACCAACTCCAACTCGAGCTTTTCGACCAAGAAGTGCGCGACTATGCTGCTGACGAATCCAACCGAGGGAAAACAACTCACCAGAAGGGCACCAGAAGAATTCACACCTTCGTTTACCTCGACAAGTGGTGCCTCCGCCATGATTCTACAATCCACTCAATGGTGTTAATCGTTCCCACCCCCCCGCCTCAATTCTGCAGGACACGTATAGAATGACCACCGTCCAGGATTACCAGATTTCTCCGTCTTCGTGGAACCGGTTCGAGGAGTGTCCAAGGAAATACTGGCTCTCTCGTCAAGGCCTCCCTAGAAAGGCAGGCATGGCTGCTTCATTGGGCACAGCAATTCACAACTCCGTGGAGGATTTGTGCAATCTGGAAATTTCAGACAGGGATGGGGGGGAAGTGGGATGGCTACAGTCCACGGCTCGAGAAGTCCTCGAAAGGAACTGGAAGGCAGAGAGGCAGGAGTTCATGGGAACCCCAAGGCATCCAAGGTGGAAACATGAGATGTTTAGCAAGGCCCACGAAGGCCTAATCGGTGCCCTGGGCTTCCTCTTTGAGAAGGCTGGATTGTCAAAACGGGATCTTTCGGAGGTTCCGATCCAGGTCTGGAGGCAAGTCCAGTCCATCGTTCTCGCAACGGAGGCCACCCTGGAGTCAGATTGTGGCAGGCTGATGGGCAGGCTCGACCTATTGATCCTTGATCCCGCCTCTAGGGAGGAGGAAGTCGGTTGGATAGTTGCAGACCTCAAGACCGGAAGGCCACCGAGATCAGGACTCGACGAGAAGGTCACAAGGCAGTTGCTATTCTACAGGGACCTAATGAAGCAGAGGAGCCCAGAACAAAAATCGATAATCGCAGAGGGATGGTACTCCTCGAACGAGACAATCTACGTTGCAGACGGCCCTTCCATTTTGGAGGAGGCATTCGATGCATGGGAGTCGATGAAGGTCACTGAGGACCCGTTTCAAGCTACCCCCAGTGAATCCGCTTGCTCATTTTGCGATTGGAAGGCATGGTGCCCAGATTGGTGGGCCTCCCGCAGCGAAGGCCTACTTGATGGAGGGGGGACTTTCAGAGACGAAGTAACCAAGCTCGTGAGGCTCGACCACGATTCAGGAGCTGCACTTTTCGAACGAACCACGCCCATTGATCACGAAGGATCACTTACCGGTTCCGACTATAGATTCGGTGCTATACTCAAGGGACAGGCACTTGAGCAAATTAGGCAGATTGAGCAGGATGAATCAGAAGGGTTCCTGTTTCTAGGAAGCGTCAGAGTCGATGGCAAGATAGTCCACATGGGGGACTGGTCTGAGGTCCTCCAATGGTCTCCTCTCCTAAAGTCGACTTCCGATTGAGTCCAGCACTTCTTCTACGGATCCCTTGAATTTCTCCGGATACTCCCTCATGAACTTCCACAGCAGAAGGAGAGTTGCCCCTGCATCAGCATCCGCATTGTGGGATCTTTCCAACCCTATCCCGAACCTCTTGCAAAGCAATCCGAGCTTGTGCCGGCCGGGAACATCGAAACTCCTAGCAAGAACCAACGTATCGACAATCGCCAGTGGTACGGGGGCCTCTCTGCCAATCCTGATACATTCCATTTCCACGAACCTCCAATCGAATGCCAAAACATTGTGCCCCACAATGACAGCACCATCCATCAGATCACTCATTGAACCGATATGTTCTTCGAAACTTCCTGCTCCACGAACGTCGTCATTGAAAATCCCATGCACTTTGCTCGACTCACTTGGAATCCTGCATCCTGGATCGACCAATGAATTAAGATTCAAATGAGAACCATCAGAATCACTACCCACCAACGCGAATTGCACCACCCTATCCTCCCTGGGGTTGAATCCCGTAGTCTCTAAATCGAATCCAAGAACCCTCAAGCCATCCAGAATTCCCGAATCCACGACTACTCCCTCTCGCCATCGTGCATGAACCCTACCAAACGACCACTCTCGTCAACAAAGCCCAACACCCATATGAGGGGGGCTCACCTTTCTCGTTCCATGGAAGAGGGCGGGCGAAGGGCCTCAGCACTTCTGATTCTACTAATGCTGACCCAATCCCTTGCCGGCTGCGGGGGGATTGGTCCCGGTAGCCCGAATGCGAGCCTCACCTCGGATAGAGACATGGTTAACTCCGGAGAGTCGGTAAACTTCGATGCGCGCTCTTCCACTACCCCCGAGCCGACAATTATTGACGAATACAGGTGGAACTTCGGGGACGGTGAGACGAAGACGACAAAGCAGGGGGTAATCAGCCATCTTTTCGAAAAGGCAGGGGTCTTCGAGGTAAGAGTGGAGGTCTTCAACGATAACGGCGACTCCGATTCGGCCACCATCACAATCTTCGTCAACGCAATTCCTGAGATCATCCTAGATCTCCCCGACTTCGTGAAAACCGGTCAGGAGGCCAGGCTAGATGCTAGCTCTTCTTTCGATCCAGAGGGAGGGGGAGTCGACGTCGTCTGGGATTTCGATGCGAGCACAGACTCAGATGGAGACAGCGACCCCCTAAATGACGAAGACGGTAGCGGGGCGGTGACGCTCCTCACTGTCGCCTCGGCAGGGAACATCACTGGTTCTGTTACGGTTATCGATGACAGTGGTGGGACAAACACCACCCTCTGGTCACTGCGCGTAATCTCCCGCTCCTTCCGAATCGTTTGGGAGGAGGTTCATGTCGACTACGACTGGTCAGGGTACCTCGAGCAAGGGGATTCCCATGAGATCCAGTTCCAGCCGGGCGACGGAGCTAGGCTGATTGACTTCACAGCGACCTTGTCACTAGCTCGTGACATCCTGCCGATAATGTGGCCCGAGGACAACTTCACCCTCGAGGTCGACAACCCCTCGTCAGGATGGTCATATAGCGTCGCTACCGCTCAAGAAAACATCACCCAGAACTCCTCAGCGACGATCGAGAGGAGCGAGATGAACCCCCTGCCACAATCAGATTACACAGTGTATGCCGACTCGAAGGAAGCGCTGGAGGAATCACTACTCAGTGACCCCGATGGACGATTCGGACAGGGTGACTGGTTCTGGATAATCACGGCTTTGGAATGCGATCCCGACACACCAGTGGACGGGGTGGATCCCGATCAGGGCAATGACTGGACATTGGAAGCGCAATTCGTGGTTCTAGTGCTGAGGGTCAGCGAAGTGAGCGTCTGAAACCCTTTGAGCGAAGACCTTTCAACCATCACTCTCTGGCCGTGACGTGGCAAAGTCGTTCGAGATAACCAAGGTGTCCATCCGCGACCGACTGGTCGTAGACGCAAAGGTGAGCATGAACGACCCACAAGACTTCGACTTCACTCCTAGGGTCAGTCTGTCGGGCACAACTCTCAGCCTGGTAAACGATTCGGGAGACCCATCCTCCACCTTCGAGCTTGACTCCGAGCAGGCCACTACCGCGGAGAGGGACAGGATGGTGGAACTAAGGGTCAAGTTCAGCGTCGAGGGGATGCATGGGGTCCTCACGCACAAGACCCCCCAGCCGATGACGGGGCCAAAGTCGAAGAAACTCGCACAACCTAGTTGGAAGACGCTCCTACCCCTATCGATGTGATTCCAACCGTCGGGATTAAGCCGGACCCTACCGTCCAAAAGTCGCTGGACCCATAGTGTAGCCTGGATATCACATGAGCTTGCGGAGCTTGTAACCCGTGTTCGAATCGCGGTGGGTCCGCCAAATAGCATCAGTGGAATCCGGGAATAAGTCAATTAGATTCCTCCTATCTCGAAGCACATGAATAGAGGAACGACAGTTCTGATAGTACTAATGATGATTGCAGTGTCCCTTGCAGGATGTACCGGAACCGCTGACCTGGAGGAGAAGGTATCCGATCTGGAGGCAGCATCCGAGGTCGACCAGGCCACGATATTAGGGCTCGAGGCAGCGTCAACAGCCGACGCATCCACGATTTCGGCCTTGCAGGGGCAAGTCTCATCTCTCGAGGACCAGATAGCCGCTAATGGCAACGTGACCCAGCTCGAGGAATACAATTCCCAGTTGATATCGAACAACGCGCAACTGGTCATACAGGTGGACGGACTCAAGGCCGAACTCGACAACAGCCCAACATGGGAAGACGTCGATGATGCATACCAGCAGGGCCTACTGGCCAGCGGTGATACCAGCACTCTTGATGTAATACTCGACAGGGGATCCATGAAGTGCGGGGTGAAGGAGTCCCAGTACGGAATGGGATACCTGGACTCGGCCACGGGCGTGCGCTCGGGACTGGACATCTCGTACTGCCGTGCCCTGGCCGCGGCCATCGGACTCGACCCCAACACGGACGTGGAGTACATACCCGCATCCGGATCGGACAGGTTCGAGAAGTTGGCATCGGGAGTCATAGACGTTCTGATCCGCACCACGACCTGGACCACCAGCCGTGACGCGGACCTGAACGCCGACTTCGCTGGAATGAACTTCTTCGACGGGCAGGGCATCCTGGTCCGCGAGGACAGGTTCGCTGCAGCTGCTGCAGGAAACTCGGCTACTGCACTGGACAACGCGAACATCTGCGTCGGGATTGGTACCACTACCGAGGGCAACATGCAGGACTGGTTCTCCTCCAGGGAGATCGACTTCACGTCCGTGCCCGTAGGCGACGCCGCTGAGGCGACTGCCAAGTTCATCGACGGATCATGCGACGCCTTCACCGGAGACATGTCGGCCATGGTTGCCAAGAAGTGGCAGCTTGACACCGACGGCTCGATGGGCGGAGTGGACATCTGGATCGCCTCCGAGCTGATGTCCAAGGAGCCCCTAGGCGCGGCAACCCGCGACCACGACTCAGAGTGGAACGAGGTCGTGGCATGGGTCTGGTACGGGATGGTAACCGCGGAGGAGATGGGCGTGACGTCAGGTAACTACGCGGCAAAGGCAACAGAGGCCTGTGCCTCCAACGGCGGAGGACAAAACGACCCAGGGATGTGCCGCCTTCTGACCGAGAACCTCGGTCTTGGAACCACCACCAACCCGCTTGCTGGAACTTGGATGCAGGCAGTCTTAGGCGCTGCCGGCAATTACGGCGAGGCGTACGATGACGCCTTCTGCGCTGGAGACTACGACGGAACCAGCGGATCGGCAGCCATGAACGACTGCCTGATCTCGCGCGCTGGTACGCTGAACGCCCTCGTCTCAGAGGGTGGCATCCAGTACGCACCCCCGATGCGCTGATTGCCAGAGCCACACCGTTCCACCGGTCGACCGGTTCAATAGTGGGCGTACCCGGGCGGATGCAGGACCCATAGTGTAGCCTGGATATCACTCTAGCCTCCGGAGCTGGAAACCCGTGTTCGAATCGCGGTGGGTCCGCCACAATACCTCACAGGTTAGGTTCAAGCCAAATTCCACTCACGGGAGAGCATGGCATTCGTCTCGCAGAGGAGAGTCGACTTTCCAATGGTAGACTTGGCCAGAATTGTCTACTATCCAAGATTCTGGGACATGGCCCACCGATTCTACGAGGAGTCCTGGGAGTTCTCGTGCGGGATGCACTACAACGAGATATTGTCTTCCCACAATATCGCGTTCCCCCTGGTGCATAGCGAGGCTCAGTTTGCCCATCCCATTTCTTATGGTGACACGGTGCATTGCACGATCACCGTTCCCAGAATCGGAAAGACATCCATTCATTGGCACTACGAGTTCCGAAACCAGGGGGGGACTCTCTGCTGGACGGCAGACCAGGTTACCGTGTGCACTGACATGCGAGAGGTCAAGTCAAAGTTGGAGGTCCCAGATTGGATGAGGGAAGGGCTAGCTAAGATGAGCCCAGAGCCCTAATCCTTGGGCCATTTCTTCGATAGCGCCTTCGTTAGGGACTCATCCATGATAGCGTCCCACCAGTTGGCCTCTCTCCAAACCGCATACTTGCCACGAATCCCTCGCATATCCGCACCATCCAGTTTAGCCCCCTGGAGGTTGGATAATCCCAGACGGGCCTTCACTAGCCTTGCCCCTCTCAAATCGGCTCCATCAAGTGCAGCCTTCATCAGATTGGCATCACGCAGGGAAGCTTTTCGCAAATCAGCCCCGGATAGATCCGCCCCCTCCAAATCGGCCCTGTCCAGCCTTGCTCTGCGCAAGTCTGCCCCTGACAGATCCACACCGCGAAGGTCCTCGCCCACATGGGATGTGAAAGACCAGTCCTTGCCACCCTCTGCCATCCACTCACCTCTTCAATGATAGCTTGTCAAGGTGGTCTCTGCCTGCCTCTGTCAACACAACGTAGGAGTTCTTCCGGGGCCTTCTTCGGGGGTACTCGAGGAACGCCCCAACTCCTCCCGGGCCCCCTTCCAGCATCCTACCAACGTACAAGGAAACATTCCACTTCTTTACGGATCTTTTCGTCCAAATCCCAGTCTCTTCAATCAGCCTCCTGAGCTCCCTGGGGGGAGTCATCCCCTCCCTTTCCACCGATCTCATGTATTGTATCGCGGCCAGAACCACATCTGATTTGTTTTCGATACTGCATGAGTTCAGGAGCCTCGCGAATGACGACCCCCTATCGGGGAATCCACTGGCACGAATGGACTCCAGGGTGTTCTCCAAAGCCTCCTGCCTGGCAATCCTAACTCTAGAAAGAGTGGATGACCAAGTGTCCTGGTTCGTTACCTTCAGCCATCGATCGCTGGCCTCTCTGGTATAGTCTGCCAGATTGATGTCCTGAGAGCCGAGCTTGAGGAAAAGGCCACCCAATTCATCAGACTTCTTAGCAGGCACGAAGCCCCCTGCAAGGGGGTGCTTATCAGGTTATTTTTTCACCTCTTTCCTTTACATTTCACTCAATAGCCACATCCGTGAGATTCAAAGAGCATCCACCCAACGCTGCGTCGTGAGCGACGAAACCGACGGAGGTTACCCACTGGTATTGCACTCGGAGGCAGACCCCTCGCGATTGGGCGGAACAGCAGTTTGCGGCTTCTCCACGGTAGGTTCTGTAGGCGTAATAGCTACGTCCCATCTGATCGGCTCCCTGAAATTAAGCCCCATGGGGACAGTGCTGCATCCAAAGTTCCCTGCAGTGGCGCTGATCCACGATTCGGTCCCAAAGCACCCGGTCAGAGTATACCAAGGCGATGGGATCGGGGTATTCACCTCCGAGATCCAGTTCACAAGCGAGCACGACATCTACTTCGCCAATACCGTACTGGAGTGGTTCACAAAGGGAGGATTTGACAGACTAGTCGTGATCGACGGGGTGGTTAGCAATGATTTGGGCATCAAGGAGGATAGCGAGCTCTGGGGGGTCTCCTCCTCATCGACAGGGCGAGACCAACTAGACAGTTCAAGCATCCAGAGGATCCAGCAGGGAGTGGTGACTGGCATAGCGGGATACCTGATTGCAGAGGGAGAGAGGAGGGGGTTGGACGTCACGGCCCTTTTGGCAGAGTGCAACCCGATTTACCCCGATGCGAGAGCCGCTCTGATTGCCGTGGAAGGGTTGAGCGAGCTAGTCGGCATCGAGGTACCGGTCGACGGCCTTCTGGAGGATGCCAGGAACATCGAAGAAAGAGTCCGAGAGGCCTTCGAGAGAGCCCAGTCAACTGCACTCCCAGCACCAGATTCAGGAGACGACGAAGACGACGTCCCGATGATCTACTGATTAGTAGAATGGGTTGGTGCCAGCATCGTGGTCAGTCATATCGACTACCGCAGTAATTCCAGGGACCCCCTCGGTGATCATCACCTCGATCCCCTCCTTCAGAGTGACGTCGACCATCCCACATCCTTGGCATCCCCCGCCGAACGCGATCATCGCCTTGCCATCATCTACGCCGACAAGATCGACATGCCCACCATGTGATGCTACAAGCGGGTTCACCTGGCTCTCTATGACTTCCGCAACCGACTTGGACACGTCATCGATCCAGAGCGGATTCGGGTTCTCGAAACTAAACCCACCCCCCATCAGAGTCTCCTTGTAATCTAGAACCGTTCCATCCAGGTAGGGGGCACTTCTTGCTCCAACGAAAACCGTCAACCCATCTGTCTCGGTCTTGATATCATCCTCTTGCGCATCGTCGAATCCAATCAACTGCAAGTCATACTGGAAGCCCTTGGGGCCCCTTCCTAGAATCACTATCTTCAGAGCTACCTCATCATCATCGGCCTGCTCGGCGAACTTATCCAGCATCTCCCTCGCCTTGTCAGTAATCTCCAGCATGCTGTAGGTGGCAGCGAACCCTCGTTCTTCAACCTGTTCTCTTTCAGACAAACTAATTCACCTGAGGCCGAACCGAACACACGTGGCACTGGACACCATGGGCAGGCCCCTGAGGGATCTCAGGGTCTCAGTCACTGACCGATGCAACTTCAGATGCAGGTACTGCATGCCCAGAGAGAGGTTCGGAAAGGAGCACAAATTCCTGCCCAAGAGAAATATCCTGTCCTACGAGCAAATTCAGAAGTTCGTCCTTGCATGCAAGCCATTGGGACTGGGCAAGGTGAGGATTACGGGGGGCGAACCCCTCCTCAGGAGGGACCTCCCCAAGCTGGTGAGGCAGCTCTCCGACTTGGGATTGGAGATAGCCCTCACCACGAACGGGTCATTCCTGAAGAGGGAGGCAGAGAGCCTTGCCGAGGCGGGACTGGACAGGGTCACAATCAGCCTCGATGCAATAGACCAGGACATGCACTCCAGGATGACAGACTCCAATGTGACGGTCAGCGATATCCTAGAGGGAATCGAGGAGGCGACCAGCCGTGGGCTGGGGCCAGTCAAGGTCAATTGCGTGGTTCAGCGAGGGGTGAACGAGTCACAGATTCCAAAGCTCGTCAGGCAATTCAGGGGGACAGGGGTGATCGTTCGTTTCATCGAGTTCATGGACGTGGGGGGTACCAACGGATGGACTCCCGGCCAGGTCGTGCCAACCTCTGAGATCCTGGATTTCCTCTCAAAGGAGTTCGACCTTGTCCCGATGATGCGCGACACCCCCAGCGACGTCGCTTCTAGATGGGTCCATTCCGATGGCTCCGGGGAGGTCGGATTCATCTCATCGGTCTCACAGCCGTTCTGCGGCGATTGCGTGAGGGCCCGTCTATCATCCGACGGGAAGCTGTTCACCTGCCTTTTCACCACCCTTGGTCATGACATGTCCGAACTCATCAGGGACGGGGACGATCCCTCCAAACTGACCGAGGCAATCAGGGAAGTATGGACGAGAAGGTCAGATAGGTACAGTGAGGACAGGTCATCCGATGCAGTTTCGCTGCCAAGAGTTGAGATGTCCTACATCGGCGGCTGAATAGACATCGCCGCCTCCACTATGGCCTCCCAGGGCGCATTGGCCCTGAAAGAGGGCCTCCCATAGCTCGACACTCCGGCCGAATGACCCGCTTCATTGAGCATGTCGACAATTCTCCTAGGGCTCGGAGGTGCACCCGAACCCAACCATGCAGCAAGATCGTCGACCACAACCAGATGGCTGGACGAAATCACATCGGACTCTTCCGAAATGTGCCTCACGCTCCTTGCTACCCCCCTCCTCTCGGCTTCGACCCTGCGTTCGTCCCAGCCAATCGGGTCATCTACGGAGAATTCCGGTCCACTGGACTCCAGTGCATTCTCCTCTGTCATCGAGGACATTGCGTCTCTATCCCCCATCGGACCCACCCACAGGGGCCCGGAGACTCGGGGGTCGCTCCTATCAATGGGGAATTTTAGAGGAAGCATGCAGTGCATAGGGAGGTGAACGACCGAACTGTTGTGGTGCAAACCAGCGTCGATTGAGGCACTTACCTCCTCCTTAGTCGGGGAATGCACCCTCCATCCGATGCTGTCTTCCAATTCGTTTGCCGTAGAAACGCTCTTCAGAACTCTGAAAGAAACCCTGAGGTGGTGCGAATCCCAAACCGAGAGAAGGGGCACAATCGCCCTATCGTGCCTTGCGGCTACTCTGGAGAAAGTAGCCAGCATCACCCTCATCCCAGAGTCGTGAGCAAGGCTATCGGTCCTGACTCTCGCACCATAACGCCTCATCAGGGCAGTCCTCGATGAGCCAGTCAGGGCTGCAGTGTCAGTCGCACTAACTTCCATCACGCCGCTCCTGGCCATGGATTGCATGGCGGAGTCAATGAACGGCATCGGGGAACCGTAGGGATCGATGTCCACCCAGTGCCTGCCGCTTCTGAGGACAACGGACCTGAGGTCACCCTTCGAAGGCTCCAGTATCCCCCCTCCGTGAGAGGGGGGGAACTCATCGTGAGATGCCTCGGCCCACCTCAAAGCCTCTTCCTCTAGATCAACAATCGTGGCAGAGACCCTCTCGGACATCTCTGCAGGTAGCTCGTTCAACCATCTCCTAGCCCTAAGCCCAGATGCTGTAAGGCCATCGAGTGCATACACTGTCCCCTCGCCTAGGAAACCCTCATCCAAAGCATGCCTGAGCAGCAGGACGCTCCTCGTTCTGCTACCAGCCATCGCCGGATTGTAGAACACCTTGCCCGAGGCCTTGGTCCCCGGGCCCTGGCCATCTTCAGGCGGGTTTGGGAGGAGCATCAGGGTTCTGCCCTCCCTATGAGGCACTCCCCCATCGGCAATCGACATGGTTCCCGGAGGAGGACCTAACAAAAGGAATTGGCCATCAGTAGTGGGAGAAGACTACATCGGCTACAGAGTGAGTGACCAATCTTCCATTATCGACTATTCTGCCGACCCTCCTGCTTCCGGGCAGACGGCTGCCAATCCACTCCTCGGCCACCTCAGCAGAGTCCTCAGAGACCGCGATCACCATCCCCATCCCCATGTTGAAGGTCCGATGCATCTCCAGGGGAGAGACCGAACCAACCTCTGATATCCATTCGAATTCTGGTTGTGGTTCTAGTGGGCTATCGATATGCCAGCCCAGGCTGTCATGGAGTCGGAGGAGGTTGGACAACCCACCTCCTGTGATGTGCGCTATTGCCCTGATGGACTCAGGTCCCACTACTCCCCCTTCCCCTCGGGATTCCAGAATAAGATCTACCACTGGGTCGACATATATCCGAGTCGGGTTCAACAGCACCTCGGCCAGAGTGGGATGCGAATCTACCTCGGAGAACCTTTCTATTTCTCTGGAATAATGACTCGGATCGAAGGGACATGGATCTTCGAGTGAGCAACCAGATCTCTCGATCACCGCACGGACTAGTGTATACCCGTTTGAGTGGACTCCACTGCTTGGAAGTCCAATCAAAACATCACCCTCCTCCAGATTTTGTCCGGTAATCCCGTGACCCTTGGGGAACCAACCCAGAGACGTTCCGGAGAGATCAAGCTCCTTCACGATTCCAGGCAGTGTCGCAGTCTCTCCCCCAGCAAGCGTCACTCTGGCCGTTTCGCAGGCTCTGGAGAGGGAAGCCCCCAGAGTAGCATGGACCTCCGGGTCTGCAACCGGCACTGCGATGTAGTCCACGAAGGCGATAGGCTCGGCTCCAACGCAAATCAGATCGTTTACGTTCATAGCCACACAGTCGAACCCAACGCCCCCAAGCCGACCAACCTCATTTGCAATCTGCAATTTCGATCCAACTCCATCAGTAGCCAATGCTAGGCAGGATTCTCCGAATTCGATCACTCCTCCAAAACCACCGGGTAGGTCGACGGGCGCCCCTAGCTCCCCCGGGCCTCTCTTCGACCGGGCCAGAGACTCGACCAAACTCGCCACTGCCCTCCCCTCTAGGTCTATGTCGACCCCACTTGATGCATAGTCCAATGGGCCCTCCATGGTACGTCGCAGAGATGAAGCAACTTCATCCTCTCGGAAGACCGCTCTCAGGAGGGATAATCCGACCTGAAAAAACGCGAAGTTCGGGCAATAAAGGTCAATTTTAGACATTTACTTATAAAGAGCAAATCACTATAGTTTATATGTATCAGGTATTTCGCGGGGCCTACGGATAGTGTGAACACTATGTATAACAAGAAAATGATAGCAATGATGCTTACCCTGAGCATGCTAGCGGCTAGTCTCGCTGGATGCGCAGGAGGGGACGATGACTGGGACGCAGAGAAAGCGTCCAGCGACGTCAGCGTAGTATGGGTTGAGTCCGCTTGGGACCCAATCATCCCCAACCTGAATGCCGGCGAGATGTGCGATGTCATCATCTCAGCCATGACCAAGACCGCAACACGCGACGAAGTTGTCGACTTCACCCGTGCCTACTACACTAGTAGCCAGGGAGTAATCGGCGGCTCAGGAGCTGCATCGATCAGCGATGTTTCCGAGCTTAACGCGGCTGGTGTCACTGTAGGGGTACAGTCCGGAACAACATCGGATATCTACGCAAACGGTGATGCTACAAACGATGCAATGCTTCCCGATGCTTCCGTTGTAGCATACGAAGACTTCCCAACGGTCATCGCTGCACTGAACAACGGTGACGTCATGTACGCATTGGGAGACGCACCTGTGCTCTCCTTGGAAGGGACTCTGATGACGTCCTTCTCCGACGAGAACTTCGGTTTCGCAGTCCGCGAGGACTCGGGCGACCTCCTAGATGCCCTCAACACGGCAATCGGAGCTATAGTCGACTCGGGAGAGTACGACGACATCTACGCAGCATCCTTCAACGGTGCAGTCACCCTTGCGGATGACAGCACTGCTGACACTGCTATGGCGTACCCAGCCGATTTCGCTGCATCAAGCGACCTCGCTGGTGTCCTCGACTCCGGAGCACTGAGGATCTGCACAGACCCGTTCTACGCTCCATTCGAGAGCTATGACGCAGACAACAACGTGGTCGGATTCGACGCAGACATCGCGCACGCGATAGCTGACGAAATCGCAGCTCACTACATGGGCACCGCTAACCCGATGTTCAGCGGCGACCCGCTCCCAGATCCACCGACCCTCATCAGGATTGGTTTCCTGAACGACGCTAGCGGGCCAATAGCCCAGTTCGCCGCGCCCTTCACTTGGGCATGGGGACAGGCTCAGGATGACCTTAACGCGGTCGACTCCGCCAACTACGTCTTCGAGGTAATCGAGGCAGACTCCGGATGCGACGGTACCATGGGCCAGACGGCTGCTCAGTCACTGATTGACGCAGGCGTAGTGGCAGTAGCCGGTGCAGCTTGCTCCGGTGCATCGATGGGCGCAAACGCAGTGCTCTCCGCCGCAGGGATCCCGATGATCTCCTACGCGAGCACCTCACCTGCGCTTTCGAGCGACGCAGACCACCCGCTCTTCTACAGGATCGTTCCGAGCGATGCTCTGCAGGGACAGGCAGCTGCGGACATGATCGCAGCTTCCGGCGTCACTAACACTGCCGTCATTCACATGACGAACAGCTACGGTGCAGGACTAGCCGACGCAACGGTGGAGAACCTAGGTGCAGCAAACGTTTGCCTGCAGGCAGGTTACGAGGAGACCGCGACCGACTTCGCAGCAGCAGTTCAGTCTGTGATCGATGAAGGATGCGACTCCGCTTTCCTGGCCTCTTACTCCGCTGACGGCGCTATGATCGTCGAGACCATGGCAGGGCTTGGCGCTGCTATCCCGACCTTCAGCGCAGACGGAATGGCCGGCGAGGCAGCTCTGAATGACTACTCGGCACCAGCAGCAGCCAACGGGCTACAGGTCACCAAGCCTATGGCAGCAGCCGCAGGCGCAGGCGTCTTCACGGCCGCCTGTGCAGCAGACGCAGTCTGCTCGACAGGGATCTACCAGTCCGAGTCGTACGACACGGTCATGATGATCGGACACGCTGCTATGCACGAGGATGGAGAGAACATGGCTACGCACATCGAGATGGTAGGCAACGGTTACGCTGGAGACAGCGGCACCCACACCTTCCTGGCCAACGGCGATGTCGGTGGCTCGGGATATGATGTGTGCACCTTCTACCACGTGCCAACCTATGGCGAGTACTTCAACTGCGACAGGATGTGGGACGCTACGAACGGCCTCTCAGACGTTGCATGGGCAGGAGCCACCGTCAAGATCGGCTTCCTGAACGACGCCACAGGGCCGATTGCCGTATACGCCGGCGGGTTCGTGGCAGCCTCTCAGATTGCAGTAGGACTAGCCAACACCATCGGATACAGCAGTGGTGTGCAGTTCGAGATAGTCTATGCCGACTCAGGCTGTGACGGTGCAATGGGCGGAACTGCTGCTCAGTCACTAGTGGATGCTGGTGTTTGGGGAGTAGTCGGAGCAGCATGCTCCGGTGCTTCGATTGGTGCCAACGCGGTCCTTTCCGCGGCAGGCATCCCCCAGGTATCCTATGCGAGCACCAGCCCAGCGCTCACTGACGCAACGCTCTACCCCGACTTCTTCAGGGTGGTCCCAAGCGACGCCTTCCAGGGCTCAGTGATTGCAGATGTAATGTCGGCCGACTCCCAGGACAACGTTGGCGTGATCCACATGACCAACGCATACGGTGCGGGTCTGGCAGACGCTTTCGTGGCTAACATGGATGCATCCCACGTATGCACCCAGGTGGGTTATGAGGAGTCTGCAACAGACTTCGGCACCTATGCCCAAGCCGTGATTGACGCTGGTTGCACATCCGTGCTACTCGTCTCCTACGCCAGCGATGGCGCTGGAATCATCGAGGAATTGTCCGCAAGGTCATTCTCAGGCGCAATATACGGCGCTGATGGAGTCGCGGAAGAAGGCCTGGCTGCAGGGATGGCCGACACCACTCTGGTGGACGGCATAATCGCAACCAAGCCCGCTGCAGCCGGAGACCCCGGTATGGTGGCACTGGTCTTCGCAGGGCTCTGTGCCCAGTCTACGGATTGCGCAGGCGGGATCTACACCGCCGAGGCGTTCGACGCAGTGACCATCGTTGCGTTCGCAGCCTTCACCGCACTGGCGACACCCGGCCTATCAAGTTCGGATGCCGTGCAGGGAACAGGCCAAGGATGGAACGGTGCTAGTGGCACGATCAGCTTCCTGTCAAACGGAGACGTGCCCGCTGCAGGATTCTGCATCGGGGAGTTCACTTCTGACGGTACGACGGTCTCATACGACTGCACCAGAAGCTGGGACCCAGTCAACGGCATCACGACCGCGTGATTGGAATTACGAAAAGCAGTGCGGCGGGTTAAGCCCGCCGCACTGCCCCAACAATTATCCCGTCTGATGGACGGGTTCGCTAGAGAGCATGCTTCACGATGCGCTAAACAGATTTTCAGAGCTTCCAAGAGGAACCCGTAGGCTAATCATCGCCACAGCAATGTTCCTCGATGCAAACCTCCTTGGCACACTCAAAGGCTACGGGTCCCTAAACATCCTAGACGCACTCCTAGGGGGTGGTCTTCCAAACGACATGGTATGGATCCTACAAGTCGTGGAGTCTATCTCGGCCGGATTCGTAGTTGTCAAGGTACTGTTCGATGACTCCCCAAGCAGCATTTATCGGACCATTGGATTGTTGATCTCCCCCTTGTTCATGGTGGCCCTGACGTTCTTCACTCTGGATATCCTGATGCAGGGCCTTGACGTCGGTGCCAAATTCACCCTCGATTCGGTGTCAATCGCCTCAGGAACCCTGACATGGTCATCCACCTACCTGGCGATAGCAATTGGACTCACACTCACCTACAGGGTCCAGAGGTACGGGAACTTCGCCCAATCAGAGCTCTTCATGCTGGGGATGTACCTTGCCGTGGTCATGGCCTGGACTGACGAATTGTTCCCCATGTCGGACCTCCCAACATCCAAGGACGGGGTCCTAACTTGGTCTGTACTCGCATTCATCCTCATTGCAGCGTTCGTCCTAACCGGGTTTGCCGGCATCATCATCGACAGACTCGTTTACCGGGGCTTCCGGAAGAAGGAGGCAAGCCCCCAGGTCATGATGATAGCCTCTCTCGGCGTAGCGCTGATCCTCCGTGCTCTGACCTACCTGCGGTTCGGAGCCGGGAGGCAACTATTCGAGCCCGAAGGGGATTGGAGGCTCCCGAGCCTATCATGGGAGATTCCGACAACAAAGATCCGATTCAACCTAGGCGATAGGTCCCTGGCCGAGGGCAGTTCGTACACCCATTTCAAATGCGAACAGACGGGACTGGATGAAGCCACAGGCGAACCAATCCTCTCCAGAATCGTCAGCGAGTCATCCAAGCCCGCGATGGAGATCTACGACACCACTGCCGACTGCGTCACCCAGGCCACTACCAACTACGTCTACTACAAGGGGGCGGTGCCATTCGTGGTTTTCTCATCCGTTTTCCTGTTGATCCTGCTCCTGAACAAGACCAGGCTGGGAAGGAGGATGAGGGCGGTCGCCGATAACCCCGAGTTGGCGGCAAGCAGCGGGATCAACGTAGAGAGGGTACACATGACCAGCGCCTTCCTTTCGGCCGGGCTGTCGGGGATCGGAGGGGCCATATTCGCCATGACTCTGAGATTCAGCGCGGAAACGGCCTTCACCCTCCTCCTGCCCTCATTCGCGATCATCGTCCTGGGAACGATAGGATCCATCCCGGGTGCATTGGTGGGCTCCATTGTAGTTGGATTCGTCAGGGCCCTCTCTGGGCCGGTGACAATCGGGATAGGATACCCCCTCGGGAGGCCGGCGCTCACGACGCTCGACTCAATGATGCCGTACATTTTCCTAATCGCCATCCTGATGATCATGCCCCAGGGGATTGGGGATGCTTACGAGAAGTGGAAGATAGAGAGGCTGAGGAAGAGGGAGGCCGACGACTCCGATCGGAACATCAAGACGGCAGTGGTATTGGCCATCCTGCCTACCGGCATCCTCGGCCTCCACCATTGGTGGAGGAATCGCGTGAGCAGGATGCAGAACTTCTCCATAGCCGCCTTCGCCGCTTATGCATTCCACAGATTCAGTGGATTCGTGGGGGAGAACTCGTTCGCCGACGGCTCATGCTCCGAAACTTGTGATGCCAGCCTCTCGGCAGAGACGAACCTAGCTGTCCTGACGGGAAGGAACGACGGCACGCTGCTTGTGGAGGACTCCCCTCACTTCGACACCGAAGTGTCAGAAATCGACTCTTCGTGGTTCGACATGATGAGTCTCGAGATCGACTTCGTCAATTTCATCGTCGATCTGGGTGACGTAATCTGGCCCGCTGCGATAGTGGCACTCTGGCTCTACTCTGCATACGAGGGTTTCAGGATGCTATCGGGCTCGGATGAGCCCATCGAGTGGCCCGCCTTCCAGAGAGCACGGGACCATGTTTCCTCTTCGATATCCGGGGCAATTTTGCAGGTGAGGAGGAAATGGTCAGAATTGAATATGAGGCACAAGATTGCTGTGGAAGAAGCCTCATCGAAGGTCCTAAAGTTCCTAGAGGGGCTATATGGGAGGGCTTCGGAAATAGCACGAAATGCAGTAAGCCGGGAAAAACCCGCCGCCCTGCTTTCATCAGTCTCTGACACCTCCAGCAGGCTACTCGGACCAAAGATCTCCGAAGAGAGACGAAAGGCCGGGTTGTACGGCCGGGAGAGCACCTTCGGCTCATGGGTCCTCTTCTTCGTCCTGATGTCCATACTGATCATGTTCCTGGTTTGGTTGCCAATCGCCGAATCGGATGATTTCCGATTCAAGAAGACCCTGCAGGTTTCGAACGTCCTCCTTTCCCTCTCGGTATTCATCTTGATGTCCTTCTCTCTAAACCTGCATACCGGCTACACTGGAATGGTCAACTTCGGAGTAATCTTCTTCGTCTCTATCGGTGCTATTACGGTAGGGATCCTGACGGCTCCAGAGAGGCTCCATGGGTATGATTGGGGAATCCTCCCAGCCACAATATTCGGCGTTGCACTAGCTGGCGTCATTGGTTGGGCGCTAGCTTATCCCACAGCTAGACTCAGGACGGATTACTTCGCAATCGTCACCATCTCACTGGGTGAGATCGTCAGGGTACTCCTCGCAGGGGAGCCTCTTCTCAGGGTCGGGTCGGTCGGGTCGGCCATAGGGATCTCCTCGTATCCACTCCCATTGGAGAACTGGTGGTTCTGCGGCTCCAGGACTCCGGGTCCAGAAACGCCCTGGGCGAGCCCAGATGACTGTAAGAATGACATAGCCCTAGTGGACACGCCGGCAACGAACATCGGCGACCTCCTCGGTTTGGGCGAACCAGCTCCCTATATGTTCATCCTGATGATTCTGTCAGTAGTCTCAGTGGTCGTAGTTTGGAGGCTCCTCTCCGTCCTCCTTGCCTCTCCATGGGGGCGTGTCCTCAAGGCAATCAGGGAGGACGAAGAGGTAGCCCAGCACCATGGTCATGACGTCCTGAAACACAAGGCGGCAAGCCTGGCCCTAGGGGCTGCTATTGCAGGCCTGGCCGGGGTATTCTGGGCTTGGAAGCTGACTGGATTTGAGCCCACCTTCATGGCACCAGCACGATCCACATTCCTTGTCTGGGCTGCCTTCGTCATCGGCGGGAGAGCCAACAACAGGGGGATGGTCGTTGGTGCTTTCATCATCGTTCTGATGGAATTCGTCTTCAACGTACTGGTAGCAGGCCAGGGTTCATCCGACCTACCACTACACACCACGGCTGACAGAATTGACAGCCTATTCACTTGGCTAGTCACGAGTCAGTGGGAAGTCTTCCGAATATTCGCCATAATTGCGCTGATCGGTCTAGCTACCAGATCAGAGAGGCTTCTGGACATAGGGGCATCCGGTGCCGCGATCTTCGCATTCACGGCCATTGCACTCGGCCAGAGGTCAATCGATGAGTCTTACTACGGAGGCGTCGTAGTCACTGACATGCTATACGTCAAGCTACTTCTTATCGGGTGCCTGATGCTGTTCTCCCTCAAGTACAATCCAAAGGGTTTGCTACCAGAGGTGCCCATGAGGCCATCTAGGCCAGAGGGGGTGTCCGGCAGTGAGTAATGCCCTCGAGGTCTCTGGCCTCAGGAAGGAATTCGGCGGTTTGGTTGCCGTGAGGGAAGTCTCTTTCTCGGTTGGAGAGGGGGAGTTCGTAGGTCTGATCGGGCCCAACGGATGTGGGAAGTCCACGACCTTCAACTGCATCAGCGGCCTCCTGGAGCAGACTTCCGGCAGAATCGAGATTTTCGGAGAAGACGCCTCCGAACTAAGGCCAGACCAAATCCAGAACCTCGGGATGACGAGGACCTTCCAGCACACCAACCTTTGGAGGGAGATGACAGTGATAGAGAACCTGCTAGTTCCGCCTAGGGGGCAGTTTGGCTCATCGATCAGAGAATTGGCAAGATCGCTGCTTTTCCCGGCCAACCAAGCCGAAGCAGGGCGTCTCTCTATGGCATACGATGTCCTTGACCAGCTCGAGGTCCCGCACATGGCCCACAACATGACCAGCGAGCTGTCGGGAGGGCAGAGCAAGCTGGTGGACATAGGGAGGTCAATGATGGGCGAACCGAGGCTACTGCTTCTAGACGAGCCAGTCGCCGGGGTTGCCGGGCCGCTGGCAATGAAGATCTTCAACAACCTGAGGAAGCTAGTCGACGAGACTGGCATCACAGTCCTGATAATCGAGCACAACATGGACTTCATCCTCAGGCAGGGAGTGGATCGAATCATCGTAATGAACGAGGGCGGTGTGCTGATGGAAGGAACCCCAGACGAGGTTCGCAACAACAGGGCCGTCATAGAGGCTTACCTTGGGGCTGCGGGGGAATCGGGGGGTGGAGAAGAGTGACTCGGGTGCTGGATGTTAGTGGCCTAGAAGGAGGGTACGGATCAGTCCAGATTCTCTATGGGATAGACATGTACGTCGACGAGGGCGAGTTCGTAACTGTGATCGGACCCAATGGGTGCGGGAAGTCCACCTTCATCAAGACGATCTTCGGCATCGCTACATACTATCGTGGAGGAATACTCTACCGGGGCGATGAGGTATCTGGCTGGAGGACAGACCAACTGGTTAACCACGGCATTGCCTATGTCCCACAGGTGGACAACGTGTTCCCATCACTATCCGTGTTGGAGAACCTACAGATGGGCGGGAACTCTCTCTCGCAGAGAGTCCTTAGCGATAGGATCGAGAGGTCCCTGGAGATGTTCCCAGACCTGAGGAACAGGGAGTACGACCTCGCAGCATCCCTCTCCGGCGGGGAGAGGCAGATGCTGGCAATATCCAGAGCATTGATCTCAGATCCTAAGTTCCTACTGCTGGACGAGCCGACCGCAGCCCTATCCCCCCTCTACCAGCAGCAGATAATCGAGAGCATCGACTCACTTCGAGATAAGGGAATCACCATTCTGATCGTCGAGCAGAACGCCAGGCTCTCCCTCGCTAGGTCAGATCGCGGATATATCATCTCCAACGGCAAGGTGGTGCACACGGGCGACGCTCAGCACATTCTGACCGATCCCGAGATTGGCGAGTACTTCCTTGGCTCAACAGGCGAGTGATGGCCAATCTAACCCTTATTCAGAGTCTTGGCTTGCTCCGGCCACATCATCTTCGTCACCCTTCCTGGTACTAGGCCCAGCGCGCCATTCACTGCTTCGGCGGTCTCCTTGTCCATTCTTGATATCTGATCGAAGGTCCTTATTCCAAGGACCTTCAACTTCTTCTGCGTCTCGGCATCTACTCCCTTGATCAATGTCAGGTCATCTGACTTCCTGTCTCCTGCCTTCCCTATCTGGGCCCACTTGATTTGGGCTGCGCTGAGGTTTGCGATTACGCTATCATCGTCCTCCATCTTTCTTGAAGACTTGTCAACCCCCTTCAGTTCCAGCATTGTGATAGCCTGTTTCGTCCAAACAAAATCCTCGACCTTCCCAGGCAGCAACTCAAGGGAGTCATTGACCATTTTCGAAATCTCGGAATCAAATCTGGAGATTTGCTCGTAAGTGAATATCCCAAGCGAATTCAACTTCTTCTCCGTTAATTCGTCGATACCGTTGATCATGGTAAGATCATCAGGGTCCTTTCCTTGAAAATTTGCTCCTATCTTGGTCCAATCGAGATCACCTCTCCTCTGTCCAATCCTCTCTAATACCAATTCCTCCCTCTTCTCTTTCTCTATCTCATCTGTGAATTGCTCTGCGTTCTCCCCTGCCATCTTGGCCTTCCTTACGGCCTCGTCGAGCCTCCTCTTGGCTGCTTCCGCTTCGGCCTTCGCTTCCTTCGCCTCATCTTCCTCTATCTCCGCAATCAATCGGGCCTCATCAGCCTCAGATTCCTCTTCCTCTGCTCTCTTTGCAGCCTCATCAGCCTCTTTCCGAGCCAGTTCCACTACCTCTTCAGCCTTGATCATAGCATCGCTGGCCTCTATCGTCATCCGTTCCTTTTCTTCCTCTAAATCGACCTCTTCCAGAACATTTTGCTCAGAAAGAACCTCTATCTTCGATTCCTCTATAGCAACTTTTTTCTTCTCAATCTCGGCTTTGAGTTCCTTCATCTCAGCCTCTAACTTTTCGATGTCGGGCTGCTCCTCTTCAATCCCGCCCTCATCTTCGATTTCACCCACTTCCTGTGATAATTCCTCGGGTTCCTCAAGTTTTCCTCCACTCGAGGAATCGCTATCATCGTCTTCAGGCATTTCGAACGATGAAATCTCAGTTCCATGGATTAGATTGGAAACGACTTCCTGAATGAATCGCATTGACTTCTTCATTCGATGGCTGTCATCGATCTCATGAAGTATAACGTTCTCGCAATCTTCTGCGACCTTCCGAGAATAGCTGATTGGAACCACTTCGTCGTATTTCCCATGCATTATTGCTGTTGGATGAGCCGGAATTGGCCACGACATCTTCTCTGCCGATTCCATGAACTCCCAGGGGAGGATAATGTCCAATTCGAAGCCCGTGTAACGCCTCTCTCCGGTTGTTTTCCAAGCGCTCCTACCGGTCTCCTCCATTCCTTCCCAGTTCTCTGCTAGTCCAAATGCAGGGGCAATCAGCAGCAGCCTGGTTTTCATCTGGGGCCTAATTGCGGAAGCATTTGCCGCGGCTAGGCCCCCCATGGAGGAGCCCACGATTAGATCAAACTCCCCCTCATCCAGGTGGTGAATGAGGACTTCCGTCTGATTTGCTATGCTCCACCCCAACTCTGACATCTTTGGTGCAGTGACATCCCACCCAAGGGCTTCCCTCATGTACGTTGGTTTGGAACCGGTCGGACTGCCTTCGAAACCATGTGCAAAGAGGACTCGCAGGATTACTCCCCCAAGTCACAGAATGAGATTCTGAGGAATTCGCTTTCGGTCGCCTCTCGCTCCATCGGGGTTGAATCATCTCCCAGAACCCTCATATGAATCTCTGCAGTTACCTCCACGGTGGCTTCGAAGAGGTGTCCGCCTCTGACCACATGGTCATCGTCCGAGGCCACAATGTGGATGTGCGAGAAGGGACCATCTGGTCCAGGAGCAAGGTTCCCTTGCATCGAGAGTAGCTCCATTGGCTCTTCCACCACAACCTTCTGGTAGATTCCTCCCGAGTCGAGATACCCTATCGAAGTGTTACGGACTCTCCCTATTCCGCTGGTGAGGGCAGCCGCCGAAATGCCGTGTTCGCTCAGACTTCTAATCGAGGAATGCAACTCCTCCCCCTTGTCTAGTCGGATGAATAGGTCTCGACCGATTCGTCGGTACTCCATGCGTGCCCATTCGGGTCTAAGACTTCAAACTCACCATCACCACTTCACTCGGAGAGCTTCCAATTCTAACTCCAGTAGAAGTGGGAAAAAACCAGAAATGAGCCCTGAGGGTACAATATTTCTCCACTGGAAGCAAAGGGGTCCGATTTTCCAACCATACTGTTCATAGGCCGTGTCTTCCGACTCGCAAAGCCCGGTGGCAAATCAGATGACAATGGCAGCACATGACGCCTCCGCCAGATGGAGAACATTCCTCGAGGAGGCAAAGGAGACAGAGGTAATGACCCTGCTTTCGAGGCAGTCCAATTTCCCTTTCCTCTCAGTCCCGTTCCACGAGCTCCAGACCTTCGATCCAGACTTCGCTGAGGATGTACTGCAGTATCCTAAGCAGGTTCTCTCTGCCGGCTCCAAGACCTTGATGGAGATTTGTAGGGAAAGGGGCGAAGAGATAGACGCATTGCTCAGAGTCGGGGAACTCCCGGGCGACACCCGGGTCCCTCTGAGGGATATAGGCAGCGACGACATAGACAAACTGCGCAGCGTTGATGTAATCGTGACCAAGATTTCCGAGATCAAGCCCAGGATTCACAGGGCTGTTTTCAGATGCGAGTCATGCGGCGTTGAGATTGAAGTAGACCAGGAAAACGAGCGAGAGCTGAAGGAGCCTCTCAAATGCCCAGATGGCGATGGTTGCGGACTTCCCAAGGCACAAACCAGGTTCGATCTGATCCTCATTAGCTCCCGGATGGTGAACAACCAATGGATCGAGATCCAAGAGCAGCCCGAGTATGTCCCAAGCGGGGCACAGCCAAGGAGGGGGATGGTCCTGATCGAGGGCGATCAGGTCAACAAGCACCTCCCCGGGGAGAGGATAACGGCGAACGTAATCCCCGTCGTCCGCAGCGAGGTGAGAAACCGCAAGAAGACCCCGATGTTCGATGTGATTTTCCATCTGATCAGCTCGGAGCACGAGAGCACCCCGTTCACTGAGATCGCAATCGACGAGGAGGACAGTGCCAGAATCATAGAGGTCTCCAAGAGGGATGATCTGATGTCCCTAATCCAACGCTCCATTGCTCCTTCCATCTTTGCGACTGGCATTCTTGGACACGTGAAGCGCTCCCTTGCCTTACAGCTATTCGGGGGGGTGTCACGCAGGCTGAATGACAAGACTAGATCCAGAGGCGACATCCACATACTGCTCATGGGCGATCCGGGTGTCGCCAAGTCACAACTGCTCACATTCATCTCTGCCCTCTCCCCAAGGGGGAGGCTCGCCACGGGCGGCGGCGTCTCGGGTGCGGGGCTAACTGCAGCAGCAGTCAGGGATGCATTCGGGGATGGGAGGTTCGCTCTCGAGGCAGGAGTGCTCCCTCTTTCCGACCGGGGACTCGCCGCAATCGACGAGTTCGACAAGATCTCCACCGATGACAGGAGGATGATGCACCCAGCAATGGAGCAACAGAAGGTTCACGTCGCCAAGGGGGGAATCACAGCCACTCTCCATTCCAGATGCGCGATACTCGCAGCTGCTAACCCAGAGGATGGGAGATTCAGCAAGAGGGGCAAAAACACTAGTGTGATGAGGTCATTCAAGGAGACTGGACTGCCTCCACCATTGGCTTCCAGATTCGACATCATCTGGATGATCAGGGACGAGGTCAGGATTCACGATGACGAGAGGATAGCCAGGCATATACTGGACAACCGTACTTCTGGGAAGAGCGAGGCCCTGTTGGAGAACTCCATAGAGTTGGGATACCCCGACTCCGAGGAGACATCATTCCTAGTAACCTCGGACAACGGGGAGGAGCACCTCACCCAGAATTTCCTCAGGAAGTACATCGCATTCGCAAAGAGAAACATACACCCACAACTCGACCAAGATGCAAAGAATGCGATACTCAAGTACTACACGGAAGAGAGGCAGTCCTTCGGTCGTGAGGATGAAAGCCCCTCGCAAAACGAATATGGCGAAAAGGACACAGTGATCCCAATCACAGCCAGAGCTCTGGAGGCGTTGATTCGCCTTACAGAGGCCCACGCGAGGATGCACCTCCAGGAAGTCGCCACTGTGGAAAACGCCAAGGTGGCACTAGCCGTCTTCAGGCATTGGAGGGAAGAGTCTGGAATCGAAGACGAATCAGAACTCCACTCTGGGGTTCCTGTCAGGGCTCGCACAAATAACACTGCGATAATGAATATGGTCAGGGACATTTGCTCGGAAAAGGGATCCGCGGATCTGACTGAGATCTACAATCTCGCAATTCCGAGGAAAATTAGCGAGAGGGAGGTAGACCGAGTCATCAGCAAGATGCTACAAGGCGGACAGTTGTATGAAGAATCTACTGATACATACAGATTCGCCCGTTGACCCTATGAGTCCAACCCCCTCCCTAGGTAATGCAAATGGAGCCAATCGGGAACATCACGGAACCAGAAGCGCTTGACCCAGTCTCCTTGGGATTCATGTGCGGGCTCGAGATCCACCAGCAATTGGACACCGCAAAGCTCCATTCCAGAATGCCAAGCAAGCTCTATGAGCACAAGTCTGAGGACATCCCCGTTGAATGGCCCAGATCGACTAGGAGACTCAGGGCGTCAAGTGGGGAGGGCGGCGAGACCGATGTCGCAGCAAGGTTCGAGCAGAGGAGGAATCGAACCTTCGAGTATGTCCAACCCCCCAATGCGGGCCTAATTGAGTTGGACGAGTCCCCTCCCAGAAACCACGAGCCAGAAGCAGTGGACGTGGTCCTGACAATGGCCGCGCTGATGGATGCAAAGCCCATTCCAAACCTACAGACGATGAGGAAGACGGTTGTGGACGGCTCGAATACCAGCGGCTTCCAGAGGACGACGATGGTAGCAACCGATGGAAAGATAGAGACCAATTCCACCCAAGTGGGAATAGACGTCATCTCCCTAGAGGAGGATTCAGCGAGGAAGCTGGACACGAAGAAAAGTGAGTCGGGAGAGACGGTCGTCTACAACCTAGACAGACTGGGAGTCCCGTTGGTGGAGGTCGCAACCGCTCCCGATGTCCGTTCACCAGAGCATGCCAAGGAAACCGCATTGGCCCTTGGCAGGCTGCTTCGTGACACACGTAGGGTAAGGAGGGGGCTCGGGTCAATTAGGCAGGACCTCAATGTCAGCATCGCCTGCGGAGACAGAGTCGAGATCAAGGGTTGTCAGGACCTGGATTGGATTCCTCGGATAATCCGTCTAGAAATGGCCCGCCAACTGCACTTCTACCGTCTCGCCAACGAACTACGCAGCGAAGCCGAGCTCCCCCCGCTCCCACCGGATAGGGAACTGGACTCCAAGCCTGTCGAGAATCGAGTCCAACTCGCTACATCGAATCGGATCCCATTGGATATCCACGAACTCTCAGGTCTATTCTCTGATTGTGAATCGGAGATGGTCTATTCTTCGATAGAGGGAGGCTCCTCTGTCCTCGGGATTGCTCTACCTGGGTTTTCAGGGCGTCTTGGAAAGAAGACATCTATCGAAAACGGCGCCCAACTACCCAGATTGGGCAGGGAACTAGCGAGTTCCGCCAAAATGGCCGGAGTGTCAGGCATATTCCACTCCGACGAACTCCCATCCTATGGGATAGGCCCCACAGAGGTCGATGCCGTGAGGGGCGAGATGACACTCTCGGAGGGGGATGCCTTCGTCCTATGCGTCGCCCCTAGGTGGCAAGGCGAATTAGCACTAGAGTCCGTGGTCTACCGAGCTAGGATGGCCTTCCACAGGATCCCACAGGAGGTCAGGAACGTGGTCATTCGCAAGGGAAAGCCAGAGGATGGTACCACCACGGCATTGCGTCCCCTCCCAGGAGGGGCCAGAATGTATCCGGAGACAGACATCCCGGTCTTGGAGATCTCTCCTGACAGGTGGAGTTCGATATGCGAAAACCTCCCATTGACCGTCAAGGAGAGGAAGGAGCGGCTAGATGTCCTGGACCTATCTTCAAATCAAGTTGAGGCGCTACTGAACGGTGAGATCGACGACCTTCTATTCCATGGCATCGAGGGTCCCCTAGAGCTCCCTCCGAAAGCATGGGCCAGCGCTCTTCTGGATAGCGGTACTGACAAGCCGAACGCTCTGGCAGCATCAGTCCATCTCCGAGAACGGGGCCTGTTGACCAGGGAAGGGGCCGAGACGCTGCTTGCGGAATCAGTGGAAGCACCTGCCGAGGAATTGGTGTCGTGGATGTCTTCAGAATCCGAGTCTAGGGGTTTCCTGCCCGCCGACACATCATCAATCGAGGAAGCGGTTGATGCAGTCATCAGAGAGCGTTCCGACTTCATCGAAGAGCGAGGCATGGGTGCTGTAGGGCCTCTGATGGGGATGGTGATGCAGAAGCTCGGTGGTTCGGCCGACGGGAAGGCTGTGAGCAAGATTCTAAGGGATAGGATTGACGAGAAAATCAGATGATACCCGAAGAAAGTTACCTTGATAGACCAATTTCTGTACCATCATAATCCATGTCTGATTTTCTTAAACCAGCGTCAGTTGTGGCATTGCTTGCTCTGATAGCTATAGCCCCCTCAATTCAGGATAATCTATCCGCAGAGGCTTCCAAATTCATAGACGACAATGAGTCTGCACACGACGGTCTCCCAACCCAGTGGGAAGGCAAGCAGGTAATCTGCGTCCACTTCCCAGCATCCTCCTCGCATGACAGGTTCTCCCAGGGCGTCACCATGATAGGGGCCGATGGGTCCGATTTGGGAGCGAACCAGAACCTCAACAGAACGGGAGCTTGCGTCGGTGGATTCGAGGGGTACTCCAATGGATTGGATTTCATGATGGACTCTACTAGAGTGGCAAGCGGGGACTTGTCGGTCGGTTATGATGTCGGACAATGGGGCCACTTCGTCCATACTATCGGAGGGCTGAATGCAGACACTATGACGGGTGACTTCAACGGGGCCTACTGGAACTTAGACCACAATGGAGCGACGTCCACGGTTGGCATCGGCGACTTGGTAATGTCCGAGGGCGACGTAATTTCATGGGGTATTGACACATGGTGAAATTCGCAAGTATGAAGTGATGCGGGGTAGGCAGAGGAACGGGGTGAATGATTGTACGACTTCCATAATGTTGCTTTATCTCCAACCCAGTCACTTTTCCTAAATATCGCAATCCTATCGATCATCGTACTTTCGCTGATTAGGAGCGAGCGCTCTTTGAGGGATCAGAGTCAGTGGGGGATGCTCGCGCTCCTCGCAGTCTTCGGGGTCTCGGGCAGGATTCTCCTAGACCCAATCCCAAATGTTCAGCCAGTGACGGTTCTCGTCTTATTGACGGGCGCTTACTATGGAGCACCCCGTGCTATCGCACTCGCTGCCACAGTCGCACTAGCATCGAACGTCCTGCTCCTCGGTCACGGACCCTGGACCCTTTTCCAGGCGATTGGGTGGGGTGCTATCGGCCTCGCTGGCGCGTTGTTTGCGAATCGCATCCTCATGGAGGGGAGAGTCAGAATCGGTCTTCTGGCTGTAATTGCAGCCGTATCCGGTCTGGCATTCAACTGGTTCGTCTCACTGAGCATCCTGTTCGAAACCGGCTCCTCGATGCTGGTCCCCTACTTGTTGAACGGCCTGGTCTTTGACTTGTACCACGTAGCCGGGAACGTACTGTTCGTTGCATGGATGGCATCTCCCTTGGGTGAAATGATGTCCAGACACCGGCCTTCTCGGGCATTGGAATCGGTTAGAGATGGTGCCCCCAACTGACGAACTCACCATGGTCCTCGTCACTAGGCAGGACTTGCAACTATCGAAGGGAAAACTGGCTGCACAATGCGCTCACGCCTCGGCGGAGTGCGTCCTCTCGGCAAAAAGAAGCAACCCTAGGTCACTAGATCGATACCTCAGGAGGGGGGCGAGAAAAATCGTCTGCAAGGTCCCCGACCTAGTTTCCCTCAAGGAGGCTCACTCCAGAGCCAAGAAGGCGGGTCTGGTGTGCCACTTGGTCACCGATGCCGGGCATACTGAGATACCACCTGGGACCGAGACGGTTGTGGGAATCGGTCCTGGACCCAGGGACCAGATCGACAAGATAACCGGACAGCTTTCCTTGGTCAACTAGTCTAGCCCCATCTTAAATGGGCAATCACGTGTTTTTGTCAGAAGAGTCTTGAGCCAACCCCGCGTGCGGGGGATATGGTGACGCATGCCCCTCTATCTGACGATGTCCGTGCCGACCTTCTGTCCAAATGTGATGGATTACGGGCCCTCACAATGTGGCTCGATGACATAGAAAGACGACCCGGTCTGGACGAACTCGACTCGAGGCTTTCATCCCTGGATGTCAACATCGCGGCATTGGAGGATTGCATAGGATATTCCGATGACGGATATCAGAGGAACGTGATCAAGAGGACCGACCACTACGAGCTAGTTGCCATATGTTGGAAGCCGGGCCAAGATACCCCAATCCACGACCACGTTGGAAGCGACTGCGCCTTCCTGATTGCCTCCGGAGTAACCACCGAGACCATTTACGAGACCAATGGGGACGGTCTTGCATACCCAGTCTCTGACAGGAGATACCTGCCAGGAGATGTCTGTGCCACAGCCGAGCCAGACATCCACCGAGTATCTAACGAGGAGAACTCCAACCTGATCAACTTGCACGTATACACGCCGCCTCTAAGCGGATTCCAGATTTATGCCCCAGTTGAGTGATCAGCGACCTCTTTCGTGCATCAGTTGCGTTGCCTGTTGCGACCACATCATCTTGGTGACCCTACCCGGTGTGAACTCCATGGCGTCATTGACTACCTCTGATGTGAGTGGATCCATTTTTGCCAGTTGGTCGTAGGTGTGAATTCCTAGAACATTCAACTTCTTCTGGGCGAATTCGTCAAGCCCTTGGATTCTGGTTAGATCGTCCGACCTCTGATCCTCCGCTTCCCCAATCTGTGCCCAGTTTACCTGAACGGCCTTTAGGCCGACTCTTTCCAAGATCAGTTCCTCTCTGTCCATTATGTTGGCCTTCAGGTTCAACTCGGCATGAGCAGCCTCCCTCTCGGCCTTCATCGCTGCCGTCTCAACTCCTACGAGAGCCTCCTCCTTGCCCTTCATCTCGCTCTGCATCTTGGCAACCTCTGCCTGTACCTCCTCCGCCTTCTTAGCTGTCTCTGATTTGAACTTCCTGCTGTCCTCAATCTCTTTCTGGACCTTCAACTTCTGGGCATCGGCCTTCTTGGCCTCCTCCTCGACTCTTGCGATCTCCTTCTGCTTGGCATTCACTTCCTTCGCCAGAGTCTTGGCAGCAGCCATCTCAGTCTTCATCTGATCCTTCACGTCCTTCAGGGCGCCCTTTGCCTCATCGGCCTCGGCTTTCGAGGCCTCCAGAGCTTCCGCCTTCTTCGCCATCGTGCTCTCCATCTTCGATTCGGCCAACTCTCGCTTAGCCCGAAACTCCTCCAGTTGTTGTTCTGCCTTCGACTTCGCTTTTCCAGATGCCTTGATTTGCTTCTCAGCAACCTTTCGCTCCATCTTTGCCTTCATGAGCTCCGCCTCCGCCTTCGCCGCAGCCTTGCCTTCCTTGGCGACCTCTGATCCTAACTTCTTTGCTTCAGACATCGCATCCTTCGCTTCTTTCCCGAACTCCTTGGCAGCGGTAGTCTCTGTCTTCACCTTCGCCTTGAGTTCTTGCTCCTTCGCCTTGAGCTCTTCAGGAGAGAGCTTCGACGAAGTCTTCAGTTCTTCGAGCGCCTTCTTCGCAGCGTCTGCCTGCTTCTGCGCAGCCTTCCTCCCAGCCTCGGCCTTCTTTGCTTCGACCTCGGCCTTTGCGACGGCCTTCGCTTCCTTCGCAGCAGCCTTGGCATCACCCATCTGTGCCTTCTTCGCCTTCTTCAACTCGGCCTGAGCAGCAAGGGCCTCGGCCTTCGCAGAAGCTTCCGCAGCCTTTGCTTCCTGCGGATCCGCGGAGGCCTTCTCCTTCTTCTCCTTCTTCGCCTTCTTCACTGGCTCCGGTTCTGGCTCCGGTTCTGGCTCCGGTGCTGCAGACTTCTTGGTTACCTTCCCATACTTCTTCTGTAGGCCCTTTATCATAGTTCCATAGTTGCCCTCGAACTTTTTCAATAGCTTCGGGATATTCGCAATTTGCTTCGAACGCTCAGGCTCTTCCAAGAACTGTTTGTATGTTGCTTGGGCTAGTTTTGCAGCCTGTTCTGCAGTCGGTCCTGTCGCCACGGCTCATGGAGGAAATCCATCACTTAAGGATTTGACCGGATTCAACTCCCAACTTCGATCCTGTATTCATCTAGAACTTCACTGAAAAGTTGTATGTCCGACTCGAATGTTTCTGGGAGCAGGGGGCCAAAAGAAAAGCGGAAGAAGCGAGAATATGGCGTGACATAGCCCGGCTCCTTCGAATGAGGTCGAGCCATGTCGCAATCAGATGCACAGAGTATTGCTGCGCCGTGCTTGAACAACCTCCTGTTCAACTCAGCGCTCTCCATCCCTTCGGGTAACTCTAGCCAGTGGTAGAAACCACCACCTCCCGTGTACACTCCCAGGCCCATGTCTTCGAATGCCTTCCCATATCTCTCTCGTTGCCAATTGTAATGCTCTTCGACAGCCTTCCTGGCTTTCTTTACCCTCCCTGGTTCCAGAAGCTTGACTGCATAGAGCTGCGAAGGATGACTGACTCCTCCCATGCCGAAGCTGGAGTAGTTTGCTAGGGTCTCGATGTTCTTCTTGCTGGCGACTATCCAACCAACACGAATGCCGGGAGACTGGAGGCCCTTTGTGCATGCCCCTGCAATGAACACATTGCTCCCGTCCAAATCCTGCACGAATCGGATGCCACTCACCGAGGGGGAATGGAACATCTCGTATGCCTCATCAAGAAGAATCCCATTCTTCGGCTGCTCCGCCAACCCGATCAGGTGCTCTAGCTCATCCCCCCATCGAGTCTGGCCGGATGGGTTCTGCGGGTTGGAAATTATCGGCATTAGTCGAGTCTTTGCGTTCAGGCCAGTGCGATCGAAGTACTCTTCATTGCTCGGGTGGAAGTTGTTCTCCTTGGTGAATGGGACGATCTGGAAGTCTGTCTTCGTCTGCTCCATGATGTCGAGATACGCCGGCCACTCTATGTTACCGATCCTCGCCTTCACGCCCTCCTTCAGGAACGCCAATACGGTGTAAATCCCAGGCCTCCCTCCTGCAAACACCATCACGTTCTCTGGGGTGATTTCGGAACCGTACTGCGTGTTGTAGTAACCCGCAATCGCATCGCGCAACTCCGGGTGACCCCCCGCCTTGGGATAGAAGCGGTCCTGCCAAGTGACATCTATGCTATCGGGGAGCGAAGGGCCACCGAAACCCTCCAGTGGGGTCGTGAGAGGGAATCCCTGGGACCAAGGGTGCGTGCCCTCGGTGCCCATGAAGCTCCCGAACGAGTCCCTGAATGCATACAGCGTCTCGTAGATTCCCATGGGTGGGCAGTTGTCAGATAGGAAGGATTCCACATCCACCCCATGCTCTGCCATGCCTCTACGTGAGGCATCTCGCAAATTAGTTTGACCATATGGCTCCGAAATCTAGCACTTCCGAAAAAACCGTTAATACAGGTATTATGCTTCGGTAACTATGAGCACCCAGTATGTACCCAAAAGAACCCTTGCGCTAGTCCTATCCCTACTGTTCCTAGGAATGTCCATGTCCATGGGATTTCAATCCGAATATAGAGAGGAAATAGACGACAATATTGTCTCCGCGAATACCCACTCTGGCCTCAACTTCCCAGGCTCAACCGTAGGGTCGATACATTCCCTGACTGCAATTGGAGCAGCGTTTAACTACACCTGTGTGGTTATGGACAATAATCAGATGAAATGCTGGGGTAGAGACTCAGGCTCGGGATACTTGGGGAACGGGGGTTCGAATCAGAACGAACACACTCCAGTCAGCGTCAACCAACCTGACTCAACCTCGTGCTGCCTCACTGACATCATTGAGACAAGTCCTGGCGGTCATCATACAGCTGCCCTAACGTTAAACGGTACGACGTTTGTCTGGGGCGAGGACAGCAATGGTCAGATCGGCCATAACCACATTAGTTGCGGCGGAGCATGCTACAATCCACATGGTCCTTCTGTCATGGCCGGGAGTAGGACTTTCATCACTGTGGTTACCGGTCTTCATCACACTTGTGCTATAACGGAACCAGATATGTCCGTATGGTGCTGGGGGGACAACTCGAATGGTCAGCTAGGAACCGGGGACAACGATAGAAGAGTCGCCCCGACTCAAATCGAACTCCCTACGGGTCGGCATGCGGTATCGGTAAGTGCCGATTTCGACTCTACCTGCGTCATCCTCGACAATGGCAGCGGGATGTGCTGGGGGCAGAACTTCAACGGTCATCTCGGTGACGGGACATATAACAACAGGAACGTCCCTACGCCTATGTCTGTGATTCCAACTAACCGCTCTTTGGCCGCACTCGATCTTGGCGCATACCACACATGCGGGATACTCGACGACGGGTCGGTGCATTGCTGGGGATCGAATGATCGCGGGCAGGTCGGTGATGGCAGCACAAACAACTCTACCTACCCAAGGGCCGTACAATTACCCCAGGGAAGAACAGCAATATCGATAGATGTCGGAAATGCACACAGCTGCGCTATTCTCGATGATAGTAGTGCAATGTGCTGGGGGTGGAACGATTACGGCCAGCTCGGTGACGGCACCACAAACAACAGTTCGACTGCCGTAACCGTCGTGATGCCATCTGGACTAGGATTGGCCGAAATATCGGCGGGTGCCCGTCATACCTGCGCGGTCGCGACCAATGCGTCGGTATACTGCTGGGGGGCCCATGTAGAGGGAACACTCGGACTGGGCGAAGGCGTCGACAGCGACGTGCCAGCATATGTCGATCTTGGTGCCGGTAGACACGCTTTGATGAGCGAGAGAGACAATGACGACGATGGGATAGTCAACATCCTCGATCCGTTCCCCGAGGGCTGCATCACCCCCGGGACCTACGATGCAAACGGGATTTGCCTCGATGCCGATCCAGGACACTACGCTGCCGGAGTTCATCCCTACGAGCAATTCCCATGCAGCCCTGGGACATACCAGCCAAACTCCGGTCAGACAGATTGCATTGATGCCAGTGCAGGTAACTTCGTCGAGAATGCAGGCTCTTCTTCTCAAACCAATTGCGAAGCCGGTAGCTTCCAACCAGATTCAGGCCAGGTCTCTTGCTCACTCGCTGATCCGGGCAACTATGTTTCGGACGAAGGATCAACTCGTCAGGATCAATGCTCTGAAGGATCATACCAACCGTCATCAGGAGCAACCGGTTGCAATAATGCAGATCCAGGACACTTCGTGATAGGCTTCGCCTCTGAAGAGCAGACTCCCTGCCCCCCGGGCACATACCAGATGCTGTCCGGAGCAAACTCTTGCTTCCAGGCAGGCCCCGGATTCTTCGTCCCCGATGGGGGCTCGGTCGCCCAACAGCAATGCTCCACTGGAACATATTCCTCCGAGTTAGGCCAGGCAAATTGCACCGATGCCTCACCCGGCTTCTTCGTAAACGGGTTGCAGCAGACCTCGCAGTCACCTTGCCAACCCGGTGAATTCCAGAGCTCCCCCGGTCAGGACTCCTGCTTGGAGACTGATCCAGGACACTACACGGATGAGGAGGGCTCGGCCGATCAGAACCCCTGCGAAGCCGGGAGCTACCAGCCGGATTCGGGCCAGACCTCCTGCATCCTTGCCGATCCAGGATACTACTCGATTGCTGGGGCAACATCCCAGGTCCAATGCGAGAACGGGACTTACTCCTCGGAGTCGGGCCAGTCCTCCTGCACCCATGCCGAACCAGGGTTCTACGTCGACTTAGACGGTGCAACTGGTGCTACGCCCTGCCCACCAGGGGAGTACCAGTCCGAAGCAGGCTCCTCGGGTTGCGAGACACCACCACCTGGCCAAGTGGCTAGCCCAGACGGCTCGTCCATCTCGGTCTGCCCTGTCGGGAAGTACCAGCCAGGCGGGCAGACGAACTGCATCGAAGCCTCCCCGGGCAACTACGTGAATCAGTCCGGAGCGTCTTCGCAGACCCCATGCGAAGCAGGCACATTCCAATCGGAACCCGGCCAGTCATCATGCGATATGGCCACTCCTGGAAACTTCGCAGACTCGATGGGTGCTGTCAGCCAGACACCATGCCCCAAGGGACAGTACCAGTCATTCGGAGGACAGGACTCCTGCTTCTCGGCCATGCCTGGAAACTACGTACCAGAGGAAGGGGCCGTGTCTCAGACTACCTGCAAGGCCGGGAACTACCAGGCCGATGAGGGAGCAGACACATGCACCCCCGCCGACCCAGGTAACTTCGTCTCGTCTTCGGCTGCGGTTTCGCAAAGCCCATGCCAACCAGGTACCTACCAATCGACGGAGGGCAAGATTGCCTGCCTCCCAGCGGATCCGGGCAACTTCGTCTCAGAGGCCGGCGCAACCGAACAATCCCCGTGCCCGTCAGGGACCGAGCAGGAACTCGGTGGGCAGATTGAGTGCGTCGACATCGAGAGGCCGATATGGATGACAATCCTGATGTTTGCCGTCCCTGCGGTGGTTCTCGGAACCATGGCCATACTCTATATCTCAAACAAGAAGAAATCGAGCGATAGTGGCCGTGGAAAGTCCTACATGTACTCCGAGGACATCAGGAAGTAGCCCAATAATGAAGACACACCAGTTATGTGAAACGCCCCTTCAGCGAGTCCCATGAGGGATTACCCCGGAGACCGAGTCGACCTGCGGAGCGATACGGTAACTCAACCAACTCCAGGGATGAGGGAAGCGATGGCAAGCGCCATCGTGGGTGATGACGTCTTGGGGGACGACCCAACTGTAATTGAACTGCAGAACAGGGTCGCTGGTTTGCTGGGCAAGCAATCAGCCCTTTTCGTCCCCTCTGGGACTATGTCCAACGCCGTGGCGATCAAAGCGCAGACTAGGCATGGTGACGAGATCGTCGCACATCGGAAGAGCCACATCTACCTGTACGAGGCAGGCGGGTACGCCGCTCTAGCTGGTTGCTCCATCTCCCTAGTGGACGGGCAATGGGGGCAGATGTCCCCCGAGGGCGTTCAGAAAGCCATAAGGAAGTCTGCAGGAAGCGATTCGCACTATCCCGATTGCACATTGGTGTGCGTCGAAAATACCGCCAACGTCGGCGGGGGCTCAATTTACGAGCAGCAAACCCTGGATGCGATTTGCGAGGTCGCCCACAAGAACGACTGCCGTGCCCACTTGGACGGGGCTCGGATGTTCAACGCCGTAATCGGCACCGGCACCGACCCAGCCAGGATGGCCAGAGACTTCGACACTGTTTCCGTATGCCTATCCAAGGGCCTCGGCGCACCGGTCGGGTCGGTCCTAGTTGGAGATCGGGATACCATTGCCGAGTCCCATAGGTGGAGGAAGATGTTCGGTGGCGGCATGAGGCAATCAGGGATGCTCGCTGCCGCAGGCCTTTACGCGTTGGACAACAACATTGAGCGCCTGTCCGAGGACCACCAAAGAGCCAGGAGACTCGCCGAGGCGATCGGCAACATGAGTCGACTCTCTGTCGATATCGGGGCGGTGCAGTCCAACATGGTGTATGTCGACTGTGCCGAAGTAGGCGCGTTGGAGATGAGGAAAAGACTCTCCCAGAAGGGCGTAGACGTTCTAGATGAATCGGACTCCATAGTCAGGGCCGTCACCCACTTGCACATCACTGACGAGGACATCGACAGGGCGATAGAGGCATTCGAAGCCTCACAATGACCCGTAAGCGTTCAATAACCCGGCCATCTCGAGTCAGACATGAGGCGTCTAGTGGCAGTGTTCCTGACTGCGATCATCCTCTTGCCGATTCAGGCCTCAGCGACTAGTGACAGTCTCTGGGATGAAGCCAGGGTATTCGACGAGATAGGGACATACGGCGGCACGATAGGCGGCATTTCCATTGACATGAACAACACCAGGGACGAATTAACCCTCAACCAGTCAAGCGTGGCTAATCTGCCAAGAATCGTCGAAGTATACACAGCCACTTGGTGCTTGAATTGCGTCAAGACAGAACAGGCCTTGGATGAGGCACTCGAAAACCTAGGTTTGGTCCAATCTTGGGATGTCACAAGGATACACTATCACAGATACCTCTACGAGACCCTTGACCCATTCGGCAGCAACTCCACTGATTCTCGTTGGGTCGATGCATACGGAAGCGGTTCACTTCTGTCCACCGACAGGTCTTACGAGTCATCAGACGGGAGAACGGTACAAATCACCGGAACCGAAAGGTCGGCACCATCCAAGGTGTTCGATGGCCAGAGGATGTACACCGGAACTAGTACCAAATCTAACAGTTTGCAAACTGACTATCAGACTGCACTGCACATGTTCCCCAGTCACCCTTTCTCTCATCACGACAGTAGTCTGCAGTTAGCTGTACTTCAGGACAATGAGACTCCCGAACTTTCCTCCTTCCAATGGAACATCAGCCTCTTTTCAGGTATGGAAAACTGGGAAACTACCAGTTGGCTGATGTTCGTCGAAAACAGTGCATACTTCCCTGAGGGAAGCAATGGGAAGGGCAACTACGGCCATGTCCTTCACGAGGCGATCAACATAGGCTCCCAGAATGCATCTTCGATACTCCTCGATCCCCCCGAACCTTGGGATGGGGACGACATGTCCGTGATCCTGTTGGTGGATTGGACAATCCGCAGTCCCACCGATGCAAACTCTATTCCAGCTCCAGCATTATCCACGCTGCTATGCATGCTTGCCGCTTTGGTACCCAGGCGCGAAAGGGATTCCGAGCCATTGCAATGAGCGCCAACAGTTGGGTTGAATAACCACCCCCGAGCATGGTCAATGCTCGGAGGTGACATGTTGGCGACAAGGGAACATTGTGTTACCAGCGAGAGGGTCCCAAGAGGGCCAATGCCAGAATGGCTCAGGGAGCAGATCAGGCGCCAGTCTCTGGGAGTCCAAAGCACAGACACGAATCTCAGCGGGAGAATACTGGTAGTCTATCCCACAGAGAAATCCAGGATGCAACTACTCTCCTCAATAGGACTCCGAGGAGCAGTGGACCGTACTCTGCACCACACGATCGAGTCCCTCATCTCATCATTGGTCGCGGACCTCAGGATGCCTCGAGTCCTCTCCAATGACGGCCCTTTGTTGTCCGTTATTCACAGCGAGTGCAGGAAGGAAGCAGCAAGACTCGGATTCCCACTCATCAACCCACTACCGGACATGAGGTGGGGGAAGGGAAAGACCGAGGCCCTAGCCGAACTCCACTACCAGCTTTCCAGGGAGATGGCGGTCAGTAGGTGGCAAGGACCCGGGATGGTGACTTTCAGAAGGGTCATCGAACGCCTGGAGGAGAAACTCAGATTCACCCACCCGGATATGGCAGTTGGTCGAATCATCGAATCATTGGAGAGCGGCACCACTCCCTTCACGGTCTCTGACATAGATGGCATAATCATGCTTGATCACTCACCGACCCTATGTCGAACCCATACCGAGATGCTCCTATCCCTGTCAAAGCACAGCCCAATCCACCAACTCGCCCATCCTGGTAATTTCCGACTCGGGCATCACGGCAACCTCCTCGTCGATGAGCACCCTGTCAAGGATCCGCATGACCTCCCAAACTGGGTTCCCAGTGGCAGGACTACTGCAAAGGCAGTTCCATCGGCAGTCACAAGGATCCTTCTCAAGAGGGAGGCCCACTCTTTCGACGTCACGACACAACTGGTCTCAGAGAGGCTCACCAGGGGGGACTCGGAGATCATCATCATCGATCCAGCCATCGAGAAAAACAGACACAGGTGGGTCCAGTACCTCGGGGCAATCGGAATTTGCCTAGAGAGGAGGAGAGAGCCACCCTCGTCCCACCCTATTGGACACTGGATATTGCGACTCGCAAGCCTTGCTCATGGCCCTGATGCATTCTCGCTAGAGAATCTGAGGGCCCTTTCCCTGCAGAGTTCCATCACCCCGTTTGAGATTACTTCCGAGCACCCAACAGATTCCGAGATTTCCCCTTCCGCCGACTCCGAGCTACTCACAAAACTAGCGAGGAATGAACACGTCCTTGGAGGCCCAGGAGCTCTACTCAAGTGGATCGAGACTCTCTCGCGACCACCTTCCGACGAGAGGGACGGGCCATCAAAGGAAGCGGCACAATGGTGGCTTCTCTGCTTGGCCAATTCCCTATTCCCCATCCTCCGGGGCCCGGATAGGGAACTGGTACGGGACCTCGGGCAGCCGGTTGGGTGCTACACGGGCTCCGTACTCCCCCTGCCGGACATCGCCTTGGACGGAGACCAATGGCTGAATAACACCCTGTCCCTAATCGACCTCGATTCTGAGATGCAGCTCTACCGGGGGCAGGGACTCTCCCCAGCGGCAGCAGTCCACGCACTGGTTAGCGACCGGGAGGTCCTGAGGGAGATGCAGCGAAGATCAGGACAGAGAGGCCCAACCCTTGGGTCCGATTGGGTGGACGAACTAGCCTCACTAGCCGAGCAATCGTCTGCAGTCCCAGGTGGCCCGAACTTCTTCGGGAACGTCTCAGTGCTAAGTCCGAGCGAGGCTCTTGGATGCACCTCAGATCTGATTGTCATGGCGAACCTTTCCAGCTCCTCATGGGACCTAAGGGTCCCCAAGACGCCGTTCCTAGGTGAGGAGGAACGCCATTCCTTAGGCATCCTCAGGCCCGATGCCCCGATCAGGGATGCCAGGCACAGCCTGCAGCACATCCTGCAATCCTCGCCAGAAGTGATAATCCTCGATCCGAGCATGGATGAAACGGCCCCACCATCCGCACCAATCAGGGAATGGGCCAGCGACTCCGATGTCGAGGGAATCGAGGAGGGGGATTACCAGTTCTCCATTGCATTCGTCTCCCCGAGGGACGCCAGGCAGGACGACGGCTTGCGAATCAGGGAGTCACGAGACCCATCCAAGCCACCAATCAACCCTAGCGCGATCTCGATTCCAATCGACCCACACGTCCAGAGGGACCGCGAAAGAAGACAGCCCTCAATCGCCGAGGAGGATGGGTATCTGCCGGAAGATGCTGGAGAGCACATATTCTCTCTCGAGGGACTAAAATTCCACGGAAGGAACCCTCCCGGGGTCGAAAACCCCCGAACAAACAGGAGGTGGCCAATCGTGGGGGGCCTATCAGGAGGGAAACCATCCCTCTCGATAGACCCGAGACCGCTAAACCCCTCCCCAACCGGATCATCAGTGACCGACTCCAGACACGGACACTCAGAGGGGATGTCACTGGATGTCCCCATCTGGTCGCCAACCAGACTCCAGACTTGGCTGAGGTGCCCTAGGAGTGGGTGGCTCTCGAGGGAACTGGATGCAGGCAGGGAAGAATTGCAAGGTGAGGACATCGACAACAGGACCTATGGGGAATTGCTTCACAATGTCCATCACGACATCATCGCAAATATCCTGGATTTCCCAACTAGCAAGGAACGAACCTTCGACGGAGAATCTGGGCATTCGAGCATCGGGAAATCAGGCTTGAATCCGAACGAGATGATGAAGATCGCACTGGAGTCTCTAGATTCGAGGGCCCCTTGGCTGGAGAGATCAGATGCAGTCTCCACACAGCGCCTGAGGTCGTTGACCGGAATGTCCAGGCAGGAGTGGAGCAGCTGGCTCGCCGACCCTTCCCCGACACCCCCTGCCGGCAGGGTGGGCAGCATCGTCTCAGCAGAACTGCAGATTGCCGACTCGGCCCCCATATCCATAGAGTGGATGATTGGGAAAGAAGGCTCAAACTACGTAGGCATCTCGCTCCCAAAGGAACTCTCCGGGTACGGCGATACCGAGCCCATCAAGGTCCGGGGGTGGATAGATCGAGTAGACCTACTGCCCCTCGACCCGGCTGCCGGGAAGTGGGTCGACAATGACGGGGACGACAGCGTCGCACCAATCAGAGTCCATGGTACGGGGTGGAGGCCAAAGAGAATAATCGCCATCAGGGACATCAAGACCTCGGAGTCACCCATCCATAGGAATCGGCACTACAAGGGCCTACTCGAAGAACTGCAATTGGCGGTCTATGCCCGTGCATGGGAGGAAGCACACCCGGGTGACCTGGTCCTTGCAGCGGGCATATCCGTGTTCGGACACAACTCGGACCACCTCCTGGAGGTATCAACTCAATACTCGGAGTCGCACAAGGGACTCAACATTGGGACAAGGTCATCAATCACAAGCACAACATACAGATTCGCCGACGAGGACGAGAAAACCCAAAGCGATCACTTCAGATCATGGATGGCACAGAGACTCTCAGTAGCCCTGAAGGTAGCCTCCAACGCAAACTCGGGAAAGGTCCACCCAACGCCATCACCAGGGGTCTGTGGCTACTGCCCTGTTAGAGAAACATGCAACGTCAGGATGGAGGGATCATTCTGATCCGGCTAAACACGGCCCAGCGCCTGGCCCTAAACCTCGATTCGCACATCGTCATCGACGCAGGTGCCGGCACCGGCAAGACGAGCACAATCGTCGATCGAGTCATAGAGCACTACCTCGCTACTGATCAACGGGCAACCAGGCTCCTTCCCAAGCCAGCCAGGCCTTCCAGCACAGGAGGGGGGATGGTCACAGCACCCGCATCGGAGAGAATCAACCTCGAAGAATGGGGCGGCCTGCTCCCAGGCGAAGTCGTCCTCCTCACCTTCACAAACAGGGCCGCGGACGAGATGAAAGATCGCCTCCGCAGCGCAATCTCTAGGGTCAGGCCCGGCCCGTTGGGAGATGACGGAAATCACAGGTTCGATCCGAGGGTCAAGAGCCAAGGATTCGTCGAGCAGTTACTCACCCTCCTGGAAGACGCGCCAATCGGAACGATAGACTCCTTCCTATCCCAATTGGTTTCTCCATACCGCGGAAAGCTCGGAGACGCACTGAGCCGGGAGAACGTGTCGGATGCATCAAGGGCGATATTGATCGAGACCGCACTCAGGACAATCTGGAGACTCGCTAGCGAGAGGAATCGAATCGGAGAGGCGGTGGACGCCGGAATACCATCCCATATCGCTTCTGAGGTGCTCTCAGCTAGGGACCGGGTCGCTCGGCACTACGCAGGCAGGACATCAGCGGCCAGAGTACTCAGAACACTAGTTGGAAAAGCCGTCTTCGTCGAGGAGTCCTCTCGCAAGGTCATGGACGAAACCGGCTCCTTCGACCAGAACAAGCTCCTATCGACGATCATGTCCTCTGTCGAAAAAGAGGAGATATCCGACCAGTCTCAGAGGCTCCACTCGATAGTGTCAGACATCTGCGAGACAATCAAGGGAACACTCCAGAACCCCTCAGCTGCAGGTTGGTCCTCCGAGACTCGGATGGCATCCCTTGACGAACTAGACCGGAACGGGCCACCTGCGGGCGAATGGGCCCAGCTGTGCTGGATGGGGCACGTTCTGACTTGCATCGTCAGCCCATCTACACTAATGGGGAAGGAGATGAAATTCTTCCCTAGAATGAAGCTCCCATCCGACTCCTGGCCAGCGGGAGTGAGGAGCTATTCGGAGATAAAGGACAAGAATCTGAAATCGACCTACACGTCCACGATAAAGTCGAAGATTTCGGAGCTGCAGCGAATCTGGTCAGATGATCTGGGAGGCATGATGCTCCACTTCGTGAGAACAGCAATCATCCTCGACGAGTCCAAGCCCCCCGAGGTGACCCCTGACTGGGAACCACCATCCCATGCCCTCCCGACCGAAATTCCCGAGCGACTGGGCAATCCGAAGAAGAACCATCACTTCTCATTGGACGCCGAGATACAGAACCTACGGGACCTGCATCTCCTCCACCTGGGATTCCAGGGGGTGATGAAGAATCTGAAGCAGCGCGACGAGGTCCATGACTTCGACGACATTCAGAGACTTGCAGGGGACCTGCTGCTGGCAAATTGCCCAGAGGTCTGCAGGACGTTCTACCATCCCTCGGTCCAGAGGGAACTAGACTCAATCAGCCCAGACAGCCCATGGAGGGATGATCACATCTCCAGGGCACTGGATGCACTATCCAAACTTGAGATAGATCCAGAATCGGCCGGAGCATGGTCATCCAAATTGGGAGCCATCCGAACAGATCTTGAGAGCCGGAGGCAACTCCTCGAAGAAATCAGAAGGAGGTACCGGGCCTTCATCATCGACGAGGCGCAGGACAACTCCCCACTCCAATGGAGGCTGCTATCCAGGCTCTGGGGGCCGAGGGAGGCCAGAGAAGGCGACCCTCCCAAGCCAGACACTCCTTGGGA
This sequence comes from Marine Group II euryarchaeote MED-G35, assembly GCA_002457155.1. GTDB lineage: Archaea > Thermoplasmatota > Poseidoniia > Poseidoniales > Thalassarchaeaceae > UBA36. The sequence goes on from NTJS01000001.1 coordinate 84,935, forward strand.
GCCCACCGTGTGTTACGTTGGAGACGTAAAGCAGAGCATCTATGCCTTCAGACAGGCAGAGGTTACCGGATTCCTGGATTTCGCCAAGTCACTAAGGTCAATCAACTTGCATGAGTTCTCCAGCGTACCGGAGCTTACCAGGAAACCGACCCTCAGGAAAGAGTCCCATAGCAGGGACCCGAGGAACGACCACAAATCGAACATTGCGACCGCATCTGAGTACATGCACAGGGGAGGCAGGGACCTATCCGCTTGGATCCCATTCGACTCTACCGACTGGGACCTACCAGCCCCGTCAGGGGGGGAGGTCAGGGCACGCAAGGAGGGCATGATCCCACTGCAGGTGAACTACCGCTCCGAAGGAGGTCTCCTGGACGTGATGAACGAATGGTGGGACGACATCTTCTCGGACAGGCACAGGCTAGTCTCCAGAGGGGAATTCTATGCCTCGTCTCAGACTCTACACTCATTCCCGGAGAAGAGGCAGAACCCAGGCTCGATAGAGTGGATATGCCCGCCCGACCCAGATGGATCCACCGATCCCGCCACAGATCTTCGGATCCATCTAGATCCCTTCGGGCCGGGGTCGCTGGATCGGTTGGAGAGGCAAGCCATGCTCATCGCACTTAGAGTGAGGAGCCTCATCGAAGGGAGCCCGGTAAGGGTAAGATCCGCCGACAACTCGTGGATTTCAGTCCAACCAGAAGACGCAGTAAGGCCCGAAGAAATCACAATACTCCTGCCAAACAGAGTCAATCTAAGGGACGTCATCATCAGGCATCTGCATGATCTCGGAGTCCCGACACAGGTCGACCGAGAAGGCGGATTGCTGGAACGCCCAGCGGCCGCTGCATTGGAGGGGCTAGTCCAACTAGTGGCTAGGCCGGGATCCAGGCACAACGCAGCATGGGTGGCCCGTTCGCCACTATTCGGGTTGTCCGATTCCCAACTGCACGACTTCCTATCCAATTCGGAGAAGGGGGAGGACTTGCTCTCCAGGCTGCTATCGAACTGCTCCAATGACAGACAGCGGTCATTGGTATCGAGATGGTGCGAACTCAGATCTTCTAGCCTGGTAGAGCTCCTTGAGGATACCATTGACCGCTCAGACCTGCTCGTCGCATACCCGGATAAAGTCTCAAGGCAGGACGCGGAACAGTTCGTCGACCTGATCAGGACGCTGACCACAGAGGTCGGTGGCGACCCGATAGTCCTCTCCGACAGGCTTCGCGACCTCAGGGAGAGCAGCTCACATGCCATCGAGGCATCCACCAACCCCCCAACGAATGCAGTCAAAGTAATGACGATCCACAGCTCAAAGGGACTCGAGTCCAAGGTCGTCATCCTGGCCGACCTGTTCTCTCCCAGGCAGACCAACATGAGGAACGAACAGAACAGCAGACTCATCGTCAGCCCGGAGATGTTCGCAGGACATCCCAACCCATGGCCCGCAGAAGGAAAAACTCCTAGATCAGCGATTTGGGAGCACGTCTCCCTCCTCCATAGGGCCAGGAAGAATGCCGAAGCAAGGAGGCTCCTCTACGTCGCCGCAACCAGGGCAGAAGAGAAGATAATCATCGCAGGCTCCCCGAGGGGGACCCAGTGGCTGGAAGACGAGGGCATCGTGCTCCCGTGGACCTATGACAAAACCGCTCCCCAACTGGGGCAAATGTGGCTCGAATCATTGCGAATGGGGTCATGGAGGAGAGGGGAACCACAGTCGCCCTGGCTAGACTCATCGGAAGCCGGCTCGGAACCGATTCTGGCAAACGGGGGGAGCAGGACCGTCGACCCGGGGAGTCTGCTTGAGGACGCATTCCTCGGTGGAACTGGCAAGACGGGCATTACCATGCTCCACCATCCCGACTGCTTCCCGGAGGCAAACGAAGACGGCAATGCCATCATGACCCCAATCCAGAGAGTCGAGTCAATCGACCAAGCCTCCCGTGGAAACCAAACAACAGATCCACCAACACCCCCCTGCCCACGAGCCGAATCCTCGACCAGAGTCCGTGTGAAACCAAGCAAACTCCCCGGATACTTCGAATGCCCCAGATGCCATTGGCTCGAGGTAAGGGCAGGCGTAGAACCAGATTCGATGTTTGCCAGAAGTAGAGCGGCTGGAACGACGAAGCCCGTACTCTCCGTGGACCCCGCGACATTCGGGAACGTTTTCCACAGGATCATCGAGATCGGCATCGGGAACCCGGGTCCCGGGGAAAACGGCCCCAGCACCTCGCTACCGTCATCCTGGACCACCAAGACAGAGGACAGGATCACCGACGAAGACACCCACAGGACCGTTTTCTCCGAGCTCCTACCAGCCGATGCCGATGCCGATAAGGTATCAGAGGCCACCTCGATAATGGCCCAGAGAGTCTCGGACGGGAGGCTGGGCGAGATGATACGCGGAACCGAGTTTGACGGAATGCGCGTGGAGGGCCTCAGGACGGAGATGCCATTCCACCTCTCCATGCCCGTTTCCTTCGAAGCCGTCAGGAGGGGCAAGTGGTCACCAGACGGAGTAGAGGACCTCGTGACAATCGACTCCACCACCATAGACATGAGCGGGGTGATTGACCTCGTCCTCTGCACGAGCAACGTGAACGGAAAGCCGACAATCCGAGCCATCGACCTAAAGACAACCGACGCCCACTGCCTCCTGGACGAGTCTCAAAGCGGGTTATTGGAGGCTCTGGGGGATGAAACAACAGGGCCCGCCTGTGAGGGGGAGGAGGAGCTCCTACGCAAGCACAGGTTGCAAATGGCACTGTACCACCAAGCCCTGGAGGAATCCGAATCCGATAGGTCAAGCGAGGGCCTCCCAAGCAGGCAGGTCCTGCCCCCAGCCATCCTGGTCGGAGTCACTGGAAGACTGGTCGAATACCCACAAGCGCTACTCGAAGAGGCGAAGGCTGACTTGATTGAGACCCTATCAAGAACCGCAAGAATGTCCCTCGCGTCGGATTTCCCCATCTCCGAGATCGAGAAATTCCAGAGAGCGCCCAACCAGGGGTGCAAGATCTGCTCATCGTCCGATATTACCCAGTAGAAGAGTCCATGAGTGAACGCCCCGGGTAGGGGTCATGGCGCTGGACCTGGGAAATTTGATGGATAGAAGTGATGAGATTTGGGAGCAATCGATTCTCCCAAGCCTATCTGATTTTATCGAGATAAAGGCCCTCTCCCCACTGTTCGAGCCTGATTGGGCCAACCTAGGCGAGTTGGACGCAACCATCGAGCTATTCTGCAAATGGCTCGACGAGCAGGGCATCTCCGGGATGTCATACGAGACGCATAGGATCGACGACCTCTCACCCGTGCTCCTGGTGACGATAGAGGGAACCGGACCCGGCGAGGTAATCTTCTACTCCCACCTCGATAAGCAGCCATCGAAACCAGAGTTGTGGTCAGAGGGACTCCACCCCCTAAGAGCCGTCAGGAGTGATCCATGGCTCTATGGCCGAGGCTCCGTTGACGATGGTTATGGGGGGTACCTATGTGCCACCTCGATCCGGCTCCTGCAAGAGGCTGGGGTTCCACACCCACATTGCACGTTTATCATCGAGACCTGCGAGGAATCCGGTTCATTCGACCTCCCGCCATACCTGGAGGAACTGACGGACCAGTTGGGGAATCCGGACATGGTTGTCGTCCTGGACAGCGGAGGCCCGGATTACGACCATGTGTGGATGACTGAGGCCCTAAGGGGCCTGGTTTCGGGAACGCTTTCGGTGAAGGTGTCCCACGAGGGCATACATTCTGGAAACTCAGGGGGGTCGATCCCCTCTTCGTTCAGGATTCAGCGGATTCTCCTGGACAGAGTTGAAGACTCCGCCACTGGTCGAGTTCTGATACCCGAGATGCATGTCGAAATCCCCCAAGAGGTGAGGGACAAGGCCGTTGCTCTCCGAGAGATAGTGGGAAACAGCATCTGGGAGCAGTTCCCCACAGTCGATTCGCTCAGGCAGGCGTCAGAGACAACCGAGGACATGATAGTGGCAATGAACTGGGAGCCAACGCTCTCGATAATCGGTGCTGATGGGATGCCATCGGTACAGGTCGCGGGAAACGTTCTCCGAACAAACACCGATCTAAAACTAAGCTTCAGGATACCACCGGGAGTCGACTCAGAGGTTGCAATAGCCTGCGCGAAGAAGACCCTGGAGGAAGACCCACCATATGGTGCCGAGGTCACCTTCACCCCCGACTCGTGCGCAGATGGATTCCACGCCCCCCCTCTCGAGGGAACCGTCTCGGATGCAATCCATGACTCCTCAATTGAGCTAACCGGACTCCCCCCATTGGCAACTTGGACCGGGGGGACCATTCCATTCATGGCGATGATGCAGGGGAAATACCCGGAAGCCATGTTCCTCTGCACCGGCTCTTCCGGTCCTGGGAACAACGCGCACGGTCCTGATGAGAAATTACACATCCCCTCTTCGAAGAGGCTGACTGTAGCCCTTTCAGCAACAATCTCAGCTATTTGCGGAAACCCATGATTAGCCGTTATTCCCCCATCTAAGTGCCGCCGGGGTTATATCGGGGTCACCTGCGCACCATGGAGGATGATGGGCCAAGACGACTCAGGCGGAACTGACCCCCAGCCGACTATCCAAGAGCTAGAGCAGCAGGCTGCCAAGGACAAGGAGGCTCTGGACAAGCTCTTGGTCGCATATCAGGCACAAGAGGCCGATATCAGAGAGATGAAGGCCCAGGTGGAGACCCTTAACCGAGAACTGATTGACAAGGAGACCGAGAAGGAAGGCATCAACAACCTCCTCTCAAACCTACGTAGGAAGAAGGACGAGATGGAAGTCGAGCTAGCCAAGGCAAACACGAAGATTCCATACTTGGAGAGCAAACTCGACAAGACCGAGGAGTTGCTAGATAGAGAGAAGGCGAGACTAGGACAGGTACTCACTGTAGCCGAGGAGATAGACGAGTCAAACCAAGCTGCACAATCAGAGCTAGCCGCGAGGGACGATTGGTATGTCCAGCACATGCAACTATTCGAGGAACTCAATGAGGCAATCCAGACTCGTCACGACATGATCGACAGGGCCATAGCCACAGCCAAGGACATCCATTCCAAGCAGGAATCCTTCCAGGCACAAAAGCAGGCAGTGATTGAGGAGATCAAGGACATGGCATCAGAGGACGAAGGCCCAGGTGACTCCGATGAACCGGAGTCTGAGAACGAGTAACCCCTACTCGCCTACCTTCTTGATGAATCTGGCTGGAATCCCCCCCCAAGCTTCACCATCGGGGATATTGGTCCATTTTGGGACTACGGCTCTAGATGCTACGACTGCCCCTTCACCGATAGTGCATCCGGGTTGGACCGTGCTTCCCCCTCCAATCACCGCGTTGTTCCCTACACGCACAGGAGCGAGAACAATCTCCCCCCTTTCGACCAAATGCCCATTTATTGTCGCATTTCCTCCAACTACTACGCCATCTCCAAGGGTCACCATATGGGCGTCATTAAGCGAATCTGTGAGAATCTGCACGCCCTTCCCAATCTTTGCGCCCATTAGTTTGTAGTATATGTTGACCTGTAGTGACGGTACTATATTCTTGATAAACATCTGTGCAACCTTATGGAAAACTAGTGACCATGCCCAAGCTATGGTAACCCAACTATTGAGGGGGTACCGCCCCTCTTTCAGAGGGGGTCGTAATAGTCCACCGAGGATGCCGCATATCAGCAGCAATGTCAACCCCCACAACAAGTATCCAATTCCCAAACCCACACAAACGCCGAAAGCTTCGATCCAGAAATCCTGGGCCTTGCTCCATTCTGAGATTTCCATGAACAGTAGGTAAGAGGGTACTGCGGCAATTCCCCAGACAACGGCAGAGAAAATTGCCACTGGTATCGTTAGTAAGTGTTGGACCAAAGAAAAATTCATTCTTCATCACCTGACTCGGTTATCAGTCCAGCTTCAATGTCCTCTTGTCTAGCAACCCTGATACCTTCCTCAACGTCGATGAAGATGAATAGTGACCACCCGATTAGTATTACGACAACTACGCTGGCCACTGCCGCCCTGCTCCCCATCGTCGCTGCACTGATTGCATAGATGATGGGTCCGAAAACCGCAGCAGCCTTTCCTATGAATCCGAAGAAACCGAAGAATTCAGTGGATCTCGAGGAAGGAGTGAGCATCGTGAAGAGGCTTCTGGCTTGGGCACCCGCTGTCCCCATGACAACTCCGACTGCCATACCCAGTATTATCCATTGCAGATTGACGCCAATATTCAGAGGTCCCCATACATTGTCCCTCAGCAGGTTTGGCCACCAGTCGGCAATCTCTCCCTCAATGATTGTCGGGTGCTCGCCTCCAACCGATCTATTCCCATCCAAGTCCCCCCCACTAAATGAGAATGAGAATCTGTGTTCGCTCACCTCGCCCATCTTGCTGACTAATCCACTAGCCGGTTCGGGAGCAAGGTACTCTCTAACGACATCATCATCGGACCACCTATTGCTATCTGTAGATGACACAATCATGTAATCGAAGAATGCGTCTCTGAATGACTGGTCTCCATCACCGGTCTTGCTCACCCATCCTTTGACGCTATTCTCCTTATCGTAAAGTACGGATAGTTTGTATTCGCCTCTTTCCTCGTCGAAGTCGTACTGGAAGTCATACCGCTCGTGGTCGTCTCCTAGTTCCAGAGGGGCGAACCCAACAGCAAGTATTGCAACCACTGAGTACACCCCCAGAGACCACCCGAGAACCCTCTTCGTTCCGAACCTGTTTGCCAGCTTGCCTCCAACCACAGTCATTGGCACTGCTGTGATATTCACCATCAGCAATAGGACGAAGTTCATCGTCGGATTCAGCCTTAGGACAGAATCTCCGAAAGCCGAGGCCATCCCGCCTATGGTGTTGATGCCATCGAAGAAAAGCAGGTATGATCCAAGGTAGATGGCGAGAACCTTGAATTTCCTGATTTCCCCGAAGGTCTTCTTTACTTCCCCAATACCATCTCGAATAGCTTCCGTGGCAGAACTGTATTCCTTCGGGTTTGGGATCTGAGGTTCTGGGGTATTCCTAAACAACTGCATCCCAAAACCCAACCACCACATCGCACTAGTGACGAATATGAAACTCAACACCCAAGGGCTCCATGGAGTACTCAAACCGAAGAAACCAGTGAGTCCTACCAGGAGGTGGATAACCAGGATTAGCGACCCTCCAGCAAAGCCGTAGGCATACCCCCAACTGGAAACGTGGTCCATGGAATCCCTATCTGCTAGGCTTGGCATGAATGCATAGTAAATCACATTCCCACCAGCGAATCCGATGTTGCCTATTACCAGGCAGAATGCTAGGAACCTGTATCCAGACCCGACCTCTAGGTGCGGCGCTACTCCCATCATCGCGGTGAATAATACCCCGACTATTGTGTACACCCAGAGTATCTTCTTCTTGATGGGCATCCGATCGGCTATTGCGCCAAGAACGGGACTGACTATCGCCACGAACAGGCTAGCTGAACCTAGGACAATTGCGTAGAAGGTATCCCCAGTGATTTTCAGACTCCCTAGTTCTGTTCCACCTCCTGTTGACAACTCGAACATGCTGGATAGTAACTGTGGAACCAGTACTGTGAGAACCGTGAGGGCAAATGCCTGGTTTGCCCAGTCGTACCAGTACCAGCCCGTCAAGGCCTTGTTTTCCTCACCACCCATTCCTTCTATTGTTCCGAGACCCATTCTACTCCGACCTCGCAGGTGTGGTAATGGTTTAGTGTATCCTACAACACCTAGTGTCTTATTCGTAAACGGGGGACACGTCAATATCAAGAGCAAAGCGCCAAGCGCGTATCATGGGCAAGTCATGTGGCATCATGGGGGACGGTTCCAAGGCAGTGAAGATCCACCATTTGGTCAAGGCACCTGAGAACACCCCAGAGTCAGTCTCATTCAGAGAATCCTGGGACGCCGGTAGACCGGTAACGGTATACAAGACTCCAGAAAATCTCCCAGATGGCACTCCATGCACTGCGGCAACTGTGATTCTTAGATCCAAGGGTTGTGCTTGGTGGTGGAAGTCAGGATGCACATTCTGCGGTTACTTCAATGATGTTCGGGACGATGTTTCCGCTGATGACATGTTCTCACAATGGGAGTATGCAAAGAAAAAAACCAACCAGTTTGAAGGGTGCCAGATGGTTAAGGTGTACACATCAGGTACATTCTTCGAGGATCAGGAGAACCCACCAGAATGGCAGGAGGCTGTCCTGAAGGAGACAGCTGAGATGGGCCTCCATCTGGTTGTAGAGGCACAAGCGCAGATGTGCACCCCTGAGAAGATCGAATGGGTTGCTGCCCGACATCCGGGATGCACCGTGGCAATTGGCCTAGAGGCTTACGACGACAGCGTACTACGATTCCACGTCAACAAGGGATTCACAACCAAACAGTGGCACAGGGCGGTCGAAATGCTGAGGGATAATGACTTGCGAGTGAAAACATACCTCTTATTCAAGCCACCATTCATGTCAGAGGGGGACGCGCTCATCCACACCACTTCTTGGCTGATTGACGTTGCAGCATACTCCGACGAAGTGTCTGTGAACCCCATGAACATACAAAAGAACACGATTGTTGACAGACTTTTCAGGAATAAGGAATACAGAACACCATGGCTTTGGTCGTTGGTGGAGATGATCAAGCGGGCTCATAAGGGCATAGAAGACGCCAATTGCAGAATAATCGTACATCCAACCGCGGGAGGCAAGATTCGCGGCGCTCACAATTGCGGCTCTTGTGACTCAGAGGTAGTGGCAGCGATAGAGAGGTATTCCGTCTCGGGAGACACCGATGAGTTCAGTCACTTGGAATGCTCATGCGAGGCACACTGGAGAGCAGAGTTGGACAACGATCTCAACCTACCAATCACACTAGGATTTGGAACGTTCCGACGTGGAAATCCGACGGACCTAGTTCGTGCTCCTTGAACCAAATGACAAACTGTATCCGCCCAATGCTTAAGGGCAAATCTCCGGTGGTAGAGTCGGAATTGTGCAATTCCGGGGTGATTGATTGTCCGATGGCAGGTCCACTTTGATTGGAGAGTTCCTTCAAGGAGAGGGAGAACCCCCATCTTCATGGGTAATGTTGGTAATGGGTTTTGTTTCCACCATGGTGTTCCTGATCCTTTATGGAATACTGTTCCCAAGCAGCGATCTTCCGGTGATTTCCTCAGTTCTTCCAGTTTTTGATGGCGTCTTTGACTCCGGCATTTGGTTCTTCATCCTAGGAGCAATGATCGGCGTCTTCGCAATTTTGGGTACAATGCTAACCGAGGCAACCAGCGAGTGAGGTGAAAAGATGGGACTAATTACATCCATGGCCGCTTTCTGGTTAGCCATACTCGTTGTTTTCGTTCTGGTCAATAGGGGGATATGGGTTTTCACCGATGTTTCAAAGAGCATGAGCATGTTCATGCTTGAGAAAGCCCTTGGCCCTCCAATAGACTTCGTAGAAGGGAAGAGAGGATCTGCAGCCACTTCATGGATAATCCAAGGAGCCCTTTGGCTAATCCCTGCATCGGTTATTACTTTCTGTGGACTTTGGCTTTCACATGACCCAGAAGCACTTCACAGCCTTTCGTCATGGGGCCTAAACCCTGCTTCAACTTCCCTAATCACCTCCGGCTTCCTCGTTGCCGTTTACGGGTCCGTTGGGATGCTCCTCATCGGCTCTTCCATGCACATCGTCCCTGAACTGGGAGGGACAACTCTTGCAACCGAGAAGAACGCTACTCTGATGTCTTTCGTCTGGACACTTGCAGTATTTGTGATGTTCATAGCAGCAAACAAGCCGGAGATTTTGGGTATCAAGGTCATGCCACTAGCCACTCTACTTTCCAACCTAGCACTCATTGCCGTCATCGTCAATATGCTCCTAACTGCGGCTTCTCGAACAAAAAAGATGCCACTGCCGGCATGGATGATGATTATTGGAATGATTTCCGCGCCTGTCTCGGTTGTCGTCCTAGCAATCACAGGTCCTCTGGATTCTGGCTCAGGACAGTGGCTAGCAACTAGGATGGGAGGCACGTCCTTCTTCTTGATGATGTCCGGTGCGATTCTATACGGTGCTTCAAGGGGCAGCGGAAATCCACTCTGGTCCAGGTCTCTTGCAGCAGTTACCATGGTAGGGGCAATCCTCACAATTAATCCAGCAGGGCTAATTGAAGGTGAAATCGCATCTGACTTCCTCGGAATCAGTGCCGCTTCATTCGAACCTTCTAGGAACGATATCATAGCAGGCTCATTCCTCCTTGCACTTTCTCTAATCCCAATAATCGCTCTTTCAGCCAATGTATTGGCGACAATGAGAGGTGATGACGTGTTCATCGAGAATCCTGACTCTCCGGGAATGCCAGAGATCAATCTGGCGGCCTTCATGGCTGTTCCCATCGCCATCGGAGGTCTTTTCGTTCTCACGGATCATCTTACTGGAACCAATGAGCTCACAGGAATTCATACATCACTAGTCTTGATGGGTGTCTGGGTGGTTTTCGTCCCTGCATCCCTTGGGGCAGCACTATCCATCTTCCCCGAGGCCTCTGGACGGAACGTCCTTTCGGTAAATAGATCCAGATGGGCCTTCTGGTTGATGGCTGGTGGGGCTTTCTCCGGCTTGGTCTTCACGATGATGGCCGACTTCTCCGACATGGCTCTTCTCGAAGCTGCTATCGAGGAGGAGAACTCTACGGCCAGTCGTATCAGGGTTTTGGGATCGATCCTCTTCTATGGAACGGTTCTCGGCTCGATATATCATTCACTAAACATAATCAGCGGCTCATTTAGGGGGGCTCTAGCCGACGAAGGACCCACCCCATCTTCAACTTCAATATCCAGCCCCTACAAGCTAACCAAGGAGACCACTGTCAGGAAGATATTAGCGCAGAGAGAAGGAAAGCTAGACACAGTAGTCGTTCCGGAATCCAGTACCGATGTTCCAGGAAACCCCACTGAGTTGTGATTCGACCACATAGTCAATGTGTTGACAGGTCCTGCCACATCCGGGATAGCATGAGGATAGGTCTTGTTGGGAAGCCGAACGTAGGAAAGTCAACCGCATTCTCCGCCCTAACTCAAATGCCTGTTGACATAGCAAACTATCCATTTACAACCATTGACCCCAATGTTGGGGTCACCTGGATTCCATTGCCAGAGAGGTGTGCTTGTTTCGACCTAAGGGAACGACGGGAATCTTCTGGCAGGCTCCAGCCTACATCTCCCGAGGATGATAGGAGAGGGAGTATCTGCAACCCCAATTCAGGCTCATGTTCTGGGTTCAAGCGCATGGTTCCGGTAACTCTCGTTGATGTCGCTGGATTGGTCCCCGGTGCCCACGAGGGCAGGGGGAGGGGCAACCAGTTCCTATCTGACCTCTCAAGATGTGATGCACTAATCCAAGTCGTGGATGTATCCGGTTCCACCGATCTGGAGGGCAACCCAGTCGGCTCAGGAGGATCCCAACCAATTGAAGAGCATCAATTCCTAATCGGGGAGCTAGACTCATGGATTCTGGGAATAGTGGAGAACGGTTGGGACCGGGTCTCCAGAAAGGCTCAAGCAGAAGGAGTAACAGCGATTCGCGAACACATACTCGAGAGGCTGACAGGAATCGGTGCCAAGGAACAACACGTCTCAGTAGGATTTTCTTCAGTAGAGAGGGAACTGCAATCATCTTCAGATCCTGCTTCGTGGGGGCGTGAAGAACTCAGAACAATGTCTTCTGCAATCAGGAAGTCGATGTTCCCAATCTCAGTAGCAGCCAACAAGGCCGACAATAAGCGGTTATGCGGGTCCGAGTTAGAGGCCGCAGTAGAGTCAAATGGGGGCAAAGTCGTATTCACCAGTGCCGAGGCCGAACTCGCTCTACGCCGCGCCTCATCTTCTGGGATGATTTCCTACCGGTTGGGGGATTCGGAATTTGAACTGACTGCAGCCGGTGAAGAGAATCTCTCCGAGAAACAGAGAGCAGCCCTATCCTCAATCTCCAGCACCCTATCTTCGTGGGATGGCGGAGGATTGGTCGGCCTGCTATCGGAGGTAGTGTTCAGTCAACTATCCAGAATCGTCGCATATCCGGTTCAGGACGAGACTCACTGGGTCGATGGTGATGGCAAGCTTCTCCCAGATGCAATTCTGATTCAAAGGGGAACCACTGCAAAGGGACTCGCATTCGAGGTCCACTCCGACCTCGGAGAGGGATTCGTTAGAGCGATCGACGCCAGATCTGGAAGAGTGATTGGAGCAGAACATGAACTAGTTGACGGGGACATAGTCAGCATCCAGGCAAAGACCTAGCTACTTGCAGCCTCAATACTCAACTCAAAGAAAACAGCGGTCCAACTGATATCGAAGTCCTCATCGTTGTCAATGAAGCCACCTGCAACTGGGGCCGCTTCTATCGAAGCTGTGATCGTAGCAATCCATGATCCCATGCCTCTCCCTTCAGCGTCCCACAACTGCCTAATCTCATTCTCATTCAAATCCTCTTCAGTGTAGTCTTCTCCAGTGTAATTCGTAGTAATGTCCCAACGGATGGAAAAGCCACCATTACCCCCGCCCGAGCAACTTCCATCCGCACTCTGGTCTTCTATATGGCCAGAGGCGTATCCTTCGACATCAATGAGATCGCTGACCCCTTCCACGGTGTCTGTGAAACCCGGACCCGGGTCATCATTATCGAAACAAGAAACTTCCAACTCTACATACCCGATGCTTAATGTCGACTCAGTCACAAGGTCGAAGAAAGAATCGTGACTATCCCCATCACCAAGGGTTACTGATTCGCTCAGTGACGTCGTACTCTCTTCGAAGCTAACCATCAGTGAACCAGAAAGACCCGAGGAACCCCCTCCTGAGATGTCATCGTCTATCAGGGATGGAAGGGCTTCGAAGTAGACAGGGAATGCAACCAGGAAAACCAAGGTTCCTGCTAACGTCTTTACCTTCTGAGGGGTGTCTACAAGGTCTTGGAAGTCCATGGCCGTTTCACCCTTCGCTCCCAGAGCACCATATCAAATGCTCTCCCTATCTGTACTCTAGAATCTGCAATCAGTTATCCTGTGAACCTTCCCAACTACCTATGTCTAACCCTTCCTTAGAGAACAACTTCCGCGAATTTCTGAATTCAGGAAGAAGATAACCAATCACCGATCTCTCCATGAAGGTCCACTTCCAAGGGCATCTCGGAAGCATCCTAGACCACTCGAGCAAGAATTCTCTCCACTTATCGTTATCAAACAATTCTGGTACCTTGAAGGAAACAAACGACATTCTCCCAGAAGAACCCGGCACATAACTCCAGGTCCGAATCGCTAGACCTTCTGCTTCTCCGGACAAAACCTTCAATCCGAGTACCCTAGCTCTTTTTGCGATTGGTACAATTATTGCCCATCTCTGGACCAATGTTGTCTCCTCAAAGCGCTTCATCTCCCATCCTCGACTTTCGCCGATAATCCGCATGGACCTGATTGCCTCAGTGGGCACAATGCTTACTGGAATCTCAAGCATCCGCTCCATTCGTCTCAAACCACCCTCGAGGCCCTCGCCCATAGCGGCTTCGCGTCATTCGTTCCAATCTTTGCTTCAGCCGAATAGGGAGCCAAGACCTTCGAAGCCGCCCGCCTCTTCTTCGGGCTCCTCAGCAGCCTCTTCCTGAGCTGGAGCAGCCTCTGAGGCAGCTCCACCGGAAGAAGCAGAAGGAGCAGCCGAAGCTACTGGGGCGGCGACCGCGGTCGCCATGGCCTCATCGATGTCGACGGAGCCTAGTGAGGCTACTAGGGCCTTTACTCGGGCCCCATCAGCCTCGACTCCAGCAGCCTTCAGCACTGAGCTGATGGCCTTGTCATCGATGTCCTTTTCTGCAGAATGCAACAACATTGCAGCATATACATATTCCATTTCATTCACCTTTTTTTTCATCCGAAGAGATCGCCGAGTCCACCGAACCCTGCATCCTCTTCCTCCTCTTCCTCCTCGGATTCAGCCTCGCCGGCATCTCCCGATTCTGTCGCCTCGGAGGGGGCGACTTCAGCACTCTGAGATGCTGCTCCTAGAGCAGCTTGCAACTCTTCATCAAGAGCTGAGGAATCTAATTGTCCAGCTAGGGACAGAGCACGCGCGCGTGCTTGTGATAGTATGGCTGCTGCAGTCGATTCGTTGACGATCCCAGCCTCCAAGGCAACCGAAAGAGCCTCCGAAGAAGCCTTTGAGATTAGAGTTGGAGTGGTAGTGGAGGAGAACCACCTTACGTTGCAAGCCAGATTGAAAGCACCTGAAGTTGCACTCACTATGTCGTTCCTCAAACCGTCCGTATCAAGATCAAGATCAGACGACTGGAAAAGATGCCCCTCTTCGATTGCCCCAATCAGGATTAGGCCAATCTCAATCGGATTGATTCCTAGTTTTGCTAGCATGATCCCCAGATCCGCAGAAATCTCGTCTCCTTCAGAGAAGGTGGTATCCTTCTGGATAGCGACTTTCCCCTTGTCAATTTTAGCAGGAATTCCTACCGCGTTGAACTCCCCTACGATTGGTCCAGGCCCGAATTCTGTTGGTCCGGCAGGAATTGTAACTTCGTTCGGGAATTTTTCACCCGCTTTGGCTGCTCGACCTTGACGCGTCTTCTCCAATTCTCCGAAGATCTCGAACGCATTCATGGAGTCACTGTGAACAATACAAGGTTGATGTGCCCCTTCCAGAAGTGCTTCTATCTCGTCCTCCGGTCTACCAGCCTCGGACCAAGCAATCCTCACCAATGTTTTCTTGGCCATTCTGATGCTCATTCTCTTCCTCAAGGTGTTCCTCATGTCGATCATGTTGCTGGCAGGAACGCCAGAGACATCGACGACAGCTACTACCCCTTCGCTGCTGAAAATCTCCGTCAACTCTGACACGCGATCCTTCTTCCATCCTGCTACCTTTGGAATCACAAGATCACCTCGACTCTAATGGAGGGTCCCATGGATGTCTTGACAAAGCAAGATCGAATGTTCCCGGACCCCCTCTCAAGCTTCCCGATGACCCTGTCCCAAATGGCTACAGCGTTGGCGGTCAAGTCGTCGATACCTTGCTCTCTCGAGCCCAATGCTGTGTGGAATGTCACCCTGTCTCTAGAACGGACAATTGCTGTATCCTTGAGTCCCGACGCGAGAGCGGAAGGATCCAGAGTCGGAGGAACTGGTCGAGGCATCTTCCCTCTTGGCCCCAATACACCACCCAGGAATCTACCTACCGTCCCCATATGTGGGATCTCTGAGAGAAAGAAATCGTAATTCTTGGCCATCTTCCTAGCTTTTTGGCGATCTCCCCCCAAATCCTCAATCGTAGATGGATCAATTACTTCGAGACCACCTGCCTTAGCCTTGGCAGCCATCTCACCTCCAGCGAACATGGCTATCTTGACTGGTTTCCCCCTCCCAGAGGGAAGCCTGACCTCTTCCTGAATTCTATTTGTAGGAATCTTCAGGTCAACATCCTTGATCGTGAAAGAAATCTCGATGGATTCGACGAAGCCCCTCTCCGGAGCCTCCTCTATTGCCTGTTGAATCGCAGTTTGCAGTTTTTCTCTCATTTTTCCCACCTCTGCGGTTCGCGAGGCTCATGCCTCTCCCGCAATTCGTGGCGAATCTAGCTGAAATGCTCGCTAAACTCCCCCTCGCTCATTGCGTTCAGAGCCACCTTAGGCTCCATTCCTTCCACTCTAACTCGCATTGAAACGCATGTCCCCATCACTTCTCTGCAGCGTGCGTAAATTGACTTCCCAGTCAGACGGTCCTTCTGACCTTCCGCTATCTCCTTGACCTGATCCATCGTCAGGTTCTCCACAGAGGCTTCCCATGAACCGTTACACTTCTTCTTCCCCAGTGATTGGATGACTTTGTGGGGGGTTTCATTCCGTGCTGACATGAAAATGACCTCTTATCGCGGAACTCGCCGACCTGCTCTCCCTATTTGATAATGATGTAAACCGAAAAAAGACACTTCTCGGGTCACTCCACCCTCTGAGTGACTCTCACTTGGTCGGCTCTAACAGTGAGTGCAACCGGTACGGCGGCTTCGAACAACTCCACCGTCACCTCTTCCTTTGTCTCGGCAACTCTGGTTACCCGGGCTGCTTGTCCTCTGAATGCGCCTCCTGAGATCTCGACTATGCAGCCCTCCTCGATTCCAGAGGTGGCTGCTTTCGGCTCTAGGTATGGCAGCACGTCTTCTAGAGGCGCCTCCCCGTCTAACACCTTGCTGCAGTTCTTTAGGGGGGTCACTCCTACCCCAACACGCCCGATCAACTTCTGGACATGATGCATCGCAGTAGCCTCGATGAAGATGAAGCCCTTCATGTAATGTGGGCTGAGTACCCCGAAGATCTTGTCTCGAATGTCCTTCAGAGAACCGGTTCCAGACAATCTTGCCCTAATTTCACTTGCTACGTTTTGTTCTTGGCCAATCGAAGTCTTGAGTATGTACAGGTAAGAAGCAACATCCCCATACATCTCCTTTAGTTGAGGTGTGGCGTAGTCTTTGTCCTGAATCTTACCAGGGTCGACCCATTCGCTGTTCTTGTACAACGCACTTGGGCTGATTTCCGCCTCCTCGATAACGAAAAGTATCGGAGTCACGTCATTAAGACGATTCCCATAGGCAAGTCCCCTGGCCATCCCAGAGCGAACCAGACTCATCTTCTCAGAACTAATTCCCGTACACTCCGATACTCTTGATACGACAGAATCGTGATCACCAGGGTCGCCGACTCCATAGATTCCATCCCATGCCCCCGGGAAGTCAGCAACCTCATCTGATCGCTGCATCAGTAGAACTTTCTCTCCGCTTCTGATATACACCGTATAAGCTTCTGACATCATTACCACCTCAGCCTATCAGCCATTTGAAGAATGGGGGGAAAACATTGACCATTAGAGCTAGGATGACGAAGCCAATCGCTCCTAACACAAACATCCCAATCCCACAAACTATCACGGTCTGTCTGAACTCTTGCTTCGAGGGCTTCTTTGCCATCTTGAGGATTCTGGCGTATGAACCAGTCTGAAGGCCCTTTACACGACCTTCAATCTCGTCCTGCCAGGACTGAGCAAGCTCTTCAATAGGACCTACCTTGGAATTCTCAACCGCCACGTTACCACCTAGAAGCATCACGGCGACCTACAGATTCCATTTAAGGACAACGGGAAGACAAAGTAATTGCATTCTTCATTTTGTGAAGAATCTAACTCACGAATTCCACTGTCCTGTTTCTAAGATTCCTCATCTGGGTGTGAAGGGCTGCTCCATGAATCTGCTCGCTCTTCACTCCGGTCAGAACCAGAAGAACCCTGATGTCACTTCCCATCGAATCATCTGTCGTCACTCCCCAAATCATCCTGGCATACGGGTTGATGCTATCTCGGATTATCTTTGCACATTGCTCTGCCTCTCCCAGAGTCAGACCGGTTCCGCCGACTACGTTTACCAACGCACCCCTTGCATCAGAGATGTCGATATCAAGCAGGGGCGATTGCAAAGCCTCCATGGTTGCCTTCTCCGCACCTTCTTCCACAGTAGCTTCACCCAGGCCAATCATCGCCACTCCACCACCGTTCTCCATTACCGATCGTAGATCCTGGAAGTCAAGGTTGACTACTCCTTCCTTGGCGATCATCTCCGAGACGCCCGAAATGCTCCGCATTAGCAATTCGTCCGCAACTCTGAATGCTGCATCTAGGGGTAGGTCCCTCACTCCTTCAACTTCTAGCAATCTTTCGTTTGGAAGGACGATAACTGTGTCACACACTTCCCTTAGTCTTTCTAGTCCCCATTCGGCATTCTGTCTGCGTACGGCTCCTTCGGAAACGAAAGGATAGCTAACAACTGCAATCGTCAGTGCCTCAGCCGCCTTTGCGAGCCTAGCGACGACGTGCGCACTCCCTGTCCCAGTGCCACCTCCAAGACCCGCAGTGATGAATGCCAGATCGCATTCCTCAACCTCTGTTTTCAGCACCCTTTCCGACTCGTATGCTGCCTGCTCTCCCTTCTCTGGGTCGCCCCCCGCCCCCCTGCCTCGGGCGGAGCGACCAATCAGGACCTTGTTCTCCACATTCACTCTCAACAGATGTTGAGCATCTGTGTTTACTGCCATCCCCTTGACATATTCATCATCGAACAATCCCTCGTGCTCCAATCGGGCGACTGTGTTGGATCCACATCCTCCACAACCGAAGACTCTAATCTTCGGCTGAAGAGACTTCAGTAGATTTTCTAGATCCGGCACCTCTTCAATTTCAGGAATCTTCGGAGACTGTGTCTCATCATCCTGAAGTTCTAGAACTCTATCGATCAGGTGCTTCACATTCCTCAGGCGAGTTGAATAGAGGATAACCATTGCCCCAATCTAGACTAGAAAGAAGTAGGTTTTCACCATCAATCTAAGTTTCCACTTATGCGATCAAACCATTCCTTGTTTTGACGAATCTAACTAGGAATGTGTACACTCCTCCCCATGCAGAAATAGCCAATGCGAACGTCATCCCATTCAACTCACTGTTCCCCAATAATGCCCAATCTGCTAACCAGTGAAAACTTTCGATAGAAATTCCCGAAACATCCCCGTGCGCCTGCCATGCTGTCACAATTAGAGCAACCAAAGTCAACACCATCCTATCTGCTCTAGAGAATCCACCGTAAATCCTGCCCAGTCCGACAGATTGAGCTTGCGTACCCATGTACGAACCGAAGAGAGTTAGCAGACCAGCGATATATCCTGAACTCGGATTGTTCACGAAGTCCGCATTCATCCCAATAGCCACCAGGATGCCAACATCTACAATCCTGTCAATAGTGTGGTCAAGAAAGTCCCCATATGGCCCATCGGTTCCTTGATGTCTAGCAAGAGCCCCGTCCAAACCATCCAGAACTCCTGCAATTAGGACAATTATTACTCCTCCAATGATGCAGAACGCACCCTCCGTGTTTCTCTCTGCTGTCATAAGCAAGTAGAACGCCAGCAGAGATAGAGCGAGACTTGCCCAAGTAAGGGTGCTGGGATCCACGCCTTCCATTCTTTGAACTAAGGGGGTGATTGCCTTAGTCCACCTTTCCCTCATTTTCTCGAACATCTCAGACTTCTCCCTTGCCCACCCAGTCAATTGGATTGCGGGGACTTCTTGGCTTGAAGTCATCTGATGCCCATTTGAGAATCGCTGCAACTATTGCCTCCGACCTATCGAAAGATGTATCAAATTCGATTGTCGGCTTTCCGCCAATATTCTCCGTCCAGGGTCCTCCAAGGATCTCCCAATCTACATTTTCATCGATCTTTTGACTCGAGTACGACCTCTCTGAGAGCCTTTCTCGTAACTCTCCCGGACGGCATCTCAGAATGACCACGCAGTCTACTCCTAGCAGGTGAGAGAGATGACCATCGATGACAGTTGGCCTACTTGGGCCTTCTTCCCATGCAGAATCCAGTTTTCTTTGCAGCCTCTTTACGTCAACTGGCCTCGCTCCGTCATGTGGGTCGACCTCGTCAATGCATCCAAATTCCTCGGCTAGCCCCTCCACTGTTTCAATACAATACCCCAATTCTTCAAGCAAGGAGGAAACGGTCGACTTTCCAGTACCTGGGGAACCAGTCATTGCTAATCTGAATGCCCCTCCCATGTCATCTCGTGATGCAAAGACGACAAGAACGCTCCGTGCCGAGGCGTAACATTGACCTAGAAAACTGGTGTCACGACCGATTATGACGGAGTCGGTAAACTGGATTAGAGCCATGGATCCCCGAGACACAAAACTGAACATCTTGCTTATTGCAATACCAGTAACGGCCTACTACAATTATGTAGAACACAATTATTCCTTGGCTTTCTTCTCGTCATTGGTGGCCATAATGCCTCTTGCCTTCCTAATGGGTAGAGCCACCGAGGAAATCGCTCTAAGAACTTCAGATTCACTTGGGGGACTTCTGAATGCTACATTTGGTAATGCCGCCGAACTCATCATCGCCGTTCTACTCATCCTGCAAGCCTCAAAGGTAGTTGATGTAGAGGCACAGTCATTCTATGTTCACTTAGTTCAAGCAAGCCTAATTGGAAGTATCCTGGGAAATCTATTGTTGGTCATGGGTCTAGCATTTGTTTGGGGTGGTATCCATCATTCAGAGCAGAGATATTCGGAGAACCAAGTTAGCTCGAATGGCTCGCTCCTCCTCCTCTCGATGATCGTCCTAGTAATACCCACAGTTTTCCACTCAACTGTCGGAGGGGACGTGGGAGACTCAAGAGTTCAGGACTTGAGTCATATCGCTGCTGTAATCCTACTGATGATGTACGGCCTGTTTCTATTCTTCCAGTTCCGCACTCATGTGCACCTTTTTGCCACCGATGGCTCTCATCACGAGGATCCAGAAATGACTCAGAGAGATGCAGTCATCCTCCTTGTAGTGGCCACGATTCTAGTGTCTTGGATGGCCGAGATTCTAGTGCACTCAGTGGAGGCAGCAGCCGAAGATCTCGGACTACCACATCTTTTCATCGGCGTAATCCTCCTTCCTCTCTTCGGAAATGCTGCTGAGCACTTCACTGCAGTCTCAGTAGCTGCCAAGGACAAGATGGACCTTTCCTTCGCAATTTCCATGGGCTCATCCACCCAGATTGCAGTTTTCGTAGCCCCACTAATGGTTGTATTCGCATGGCTGTTAGACGTCCCATTGACCTTCGAATTTGGAATGCTTGAGACCGTCTCTGCCTTCCTAGCAGTGTTGATCGTCAATTCGATTGCTGCAGATGGAAAGTCAAACTGGTTGGAGGGGGCCATGCTATTGTCATCGTACGCCGTACTCGGAGCCGCTTTCCTATTCCATCCTTGAACTACAACCCCCTGTAGTACTCCTCAACAGATGATTCCAGAGCCAGACAAGCATCTGCTTCATTCAAAGTCAAAGTTACCCCATCCCTGCGAATTGTTTCCCCGTTGACGAACACGTCCAGAACCCTTGCTCCAGAGTAGATCAGATTTGGTAACAACCTCCTACCCCCTCTTCCCCATGGCCTCATTCTGATATCCGAAAGATCCCAAGTAACCCAGTCCTCGGACCCCTTGGTTGCTAGGGACCACGTCTCCTCAGGTCCGAGAATCCTAGCGTCCCAATGATCATGCCTCTGTACCAGACTAGCCGCCTTGGCCTCCGCCCTCATGTCCAACGAGTTATTGCTAGCAGCACCATCAGTGCCTAGTCTGACATCAACTCCCGCTTCCACCATTGCGGGATATGACATGGTACCACCGCATGCTAGCTTCTGATTGCTTGTTGGACAGTGTACTGCATGAGAGGCATGGCCAGCAAGTATTCGCATTTCCTTCTTGGTCACCCAACCACAATGGGCGCAAACCGTCCCCTCGGTGAAATAGTCAATCGAGTCCAAGTACTCTATCGGGTACATTCCGTGTTTTGCATGGCAGTCAGCAACCTCACCCCTAGTTTCGGAGGTGTGGATGCTAAGTGTGCAACCACTTTTCTGAGATAACTCGGATGCTTTCAGCAAAGTCTCCTCTGAGCAGGTGTACACTGAATGAGTTCCTATCCCATATTCTATTTTACCAGGCTCCGGAGAACCTTCCGACAGCAAACTTTCAATCTTCTTCAGAGCCTGTCCGGCCCCTTCCGGATATGATGGGGTTGGGAAATCTGTAATGGGGCCGCAGACCTTCGCACGAATCCCACTCTCAGCAACTACCCCTGCCACAACCTCAGGATGAAAATACATGTCACACGCAAATGTTGTCCCAGTAGCAATCATCTCCGCAATGGCCGCTCTGGTGCCATTTTCCACAAACTCCTCCGACAGCCCCTTCTCAACCGGGAATATGGACGTCTCAAGCCATTCCATCAAAGGCAACCCTTCCCCCATTGACTTGTTCAGCACCATTGCCATATGCGTATGCCAGTTCTGAAGAGACCTAGTCACAAGGCGCTTCGACCCGTCAATGATCTCCACTACATCCTCATCACCTCTGCTGGGTGAGAAAGACCCATCTTGATTCAGCAGGAAGTCTCCCTTGTGGGTCCCACCACTGTCATCTAGCAGCCAAGTATCTGTGATTCTCCTAGTTCCGGAGTCCATGCTAACTACCCTATTCCAAACTACTCGCATACCGCATTAAGTATGCTAATGGCTTCTCCATCAGAGTTCTTCATCCACGCTTTAATGACGTCTCCGGGCTTCATTGGGCCAACACCTTTTGGCGTTCCAGTCCAGACAAAGTCCCCTGCCTCTAGATCGTACCAGCGATTGAGATGAGACAGTAGAGTTTCTACCGAGTGCACCATTAGATCAGTTGATGCCAATTGCTTAGTTTCCCCATTTACTGAGAGGCCGATTTCCACCTCTCCATCATCCCAATCAGTCCATGTCCCTAGAACTCCGGAACCTCTGAAACCCTTGCCCTCTAACCATGGCCAGCCTTCTATCTTAGCCATAGTTTGACGAGTTCTGTTTGTTGTATCAATCCCTACGCACATCTGGATTGGAGTAAGATCATCCCCTAGCCTGAATACCATCTCCACCTCATGATCAATATGCTCATCCGGCTCAAGGAGCGTCACCACATTGCCCCCATCATCCGTGGCCTCTACCATGGCAGACGGGGGCATTAGGAAGAAGCGAGGGTAGTCTGTTACATCTCCAAGAATCTCTTTTGCGTGTCCGGAATAGTTTCTGAAGACCGCCCAGCCGACTCCCATACCACCCCCAGCAAGACACCAATGATTAGAACACCGGTTAGTTCACTTTCTCATCAGGTTGAAGGACAATGCCTTCTGGAGTACTATTGTGCCCGAAGACCCCTATCGAACGTTGGACGTCTCAAAGGATGCTTCAGATGCAGAGATAAAGCGGGCATATCGTAAGCTAGCTAGGCAATACCATCCAGATAGGAACCCAGGAGATGCTGCAGCAGAAGAGCGATTCAAGGCAATTCAATCCGCATATGAGTCGATTGGAACTGCTGAAGGTAGGAGTCAGCACGACCAGCAGAGACGAATGGAAGAGATGTTCCAAGGAGGGAGGAATCGATCCCCGTTTGGAGGAGTGGATCTGGGAGATATTTTCTCACAATTTATGGGTGGCAGAGGTAGTCAGAGTCCTGGATCCGACTCTGGTTTTGGAGGCACTAGGAGAGGACCCAGCCCGAGACAGCAGGTTTCCAAAGGCACCGATATTCAAGCCGGTCTCGACATATCCCTTGATCAAGCAATTAGCGGTACAGAAGTCAAATTTAGCCACCGAAGAATGCGGAGGTGTTCGGATTGCAATGGTTCCAGCTTTGGCTCATCCAGGGGATGTTCTATTTGCAGAGGAACCGGAGTCATCACGAAGGGGAGCACCATTACCGTACGAGTGCCCAAAGGAGCTGAGCACGGTCACTTGCTCCGTCTCAAGGGAATGGGGCACGAGCACCCAGAGGGAGATTCAGGAGACCTACTTATCACAGTTCGACTCGATGCCGAGGAGGGCCGCCGATGGGAGGACGGCCGACTAATACAAGAAGTCCGACTCCCTTACACAATGCTAGCCCTTGGGGGCAAAGTGAGAATTAAGACGCCATCTGGAAAGAGACTGCAGATAGAGGTCCCAAGTGGAACTAGAATTGGCGATAGAAGACGTCTGCAAGGCCAAGGACACGACGGCGGGGCATTGGACGTGGAGTTCACTTTGGCCGAACCCGAGAAACTTACCAAGTCACAGGTAGAAGCACTGAAATCTCTCAAAGACAGTGGCTTGTAGCGGACACAATCAGTCAAATATTGAATTGCCTGCGATTGGACCGTGAGAGACTTCGAGAGTCTAGCCGACTACTTGATACCACGTCGGAAAAAGGTCCACTTCGCCTTAATAGTGGTCTCAATATTCATGATTCCCGGGATAATCGCTTCTTCCGAACCTATTGATATTGAGTCCTATGACATGGAGTCCCCAGAGCTAGAGGCCAATCAAGTTCTGAGGGAAGAATTCACCGCAGCAGGAAACATCTGGGGCTTCGGAATATTTGTTAGAAACCCGGAATACTTCGGTGAGTCCGAATCAGACGTCACGATGATTGCCGATTTTCCTGGAGTCAAGGAGGGAATCTCTGAACCGAAGGGGGGGATTCTGAATCTAACCGTCCTCAGAGAGATCGATCATGATGCAAGTACGTTGAGAGAGAGTGAGATTTCAGAATTCTATCTCCCTCTGGCATCTGAGATTTCTGGGGATTCAGCATTTGGGATTCTAGACTTGGCAACTGAATTCCGGACCTTTATGGCCAATGAGTCCTCTTTGACCGCACCTAGGATTAATCCATACAAGCTTGCAGCTACTCTTGACATAAATGCATCAACTGACCCGGCTCCAACCAATTGGGACAACTGTGGGGATTTGGATTGTCTCTCATTCGATGACCCGAACGTGACACAAGATCACATAGACTTAGCAGCCCATAGAATGGCAAACAACAGCAATGGCGCCTTTCTCAGGTTCCTGTCTAACGACCGCGCTTTCCTGCCGGATGAAATGGGAGTCGTAGTTGGGCCAGTCGACCATGAATTCTCTGAAAGTGGCTCATTGGTTTCTGAAAAATGGCAAAGAGGCAGATGGTCAGCATCAGCGGCTTGGATAATAATCAACTTCGATAGAGACGAAATGCAGCAGAATGGCTGGACCTTCACTTGGAAGAATGCCAGCTCGGAGTTCGGCTACGAGTGGAACGGACTCGATTTGGAGACAAAGCCGATCCGGAACTCGGTCGAGGTTTGCAGGCAGAGGGAGGAGCTCGGACAACCTCTGTGTTCCGTCGAGTGGCTTTATCTCTCTCTAGAGGAGGATCTCAGGGAGAGTGACGAAACGATCGTATCTCTAATGTTCGCTGAGTCAATAAACGTCGAAATTAACCGAGAACTAATCTCTAGCGCAATTCTGATTTTATTGATGGTATTTTCCATATTGATACTTCTCTGGGCCAGTCTGAGGAGAGTCTCAGACGTAGGCATAGTCGCCACCAGCCTAGCCCTATCGCTAGTCTGGATGTATGGATTGATCGGTTGGGCAATCATCATCGGGAAGTGGTCCGGGAATGAGATTATTTTCCGGTCACAATTCTCAAACCTACTGCCAATACTGATACTGGCTCTGGAAATTGATGACAGCCTACATAGTCTTCACAGATACAAGGAGGAACGTAGATCAGGGGCAAATTCAGAACAGGCGGTACGCAAGGCAATTAGCAAAGTCGGACTAGCCATCATGCTCACATCCGTCACTACAATCGTCGCCTTCATGGCTAACATGACATCGAGTATCGCAGCACTCAGATCGTTCGGAATAGAGGCGGGAATTGGCGTATTCTGCGCCTTCTTCCTAACAGGCCTATGGGTGCCTCTAGCCAGACTCGACATCGACCTCTGGCTGGAATCTAGAGGCAGGTTGGATGAAGAGCGCAAGGATATAATCCACATGATCCCCAGCTCTTGGTTATCCTTTGTATCCACACAGGCTGCAAGGTTCGCCCCAGCGATTGTCATTGTTTCACTACTCATCACAGCACTCGCGACTCCCATCATGCTGTCTCTGGAGGGTGACTTCCAGGTTGAAGACTTCATTGAAGCAGATTCGGACCTAGCAGTCGGAGTCGGCCTCATCAATGAGCGCTTCAGTGACGAAGGCGAACCCGCCTACATCTTGATTGAGGGCAATATCTCAAACCCTCTCGTCCTCGAAGCGATTGATGAACTCCGTAGGAATATGAATTCCCACGGACCCGATGACCCAGATCAGATTTCCAGAATGCCCAATGGAGAGGTTGAACTAATCGGGGTCGATTTGATGCTCTGGTACACCAGAGGTGCAATGGCATGGAACCAGACACCATTCGAAGAAGCCGGATGGGATTTCAATTCCAACGACGGAGGCATTGGATGCAAGACTATTCTAGTTCCAAATAGAGAGATGGAACTCATTTCCGTCCCTTCTATTGACGACAGCAAGTGCCTATCCTTCCTGTATGGATTCATGTTGACTAGAGGTGTCCCAGCCAGTGGTGGTTATCCCGCTCTCTCGACCAGCATCGTAGGAGAGTTCATCCAGGTGGAAGGTGAGATTGATTTCCAAAGACCTTGGTTGACAATTTCGGGCGATGAACCCAGATTTCCCAGAACCTCACTACGCTTCGGAATTTCAAGCCCTGAGCAGTTTGCCCTTGTCGAACCTGCCCTGAAACAGTTGGAAGAGGATCTATTACCGATCCAGAACCTCTCTGTGACTCCAAATAGAGAAAGAGGAGATTTGCAATCAGCATTTGAAGATCCAGAACACCCAATTACGTGGGCACTGCCAACGGGTGAACCCGTTATCAGATTCGTCGCTGCCGACTCCATGCAGGATGACCTCCAGGATACGCTTCTGCTAGGCTTAGTATTCTGTATCATGGCACTTTGGTGGGGCTTCCGGGAGGTTCCACCTGTGTCGACAAGATTGAGGGAAGTGAGTAGGAAACCACTGCAAATTGTACCAAGAATAATGCTTAATGTGGCACTGATGTCAGTGATCTCATATTTCCTAGCAGGTGCCAATTATGCGATCCTTTTCGCCATACTAGCCGTGTTCTTCTCAATTCTGTGGGGAACTAGGCCCCTCATTCTAGCAACGATTACCACTGCTCCAATATTCCTGATGATTGTTTGGTTGTATGCAATCGTGGGAATTGCGGGATACGGCCTCAACATGGTTACGGTTTCAATTGCAGCAATTTCTCTAGGTGTTGGAATTGACTACGTAATACACATCATTGAACGTTTCAGAGAGGAGAAGGAGAAGGGGGTCAGCACAATGAAATCGATTGAGGCGGTAGGTGGGGCTTCGGGCATCGCACTCTTTGGTTCGGCTGTTTCCGACATTACTGGATTTGCGATTATTAACCAGTCAGAAATGGGTTTCTTCTCCACATTTGGACTATTTTGCGCGATAATGATCGGGCTCTCACTTGTTGCAAGTTTGGTCCTCGCTCCAGCAGCGCTGGGTCTAGCATACAGAGATGAGATTTCGACAATGGCAGAAGAGGCAACCGTCTGAGAGATTAGATCTTCAGATCTCTCCAGGCTCCCAGAGTATCGCTCAAGGCCGATTCTAGTTCCGGATGGAGGAATTCATAACCCTCTTCTATCAATCTGTTAGGCATTACCTTCTGACTCTCCAAGGTGAGCGTTACTCCCATTTCTCCGAATAGAATTCTGACAATGAAACCCGGAAGCGGAGCGAAGGCAGGGCGCTTCAAGACCTTGCCCAACGTCTTTGCGAAACCCTTCTGTCTAGAAGGATTGGGCGCAGTAAGATTGTACACCCCATGAGAATCGCTACTCATCAGAAGGTGGTGTATTGCATATATTTCATCATCCAGGGATATCCAAGACATCCACTGATTGCCACCTGCCATTGGTCCGCCCGCACCCATTTTGAATGGAAACAGCATTTTCCCCAGAGCACCTCCTGTCCCAGATAGAACGATCCCACTTCGAATGAATACCGTCCTTATCCCCGAGTCCCTCGCTCGTGTTGCAGCAGCCTCCCATTCCTTGCAAATGCTGGGAAGGAAACCCTCTCCCGGATCACTTTCTTCATCCAATTCCTCGTCTCCTCGATCTCCATACCAACCAATAGCACTAGCTAGAATGAAAACCTCCGGTTTTTGCTCCAATTTGCTAATTGCTGAACTCAGGAGAGTCGTGCTGTCTACACGAGAGTCTCGAACAATCTTCTTTCGCTTCTTGCTCCATCTCTTGTCGCCAATCCCCTCGCCTCCGAGATGTATTATCGCATCAAAACCCTCCAGAACTCCTTCATCCATGGCTCCTGATGAAGGATCCCATTGCAGTTCCTTAGCATCATCTCTCACCGGCCTCCTAACCAACCTCCAGACCTCATGGTCTCCGGTATCTAGGAATGCTACCAGTTGAGTGCCAATCATCCCCGAAGAACCCGCAACAAGTATCCGTTTCCTCCCGACTTCGGAGAACTTAGCATGCTGCGCCATGTCCCTCTGTAATCTCAACTCCCTAGCAGTGAACATCTGGGCCAGCCTCCTCCTGACAAGTCTACCTCCAAGAATTCTGTCAGCTAGATTTCCCAATGGCCCAAATGGAACCTGGTACGTCACTTCGTCAACAACTTTCGTCACCCCATCTTCCTCGATTAGATGGTGATCGTGACTCCACGACCAGAATGGCCCCCTCACCATCTTATCGGAAAAGAAATGCGGGGGTTCGTAGCCAGTATGCTCTGCCACCCATGTCATTTTGATTGGACCCATGGGGAATCTGAATACCCTCTGAGAACCAACCTCCAGAGATTCATCAGCCCGAACCTCCTCAGCCACTTCCCAAGGTGGCATTAGTCTGCGAAACGAACCCTCATGCTCAAACCAAGCGAAGGTTGACTCAGCATCGGCTTCTACGACAGTCTCGTGTTTGTAGTTGTACATACTAACTCCCCAGTGTCAGACAAACGTTGCTGGAAACTTACCTATTTCATTTTTCAGATATGGGATTTTCATCGTACGAAATACTCCTTTGCCATTCCAAATTGAAATACAATCATAGAGAAGACTTTGTTAGGCCTATTGAGAGGTACTGGCATGTCAAGAGAATTGCTTATCGAATTAGAGAGGAGCGATGAGTATTGCATAATGAGATTTGCAGATGGAAACTCATTCAGAGTCAGTTACCTGAAAATACGTTCTAATTGTCGGTGCGCAAAATGCAAACCACGCCAGGAAAACGAGCAGAGAAGGTTAGAACTCGAAGAAGAGATATTGCGTTTGAGAATCGAAAAGCCAAAGGCCACCCCAGTAGGCCAATATGGGGTACAATTGGAATGGCCCTCTGGATGCTCTAGCGGAATCCATTCTTTCTCAC
This sequence comes from Marine Group II euryarchaeote MED-G35, assembly GCA_002457155.1. Classification (GTDB taxonomy): domain Archaea; phylum Thermoplasmatota; class Poseidoniia; order Poseidoniales; family Thalassarchaeaceae; genus UBA36. The sequence goes on from NTJS01000001.1 coordinate 113,919, forward strand.
ATCTCAGAGAGGTTTGCGAATTACACGGCACCCCTGCTGATTAGCCCCCCATACGAAGGAATCAAATCCTCACTTCCACACCGACCCTTGTCGAAGCAGAGGGTCCTCCCCGGCGTTTCGGTGGCGATTTACATGCGAGATGGAGAACCGGAAGGTGATGGAGGCAAACTGGAAGATGTGGATGAGTGGCAACTCTATGCCTCAGCAGGATACGCCTCATCCGAACTAGAATCCGAAGAGATAGAGTCAGAAGAAGGCTCCTCGGAGGAGATATGGTTTGATGGCGATGACTTGGAATTCGAGGGCAGCACAGTGAATTGGGACTCTCCGCCTTGCCCCGCTCCTTTGGGTATAGCCCATGTGATCAAGATTGGAGTTTGTGACCATTGTTTAGCTCGAGTTTCAGGATTCCACTCCAAAGGATCTGGACCTGATTCCGGCTCATCAATCAGGGAAGAGGCCTTCTTGAGGGATTCAGAATTGGAGTCAAAAATTTTCCAGGACTATTGCCCTCTATGTGAGAATCTATTCGACGATATAGAAAATATCGTGGACAGAGTGTTCGAAACCCTTTCCAACACAGAGTTCTCGACGATGCAATTTGGAATTCATCTGCCAAAGGATCTCGTACAAGAGGAGGATCGAATCAGAAGCAAGTATGGAGCACCCGGGTCGTATCATCTCAAGGGGGCTATTGTAGAATCGATTCACGAGAGAATCAGGAGCCTCGATAAGAAAGTAGATTTCGTCAAGGAGAAACCAGATGTAATGGTTCTAGTTGACGGTTTGACGCTAAGGGTCGACGTAGATGTGAGGCCAATTTTCCTCTATGGGAGGTATAGGAAAATCTCACGTGGAATACCGCAAACACGTTGGCCTTGCCGGGCTTGTAGGGGGAGAGCTCAGGGTTGCGAATCCTGTGATGAGACAGGTCTTCAGTACACTGACTCGGTACAAGATTTGATTGGCGAGCCGATTAGGGATGCCCTTGACGCAGAGGACACATCATTCCATGGGATGGGAAGGGAAGACATCGATGTCAGGTGCCTTGGTTCAGGTCGTCCATTCGTCTTGGAAGTCAAGAAGCCGTCAAAGAGGACACTACCAGTCGAAGACTTGGTCGAGTTGGTAAAAGGACATGCTCGGGAGAAGGTTGAGGTCGACAGCTTTACCTGGTGCACAAGGAAGAAAGTCAACGAGGTAAAACAGTCTAGGTCAGAGAAGACCTACACGATTAGATTCAGAGCAGAGGGCTCACTTGACAATGAAACCGCGGAAAAATCGATCCTATCGCTAGATGGTCAAGTAATCGATCAAGAAACACCACAGAGGGTATCTCATAGGAGGGCTGCAAAGATAAGAAGAAGAAAAATCACTTCCATCGACAAAGTAAGCTTCGAAGGGGATGATGAGATAGAAATCACCCTGAGATGTGAAGCTGGAACCTACATCAAGGAACTGGTGCACTCTGACGAGGGCAGAACCACTCCATCCGTTCAAAGCGTTCTAGGAACGGATTGCGAAGTCATTTGGCTAGATGTGCTCGAGATTCACTCCGAATGAGTGGGAAAATGACATCCGAGTCCTTAAGAACGCCCCACAGGTCGCCCGAATTCGCGATAATGGAGCAGTGAGAGCATGGTCACTAGGACAAAGGGAACTAGACAGGGTACTAGAAGCATCCTCAGGAAGGACAAGAGGGAGCGTAGGAGACTGTTTATCAGCAGGTCGATGCACACATATCAGGAAGGCGATAAGGTTGCGATTGTACTCGATGGTGCTCAGCAGAAGGGTATGCCTCACAGACGTTTCCAAGGAAGGACCGGCGTAATCTCAGGCTCTCAGGGAAGAGCGTTTGTGATTAGGGTCGCCGATGGCAATATGATGAAGACCGTGGTGGCCCGACCTGAACATCTCAGACCGATTGAGTAGGTGAAAATAATGACTGAGAAAGAATTCGTTGACTTTGCTAGTGTTAGAGACAGGCTTCTGGAGGCAATCGAGAGGAGAGGAGAAATTTCCTACGAGCAGACGATGGCACTACAACATGCGGAATGGAAGGCCAGCGCCAGTGGACACCCATCTGGGGACATCAAGACCGATCCAGCCGTCTACTCTACACTATTTGCCGCCTTGATGGAAAACGAGAAATTGAAGCAGTACCCCGAAGTTTCGTCAAAGATAGCCGAGCTCTCACCTCTCACAGTTTCTAATTTAAGAGTGATCATCGCTAGCAAGAGAATCGCAATGGACACCTCGGAAATAGAAGAAGTCATCACCGTGATCCGACAACATGTCCTATAGTGTTCAAAGCACTTCCAAACAACTCATTCATGAGGGAGAACCATTCTGGAGAGTTGGAGATTATGCAGCCCGAGGATTCCAAAGACCCCGACGAGGAGGGCAAAGACCCTTTCCACGGAGAGGCTAGGCTGAGGATTCTTGACATACAAGAAAGAAGACCAGTCGGCCATGAGATTCAATGCATTAGCGAACCATCTTTGTACCTGCTAAGAGCAAGAGTAAGCAACATAGATGGAATATCAGTGGGGGAGACAATCGAAATTTCCTTGGAAAGCATCGGATCCCTCTCGGAAGTGCGACTCAAGGATCTCACCGGTACCTCGCAGCAAGAGCTAATCACTGGTCTTTCAAATTCAATTCAAGCAGACCCAGAAAGGCATATCTCATTTTACAACAGTGCAGGACCAATGTCCCTGAAATTCCACTCGTACCAGTTATTATCCGGCATTGGAAACTCAAAGGCCATTCAGATGGTCCAAAAGAGGGGTATTGCGGGTTGGCAAACATTCGAAGATGTCGACGAGGCTTGTGGCATTGAGTCGATCAGACTCCTAGCAGAAAGGTACGTCAAGGAGATGGAGGATGTTGCACAGACTCCCCGCTTACTTGATTTGCTAGTCCGTACAGAGAAGTGACATGGAGCCGTTGGGGGGCCTCGATACTCGCCTTCTAGTCGACCTTCTCAGAGATCGGATAAGTCCCAGCAAATCGCTAGGTCAGCATTACTTGGTCGATGATGAGGTAATTGAGAGGACCATTCGTCTTACTGAAGAATTCGACTCCTCTCTTTCGGATGATTCCCACGTACTGGAGGTTGGTCCAGGGCCGGGGTCACTAACCCTAGCACTACTTCGAAGCGACTCAAACGTCACAGCAATAGAGATCGATAAGAGGTCTGTGGAACACCTGACGCGGGTATTCCTGGAAAGCAAAGAATCCCTGACTATTGAGCAAGCAGATGCAGTTTCAGAAAGATGGCCAAAAGGAATTACCCACGTTATCTCAAACCTTCCCTATCAAATCTCGAGTCCAATAGTTGACAGGATCACGAAATACCACTCCACGGAACCAATTCAACTCTCCATTCTCCTTGTCCAGGAGGAGTTCGCCCAGAGGATGGCGATGTTCTCCGCCCCATATGATATCGGCCCATTGGGGTTGAATCTATGGCTAGACTTCGATGTCTCCATGGATATGAAGGTCTCTCCAAGCTCATTCAGCCCATCCCCACGCGTGCAATCCAGGCTCGTGGTGCTGAAGCCAGCAAGCAGACCGGAGGCAGATGGGATGAACAAGCAATTGTTCAGGATCATCACCAGGCACTGCTTCTCGAATCGAAGGAGGAAGATGAGGACCCTACTTTCCAAACCACCATCCAGAATCTCCAGAGTATCTGGATGGCACCGGGACAGATGGACGAAATCAGCATCAAAACTTCTCTCTTCCAACCACCCTGAGTTGGAAGATGGTTGGGCGGATCTAAGACCAGAGAATTTAGAGCCAATAGACTGGATCACGATTGTCGCGGCAATCTCCTCAGATGGGTAATTCTGGACAATTTGACATCGACTTGATAGAGGCCCCCCCCTTCCGAGGGTCAGCCTAGGTGGAGATGTTACCTGAGCCAATGGGAGGGATTTAGTGGCAAAGAAGGACACCTATCTCGCTCTGTTGAGGAGGGGAATCGATGAGACCACTGCTCAAATCCTCGCTGACGGAGGAATCAAGATTGGCGATCTCAAGAAGTTAGACTCTGAAACTCTAATCAACAACTACGGCATCAAGAAAGAGGTAGCGAAGTCGGTTCTCGATGCAGTAAAGGCGGGCCCAAGATCCTCAGGAAGACAGCGATTCCTCGCCGATATCCTCTCTGATGACAAGAAGAAGGTAGACAAGATCGAGGAGACTCGCTTCAAGCGCGAGCAGAAAGACATCTATGCGGAATTGCAGGAGAAGAAGGAACAACTCCGTCTCGCAAGGGTCGAGGACTTCAGAAACAAGAAACTCGTGATGAACAGGCTAGGCAAGACGATTGAGTTGATCGTCAAGTTGGAGAACAACCTTGACGACGAATCCAAGGACGAGCAGAGATCGAAGATCAGGGATCAACTCGAGACCCGAGGACTAGAGGCGGCAAGGGATCACGAGATGCTCGAACTCGCCGGGACCCCACAGGATATCGTAGACTTCCGGAGGAAGATCGCACCGGTTCTCTGCCTCCATGCCTGTCCCCACTGCGGAGAGGAGATGGACCCAAGAGGGAGCAACATCATGGAAAGCCCCTCGGATTTCTCCTTCGTCTGCTGGGACTGCGAGGAGGAGTTCCACGCTGCCATGGCCCAATCGGTCGAAGGCAGACTCAGCAACGGATCCAGGATAACAATCGATCCGAAGATGAAGCCACGCCTGCCAGTCATCAAGCCCCCGAAGAAGGACAAGTCCGCCTCAATCACGGATCTGATGATGAGGGACCTGGAGTCAGCAGGTGCCTCGGCAGAGGAACTGGAGGCGGCATTGGAAGCGAGCACGCTCTCAGGGGTCCTGATGAGCATCGACGAGTGGATAGACCAGACGATCGCCGCCAAGGGATACATCCAGGCACAGGAGGACAGGGAGGAGTTCATCATCGCCACCGGAGCAGGAGCCACGAAGTTCAACAAGTGGATGAAGAAGGCCGGACTGAGGTTCAACAAGCAGACTGGTAGATGGACTCGGTGGGAGGACCGGTGAATTCGGGATGTCCAGCTTCCTGGTCTCCCTCACTGTGTCTGTAATCGGAATCTCGGTAATGTCATGGTGGCTCTACTCCCGGATCTCCCAGAAGCTCGCTGAGGTCGGGGAGAGGAACAACTGGGAAGAATGATCTTCCAGTGTAAACAGAGACTACTCATTGATTGCTGCTGTCCATCTATCCGATTGTGGGACCCCAACAATCTCGATATGGCACGCGAGAACTCCCCGCTGCTTCCTCAAGACCCCCCTGAGGTCAATCAGATCATCGAGACAACAAGGACAATGCGGATTGCTGGGCCTTATCCAGAGCTCCACGATTCCAGCATCATCTATCTCAACTCCCTTCAATATCGATGGATCGGTAATCGGCTTCCCATGGGGGTCGTCCCGCTTCCTCAGTGTCCTTGCTACGGTCCTATGCACTGCTCCGGAGGTTTCACTCATGTCTACCACTGAATCAAACTAGGGAGCCTATCGCCCGATGTGAGGCATTCCATGCCCTCATTCGTCCTTGACCAAGTGTCCTCGATACCAATCGCCCCCTCTTCGTGGATCACCTTCGGCTCTATTGCCATGGTCCCTCCCAATTCGAGGGGACGATCGAACCCCTCTGCAACAACCGGGGTCTCATCAAGCTCCAATCCAACCGAATGGCCTAGGAAACTCGCCTGTTCGGGGCTAATCCCCATCAGGTTCTCGCCATGACCCATCTCCTCAGCAGCCTCCCTGCCCACGATCCACGCACTCGAGCAGTCTTCCCCCCTGCCCAGGCTTCTCCTGACTATCGCCCCAATCTCGATCATGCCATCCAACCTGTTCCGCCATTCCTCCCCTAGATGGCCAGAATGGAACATCCTGGTACAATCGGAAACATAGCCCCTGTGAACGTGAACAATGTCAACCAACACCGGCTCGCCCTCCTTGACCTTGGAGAAACCGGCACCGAGGGGGGAAATCGGACTGCCACCAACCCCACCGACGGCCGAATCGAAGAACGAGGGGACCCTGCCGGATCTCCCCGCGGCGATTACTACCCTGTCGCAGTCCATAGGCCACTTCCTCATCCTGATCCTCCCTCCGAAGCCAGAGGCCCTGCTGACATCTTCTGCAACGCCGGCCATCTCCAACTCGGTTTTCCCCGTACCACCGGAATCGCGAATGGACTCGAACATGGAGTGGTTGATCTCACCACTCTCCCGGATCATCGATAATTCCCATTCCGATTTCACCTCCCTCAGTTTGAATAGGGTATTCGTGCAATCCCGAGAAGGCCCTTCCAGGCCTTCCATCTTCCCGTTAATGAAACTCCAACGGCTCTGAGGAACCTTTGACCCCGTCATCGCTGGCCTCTGAACGCATCCGGACTTCGCCAACATGCCAGACAATTCGCCCATCCGGGGGTGCTCCTCTGTCAGGTGGGGGCAGTCCCCTGCTCCCCCTTCGTACGAGGCCCTTGCAACCGACCTGCGGACTAGGTGCCTCGTTTGTATGCCAGTACCCTCAGCCCCAATCAGGATGGCGGAGTTCTGACGACCTCCTGTGAGCCAGTACAACTCAACCGGGTCCTCGATGTAGGCAGACTCGATCCCTTCCCCTGCTAGGGCAACTGACAGCCTTCCCTGCCTGTCCTCTAACTCCGAGACAGGCACTCTCCAGTCTTCCCCATCAGGCCCGACTAGAGTCGATGTATCCCATTCCACATTCTACCTTGGATTGCCATGACAGAAAGGATTTTTGGGTCAAAAGGAACCAGAAAATCATCCACAACGGCCAAAACCACCCCCCTTGTGGAGGAGACGTGGAAGGGGTCCTCACCCTCGAAGACGTTGACCTAGCAGGGAGAACCGTTCTCTACAGAGTTGATGTCAACTCCCCTCTGGAACCCTCCACTGGAAGGCTGCTTGATGATGGGAGGCTAAGGGGGGTGATCCCTACTCTGGAGGCTCTCGAACCATCAAAGGTGGTGATCCTGGGACATCAGTCGAGACCAGGTAAATCCGACTTCACAAGCATGTCTAGGCATTGCGAGAGACTTTCTGAGATTCTGGAGAGGCCAATAAAATTCGTATCAGATGTCTGTGGGGACGAGGCAATCGAGGAGATTAGCAAAATGTCAGACGGGGAGATCATCTTCCTAGACAATGTTAGGAAGAACGAGGAAGAGTACGGTGTAAAGTACAACTCGAACGAGGATACGGAGGTTACCGACATCGTTGCCAGGCTTTCCTCGGTCTCAGACGCATTCGTCACGGATGCATTTGCAGCGGCTCACCGCAGATCGCCAACTCTAACCGGATTCACCAACTCTCTCCCATGTATCGCGGGGACTCTGATGGAGAAGGAGATCAGCAGTCTGAGAACGGCATTGAGGGACCCCCCCAGCCCGTACCTCGCGATCCTCGGAGGAGCAAAATGCGACGACTCAGTCAGGGTGGCGTTGAACCTCATCTCGAAGGGAGAGGTAGACAGAATAGCCTTCGTAGGAGTTACTGGCAATTTGATGCTCTGGATCGATGGTAATGATATCGGGGAGATAAACAGGGATTTCATCCGCAACTCACTTGGTGACGACTTCGAAATAGCATGGGAGATGGCTGAGAGGATACTCTCAGAGCACCCAGATAAGGCATTCCTCCCCATTGACGTAGCCGTAGAGTCCGATGGGAGGAGAACCCCACTATCCATTGATGACCTGCCTACCGAGGACCCGATATACGATGTCGGGATAGAGACTCTGAGGGCACTCAAGCCACTAGTGGAGAATGCGGGGTGCATTCTATGGAACGGCCCAGCTTCGTACTTCGAACTTCCAGAATTTGCTTTCGGCACTATCGAGATTCTCAATATGTGCACCGAGACTAATGCAATGACGATTATTGGAGGGGGCCACACAAGTGCGTTGGTGAACAGCAGGGGGGCCGCGACTCTGGTCTCTCACAACAGTACAGGCGGTGGTTCAACTATGAGTTTCCTATCCGGCGAACCAATGCCTGTTATCGCATCTCTGAAAGACTCCTGCAGGAAGCATAGCGATGACTTAGAGGGCCTGGGACTAGCATCTTGATGGAGCCACTGGGGAGATTCGAACTCTCGGCCTTCTGATTACGAATCAGACGCTCTACCGGGCTAAGCTACAGTGGCAGCGAATCGCCCACCTTGGATTCTGCCATAAGAGAACCGGTGGGGCCAACGACTGCCACTTCGCGAATCACTTCAGCTTGCCAATGTTGGCGACATGGCCAATCCTATCTTCTATGTCTGCTAGAATTTCATCCAAGGAGGGCTGATCCTTTGCCTCGGCCCTCATCACCAGAATCGGCTCCGTGTTACTGGGGCGACAGAGGAACCAACCTCGTTCATACCTGACTCTGATCCCATCAACCTCTGAGAATTCCATGTCTGAATAGGCCTGCTTCACAGCAGCCATCACCTCTTCTCTCTCTCCGTCTAGTGGGACCTTCCCCTCATCAGTTGAGGGATACTCGGGCATGAAATCGAATCTTTCTGAGAAATTGACTCCCCCTTGGTCGGGAGCAGGGCCCATACTCACGATCTTCAGGAGTCTAGCGGCGTTGTATATGGAATCATCAAAGCCATCCCAGTGGTCATTCATGAAGAAGTGGCCAGACATTTCCCCTGCCATCGACGAACTAGGATTCTCCCTCAACTCCAACTTCATGAAAGTATGACCAGTTCTGACCATCTTGGGAATCCCACCGAATCCGAGGATTGCTTCCTCCAGAGCCATGCTACACTTGACGTCGAAGAAGATGGTCCTCTCCTCCTCTGAAGAGTCTTCATCGGTTTTCTCCAGCACTTCTTTGACAAATATCCCCATCAACCTGTCAGGATGAATGAAACTGCCGTTTTCATCTACCACTCCCAAGCGATCCCCATCCCCATCCATCCCGATTCCGAACTCTGCACCGTTTTCGACTACTGCCTTTCCAAGGTCGGTCATGTTCTCCTTCCTCGTTGGGTCTGGGGGATGGTTTGGAAACGAATTATCCCAGTCGCAGTAGATTGGAATCACATCCACCCCTAGTCTCTCTAGGGTCCTAAGTGCCAATGGCCCAGGAACAGCATTCCCACAATCCAGCACTACTCTGACATTCCTCGAAGGCTTCCCCACACTTTCCACAACCGCCTCGATGTAGGAATCCTCGTAGTCTCCCAAATGCTGGTAGGAGCCATCACCGGTTCTGAACTCGCCAGCCTCGAAGGTCCTCCTGATATCTTGCAGGACCTCCCCTCCTAGTGGCATTTTTCCCTGACAGATCTTGAAACCGTTGTATTGGGGTGGGTTGTGACTGGCAGTAATGGCTACTGCGGCATCCACAGGGAGGTCGACCGTCGACCTGTATAGGACACCAGTCGTGGAGATCCCCAGATCAATGACATCCGCTCCCGCCGACCTAAGTCCGCTCACAAAGGCCTCGTGATAACTTGGACTGGACTCGCGAATGTCTCTTACTAGGGAGACGCTACTTGCTCCTAGGTGGGTAGCAATAGCCTTCCCTAGTCGTTCGGAAAATTCAACATCCAACTCATCGCCGGCAATCCCCCTGATGTCATATGCCTTGAAAACGCTCATTCAACCCCACCTATCTGACACTCGCAATCACATATGTATAGAAATATTTCACTTCGCATATTTCTCTGCCCCATGAAAATGCAGAGATACGTAATCCTCGTCACCAACTACCCAGCTGTCATGGGGTTCTGGGCCCACGTAGAACAGGTCACCAGCCCTCAACTCGTGGACTTCTCCATCTTTGAAAGCACAGGTCGCTACTCCGGAGACGACCATGCCCAAATGCTCGACTTCACAGAAGTCGGTACCAGAAATGGGAGACACATCTTCTGACCACTTCCATCCTGGATAGTAAGTCGCTCTCCCTATCGTCATACTCTCAAAGTGAACAACTTCGAACTTGCCCTTCTCGAATACCCTAACCTCATCCGGAGACTCGAACCTCTTCACAATGATATCATCAATTTTCACTATACCAGGGCCTCCTCAAGTTCTGCGGTGAAATCGGTACTGTATTCTCCCGAATTCCTGATTGCCTCACAAACAATCTCCACCAGTGCTTCACCCGGGAGTTTCGGGACCGCGTAGGCAGCTCTGGCAGGGGGAATTGTTTCAGTAAGCCAATCCGAATAAACCTCGTTAATCTTCGAATAGAAATCAATGTCTGTCATCAGGATGGTCACCTTAACAAGGTCGGCCTTGGAGCTGTTTGCCGCAGCAAGCAAGTCATCGATTTTAGCAAGAACCCCTGATGTTTGGGATTCTATGTCATCGCCCCAATCTACTGCAATTTGGCCGGATAGCCAGATGTGGTCTTTGACGGATATTCCAGGTGTATAGGGCCCTAATTTCGGCTCTCCAGTGTCAATCTCCAGTTTCCGGCTCATACATCTGCCAAGAGGTTCCGTGTTTAGGTTTACTTGCGAAGTTGCTCGATGATTCTGAAGTGAGTTCCAGCCACCTGCTCCTGAGCAATATCCCCAATGTCTACCCAAGCGGCATCCACAGCATCATCACCGCCATGTGGGACAGATTCTGGATCAACATCAACGAGGTAGAACAATCCAATGATGTGTTTCCTTGGGTCTCTGTCAGGTTCCCCATGGATTGCAAGAGCTACTGGGTTGCTTCCAATGACGCCGGTTTCCTCCTCGAGCTCGCGCAGCACTGCTCGCTCCGGATCTTCTCCGTATTCTACAAAACCCCCCGGGAATGCCCATTTCCCAAGCCAAATCTCTGGTTCACCCCCTCGCCTGATTAACAAAGCCTCTACTCGCGAGTCAGTCTTTCTTAGAGCCACAGCATCTACTGCAACTGCAGGGTTGTTGTACCCATGGTGGCCACATTCATCGCATCGGTCACTCTCCATATCGACGCCTCCTCATCTGATAGGTCTCGATCGCATCATAGAGGTCAGACTTAGAGAATGAAGGCCAGTGAACGTCAGTGAAGTATAGCTCAGAATATGCAATCTGCCAGAGAAGGAAGTTCGACACTCTCTCTTCCCCACTAGTTCTGATTACCAGATCCGGATCTGGAATCTCAGCATCGTACAGACGATTTGAAATCTCAGCAGTGTCGATCCTCTCCAGAGCCAGGCTCCCTGAGGCATGATCAGCAGCAATGCCCTTCACTGCATCGACTATCTCCTCCCTACCACCATATGCAAGGCATACGGTGAAGGTGAATTTGGAGTATTGACTGGTCCTCTCTTGGGCGTTTTCGATTGCCTGATTGACCCTTTCCGGGAGTTCCTCCGTCCTACCTACGACCCTTACCTTGACTTCCTTGGAATGGATCCTCTCGTCTTGGGCTATCTCATCCAGTCCAGCTACGTACAAGTCGAACAACGCCTCCAGTTCGTCCGAATCCCTGCTGGATAGATTCTCGGTCGAAAGCGCGTAAACCGTGAGATAGGGTATTCCTAGGTCGAGTACCCAATCCATCACGTCCTTCAACTTCTCTTTCCCATGCCTATGCCCAACATCGGTACCCAGACTCAGACTCCAAGCAAACCTGCGATTTCCGTCCATTATGATGGAGACATGCTGGGGCAGGTCTTCCCTAGAGACCCTATCTCGCTTCCTCCTCGCACGGACCCTGTCCAATCTCGAGACGAAACTCCAAGCCAACCAGGAGTTCGATACAAAGCGTGCAGGGATGGAGAAGACCCTGAACTTCAGAAGACGCTTTGCAACATTGTCGACCCTCCGTCCAAAGCGCTTCCCCCCCCTTCCCATATTTGCTCGGGGGAGTACTGACGTTAAGACAACTAACCAGAAATGGCCCTATTCGAAAATTATGTCAGCCGTATCCCCGACCCTGTCTAGAAGTCCCCTCTCTGGATTGACAACAATCACTTCCCCAGCACGATCCCAGACAGGCAAGTCATGCTTGCTGTTGCCTGCATATGCGAACCCCTTCTCCCCAAACCTCGACACTAGGGCCTCGGCCTTCTTTTCCCCTCTTAGATTGAATGTCGAGTCGGATGCCATTACATCCGAGAATAGCCCTACGTGGCCAGCTACTTGCTCCGCAATAATCCTATCAGATGCAGTAGCTAGAATCAATGTCCTGCCCTTTGCCCTCTCACCAGTGAGCCAGTCAAGCAAACCGTCGTGATATTCCAATTCAGCAGGATCGAAAACCAACCTCTCCGCCAAGTCCCTCTTCCATTGAGCCCTTTTTCCTGTGAACTCCTTTGCCAGCATCCCCACTATGGACCAGGGGCGCCTTAGGATCACCCTCTTGATGCTGACCCAACTCATGTCGGTGAGGATTAGGGTTCCATCCATGTCGACCGCAATCGGGATTTCAGGGCTACTCTGCTCCACAGTATTCGCTTGGGCCACTACGATTCAAGCCTTCGCAGACCGATTCAATGAAGCCTTGGACCCTTTCCTAGTCCCGAGAGGAGATGTCGGAGGGGGTTGAATCTTGGAGGCCCGGGGCGTTGCCTCAGACTGGGCACAGCGAAATCGCCCCATCTGGGTTCGAGATCCTGGAATTTTCAGGAAGAGGTCCGCTATCTGCACTATCATGCTCGATGATCCAGCCCTCAGAGTTGACCAAACCGTCTGATTGGGCAGAAATCACCTCGGAACTGGATTCCTGGGGGGAGGTGCCAGTCCCCGATTCGATAGTTCAAGTGTCAACTTATGAAACTGATCGGGGCCCTGTTGCACATCTCAGATCAGACACGGAATGGGTGGCCGAGTTTCTTCCATGGGGGTCTGATGGTTTACTCAGGAAGAGGGTCAACTCATACCCGGAGACTTGTGACTTGCCATGCGGGGGGTATTCTTGGAAAGGCTCCGATATCATCTCGATACGGAAGGAAAAGAGACAGATAACCAACTCCCGAGAACTTCTTCTGGATTCATTAGAAAATGGAGAGAAGGTAGAGGCGCAAGAGATTCTGAGGGAATGCGGGAGGCAACTGGGGTCCGTGCATAGGCATGTCGAGGGAATCCGCGTCACCCCAGCAGACCCCAATAGGTGGAATTCCAGAGTTTCGGATTTAGAGGAGGCTCTCAATGCCCACTCCATTTGGAGGGCCCCATACTCAAGAGACTCAGAATGTATGCTCAGCATAGGGGACGTTAGGCTAGATGACTTCACCGGAGAGTCCGTTAGAGTCCGTAGACCGCGACTATCTGATGCACTCCATCCACCTGACTGTGGATTTCCAGCGATCAGGGACCTCGCTTCATTAATTCACGATCTATCAAGGCTTCACCATGTCTCAGGAACAGAGGTGGACATTGTCGGGCTGAGACTCTCACTGATTGAGGGATGGAGAGAAACTGCTCCTAGTAAGTGGGCATCTGATAACGTGTTTTACTCTCATCGAGGCGGTCTAGCCATCTGGGAGTACGAGCAGTGCCTTCTGGACGTAATTGAGGCCACATCCCATCAATCGGGAGCCCCTCATCCTGCAGTGGGACTAATCGCATACGTACCTAGTTTCCAGAAGAAGATGTTCAACAACAGGACCATTGGTGCCCTGTCGATAATGGCGGGATTCTTTGGATTCACCTCGATATACTGGACTTTCCCCCCTTCGTCACAGGAACTCGTCACGCCATCACTGTGTATTGTTGCCAGCGCAGCTCTGATGTGGACATATCGCCGTATGTCACCATTACCAGAGATTCCATTCAATCGATTAGACTGAGTACCCCATCAGAGTAATCGTAGTACCTAGGTACTCCTGTCTTAATCTCGAATGAAACTATGTCATCGGGGGAGATTCCTTCGATATGCATTACAATTGACCTCAGAGAGTTACCATGTGCAGAAACTAGGACATTCATGCCTGACTCGAGATCCGGGAGGATTTCTTCTTCGAAATAGGGAATCGTCCTCTTCGCAGTCATCTCCAGACTCTCTCCTTCAGGGGGGGCCACGTCGAATGACCTCCTCCAAATCCGGACCTGTTCCGCTCCATGCTTTTCAGCAGTCTCTGCCTTGTTCAATCCTTGAAGAGCCCCGTAATTCCTCTCGTTCAGTCTCCAGTCCGACTTAGTCACCGTGTCTTTCGAGGAGACATTAGCCCGAATGACAATTCCCGCAGTCCTCTTTGCCCGAATCAAGTCGCTTGTATGGACGATGTCAATAACTTGGTTCCTGAGCTCTTGACCGGCTTCCTCAGCCTCCGTCACGCCCTTGTCAGATAGATCGACATCAGTCCACCCAGTGAACCTGTTCTCAGCGTTCCAAACAGATTGCCCATGGCGGATTAGGATTAGCTTTGCCAACACAAACACCTAGAGTTTGGCTCTACGCCTGGGCTCATGGAAATTCAACTCGCACTCCAGCCCCCTAGCCCTACCAATTAGCAGAATATCCTCTGTGAACTCCCTTTGGATATTCGAACTCGACTCACAGTAGAAATTGCATGATACAGTAATCTTCGGAGGGAGGCTGTTTGTGATTTTAACCCAGGAATCCCCATGCTTGGTTGCCCTTGGGTCGGCAAGAACCTGCTCGCACAGGGAATCACAGAACTTCTTCAGAGCGCTCTGGTCGCTATCCTCCTCGAATTCAAACGAGGGCCTAATCCTCCTGAATCTCCTCATCGTGAAGTTCTCCACGGGTGAGTTAGTGATGTTGGAATTAGGAATTGTGACAATGGTGTCGTTGCCAGTCCTGATCATCGTAGTCCTGAGTCCAATGGTGATCACCTCGCCCTCAACTCCCTCCACTATAATCCAGTCACCGACATTGAAAGGCTGATCGATGATAATCGAAATCGCTCCGAAGATGTTTGCCACCGAGTCCTTCGCCGCAAGTGCTAGTGCCAGACCCGTTATTCCGAGACCTGCAATCATTCCGTTGAGGTTCAATCCAACTAGGCCCGCCAGAACGAAGACGCCAACGACTACTACTGCTAGCCTTCCTATGGCCTCGGCAACACTCGCAAGGGACCTCCTTGCTGCCATGTTGTCTCCCTCGACGACTATGAAAGCATCCAAGAAGTCTACCAGCCTATATGCCGCGATTAGCATTAGGATCACGAAACCGGCTCTGCACATCTCCCCGAAGTTCTGCATCAATGCATTATTCCAGATGTGCTCCCCTTCTGCTGCAATAATGTTCTCTAGTGCCCAGTCTACAGACTGCCACATAGCTAGCAAACCAATCATCCATCCTAGAGATTTGGGAGCGAATAGCGTCTTCCCATCAATCCTCTCAGTCTTGGATAGTAAGTCCATTATTCGCGGGAATAGAACTCTTCTGGAGATTAGTCCTGCAGTTACGGAAACTCCGATTAGCATGGCAAGGAAACCGATTCCAAGTGATGAGAAACCGTAAACCACCTCATCCCCAGTCAATTCTTCAGCGATTTCAGACCCCATACTCATGTTTTTTCCGAAGAGGTACCCCTCAAAAAACCATCCCGGTCCTTCGGACCGTTGTCCGAGCGATTCAATACCTAGGGTTTCTCCGCAAAAAATAGCATGACTAGTCAGGCGCCTTTCAATTCGAGAAGAAAGGGGACTTCCAATCCCGGTGTACCAGTCGCAGCTATGCTCCTCCCATTTCTGCTAAGCATGCTCTCTCCTGTTGCCCTAGCTCCAATTACAGAAGCACAGGAGCCAGAACCCGCTGGGACATCCCCAGAAGAAATCTGGTCGACCGAGTACGTGAATCAGATTTTCCCATGGGGGCCGCATGGGGACGCCGATCAACTTCAGTTCCGCGCGTATCACGATTATTTCTCAATGAAACAAAGAATGCAGACATTGGCTGCCTACTATCCAGATTTCCTCCAGTTCCATGAGGGACTTTTAGGCGGACTTAACGCAAGAGGTGAAATGACCTCATCTACTGATTATGAGGGATGGTTCTACAACCACCCCAGTCCGTGGATGAAGATTACAGCAAATGTTCAGGGTGGCTCGTACAATGATTTCAACGGGGACGACGGAAATTACGCCGACCGTCCCGACGTAATGCTAGTGGGAAACCATCATGCAAGGGAATGGATGTCATACGAGGTTCCGATGTTCTTCCTGGAGACTCTGGCGTTCTACTATGGCAAGGCAGGGATAGACAACGATGGGGACGGCCTGATCGACGAAGACGGCTGGGACGGAATTGACAACGATGGGGACTGCCTGATGCTCAACACATCATTCCAGGACAGCAACGGAGACGGAAACCCCTGCGGACCCGGCGACTTGGGGGTCGACGAGGACTTCAGTGAGCAGTTTATCACAGACATGGTCAATACTAGAGAAATCTACCTCATCCCCATGCTTAACGTAGATGGGAACAGGTATGACAGGGAGGAATACTGTGGGGAAACGGCATGGGAGAACTGCTATCAGAGCGGTTGGAGGAAGAACCTTCGAGACAATACTCACACCGGGGTTACCCCAATTCCAGATATCGACGAGGCCGTGGATGAGGGTTGTGATGGGGTCGACCTCAACAGGAACT
This sequence comes from Marine Group II euryarchaeote MED-G35, assembly GCA_002457155.1. Classification (GTDB taxonomy): domain Archaea; phylum Thermoplasmatota; class Poseidoniia; order Poseidoniales; family Thalassarchaeaceae; genus UBA36. The sequence goes on from NTJS01000001.1 coordinate 130,438, forward strand.
ACCAGTTTGAGTGGGGCGCACCATTGGGGGCGACTGGTCCTATTTTCCCAGGATTCTGCTATGCCGATGGGCCCAACAATGACGTCTACAACGGACCAGTGAACACCGATGATAATGATAATGACGGCCAAATAAATGAGGATCATGTAGATGGCAAGGATGACGATGCAGACGGCAAGGTAGACGAGGACTGGTGGGGTGGCAACACCGAACCGGAGACCAAGTTCATCCAAGACATGACCGAGATGAACGATGATGACTTGGATCACGCTTCTGACTTCAAGTCGACACTTACGTGGCACTCTTTCTCGGAGTTGGTACTCTGGCCATGGGGGCACTGCACGAATTGCTACTCCACCGATGACGAGTATCTGGTATATCACGGACAAGTAATGGGACAGATGACAGATTACGCACCAATGCAGTCTTCCGACCTCTACCCAACCACAGGAGACTTCTGCGACTGGCACTACGGCGTGCATAATTCGTACTGCTACACAATGGAGATCGGCAATGCTTTCCACGAGTACCCGGAAGACATTGCTCACATCGCCGTGAGGAACCTCGGAGTCCCCTTCTACATGGTGGAGATGGCCGACGATCCACAGTACAGGGCCGTGGTGGGGATACAGAACACTACTGCCACACAGTGGCTGCAAGAGCCGATCGATGTGGACGTTCCCTCGAAAGGAGACATTCCGGTGGGGATGTGCTTGGACCCAATGTTCCCGTTCACTCCAGATGTTGAGAGATCGCATCTAATGTGGCGATTCGTGGAGCCCACGAGACAACAGAACGACTTCGGCCCGACAGACTGGGTAGAGGTCCCCTGGGAGATGTCAGGGTTTACCGAGACTTCGGAGCAGTGCACGCTGCTGGACGGATCTAACGGGACTCGCTTGGTTGGGCTCGTTCCCCTTCCGGACACCTCAGTAGGCAAGATCCAGTACAAGGCCATGCTTGGAACCACCAACGGTGCCTTCCCATTCACATACCCAACCGTGGAAGAAGGGGGGAACTACTACGAATTGTCAATTCCGTACAGGGCAGATTTCGGAGATGCAATCCTCAGCATCCTGATGTTCCTGGTCATTGCCACATTCGTGTGGGGGGGCCTCGGTTTCACTCTGAGGGAAATGTTCTCCGAGGACGAGAGGATTCTCGGAATGCCTCTAGAAGAAATACCAACCTCAGAAGAAATCAATCCCAGAACGGGCGAGTGAGGGGATATCTTGGATTCGCAGACAGAAAAGTCAAGCGACCAGTTCAGTGGTAGGCTGGGGTTAATCTTCGCAACCATCGGAGCTGCGATCGGGACTGGGAACATCTGGAGATTCCCTCGTATGGTGGGTGCCAACGGAGGGGGGTCGTTCCTCGTTCCATGGTTGATTTTCCTATTCCTCTGGTCCGTCCCCCTCATTATCGCCGAGTTCGCATTGGGGAAGAGAAGCAGGGTTGGCACCGTTGGGACATTCCGGATTTTCGCTGGCCGAAGGTTCGCATGGATGGGCCTTTGGACCGCATGGATAAACTGTGCAATAGGATTCTACTACGCCGTGGTCACTGGGTGGTGCTTGAACTACTTCCAGATTGCCATCAGGGGCGGCCTCTCCCAAGAGGTGGACACGATTGAGGTCTGGAACACATTTCTCCAGTCTCCTGAGCAAGTCATCTTCTTCCAGATGATTACAGTTCTGATCACCTTGGCAGCTATATGGGGCGGTGCGAAGGCCATTGAGAAGGCGAACGTCACTCTGATGGTCTCCCTATTCGTCCTGCTTTTCGCAGCCCTCTTCCTATCATTCGTAATGGACGTCAAGGATGGGACTCTTGACGGTTTCATCTACATGTTCAGCATCCAGCCGGAGTACCTGGTCCAACCGGAGACTTGGATAAACGGCCTCTCACAGTCTGCTTGGTCCTGCTCTGCGGGAATGGGAATGGCGATAACTTACTCCGTGTACATGAGGAAGGACGAGGATACCACTCTGAACGCAGCTACGATGTGCCTTGCGAACAACAGCATCAGCATCATCGCAGGACTCACTGTTATGATGGCAGTGTTCTCGGTTTCGCCCGATCCCTTGGGGTCGGTGAGCGGGGGGAGCTCGGCGATCACCTTCCTAGTCCTGCCCGAGGTCTTCGCCCAGGCACCGGGTGGCCCAGTCGTGCAACTGGCCATGGTTGCCATCTTCTTCCTAGCGCTATCCTTCGCCGCCCTGACATCCATGATTTCCACTGTCGAACTCTGCGTCAGGAACTTCGTCGATCACGGTTTCGACCGCTCAAGGTCAGTTGCCCTAACAGGCCTCGCTATTTTCCTATTCGGAATCCCTAGTGCAATACTGTGGATCAAGATCGATCCATCCACTGGAGTAGCCTTCCCCCAGTTCCTCGAGGTCCAGGACCACATCTGGGGGTACGGTCTTATGTTCAGCGGACTTTTCATGGCATACACCATCTGGAAGTACGGTTGGTCCAGGTACAAGGCATGGCAGATCGAAAATGAGGTGGATGGATTCAGCCTCAGGGACTACCTGGACCATGGGGTCTCCGCCTTCCGTGACGACTACATCAACACTGGAGACAACGACTGGTGGATAGGACGCTGGTGGGACTACATCATTTACCTAGGATTCCCATTGATGTTCTCTGTGCTGATGCTCTCGTACTTCGCTGACCTACTAGCCAACGTCGATGACCCGTGGAACCCGTCAAATCCCCATGGGATCTCGATAATCCTGCTCTTCTGGGGGGTGACCGCTTCTCTGTTCGTCGGGTTCAACAAGGTACTGATCTCAAGACCGCTGTTCCGAAACGTCCCAGAGGGCGCGGACGTCCCAATCGATGCACTACCAGGAGGATCCGACCCACATATCTTCCAAGTGGGAGACGAGCTTCCAGACCACGTCAAAGAGGAACTGGGTCTGGCTTGAGGCTGGAAGATGAAGGGCGCCAGCGAGGTATCCCGCTGGGTGATGCACTGGGACGAGGTTGCGGTTTTCGACATCAACTCTGCTAGCCTCGGCGTGGATGAATCCTCCCTCATGACAGCTGCAGGAGAGGCCCTGGCACACGAGGTCGAGAAGTCCTCGGGCGGTGGAGGGGTCCTATTCCTCTGTGGTCCGGGCAACAATGGGGGCGACGGCTTCGTAGCCGCTTGCTCGCGCTCGCTTTCTGACATCCCAACATCGATTTTGGCAAGCCACGAGTCGTCGAAG
>NTJS01000010.1 GCA_002457155.1 Marine Group II euryarchaeote MED-G35
TACATGGCAGAGTCCGGTGACATCGACAACTCGGAGACGAGCTCGGTCGAGGTCACCATGGACACATTCGCCGGCGACGTGTCGTTCGACTACGAGACCTCCACAGAGGGCTTCTGGGACTACCTGAGGTTCTACGTGGACGGCAGCCTGACGCAGAGCTGGTCTGGTGTGACCTCCGGGACCTACACCACAACGGTGAGCGCCGGATGGCACAGCTTCGAGTGGATGTACTACAAGGACGGCAGCGTGAGCAGCAACGCAGACACGGTATGGATCGACGACGTCACCCTGCCAATCTCGCAGAACCTGACCAACCATGACCCAGACGACGACAACGACGGCGTCTACGACGAGATGGACCTCGACCCAACGGACCCATGCGTGAGCCTGGACACCGATGGTGACGGAGAGCCTGACACGGTCATGACCGGAATCTTCGACATGAGCGGAACCGGTGACGAGAACTTCACCGTGGACTGTGACATGTCGATGTGGTACGAGGACTGGGACGATGACGGCGACGGCTGGTCAGACGAGGAGGAGTGGCTTTGCGGATCCAACCACCTGGACGGCGAAGAGTCCCCATGGGACTTCGACCAGGACTGGATATGCGACGATCTCGACGACGACCTGGACAACGACGGCGCACTCAACCCAGTGAACAACTGCGAGCTGTACCTGGCTTGGAACGACGAAGCTGGCTTCGTCGACTGCATCGCGGACGGCTTCCACGTCGTGGACGCGGACGGCGACGGCGAGGGCTCCCTCATGGAGCTCATGCACGCATGGGCCTTCCAGTGGGGAGGCTGTGCCGACTGCGCAGACGACGGCGAGGGCGACGAGGGCGACGAAGGTGGAGACGATGGCGAAGACATCGGCACCACTAGCCACAACTCGTCTCACATTGACGTCGAACTGTCATTAGTTGACGCGGCCGGAGATGTGGAGCAAACCCTCTACGGCTTCGATTGGGACGAGGTAGATCTTGACGACAACTCCACCGAGGAGGACGAACTCGAGTTCATACTCAATTACATCGAGTACTACTTCGATTCAGAGGCAGTGCAGCCGATGGAATGGTTCTTCGGCGGACTGATCGAGAACGCATCGTACGAGGGCGAATGGGGAGTAGAAGAAATCCCCGGACCGGATGGTGGTCCCACCTTCGTCTGCGGAGACGGCAACGAGATTCCGTTCGACTACGTCAACGACGAGTATGTCGACTGCGAGGACGGCTCAGACGAGCAGCAGTACAACGAGACCGGTGCACCGATCAACTGGTTCGACTGCCACGACGGTTCCGAGATATGGGTCTACCAGGTCAATGACGGAATGGATGACTGCCCAGATGGCGAGGACGAGCACTGGGAAGGAGATAACTTCAATGAGTTCTCATTCAACAGCACTGGCGTAGCAGAGACCATGCAGTGGGAGATGCACATCTCCAACGACACATGCCTGGTCTTCGCCGATGCCGTGATCTGGGGCTATGACATGTCATCAGGTTCCGACGACCCAGCCAACTGGACCATCCAGATGGGCACGTATGGGACGATAATTGCAGGACCTGCATTCGGTGCCGACGAGGACATGGACGGGATCCCCGACTGCCTAGCAGACGAGTTCGGTGACGGTGACGGCGACGGTGACGGCGACGGAGACGGCGACGGAACCGACGACGAGCCACCAGAGCCATGGCCATCCCAGGATGACTGGGATGCGTTCTACGAGAGCATCGGAGGCTTCCTGCTACAATGGGACGCTGACAACAGCTCCTCGTTCAACTTCAGCGAGTACTGGCAGTTCGTGACCGACACCAACGAGGGCTTCGACTTCGAGAACCCAGGGTACACCGCGGACTCGACGGAGTGGGACCAGTTCCCATACGACCCATCCGAGCAAGTCGACACAGACATGGACGGAATCGGCGACAACGCTGATGGCGACGACGACAACGACGGCGTGCCTGACAGCCTCGACGCGTTCCCATATGACCCGACCGAGGACACCGACCTAGATGGCGACGGAATCGGCGACAACTCGGACAACGACACCGACGGTGACGGGATCGACAACGACGAAGATGACTTCGACAGCGATCCAAACGCAGCAGCCGACAACGACCAGGACGGAATCGACGACGCATCGGACTCCGATGACGACAACGACGGCGTGCCTGACGTGGCGGACTGGGCACCGTTGGACTCGACAGAGCAGTACGACACGGACAACGACGGGACAGGCGACAACGCCGACACCGACGACGACGACGACGGAGTGGCAGACGCATCCGACGCATTCCCACTGGACGCCAGTGAGAGCGCAGACGCTGACATGGACGGAGTGGGCGACAACGCAGACCCCGACGATGACAACGACGGAACACCAGATGGCCTGGATGCGTTCCCCAACGACGCGAACGAGCAGAGGGACTACGACCTCGATGGAATCGGCGACGTGGCAGACGCGGACAGGGACGAGGACGGCTACCTGAACTCCGACGACGCGTTCCCGATGAACGAGAACGAGTGGATGGACACCGACGGGGACAACGTCGGCGACAACACCGACTCCGACATCGACGGCGACTCCGTGCTCAACGCAGACGACTGGGCACCGACCGACGCAGCTGAGTGGGACGACACCGACAACGACGGAACCGGCGACAACGCCGACGACGATGACGATGGCGACGGCGTGCTGGACGCGGACGAGTACTCCTGCGGAACGGACTCGAAGAACGCGGCCTCAACGCCATCGGACTACGACGGTGACGGGATCTGCGACGCCCTTGACGACGAGGACAACAGGGGCGAGCCAGGGAACAACCCGATCGAGAACGACGCACAGAAGGCGCCCGGATTCACTCCAGGCTTCGCATCCGTGCTCGCTGTCGTCTCCCTGCTTGGCGCTGCCATGCTAGGACGACGCAAGGACGACTGATCCGAGGATCGGTAAAACGTAACCCCGGGCCGGGGACCACCCGGCACCCGGCTCGGGGCCACAACCCAATGCTGATAAGTCCCCCATCGGACAAGGGGGATGTATGCCAGGCACGACTCGAGCCGAGATCAGGACTCTGAAGGTCGGAAGATACGTGGCCATAGAGGAAGACGCCTTCAAGATACTAAGCATGTCCAAGTCCAAACCCGGTAAGCATGGCTCTGCGAAGGCGAGAATCGAGCTCGAGGACATCTTCACTGGCCAGAAGCGATCACACGTCGGGACCGTCACGGACACCATCAACATCCCAATGATAGAGAAGGGGTCGGCAATAATCACCCACTTACAGGGGAACGAGGTCCATGCCATGGACAACAAGACCTACCAGACCCTCATCCTACCCGTCGAGGAGGGGATGAACCTACAGTCCGGAGGAGAGATCCAGTGGATGGAAGCCATGGGCAGGTACAAGATCAGCCGCGACCACTAGTCGGCTTTTCTCCACATTGCACCACCCCCGTCGCGAGAAGTATAAGCGTCGTTCTCATACGCTCAGAACGAGAGACATGTCAGACGTCGAGCGTTCGGCCTACAGGCAACCCGTAACCGCCTCGGGACTCGAGGCCATCGAGTCGGGAACCCTGACATGGCTCGACGAGGACATGTACAACAACCTGAACACCGGGCTACTGGAGCAGTACCTGGAGGAGAAGAACCTCAACGAGTCTTTCGAGATAAGCCACTGGGACACAAGTAAGGTGCTAATCGGAATACTGGTGGGGGCCGTCTTCAGCGGGGTGACTGCTTACATCGGCCTCAAAATCGGGCTAGCTGTTTCAGCTGCTTGGTACGTTGCCTACCTTCTTGGGATGGCCCTCCAATGGTCCCCATCGGAGGTAAACATCGCAACCAGTGCCACTACCGGGGCGACCAATGCCTCGATTGGCTTCATCTTCACGTTCCCAGCCATTTTCCTCCTAGCGTACTCCGAGGACTACAAGGTCGGGGACGGACACCTGATAGGCTCCGTGGACACCCTCAACCTGGCATTCATCGGAATCACCGCATCCATGTTCGCCGGTTTCCTCGGTGTGATGTACTTCATCATCTTCCGACGCGTCTGGCTGGTCGAGGACCCACTCCCCATGCCGGGCTTCGAGGCCACTCTGAAGATGCTGGACATCTCGTCCGACGTCAGCTCAGGATCCGCCGAGGCCGCTCGCGACTCACTGCGTACCGTTGGAATATGGACCGTCCTCACGATGGGCCTGATGTTCGTCATCGACTACCCAATAAGGTGGTCGAAGAAGATCGCCGGAGTCCCAAGCAGCATAGCAGATTGGTTCGCAATGACCCTATCCGGAGAGAGGTGGGGGCTTGCCTCGGTGTACACGGAGAGGTGGATCCACCAGCCTAGCGAGCTCGCAGAGGGGCAATACGCCCCCTACAACGGGATCACGACCTACGAGCAGGGCAACCCCATGTCATACACGTTCCTCGGGATAGAGATCAGCCCCACACTCTTCGCAATAGGCTGGTTCATGAAGTTCAGAGCCGCCCTCCTGGTGAATCTGGGAGCCATACTGGCATGGTTCTGGCTCATTCCGCTAGCCGTTCTCCAGGACGTTCCAGTGTACGACCCCGGCCAGGGGGTATACGTCAACATCACCCAACTAGGCCCCATCGTTCAGTGGGAGGCATTCGGCTCAATCGTCCGCACCGTCGCAATTGGTGCTATTCTGGGAGGGGGCTTCCTCGGGCTGTTCAAGATGGCTCCGACCTTCATCGGGATATTCGGGGACATCACCCAGGCATTCTCCGGAGAGCAGGGGGAGGAGTTCGTCGACGGAAAGGGATGGTACGAATGGCCACTCTACCACATCCCAGTCTTCATGCTGATTTCACTCATCGCAATCACGGTCATCTTCGTTCTTGGCGGATATCCCGTAGTGCCCTCGCTGATATTCTCGGTGGTCCTCCTGTCAACAACATTCCTCCTGGGTGCCATCGCCGTCCGAGTCATGGGCGAGACGGGGATAGAACCCGTCTCGGGGACCTCATTCATAGTACTCCTGATCCTCCTAATGGTATTCCTGAACCTGGATGTGGGACTGACCAAGGAGGAATCGATACTGATGTCCCTCGTCGGCACCACCGTCTTCGGCTCGGCAATCAGCATGAGCGGGACCGTAGTCGGCGACTACAAGAACAGCCTATACATCGGAAACAGGCCATATCACATCTCTAAGGGCAACATCATGGGCGTCGTTCCAGGTGCAATCCTAGGTGCCGGGGTCGCAATATTCCTCTCCAAGCTGCTTGCCGATGGGACCATAGAACTCCTAGCCCCACAAGCAAACGCATTCGCGTACTTCACCACGATACTGGCAGAGGGGCAAGGGAATTGGAGCGCTCTGCTAGTCGGAATGGCCCTTGGGGCATTCGCCGAATGGGCCACGGGAATGGGTACCTCGTTCGGATTGGGCATGTACCTGCCCACTCCAGCGACGTTCCCCATGCTGATCGGAGGCGCATACCGTTCATGGTGGGAGGAGCGTAGGCTCAAGCCAGTGGTAGAGTCGGTGAGAGCCGAGGAAGGGGGGCCAGCGGCTGAGAAGAAGAGCGCCCAGATGCTGCTACTGACCTTCATGATAGCAGCAGGCGCACTAACCGGAGAGGCGTTCTACGGGGTCGAGGCCGCTGTCCTAGCGGTCCTGGATGAGATCTCTGTCGGTGGCCAGGCACTCTCCCTCTACTCGTGGTGGCCTATCGCTAGACTAGTAGGATTCGTGATGATCAACTTGTTGCTCGGGGTTATCGTATACGCACTTTTCAGCAAGGCAGGGATCATCGGTGGTGGCGCCTCGGGAGGTACCCCACCCAAGCCAGCAAAGGTCAGAGGGCCGGTCAAGGCGCCAAAGAAGAGCACTGGTGTAATGGATGCCGAGCTGGCGGACTGACCATGGGGGATTCCAAGGCACCCCCAGCGGCAGCATGGCTGACGCTGTCTGTAGCCGTCCTAGCAGTCTCCAGCGCTGGCATAGTGCTTCAGGAGATGTCCGAGGTGCCTCCGCTTCTCCGTGCATCTTGGAGGATGCAAGGAACCGCACTAGTCCTGCTCCCTGGATTCCTCTATCAGCTCCTCCGCTCCTCCGACTTCGAGATTAACCGCAATGACGCCGGACTAATCCTCGCCTCGAGCCTCTTCCTAGCAGCTCATTTCGGCAGCTGGGTTTGGTCATTGGACAACACCAGCCTAGTCCACAGCCTCCTGTTCGTAAACACGCACCCATTGGTGGTCGTGGCAATAATGCCATTCTTGGGGGAGGTCGTCCGCAGAGGTCACATAACAGGGGTGGTTTTGGGTTTCGCCGGTGCCACGCTCTCTCTGTTCGACCTCGGAGATGGCGGGCAGGTCTCGCTTGCAGGGGACCTTGCAGCATTCGCCGGGGCCGTCACAGTGGTAGGTTACATCCTCGTTGGTAGGCACCTCAGGTCGGATAGGGGGATGCCGATATTCATTTACGCATTCCCTGTAACCATGGCAGCGGGTATTTGGCTCTCATTCGCGACGGTATTATTCGAGGGGTCCTCGTTTTCATCCATTGGGCCATCCGACTCACTGACTGGCTGGTCCGACCCAATTTGGATAGCATGGGTAGCATACCTGTCCTTGGGTCCCGGGCTATGCGGTCACACTGGGGTTAACACAGTGCTTCGGTGGATTTCACCAATCGTCGTGTCGATCGCATTGCTGATGGAACCGGTTCTCGGCGCAATAATCGGATGGTTGTGGACCGACGAGGTCGTGATAGGGCTGCCCACCGTCCTCGGAGGCTTGATGATGATGACTGGAGCAATCATGGTAACTCTCCAGGAGACGAGACAGAATTCCAGTGAATCGGTTTCATAACATGATTTCCGGACGGGAAGGCGATGACATTCCCCTTGCTCCTGACGAATGACGATGGCATAAACTCCCTTGGGCTGCAGGAATTGGCGTCATCTCTGAATGAGAGGGGCCATCCAGTAGTCATCCTGGCCCCGCTTACCGAGCAATCCGCAGTCGGCATGAAACTGACACTTCGTGACGACATGGCATTCCAGGAGCACGCTGACATCGCTGATAAGATCAGGGTCAATGAGTCAGCCCCACTCCGTGTCTTCTCTCTGGATGGGTCCCCATGCGATTGCGTCATTGTCGCAATAGACGGGGGCCTGAGGGCATGGGCTCCGGGGATCGAGCCATGGATGTGCATTTCAGGCATTAACAGGGGGCCGAACCTATCCGTCGACGTTCTTCACTCCGGGACCGTTTCTGCAGCGCGCGAGTCGGCCCTGTACGGTTTGCCATCCCTCTCGGTCAGCCTAGCTACCTACTCGCACGAGGACTACTCGGATTCCATAGGTGCAACGCTGGATGTTATCGAAGGGCTTTCCAGATTAGTTACAAAGAAACCAGAAAACCTACTGAGGCCACAGGGGTCCAAGAAAATACCACCAGTGGGTTCCGATCCCGACTCAATAAGGTCCTGGTTTCTCCAGGGTAACCTGTTTCTGAACCTGAATGTCCCGGAGGCATGGGAAGGCGCCTTCCAGACAGTACCACTAGGCGCTAGGTGGTATCACAATGCAACAGACATGCTGCAAAAGGATGCCATGGGGGTGGCTTTCGAGGTCGGGGCAGCCAGAATAGTGGACGAGGATCTAGAAATGACAGATTGCAACGCTGTCATTATCGGAAAGGCGGCCTTAACCCCACTAGCAAGCTGGCCCCAGAACCATCCACTTGGGGTGCCGCAGTCTGTGATGGATGCGTCCAACAAGATGGGAGAAGATGGGATGCCAGAATGGTTCTAGCTACCATCAAGGAGATAGTGCAGAATGGCAATGCACGAGTGCCCCTGAAGCCATTTACTCCCCAGTGAAAGGGAAACAGATCCCTTGAGTGATTGAGTATCAAGTTCGCTCAATGGTTTGTCGTCGGAGATGATGAAACCCAGATCCACCGAGGGGGGGACATCGGAGAAATCACCTCCATCAGCATCCAGTATAATAGGGCAAACTCCCGTTGCAGACCATTCCTGGGCCGTCTGTTCAATACCTCCTCCCGAGTGTAGAATTCCGCTGCTGAACTCTCTGAAACGACCCCTGGGAGGGATCGATTCCTTCAAAATACCCTTAATCTGACCAGAAATCGACCTCTCGTCAGGCCTAACCCCGGAAAGCGAGGAACCATTGAACCAAATCCTCCTGCTTGGCCCATCACCACCCATCAGGTGGAGCAATACATGACTATCTTTCCTAATTCCATGTGAGACGAACAGTGCTGAATTTACTGCTCTCGCAAGTACGTCCATTCGCCCTCCAGAACCAGCGAGGTCATTCAGATTCAGAGCCCCCGAACTAGGCGCCCTATGGCCAATGATGGCAAACCATCTTTCCAGCTAATCACCCCAGATCGAGATCGTCATCGATCCCCATCATAGATTGCATTTGACGCCTCATCTTTCTGTCCCCTCTGAAGCCTCGCATCATCTTCTTGCTTCTGTTCCACTGCGTTAGAAGCTCCTTGACCTCTCTTTCCTCACAACCCGATCCTCGTGCAATACGCCTAATCCTACTTGACTTGAGTAGAAGCGGGTCATCCTTTTCCTCTTGCGTCATAGAGTCCATTACAATTCGATATTTGTCGAGATTTGCCTGCATCTGCCTCTTCTGAGCCACCCCCATGTTCCCCATGCCGCCGAACATCGTATCGGGCAAATGTGAGAGTACCTTGTCCAGAGTCCCAATCTTACTCATCATTTCCATCTGGGCATACATGTCCGTGAGAGTGAATCTGCCTGACATAAGCCTCTTCGTCAAGCGCATTGCTTCTTGCTCATCCAGATCCTCCGGGGCTAGATCGATTAGTCCCTTGATATCGCCCATACCAAGCAATCGTGAAATGAACCTATCAGACTCGAACTTCTCAATATCTCCTATCTTCTCCCCTTCTCCAACGAAGACAATTGGAGCACCCGTGGTTGAAACTGCACTCAGAGCACCACCGCCTCTTGCAGTACCATCTAACTTGGTCACTATGGTCCCAGTAACGCCTACTAGCTCGTGGAATGTTTCGGCCATCGGGCCAGCAGCCTGTCCAACCTGGGCATCAATGACTAGGAACCTCTCAGAGGCATTGGCAATGCGGGCAATCTCGAGCAACTCATCCTTCAACTCCCCATCAAGACTGTCCCTTCCAGCAGTATCTATGATCACGACATCAGACGTGCCCACTTTCTTCAGACCATTCCTGACTATTTCCGCTGCAACCTTAGACCTCGGCTCTCCGTAAACTTCTACGCCGGTCCCTTCAAGCATCTGACTCAATTGCTCGAATGCCCCGGGACGGTGTACATCCGCCTCTATCACAGCTACCTTTGCACCATGGCTCCTCCTCCACCAATCTGCCAATTTGGCAGTGGTTGTGGTTTTGCCCTGGCCATATAGTCCAACCATTAGTACAGTCTGATTATGAGGTTTGATTTCCCTAGGAGGTCCAAGAATCCTGACTAACTCCGAGTAAACCAGATTCATTGCATGGGTCTCTAGTTTAACCCCTGGGCGAGGCTCATCCTCGACCATTCCTCTTTCGACTCGCTCTGTGAGCTCCTTAGCCTGTCTAACATTGAAATCCGCTTCCAGAAGTGCCCTTCTGAGTGATTTGCTGAGGTCCTTGACGGTATCTTCGTCAATCTTCCTCTTTCCCTTCAGAAGTCCTATCGAACCTAGAACTCTACGCTTGAATCCCTCTAGCGCCATGAGTTTCGGCACCAATCGTGTGGTTTGAACATTGTCTGGCCGACAAGGGAGATGAAGGACGCCTAATATCCGCTGTACTGAAAGGGAACCCGTCTTGGGAGGGATATGGCTGAAGCACCCATTGAGATGTGGGAGATGCAGGTAGCCTTCGCAATCGGTCTTTTGGGGATATACGTCGGTTGGAGGGGAACTATAGCAAAAATGACAGGATTCTACGACTTATCCGGAGCCGTTAAGACATTACTATACGGGATAATTTCCGGAGTCTTGGCCGCTTCAGCCATTGATGCCCTAATATTATCAGAAGTCAGAAATGAGACTCAGAATATCATCTCGATTAGTGCTATCGCACTAGTGATCGCTCTGGCCGAGTCTTCATTCACACTATTCGCACTTGGTCGCTCTAGAACAGTTGGACTGAGGGCCTGTGCCCCATATGGTTGGACACTTGGTTTGGGTTTTGGAGCAATGCGATCGGCCCATCTGAATGTCCGATTATTCGATCCAGTAGTGTGGGAGGGGACTGGTTTCAGCATTACAAACATCGTCTTGGCATTTCTTCTCACTGTGGTAACCTGTCTTGGCCATGCATCAATTACTACATGGCAGGGATCCAAAATCATAGAAAACAGTAGATTCCGGCCAATAGTATACGCTTCCATCGCACGCTGTGCTCTGATTCTTGCCACAGTTCTCACAGTCTTCTTCCCACCTACTTTGGCACTGGTAGCCCCCATTGTGGCGTGGTCTTGGTTCCCTGCCCAGGAATCTTGGCTGCCATCCGGACTCACCCCTTCTGCAAGACAGGCATATAGGAGAACAATACGGCAAGCGGAAATAATCAAATCAAGGGCAGACAGCAGAATCAGGGGGAAGTTAGTCGATTCCGAAGAATAGTGCAGAAAAAGGCAATATTCTCCATTTTACAGTCATGGCGCAGGATTATATCCAATTCACATATGCATTTGGCTGAATGCGAGTCATTATCGCAGGTGCCGGCGAGGTCGGCCGGGGTGTCGCCGCCGCGCTACGAGGTGAGAAGAGGGGTGTAGCGATGATTGACCCGGATCCCAATGCAATTAGTGACTCGCAGTCTTTGGATTGCCTATTGATTACTGGAAATGCACTCTCTAGGGACTCATTGGTAAGGGCCGGCATCAGCGACGCAGAAATTATCGTTTTCGCCACAAACGATGACAACGTGAACATTCTGGGTTGCGCGTTCGCAAAACGAGTATTCAGTGAGCAGGTAGGCGATAGAACAGCTTCTGGACTGATTACGATAGCCAATGTTCGCGATTCTGAAATCACACATCCTTCTAGGGGGGCGGGGCCATTGGAGAACTGGGCTCGAACAAACTTCGTCGTCTCACCCTCCACCGATGTCGTCGAACAATTGATTTCCGGTTTGGTCGCACCATCGCTTTCGGACATTATCCCTCTCGGTGACAATGCATGGATCGTGGAATCTAGCGTATCGATAGACTCACCATTGATCGGTTCGACAATTGGAGATGCTAACTCTAGGTCTCGTTCAGACCCCGACTACCCTAGGATTATCGCCATGAAAGGGCAAGGAAACAAGGGACGCATAGTTTCTGGAAATGAAATAATCCAGGAAGGCGACATGCTGGTTTTCGTCATTGGCGCAACCAAATTCTTCGCAGAGGTCGCTAGAATGGTCGGAGATGTGGACTCGGAGATGCCAGAAAAGCCTAGGGTTGCTATTTTCGGTGCAACAAGCTTTGGGAGCAAACTGGCTGAGCACTATCTTAGCAAAGGCTCGAATGTAGTGATTATCGAGCCCGACTTGGATGCAGCAAATGCAATAGTTGGCTCACGAATAGGCGTAAACAAGCGTCTCGATGTGATTCACGGGGACCCTCAAGACGAGGACTTGCTCAGGGAGCTCGCTGTAGAGGATCATGATATTGCAATTTCTACTCTGAGTGATGACAATCTCAATATTTCAATCGCAATGAGGACCTTTGACAAAGGCGTTTCTAGGACTGGATTGATTCTGAAGGACAGAGCACTTGTAGAGGCTATACAGAGAATTGGGCTTAGGCCTGTCAGCAAGCGTAGAGTGGCTGTAAAGTCAATTCTCAAAGCAATCCACATGCATGTCCCTGGCCTATACGAACCAATTCCAAGGATCCCATCCCTAGTCTCAATGTCTGCTGAAATCAACCCCGGAAACTCACTTGTGGGGAAAGAATTGGGCGAAGTTGAGGACATTATTGGGGCGAATCTTGTAATGCTAGAGAGGATTGGGGCGGATGGGACCTTCAACCATATCCTGGAAGACAACATTGGCTCCTTGGAAGAAGGCGACCGAATCTACCTAATTCTAGAAATTGACGATGTAGGGAAGGCCGAGGAGTCACTACGGAGTTAGTATGCGCTGGGAGGTTGTAAGCCTAGTTCTTGGGTGGACCATTGGTTTGGTTTCGTTGCCTTTGGCCGTCGTCGGATTCTACAGCCTTTATTCCGAGGGTCTAGAGTCCGCAGTCCGTACATTTGCAATTCCTGCCCTGATTTCGATATCTGTCGGATACGCACTCGTTCTCCATTCTCGCGTTTCTGACCCTTCTGCAAGGGTGAGGGACAGAGAGGCATTTGCCTCAGTCGCTTTGGGATGGATACCCGTGGTTATTGTGGGCGCTCTGCCTCTTTGGCTGGGGGGGATGTTCCATGGACCCTTCGGGGAATATTGGAACCCGGGCCACGAGAATTCGATTAGCCAGATTTTGTACGGCCTACTACATTCGTGGTTTGAGTCAATGTCAGGTTTTACTACCACCGGGGCCTCACTTGTAGACCCGGCTACTAGTCCTGTTTGTGGTTCCGGGATAGCCGGAATCAATGAATTTCAAGGAGACTGCCTGGGGAGTCAGAGGAAAAGCCTCATTCTGTGGCGCTCAATATCTCAGTGGATCGGCGGAATGGGGGTAATTATGCTAGGGCTCCTAATTTTCTCAAGGGCTCTCGGTGGAGGAATGGCCCTAGCTAGGGCCGAACTAACCGGACCCTCGGTCTCTAATCTTGGAACGACCCTAGAGGGAACCGCCCGGAAACTATGGGCCATTTACGTTGGCCTCACGCTTCTAGAGGCAGTTCTGCTGTTTCAGTTTACAAAGATGGGTTCTTTTGATTCGATTAACTATGCTCTAACAACAATGCCATCGGGTGGCTTTGGAACCACCGATGAGGGGATTATGCAATTCAATGATGCCATCATTGAATCGATCGTAATGGTATTCATGCTACTTACGTGCATAAACTTCAGCCTACTGTATTTTGCATTCTCGGGTAGGTCAAACGACATCTGGAAGGACGAAGAACTACGGACATATCTGCTGATCGTTTTCGTTGCATGGATTGCAATGGCGATAAACATCTATCGCTCGGATGATCTGGGTTACAGTTTCTTAGAATCAATCCGACACTCTATTTTCCAGGCAATTTCGATTACCAGTACCGGATTTTCTAGTGCCGACTTCTCCGATTGGCCGGTCTTCAGCCAGTTTGTCTTGCTCCTCTTGATGATTATCGGTGCCAGTGCAGGATCTACTGGTGGCGGTCTCAAGGTTCTTCGAATCAGAATCGCATTCGAACTGGCAAAGAGAGAAGTAATGAAAATTATTCAGCCACGGAGGGTTGTTGCGATTAGATTCAACCGTTCCGTAGTTGACGAGGAAAGGGTCTGGATCATTCTGGGAATGGTCAGTTCCTGGTTGGTCTTAGTCACTGCCTCCATGCTGACTATTTCTTTCCTAGAGCCAAATCTTGACATGGATGACGTATTATCTGTCTCCGTCTCATTACTCGGAAATACAGGCCCTGCATTGGGTGATTTCGGCCCTTCCGGAGCCGCTGCATCGTGGGCTGCAATGAGCACTCCCTCTCTACTTGCCTCCACCATGCTGATGTGGCTAGGTCGACTTGAACTTCTCACAGTTCTGGTGCTCCTCCATCCAAAGACTTGGGAGTCAGACTAGCCGAATCTATCTAGGGTCGACTGGGTTTCATCTTCGACTTGATCATCGACAGGCTTCGATACGATAATTTCGGCACTCTCACCGGGCCCTTCTTCCCCGAACGCTTCCATTATCACTTTCGCACTCTTGCTAGATTTTGGAATCCCGTGCATGGCAAGATGATCCTCTGCGGACAAACCGATCTTCTTTGCCACGCTGAAATCACTCTCAGATCCACCTAGGCTCGAATTATGGATTGCGA
This sequence comes from Marine Group II euryarchaeote MED-G35, assembly GCA_002457155.1. Classification (GTDB taxonomy): domain Archaea; phylum Thermoplasmatota; class Poseidoniia; order Poseidoniales; family Thalassarchaeaceae; genus UBA36. The sequence goes on from NTJS01000010.1 coordinate 13,993, forward strand.
GCAGAGTAGGCCACAGGTCTTCTCTAATCGATGCGCGACTCGTCCCAAATCCACCAGAAAGACTGGAAATCAGACTTCCTGTCCGCCAAGACTCGCCCCCTCTCCTTAGAAAGTCTGGGAAACTTACGAATACCTCGTTCTCACTTTCCGCCTTCGAGACAGAAGCTATGGCTTGGGCAGGCAATGCTGAACCCCAGTACCAGGATCTGAAAGCCCGATTGGTGAATTTCGTGGCAAGAAATGAATCCGATTTGCACATAGCCCCGGACACCGCCTCCAAACTGGAAGAAGCCATTATCGATTGATTGTTCCACGCAAACCAAGCCAACATCTCATCTGGATCCTTGTCGGAGTTCCGGACAATCTCGGAAATACTTGCGCCTGATCGAGTCGTGTAAGCTCTCTTTAGGGAGTTGAAAACGTTGATCTGCGAGTCCCTTACGACTGAATCAGAGAGGTCTTGGACCGAACTCATTTCTATGTGGCCATCAACTACGCAAGAAAGCGACTGCAGATCCCTGACTAGGGCCCTGAGATCGCCCGGATTACCATCAATTAGAGCATCAAGAGACTCGGGATCGATGCCGACCCCCTCCGAATCCAGAACTCTGAGCGCTATTCTCCTGAGGTCAGACCTATCGACCCTATCGAAAATGACGTTCTCCGAGACTCTCAGAACCCTATCTCTGTTGGATCTCCAATTTCCACCGCGACCCCATAGCCTCATTGGGTCATTGCAGGTCATTATCACTGGATTTTTGGTATTTCTTAGTAGGTTGAGAAGTTCTGCCTTGCCACCCGAGTCGCCCCTCAAAACGGCCCCATCATCATCAGCCCCCATAGTCTTCTCAATACGCTCTTCAGAGACCTTGGCGAATCCCCCACTGAGATGGTCCACTTCGTCAAGGAGGATCACCGTCCTACTGGTCGCATCGGATTCCATTGAGAAATGTTCGAGCGAGAAATTCTGAGACCCCCTCGTTGCTGAGCCTCTAATCGCAGCGGCATTCCTTTGCTCAGAAGCATTCAGTTCAACAACCGTCCACCCTCGTTCTTTGGCCAATGTATGTGCTAAGGTAGTCTTCCCGACACCCGGTGGGCCAGAAAGAAGTAAACCTCTCTTTTTCGGCACCTTTCCCGCCGACCAAATGTCTAACCACAACTTGACTCTTCTCAGCTTGTCTCCGTTACCTTCCATCTCTGATAGTGTGGTAGGGCGATATCGCTCTGTCCAGTCATCTGGTCTGATGGCTTCTTCCACAGGCACAGATCTCCCTCGGCGACACTTGAAGATTAGCCTAGAATAGGGTTTGCAGAGTTCTCGAAGCAAGGCACCCAATCAGAGTTTCGACGTCAACACGAACCTGCCTCTGGTCATCCCTTCTTCTGATTGTCAGTGTGCCATCATCAAGAGATTGGTGATCGACTGTTACAGCCCAAGGGACGCCAATCTCGTCTGATCTTGCGTACCTTCTTCCGATTGATCTACTAGTATCAATTTCAGCGAAAATGCCCGAAGTTGAGCCAATCCGTTCCAAAACCCGTCTTGCCATTGCTCCCATTCCGTCCTTATCGAAAAGTGGCAAAACTACTATGTCATAAGGCGCCACAGAAGGTTCCAGCGTCAATATCGTGTACTCCTCCCCTTCTTTTTCCAATTCAAGATAGTTGTGATCGAGGATATGCCAGATGATCCTGTCTATCCCGAATGCCGGCTCGATTACGTGCGGTGTGAAGTACTCCCCAGAAACTACCGACTCTTGAAGACATCTTGTCACCATCCCCTCTTCGATTTCTACTGTCGTGCCATCAGCAAGCGTGAGTGTAAAGGGGACGCTTTCAGGCAAATCAGTCAGTTCAGACAATGCTGCTGCAACGTCCGAAGACCTTTCCCTGAAAGCTGGACCGATTACCGAACCCACTGGGTTTAGGGTCTCACGACTCTCGTTGACGGGGTTTTCGAAGTTCCTCCATCCCCTCAATAGCCCAGACTTGGAATACTTCTCGTGAGACTCCAAATCGTGACACGTCCTATTGGCAATCCCGACAACTTCTATCCACCCGTGCTCACCACTGAGTTCGCAGTCCCAGCAGTCAGATGCGTAATGCGCCATCTCAGAACTAGCGTGCTGCCTGAACCTAACTTTCGCGGGATCTACCCCGACGTCTTCAAGGAACTGCATTGTCATAGCTAGGAACCAAGCTACAGTAGGGTGCTTAACAATTCCAGTCTCGAACGCTTCTTCGATTGTGGCCTCTACCTCACTCGAGTGGGGGCCATCGGGATCGGGAAGCATGCTGACCCTTCCTCGCCATCTGCTCAAATCAGTGGATGGCGGGTTTTCCGGGTCAATGAAATACTCTAATTCTGCCATATTGAACTCCCTGAGCCGAATCATTCCCTGACGAGGGCTAATTTCGTTCCTGTACCCCTTTCCAGTTTGCATTGCCCCAAATGGCAACCTCTGCCTGAAATGCCTGTAGAGTGCTGGATAAAGCATGAACATCCCTTGCGCAGTCTCTGGCCTCATGTAAGCAGCCCTTGAACCACCCATTGCACCGATGCTCGTTTGAAACATCAGATTCATCGGACTGGCCCCCGACCAGTCCTGGGAACCACAACTGGGGCACTTCACCCCATTCGTTGAAATCAGATCATCAAGATCCGAAGAATCCAAGGTCTCGGGGTTTTCGTGGAGTTCGGCAAGAAGGTGATCACTTCTGAATGCCCCACCGCAGGATTTGCACTCAGACATCTTGTCATTGAATTCGCCAACATGCCCGCTTGCAACAAGAACTGACTCCGGGGTAATTGTCGGCGAATCAATTTCCACCACATTCGGAACCTTGCCCCAGTGCTCAATCCATGAATTAACCACGCGCCGCTTAATTCTGGCTCCCACCGGCCCGTAGTCGACCAGTCCCGATACGCCGCCATATATCTCGAAAGATGGGAGCACAATACCCCTCCTACGGAGCAGGGAGGACAACCTCGACATCCTTCCTTTGTCTTCCATATGGCCAACGACAACCAATCGTGGTTTTCAAGCCATCCTAGTGAAAAGGGCTATTGTCGCGATTGAGTAGCCAAGACTAGTTTTTCCGCCTTAATAAGCCAATTTAGGACGATTTTCTGAGAAGCATTCATTTATGCAATCGATAGCCTGAAACGCAAGGTGGTTTGGAAAAAATGCCAGAAATTACGTATGTCTCTGATATTTCTGAGACCGAGGATATTCTGGAAAAACTCTCACCCCCTGTGAGAAATTGGTTCCAAGACAAGTTTCCCGATTTCACTGAGCCCCAGAAAGTTGCTATCCCCCAGATTCTGTCGGGAGAGCACCTGCTACTATGCTCACCCACTGGTTCTGGTAAGACATTGACGGCTTTCCTATCAATCATTGACGACTTGGTTCGGAAATCACTAGAGGGCAAGCTAACAGATACCGTTCAATGTATCTACATCTCACCGATAAAGGCTCTAGCAAACGATATCCAGAAGAATCTCATAGGGCCTCTTACAGAAATAAAGGAGAGATTCCTACCCGGTAGGGCACAGGAAATCAAAGTAGGCCTCAGAACTGGTGACACACCCCAGAGAGAAAGGGAGAGGATGCTGAGGAAACCCCCTCACATTCTGATTACTACTCCAGAATCATTAGCCCTCGCCCTCGCATCGAAGCGTTTTCGTCCACTTTTGAATGACTTGCAATGGTTAATTGTCGACGAGATGCATTCCCTTGTGCCGTCAAAAAGAGGCACACATCTGTCTCTGAGTCTTGCACTTATGGACTCAGTAGTGGACTCCGATGTTCAGAGAATTGGCATTAGTGCAACAATGGAGCCCCTTACCGAAGTGGCAGAGTTCCTAGTTGCCAGTGACTCCAGAGAGGACCAAGGAAATCAACAGAGAGTCTCGATAGCCAAGATTTCAGGATCAAGGAAACTAGATCTGGACATCATCCTCCCCACTCCAAGATTCACATCAATACCCGTCAAGGAGGTCCTGGACCACAATATCGATAGAATCAAGGAACTAGTCGAGGCTCACACTACAACCCTTGTTTTCGTGAATACTAGGAACATGACTGAGACGTTCGTACAACGTCTGAAAGTTGCCGGGGTTGCGGGTGTGGAGGGGCATCACGGATCAATGGACAAATCCATTCGGTTAGATGTAGAACAGAGGCTCAAAGATGGAAAGCTGAGGTGCGTGGTTTCCTCATCGAGCCTGGAGATGGGGATAGACATCGGCTCAGTTGACTTGGTAATACAGGTTGGCTCCCCCGGCTCCATTGCCACTGCACTACAGAGGATAGGTAGGGCGGGTCACCAGGTAGGGGGTCTACCAAGAGCACGTTTCCTACCTACCTCCTCCCATGATCTGTTAGAGATTGTTGCACTACAGAACGGCATTCTATCGGGAAACATGGATCTGCTTAAGTTCCCACAAAACTGCCTAGACGTACTGGCCCAGTTCCTAATAGGATTGACAATTATCAGGGAATGGGACATCGACGAAGCCTACGAACTGGTTCAAGCATCGTGGCCCTACCGTAATCTTCCCTATGACGACTACATCGAAGTGCTAGATCTCTTGGAAGAGGAGAGAAGAGTTTGGGTCGACTGGGAGGAGAATCGCTTCGGAAAGCGAGGCTATGCCCAAATGATTTACTACACAAACATAGGTACCATTGCTCCAGATAATAACTACCTGGTCTTCACTTCAGATGGTACCATGGTCGGGCAACTCTCATCTTCATTCGTTTCGAGCATGAGGAATGGTGATGTTTTCTTGCTGGGCGGCTCAACATACAGGGTTGCTAGCGTAATAGGAACAAGGGTGAACGTAACCCCAGCAACCGGATTCCGGCCCACCATTCCCTCGTGGACCGGAGAAGCGATGAGCAGGACTAGCGAACTAAGCGATGAGGTCCTCGGATTGTTGAGTATCCTATCTATACAGTATAGAACTGGAAATTCGATAACTCCGTTCCTAGTCGATGTCATGGGGCTCAATAAACCGGTAGCCAACGCTCTATCACAGTTCCTTGACGAGCACTCTGCGACTACCTTCCAGGTCCCTTCCCAGGATCGAATCCTCGTGGAGCAGGTAGAAGCCCCTCTGCCGACCTATGTCGTTACAACATGTAGGGGCAGGGCCTTCAATCTAGCACTAGGTTACCTCTTTGCCGGAATGGCGACCAGAGACGACATCATCGTGCATGAACTCTCTTTCGATGAGAATGGATTCATGGCAAAATTGAGCCACGAGATCGAGGTTTCCCTGATCCCCGAAGTCTTCCGCGGCAAACGTAGCGAGGAAATTCTAAACAAGTACCTCATCGATTCACAGCTCTTCGCAAAACGATTCCGCGAGGTCTCATCTAGAAGCATGCTCAATCCCCGGAGGATAGGGGCCGAAGAAGTAAGCCCCAAGCAGTATCAGGTCAAAGCAGAGCAGATCATGAACAGGCATAGGAAGATGGATGAATCCGTAATTGTTAGAGAGGCGATGAATGAGATTCTTACTACTGACTTGGGAATGGGTCAACTAAGACAATTCATAGAGAGAATGGATGGCGAGGACGTCCGCATAGTTCATCGTAGGGTCAAGATCCCTTCTCCACTGGGCCTAACTCTATTCATGTCCTCATTCGAAGACCTACTTTCACTCAGAACACGCGCATATCTGATCAAAGACGTAGATCCTGAGATTCTTAGGCGCCTTCTGGGGGCAAGGTCGCTAGCAACTGAGCTTGACAAGGAAAAACTCGCTGATTACTACCAATCCAAGGTTTCGATACCAACAAGCGCCAATGAACTTCTCAGGCTGATGGACATGGGGGGCGGCCTAGAGAGGCAACTCACTCATCCATTGTATAGCGACAAGTTGAAGAAAATCGAATTCGAAACATTGCGTGGTTGGGTCCACGATCTAGCAGAGAGGGGCCTAATCACCAAGGTCAGAGGGACCGGCCTAGAGAAGATAGATGGAAAGTGGTTCTCGATGAGGATGACCGAGGTCCACGGAACTCTGGGTTGTCTCGCGGTAGCAGGAGCAGCCGATATGGATGATCTCAGAGAATTGTACACTGGCGGTTTGAACTATGAGATCGGCGAAGACTATGTTGGCGGGAAGCCATCCAATTGGAAAAAGAAATCACTCTCTGACCCAATGGACTGCCTCAGGCTCAAACTCCTAGATATGTTGGGATCAGAGGGCCCCCAGACAATTGAATCACTCAGCGCCCGTCTGCCTTTCCCGACTGCCCAAGTAGAATCAGTGCTACAGGAACTAGAGATGCGAAACCTAGTCTCAATTGGTTTCTTCACTCAAACAGACGAGGGAGAGTTCATACTCAGAATAGATGAGTATAGAATTACAGGCGGGGAATTCAATGTCATTGACTACCGAACCCTTCAGACATTGATTTTGAACAAGTCATTTTCTAAGTTCGTAGAACCAGCCGATGCAATTCGCAATCTGACCTTTGTTCAGAGGAGGGAGGAGTTACTGCATCGAGTTGAGAGCTACAGATTCCGTGATTGGAAGGACATTAAACACGATTCTGACGTTTTCAATGGTAGATTACTTCACAATAGGGTTGGGTACACCCTCAGTGAAAAACTACCCATGCTTATGGGACTTCGTTCAGAGCCATGGTTCGGGCCCCTGGAAGAGGAGCTGATAGAGAAGATCCCCGAAGAGGGGATATCCAGAAACGATCTATTCTCGGAATATCCCAAGGGCAAGGAGAATGCACATATCCAGAGGAGCCTGAAGTCCGCCCTATCGAATATGGAGAGGCAACTAGTGGTGGCGAAGCAATTCGTCGACGTCCCTAATAGAAAGAGGTCAATGGCCATATTCAAGAGGCTGCACGGTAGGATCAAACCATTACCTTTCGACAAAGCCCTAACTCAGTTAATTGCCCGAATAGGCCCCGTTCGCCTACATACTCTGAGACTTTTCGTCTCTCGCCCCGTGGAGGAACTGGCCGATACACTTCGAGATCTTGAGAATCGAGGATCAATTGCTAGGGTCGTTGCACTACAACCAGATCCAACAGACTACTACGCTTCCCATGAAGATGCCGAAAGTCTCCTCTCACCTCTGCCAGAGGATAGGAAGATGCGCATTCTGGCGCAATCAGACCCATTCAGCAGCCGATTCATACAGGAGGTCAGACTACTCCTCAAGCAAGGATGGTACTACCCGGTCTTCAAGGGAGTTGATCCAATTGGCAGAGTCCTTATGTTCGTCGTGAACGACTACTTGGAAATTAAGGACATCAACATCCCGCACTCATATCTGGATGACTTCAAGAAAACTTTCGCCGAATTGCTAGATAACTACAGGGACCGACTCGTGGATGTTTCCGTTCTCCATGCCTTCAACGGCGTCCCAGTCCACGACTGTGACGAGAACATCCAACAAATTCTATCCGAATTGGGATTCTCATCAATGGGTGATGGAGAACGGTATATCAGAGGAGGCGTGGTGGAACCAAGATCAAGAAAGGAAATCAACAGGATGCTTTTCTACCACCACTCAATTCACCAAAATAGTAGGTGGGAGAACGAGACCATCGCACTCGAGAACTCCACAGAACTACGTGACGACTTCTCGCTTAGGGGGCGATGCGAGATGTTCAGAGTAAACCTTGACTCGATGGTCGCGGCTCACCAGTTGCATCAAGGATCAAATCTGCGAGGTCACCTTGTTTGGGCCCGATATCCACACTTCCAGAGGCTCCTGTCTATTCGGAACGTACCCACTGATCCAGAAGACGAGGAGATTCTTCAGTTCTTCAGAGACACAAACGATCCAGATTTGTTCATGGAAAGGAATGCAATGTCGAGATCAGAATTCCGCAAAATAGTGTCACCACTAGTGAGAAGTGGCCATCTAATCCAAGATTATCGAGGTGGCTTCCGGACGGTAGAACCTCTGCAAAATGTGGATCTGTGGGATGCAAAAAGAAGGTATCTGAGAACGTTGGTGGAGGATTACCCAGTGATCTCTCTTAAGCAAGTAGAGAGGCTTGCCGGCTCTTCTTTCACACCCGAGGAGATTAGTGATGTAATGCATGATTTCGAGGATGATGGGACTTTGATCAAGGGATTCCTTGTGGATGATCTCCAGGATATATGCTGGGGGCGGCTCGATATGCTGGAGGGAGAGGAGAGGATTAGCCGAACTCGTGACTTGGTCATACCCCCATCAGACCCTTTGATACACTATTTCGGAAGCCTACTCCGAGCGAGATTCGGCTTTGGATCTGCATACCTAGTATTCCACAAGGAAGATCCAATTGCCGCATTCAAGGCTAATACGAGAAACAATAAGATCGAACTCACCGACTTCGTGGGGGACTCTGAGCTGGAGAAGGAAGCAATCAGAGTGATGAAGGAATTCGCCTGGGAGCACGATATGCCCCTATCGGGGAAACTTTTCGAAAGAATCAGGTCAAGAATTGTCTAAGTTTTACTACTGGACTCATGATCTTAGTTACGTGTTTATGAAGTTCAGGAAGTAGGTCGAAAAGGGCCAGTGCCATTAGGAACATTGCAAATAGGCTAGCTACCTTCGCAGCATAGCTATGGGCGAAATCAAAGATCCCCATCCCCGACAGACTCCATGCAGGATAGGTGTCTGTAAGCCAGACAATTCCAGCGTTCCTGAAAACATTCAGAACGTGTATAGTTGGTATGGCGATAACTAGTGCCCGTGCACGCCTCTTCCAGTGAACCGATTTTAATGCAACAATTGCCCCGATGAAGACTGCCATAGACTGGAGAGCAGAGCAAGCCAGAATGAACGCAACCACCGATTCCCCCTCATCGTTAACCATTGGCGCGTAGAAGCCACCTTCCCCTAGTGGTTCGCTAAGCACAAACCGATTCCCCCCCCACTCAGAAACAGGGATTGCGACTTCTCCGTGCCTCTCGATCATCATTGAACCTATCTCGTAACCACTAAAACCTGCAAACTCAAGCATTAACTCGGCACTAACTGCAGTGAATTGCACGAATGCCATATTTAGATAAGGGATCCCGAAAACAACGTAGTAGGGAATCATCGACCAAACTACGAATCCCCTCAGCCAGACTATAGTATCATCCTCACTGCCATCGGAAATCCACTCCCAATACGAAATTGCAAGCCCGGCTGGGAGGGCTCCAGCCGTCATGAAAATCAAAACGGGATCGGAAATCTCTACGAAATGCCCCGAGTATAGATAGAAGAAGAGGCCGATAAATGGCCATGAAATTATGGCGAGTCCTTTAGAATAACTCTCAGAATGACGATGAAATGAAAATGACATCAGTACCAAACCAAGTGAACCGATCAATAGCTGCATGGTCACATCAGAGATTCCAAAACTTGTTGCAAATGTACCAACGACTGCCGATATCGGGTCCTCCATGACCTTCTTGCTTTCATCAACCCGTAAATAGGATGCCCCCCCCCGAACAATCGGACATATGAGTTTCGACTTCACTGAATTCGCCGAAGCATACGCCTCCTCCCTAGTGGAGACAATAGGCAACTTGCCCATGTCACAGATGGAAGAGTTCTGGCATCTAGTCGAGAATGCTAGAAATTCTGGCGCTACTGTGCACTTCATTGGAAACGGCGGTAGTGCCGGAACCCCATCCCATAGTGCCGGCGATTGGTCAAAAGAACTGTCACTCCGAACATTATCCCATTCAGACAATGCATCATCTCTGACTGCGTGGGCTAACGACACTGATTACGAAAACGTGTTTGTCGGCCAACTTTCCACATTCATCAGAACCGGCGATGTCGTAGTAGGTTTCAGTGGATCGGGGAATTCTCAAAACGTAATTAATGGGATTGAATTCTCAAAAGAAAATGGTTGTAAAACAGTGGTAATAACTGGAAACTTCAGTGGATCAGGAGGAGGTAGATTGGCTAAAATAGCAGATTTGTGCATTTTGGTGCCTTCCCAGTCAATGGAGAGGATTGAGGATATTCAATTGGTAATCAATCACATCATAAAAGAGGCAGTAAAGTCGAATAACGGGTTGTGAGAAGATGTTGCCACCTCATCGGCATGGCTCTCCCCTTGAAGACCCATTAAGCCTCAGTGTTTTGCCCGAGAATGCAGATTGGGGTGGAAGAATTGCTTATCTGGATAGGGATGGGGTGTTAAATCGCTGGAAGGAGAATTATGTCAATTCTCCCGACGATGTAGAATTAATCCTTGGTGCTGGAAAGGCAATTACCAGTCTAAGGAGAATGGGTTTCAGGATTTGTGTAGTGACCAATCAATCTCCAATAGGACGCGGCCTTTGGGGACATGAGGTCTTGGCGCAGATTAACGAGAAGTTACAGGATTCCCTTCTCGAAGAGGATCAAGGAGCCGAAATTGACATGATCCTGTATAGCCCATATTCCCCATCCGAGGGTTCTTGGTCGAGAAAGCCTAACCCCGGAATGCTTGAAGCAGTAAGACAAATTGTTGACAATGCTCACAGATTCCCGGGCAAGCCGAATAATCTCTCATACGGTGACGACTGGATTGATCGACCAGACGAATCCGGCTCCATCCTAATTGGCGACCGGAAATCAGACATGATCGCTGCAGAGAGATTCGGAGTCAAAGGAATTCTGTGCGACCCCGAATCAGGAATCTCAGGTGTCATCGACCAGATCCTGTCTGCCAAAGAGGGGTGACCCTATGGGGCTGTGCCGTATCGGTCTCGACGATACCGATCATGTTGATGTTGGTTGCACGACTTCTAGTTTCGATCATCTTCTGACAGTGATCGACCAGTGGATGGACTGCAAAGTAATCGAAAGAAGACTAGTACGCCTTTGGCCGTTCGCCCGAAGAAGAACCCGTGGGAATGGGGCTCTTGGTGCGATTCTAGAGATTCCAGATAATGGGGCCGATGATATTGAGAAAATCTGCAATGAGTGGTTCTCGGAATTGTTGGAACAGGTGAGCAATCACCCACCTTCTGAGTTCAAAGCCTCCCCTTGCCTAGTAATTTCGTTTGACCAAGCTCCTGATTATTGGTATTGGGACGCGGTCAGAAAACATGTCGATTCCGAAACATTGCTAGAAGATGCCACTAAGAGAGGGGCTATAGTTTTCCGTTCAGAGTCAACATTTGGGGTAGTGGGGGCCTGCGCTGCGATTTCCTGGGGAAACACCGGCAACTCTTCATGGGAACTAATCTCTTGGAGAGACGACTCTAGAATTGGCACGCCGAGGATTGTCTCATCCGAATCAGTCTTGGAACTGGAAAAAAGGCACCCGGAAACTTTCCTTAATCGGGATCCCACCAAGGGAAAGGGAATGATCGCTCCCAGAACTCCATGTCCCGTCCTATATGGAATTCGGGGATCAACATACTCTGCCGTCGAAAACGCGCATCATTGGCTTCAATCTAGGAATGATGTGGAGATAAGCCACTCTTTCGCAATTCATAGAACCAATCAGCTCAGTGACGACCACATCGAGTCTTCTACATCAGGTACCGTAACCTCATTGCCGAAGGAGACCAGGGGTGGGCATGCACACATTTCCGTATTCACTTCTGGAAAGGCAGCCAATCTCGTTGCTTTCTCTGAGGGTGGGCCGGTAAACAGGCTCCTAAGGTCTTTAATTCCAGGAGACAGGATTTCTTGGTCGGGGTTGGTTTCTCCCGATGGATCTATTCATCTGGAGAAAATAAAACTCGACTCCGCAACTGCTAGAATTGTAGGAAGGCCAGTTTGCTGCTCTAGAACAATGAGGAGTTCTGGACGTGGCCAGGGAATTCGTTGTTTATCATGCGGGCGAATAGAGAGAAAATCATGGCAATGCGTAGATTATGAGGCAGCAATGGGGCATTCTGTTGGAGAATGGCAAGAACCATCCCCCTCCAATCGAAGACACCTGTCTAGGCCTCTTTCCCACGGTTTACCGGGGACAAACTGAAACGAGCCCCCCGAATCCGAAGCCATGGTCGGGCTTAGTGAGATTTTGGCTACATTCGTAATGATCGCAATTTCAGGTTATTTGGTGTGGACCCTTCTAGGAATCAGGCAACGAAGAATGAAATTTGCTGCAGAAGGTGGAGACGATTACAGCGGGGGGGCCATGGAGCCAGAGGCCCTTTCAAATCCCGACGAAGAAGCCTTGGAAGACATGGACAATTTATTGGAACAGGCCGGATTCACTATGCCCGAGGAAGAATAGTCAGTAAGGATAATCCCCCATAGTGTCCTGCGAGTAATGTGCCAAAGGGAGTTATGACCTCTGAGAGGATACCTCGTCGCCCACCTCCCGACTTTCACGAATCCGAGGCTTCTGTCATTGGAGGGGTAATTGAGGACGGATTCCTCAGTGTTGCACTGGATGATGCGAACCAGTATGGCCCACATGCGATGATAATGCTACTGTTCGCTGTGGCATCGGTTACGGCTATTCTTCTGCTGATAACTTCACTTTTCTGACGATTCTTCTCTTGCAATTTCTATTGCCCTATTCACTATCTTGATTGATGAACCAAGATGCGACTCGGGTTCGAATAAATCAGGAATTTCATCTTCATCAAATAGGTCCATTATCGATTCTGAATCTCTGCAGACGGATTCAAGGTTAGAACCCGTCTCAACTGCAGTCATTGAAGCAGACCTAAGAACCTCATGGGCCATGTCCCTGGGCATTCCGCGATCGACCAATTCTAGCATGACCTTCTCGGCCATAATCAATCCATTTTGCGACACTATGTTCTCCTTCATCTTAGTCCTATTAACTTCCAAACCGGAAAGAACCCTGTCACATTTTACCATTACGTCGTCAAGAAGTATCATCGAATGCGAAAGCGTAAACCTCTCGCTAGAGGAGTTCGCCAAGTCCCTTTCGTGCCATAATAGAGCGTTTTCGTATGAGGGAATAATCATCGAACGAACGATCCTCGCTAATCCGCATGCATTTTCGGCAGTTATCGGGTTCTTCTTGTGAGCCATAGTGGATGAACCCACCTGTTTCTTTGAATCGAACGCCTCTGCAACCTCGCCTATCTCTGTCCTCTGGAGATTCCTAATTTCTTGTAGAATCTTCTCTATGCTAGTCGCAACATTGGCCATCCATCCGACCCATTCTATGTATCGATCCCTTCCAACCACCTGTGTCGTTGCAATTGGAACTTCCAAACCCAGTTCCCCTAGCACTAAGTCCTGTAATTCCAGGGCCCTTTCGCCTTGTGCTGCACCGGTGCCGACCGCACCGAGGAATTTTCCTGTGATACACCTGGGTTGGATTTCCCTCAATCTCACCAGATGGCGTCTCATTTCATCAATCCAAACTGCAACCTTCAGTCCGAATGTAATAGGAACGGCCGCCTGACCGTGGGTTCTTCCTAGCATCACAGTACTCTTTTCCCTCTCTGCGATTTCACACAAAGTCTCAATCAGTTTGAGGAGGGATTGATCCTGCAATACAATGCTGTCTTTGATTTGGAGGGCCACTGCCGAGTCAACGATATCATTGCTTGTTGCGCCTAGGTGGACGCACCATCCAGCATCACCAGCTGCTTCAGCCATGGCCTTAGTTAGTGCCATTATGTCGTGTTTTGTCTCTGCCTCGAGCTCATCCACTCTGTCAGCAGTAACAATGCCTGGATCGGCAATCTCAGCAATTGCATCGTAGTCTTCCGGCGAAACTCTACCCATCTTGCTGTGGGCCCAGATCAACGCCCTCTCGACTTCCAACGAACGGGCATGCCTCCCCTCTCGTGACCAGATTTCCTTGGCAACATCCCTTCCATACCTGTAATCCAAGGGGGAAACTGGCATAACTACGAGACTTCCGACCGGGGTCTCCTGTTTGAGTATAGCGATTTCATGTAAGCCTGCAAGATTTGACTTCCAAGACCCCTCTTGAGCCACGCCAAATCACCTCTCCATCTAGTAGTATCTTCCTCTTCATGTGAGGTGCGTCAGTTACTATGGTCTCGAACTCCCCCCCCTCTCCATCTAGGTTGAATCTATATTCTCTAGATGCTTCTTTTAGTATCCTCAAGGACTCCCAATCTAGATTCCTGCCGATCCATCCTGCATCCATTCCCTCGGTTGAAACCGAGGTGAAGACTACTTCGAATCCATGCTCTACTAGTGACTCCATGTGCTCGACCTGGTCTTTGTGCCAGAGGGGGCAGAACGATCTAACTCCCAGTCTTTCGCACATCCTCTCAATTCTGGTTTTCTGGTAGTCAGATCTAAGAGCCCCGACTACTAACCCATCGATTTCCAGTTTCCCATTGTGAATCTCGAGATTATCAGGGACCTCCACCCCCCCTGGCCAAATATCTTCTAGTGGAAAAGAACCATCCGATTTCCCGCACAACGCAATCTCAAGGTCATTAATTTCCCTTTCCTCCTCGCCGTTAGAAAATACTGGCTTCCACGAGGTTCCAATGGAGGATGCCTGAAGTCCCGCAATCCATGAATTCTGCAACTGGAACATCATCGAGTCTTCGCCTCTAACCAGTACTGTGACCAGTGAGACAACTTCCCATCCTTGGAGGCTTGCCCACCAAGCAGCATAGGTTGAGTCCTTGCCTCCAGAAGCCAAAATCGCGACCCTCATTCTCCCACCAAACTATTTTGCACATAATGGACGCCCGATTGAGTCTTCCCCCGACCAAGATTGATAAGAGTCCATTATGGCATGGGGTCGATAGTGATGCAGCCAAGCGGACGAGGATACGACCATGGAGTCTCTACTTTTTCCCCCGACGGACGTCTGTACCAGGTAGAATATGCCCGTGAATCAGTAAAAAGAGGGACAACTACTGTGGGTTTGGTCTACAAGGATGGCGTTGTACTAATTGTCGATAAGAGGGTTCAGAGCAAGCTAGTAATTACAGACTCAATTGAGAAGATGTACCAGATAGACAATCACGTCGGAATCACGACATCCGGACTGGTTGCAGATGCACGCCAGTTAGTTGACAGGGCAAGAGTGCAGTGCCAGGTAAATCGAATGACTTACGGAGACAACATCCCCGTCTCCACATTGGTCAAGAAGATGTGCGACTATAAGCAGTCATTCACCCAGTATGGCGGTGCAAGGCCATTTGGGACAGCACTTCTAATCGCAGGCTTCGACGATGACGGGGCCCATTTGTTCGAAACAGACCCTTCGGGTGCCTACCAGTCATACAATGCCGGTGCAATCGGTCGCGGAAAGGCCACTGCTATCGACTACTTCGAGGCAAAGTGGAAGAGTGGGCTAACTCAGAACGCTGCAATCAAGATGGGACTGGAGTCTCTCCGTGAGTCTCTCGAAGAAGATCTGAACCCAGAAACCGTTGAGATTGGTTGTGTGGATAAGGATGGCTATGAAAAACTAGGAAGAGAAGCAACTCTGAAGCATCTCGGCAAACTGTCTTGAACCCCATTATGATAAGCCAAATGCCATATCGGCAGTCATGGTAAGTCTGGATGATGCCGTTCTGGCCCGCCTTGAGAAGGGAGGCAGTAGATACGAAATCCTCGTCGATCCCGAATTGGTTGATATCTGGAAAGAAGATAACAACTCAGTCGAACTAGGGGAACTTCTCGCAATCGAAGAGATTTGGTCAGATGCCCGAGCCGGGGAGAGGCCAACAGGAGAAGCTCTTGAGAAGGCCTTCGGAACGACTGAGATTCTTTCCTGCGCCAGAATAATTCTGGACAAGGGGGGCATTCAACTCACCACCGCCCAAAGAAAGAAGATGGTCGAAGCGAAAAAGCTTCAGATAATCAATGAAATAGCCAGTACCGCTACAGACCCTAAGACAAAACTGCCCCATCCTAGGACTAGAATAGAAAATGCACTTGATGAGATCCGATTCTCGATCGATCCCTTCAAGTCTGTAGAAAGTCAGGTTGCAAATGCCGTTTCTGAACTCCGCCCAGTCATCCCTCTCCAATTCATTACGATCCGTCTCGCATTCATGGTCCAAGGAAAGGACTACGGGGGTGTGAGCCAAATGCTTAGGGATTCGATTCAGAAGGAAGAATGGACGAGTGATGGAAATTGGGTATGCGTCGTTTCAGTTCCAGGGGGGATGAAGAACGATATTATCGACAAAGTTGCTTCTAGGTCTTCTGATGTTGAAGTAAGGGAATTAGACTGATTCTACCAATATCGCCAGCATCAACGGTTATGAACAGTGGGCCGGTCGCGCGGCCCGATAACATGGCAAAAAAGAATGGCGCGGCGGGGCCGCGAGGAAATATTCGAGGGCAAACCCTCGTAGTGCCCGGGGAAGACCTAGGCGATTCAGGAGATTTTGAGGCAGGACATGGTGTAATGGCCATCTCTGGGCGCCTCAAGGCAGTAAAGCAAGGAAGACTAAGGGAAAAGGGAGGGTCAATCTCGGTTGACCCTACTCACACTAGATACATCCCTAGGCCAGGAGACCTGGTGATTGGATATATCGAGGGTTGCACTAATAACCTCTGGTTCATTGAATTAGGAGCACCGTTTAACGCAATCCTCCCAATGAGCCTTGGCCCGGGAAAGGTTGACTTCGGCGGGACCAGGTCAGTAATGGACATCGGAGATGCGGTCCTTTGCAGAATACAAGAAGTAGAGGAGACACACTCAAGCGTAGTCACGATGAAAGGAATGGGGCTACGGAAGATCAGGTCCGGGGTAATCGAAGAGATTGACCCCCACCTTCTCGGCAGACTAATCGGAAAGGGCGGAGAGTCATTAAGAAGGCTGAAAGCAGAAACAGAGTGCCGAATAGTCGTGGCAGACAATGGCCGGATGTGGATTGACGGCGAACTTGATGGAATTCTAGATGTACGAAACAAACTTTCAGCAATTTCTGAGAGAAACAGCGGGGGTGAGGACTGATGGGTGGTTACGGAGACGTGCAAATGATCGATGAGAACGGCCTACGCATGGATGGCCGCTCACCAGGCGACATTAGAGACATCACAATCGAGACGGGAGTCATTCCCGTGGCAGACGGGTCATGCAGGATGACTTGGGGCACAAACGAGGCGATTGTAGCTGTTTATGGCCCTATGGAAGCACATCCTCGAAAGATTCAGAGGCAGGACAGGGCGGTTCTAGACGTGGCATACAACATGGCGCCGTTCTCTACTACCGATAGGATGCGTCCAGGTTTCAATCGTCGAAGCAGAGAGATTAGCAAGGTTACAAAGGATGCTCTTGAAAGTGTAGTTCTGCTAGAACTATATCCTCGCTCGAAGATTCGAGTAACTATTGAGATCGTGTCAGCAGAGGCCGGAACACGGTGTGTCGGGCTAACCGCCGCTTCGGTGGCCTTAGCAGATGCAGGAATTCCAATGACTGATTTGGTTGTCAGTGTTGCTAGCGGGAAGATCAATGACGTTGTAGTTTGTGACTTGAACAAAGAAGAAGACAACTACGGCGAAGCAGACTTGCCTATGGGAATAATGCCAAATTCTGGAGAACTTGTCTTCTTGCAGATGGATGGGAACCTCTCCCAAGAAGAATTCAAGCAGGCGTGGAAGTATAACATGGACGCCGCCCAAGTCGTCCATGGGATGATGGTCGAGGCACTGAAAGGGGGCGGTCCACAATGACCATTCCAATAGTTCCGAAACTGCTGCGGGCCCATCTTTCCGAACTCGCTGTAAATGATGCCAGGATAGATGGAAGATCACAGTGGGGAGGGAGAAATCTCGAGATTGCGCATTCTGTTTTGCCTAGGGCCGAGGGGTCAGCCAGAGTGAGAATGGGAGACACAATAGTTCTCGCTGGAGTAAAGTTCCAGATTATGCAGCCTTACCCGGACAGACCAAATCAGGGCGGTTTGATGTGTTCCGCCGACGTCCGCCCAATTGCAGGACGCAATTGGGAAGCCGGACCACCCAGTCCCGAGGCAATCGAGCTCGGCAGGGTAGTAGATAGGGGAATTAGAGAATCTGGTTGTATCGATGTCGACTCTCTTTGCATAATCCCCGGAGAGAAGGCATGGCAGGTAATCCTAGATCTCTTCGCAGTATCTGATGATGGAAATCTATTCGACGCCTTTGCTCTAGCCGGGATAGCTGCTCTCAGGAACGCCATCGTTCCTGCGGAGCGTTTTGAGGTAGGCGAAGATTACGCTCTACCAGTCTCAAAGACTCCAATAATGTGCTCATACCACAAGGTTGGCGGTCGTTTTGTCTACGATGCCTGTTCAAGGGAGGAACTAGGGGGGGATGAGAGAATCCACATCACCCTTGGTGACGACGATAACGTCCACTCGCTTCAGAAGGGTCTAAAGGGAATTTTCTCAACGGAGGAATTCGAAGAAATCATGACAAATGCCCAAGAAAGGACCAAGGAACTCAGAAAAATTGTAGATTCGATGTAGGTGCAAAAATGGCTAAGAGAACACAGAAGGCGGGTGCAACAGCAAGATTTGGTGCTAGGTACGGCGTAAGCGTAAGGAGAAGAGCTGGGTCTGCACTTGCGAAGAAATCAAGGAAATACACTTGCCCAAGTTGTCACTACCCGAAGGTTAGGAGAAAGGCAGCAGGAATATGGGAATGTAGGAAGTGTGACCACACATTCTCTGGTGGTGTCTGGGAGCCTTACACAAGGGCCAGTGACGCCAATAAGAGGATAGTCAGAAGATCCATGGAAGGGGCCACTGCAACTGATATGACGGTAATCGCTCAACAGGCGGCACTAGACTTCGAGAGAAAACTTTCCGAGAGAGATTCAGATGCAGCAACAGAAGAGGAATGACTCAGTTTCACTGGAATTGCTATTGGAGCACAGCGATTCCGGACCACTCTCCTCATCTCTAATTACAGAGACCGAATTCACTCATGATGGTGACGAGATTTCAGTAATACTTGAGGCAAACACCTTCAGTGATATCCGGGCAATATGGAACTCGATAATGAGAGCATTAATTGCTTCCGAGCAATCACTCGTAGCAACGGATGGGGGTGAATAGAATCAGCGAGGAAGTTTCAGCCGAAGAAATACAGTCTATAGCAAGAGAATTGCAGATTCTGAGGAATCAGATTCAAACAATCTCCTCACAGTCTTCAGAGTATGGAATTACCGTAGAAGCCCTATCCAAGCAAGACCCCGAGAGACCTGTCTTCCGTTCCTTAGGGAACATTCTCCTTGAGGTCAGCGATAGAGACTCATTGGAATCAGAGTTGAAGGAAGCCAAAGAAGCACTGAACGAGCATCTTGGCAGACTCGTCGAGAGGGAAGAAAGCATCCGTAAAAAGTACGAAGAAATGGCTGAGAGCTTCGAGAGGGCGTGAACATTGGATGAGCAAAGAAACCGCTCCCATAGAAAAAACAACATCAGACTCACTACTTTTCCAGACATTATTGTCTGAAGGCAATACCGAGAAGGCTTTGATCCTCAGTGAAAAGATCCTGGAACGATCAAGGAATCTCGGAGATAGGGATTTTGAGTCAGAGGCTTGGATTAGGATGGAAAGAGCACTCTTGGGGGCAATCGCCCCAGAGAACGTTGGCAACGAGCTACGTTGGTGCGTCGATAGACTTGCCTCCGTTAACCCGGGCTCGCCTCTGCACGGGCTCGCTCTGTTGAATCTCGCATCTTGGCATCGAAATTCCAACGAGCGGATGATGGCGCTCGTAACCCTCGCAGACATTTCCTCGGATGCAGGCCACCCTGTAGATTTGATTGGGCTCTCGCGCCTAGAGTCAGGGAGGATACTCGCCTCGATCGGTGATCTCGAACCTGCAATGAGGCACCTCTGGATGGCAATGAGGGGGCTCTCATCAGACATGCCCGCCGAGGCAGTGGTATGTGCTATGGAATGGCTAGACATGGCATTGGACGATATCGATCCTAATTCACCAACCATGGATGAACGGATAGTCGATGCAAGACCCAGGGAAACCCCGGGGATGACAACAACTCCATCAAATCCTTCAGACATCAAGGAGTCAGTGGAGATAATACTCTCAAACGCACTAAAGGACGTCTCAGGATTGAAGAGAGATGACCTAGGATTGGTCTTGGATGCTAGCGAAACCTTGGAAGAAACACAATGGAGGGAAGCAATAGAAGAAAGGCGAAGTGAGATTCAAGACCCAAGGCTGATCGATGTGCTCCAATCATGATTTCTTATCTTCTCAATCTCTTCATCCCCCCAAGCCGAATTCTCTGGAAGTTGTAGACACCAACCAACTTCCTCTATGGCATCATCGGGTGATTTCCACGGTTCCGGGCTAACTGACACATCTACTTGGGCCAATACCACATGGCCACCTTGGATTAAATTTGCATCAATTGCCTTCGCAGTGCCCAGAACACCAGTTTCTTCGTATAATTCTCGCAAAGCCGCTTCCTCGGGTGCCTCATTTTGATTCACACGACCTCCTGGCAGTTCCCATCCTCTGACCCTATTCTTCACCATAATCCAGCACCCATCTTCTTCAGAAGAAAACGCCCATACAACAACAAAACCCAAAATTAACCCTCCAATTCTTGCAGTATTTCAGATACCTTCTCCGCTGCACCATCAGTCCCTTCAGCGACCATTCTTCTCGCAAGAAAGAAGGCCTCTGTTGTTTTTCCATCGGCCCTCAGCCTTTCAATCTTTGAAAATGGGTCATGTTCATCATCCTCAACGATTTCTCCAATCTCCGCGTATTGATCTACTTTCGTCAGATTACCAAGCTTATCGAGAAAGTCGGCCCTGTCCGAGATAGAGGGTGCTATCCAGGGGCCACCCTCACCGCCCCCTACAATCGACTCCATTCTGGACTTGAACCGTTCTATTGCTGTCGAATCAGGAAAAACACTCTTCGCCTGGTCATAACAAAGCCAGGCTTCGTCGTGCTGACTCCTTCTCTCATACATCATGCCTAATTCTTCCCACGCTTCGTGATTAATTGGCCTCTGTGAGAGAAGTATTCTTGTCAATTCAAGAAATACGTCTTCGAAACCGCCCCTCCTGACCCTCTCAAGCCTTCTCGAGAATAGGATATTTGCTCTTTGATCCGAAACGTCAAGTCCTTTCAGCCTTTCAGAAAATGAGTCCATTCCGCCAGATTCTCTGCTGATTTTATCCCACCAATTGTCTGGGTCTAGTGGATCATTAGAAAAGGCCGCATGCAACATTCCTTCACATGAGTCTATGATGTCACGGTCCGCCAATTGCTCCATTAAATCGGGATCCCGCCCTAGGACGGAAAAGAGATCTGCTAGAACGGCTCTAGCTCCTTCGGAGTCACGCATCAATACTTTGATTTTAATCAAAATTTTCCAATTTTCCTCATTTGTGAAGTCATATAGTACGCTTTGTTTGGCGCTCTGTTCTGCCCATGAGAGATTTTTGTCGTTTCCTTCCATTATTCTTAGGAACTTCTCAGCTTGACTCCTGTATCGGTTCCCCAGACTCCTACGAGGGTGTTGAAGTGCCTCTGATAGAAATCCATCTTCGCGCATTAGCCCCTCTCTCATAGAACAGATTCGTATGGCGAACGATCAATTCCCGGCTCTATGGTTGCATCCATGCCAATCTTGCTTGTCGTGCCATCTGAAGAACGACTTGGGTCCAAACTAGAGCCCTTTTGGCTTGAAAGAATTAGAGTGTCCCTATCCGGCTGCCAACGTGTCATCAAGGCCCATTCTACCCTTGATGAATCGGTTACATCAATGTCATTGTCCACCACAATTACCTGCTTCATTGATTTATGGCCATCCAATGCTGCCTTTATGGCCTTCATACCATCACCACTTTCCTCTGGTATTATCTGGACAACGGATGACAACCATCCACTGCCACCATCTGTCAGATATACGTCAGTGCAGGTCACAACTTCCGATACTGCTGTTTTGATGGTCGGCGCCCTGGGCATCCCCATCAGAGTCATATGTTCTATTCCGGCTGGAATAAGTGCGTGGAAAATTGGGTCATTCCTGTGGTGAATCTTGTCGTACTCGATAATGGGTTCAAGTCTAATGTCATCAACTGTCCCTGTAATATCCACATAAGGGCCCTCTTCCCCTGTAGAAGTTGTTATTCTCGCCTCCATGGCATATTCAGAAATTGATGGTACAATAACCCCGTTTGAAAGCTCCACAACTTCCAATTGGGAGCCATACAACCTTTCGTGAAGGGCTGCAGCAACTCTCAATTCGTCGAGTGGTTCGTTGAATGACATTGCAGCTGCCAGGAGGACCACTGGATCAGGACCATTGACAACAGCAATGGGGACCTCATCGTTTTTCTCCTGAGCAGTATTTACCATTGTTCTCAGATGCCTGGGTACCAGTCTAACACAAGTGGTGCTCTCATCTTTGACTAATTGCCTATGGAAGGAAGTGTTCCGTATTCCTCCATATTGTGCTATGATTATGGAAGCTGACTGATACCTGCCGCCATCTTCTCTATAGTGCCAAGGAATTGGAATCCCCAATAAATCCGGATCAACCATGGTATTCTCCATTACGGGTGAGCTTTCACTTTCTGTAAGAACCGGTTCAGAGGGATTTCCCATCGCCCAAGAGAGTATGTCTATCAGCTCTCCGGGTTGTACATCGAATGCTTCGCAAAGCCTCTGACGAGTAAGTACGTTCATCACGGCCCTGTGTCCGGGAGACTCAATAATCTCATTGAATAGGATAGGTTCGTTTCCTGATGTTTCCGACTCCTCTTTCATGTCAAAATTGACGCTAACCGGGACGTCACTTACCCGACTTCCATCGACAAGTTCCCTGAATCCCATACTATCTCCCGGAAAACTACGCCGCTTGAATGTTAGGCTTCCAAAATTGCCTACAGTGCAAATCTGCCGGATGTCTCACCCGTCAGTCTCATAAATGGACGGCAGGTCGCCGAGCCGTCATTTTGAGGTGTATGCTTGGGACGAGGCCTTTTCTCCGGTTCGAAGATGAAGTCCGATCGCAAGAGGTACAGGTGGAAGGAGAGGAAATTCCGTAACAGACAATCTAAGCGAAAGCAAGGCGGAGTTCTGAAGCATGATCCACTTCGTGGAAGCCCCCAGGCCAAGGGTATTGTGATAGAGAAGGTGGGATTCGAGGCCAAGCAACCCAACTCAGCAATCAGGAAGGCAGTGAAGATTAGCCTGATTAGGACAGGCAACAGGCTCACTGCATTCGCCCCCGGAGACGGCGCAATATCGTTTATCGACGAACACGACGAGGTAATGGTCGAAGGTATCGGTGGAAGTAAAGGACGTTCATATGGGGATCTACCTGGCGTTAGGTACAAGGTAATCAAGGTCAATGGCGTTTCACTAGATGAAATGGTAAGGGGCCGCAAGGAGAAACCAATACGTTGAGGTGCTTTCTAATGGATGATTCAGAGGAAATTGACCAGTCTGAGAGCTCAGAGGCGCCCATTGCAGGAATTGGGACAATGGTATTCGGCAAGTGGGATGCCAGTGAAGTAGTTTGCAGCGATCCGGGAATTTCTAGGTATGTCAATCTGAAGATGATTGGGGCCCCTCACACGGGAGGGCGACACGCCAACGCATGGTTTGGCAAGCAGGACTTATCTGTTACTGAGCGCTTTATCAACAACTTGATGCGATCAGGAAAGTACAGCGGAAAGAAGCAATATTGCGCAAAATCTCTAGACGAAGCATTTGATAGAATCAATGCTAAGAGTGGTGAAAACCCACTCCAGACTTTCATCGATGCAATCACAGAGGCAGCGCCTTGCGAAGAGACGACAAGAGTCAGAATAGGGGCAGTCAGCCAGCCAAAGGCAGTCGACTCGTCTCCGAGCAGAAGACTCGACGTCGCACTACGGAATCTTGCCATTGGCGCCGCATCTGCAACAATGAAGAGCAAGAAATCCCTTACGGAGGGCATTATTTCAGAGATTTCGAAGGCATCGGACGGAGATGTCAATTCCTTCGCAGTTGGGAAGAGGCACGAAGTAGAGAGGATTGCTGCATCAGCCCGATGATTCCAAATTGTCCCACATTAATCCCATTCCCCGAAACTGCTCAATTGTCTTTATGAACCGTTTTCAGGTCGGAAAAATTACTGGTTGAGAATATGGGTCGTAAGGAAGACAACATCAAGCGCGCTACAGAGGTAATGCACGTTCGCGAGCGAATAAGGAATCTAGCCATAGCTGCCCACATTGATCATGGAAAGACCACTCTATCAGACAACTTGATCGCTGGAGCAGGAATGATGTCCGAGGAGCTCGCGGGGAAGTCTCGGGTATTGGATTTCGATGACCAAGAAAGCGCTAGGGGAATCACAATCAATGCGGCCAGCGCATCTATGGTCCACGGAGTGAATGGTGAAGATTACCTGATCAATCTGATTGACACCCCTGGACACGTAGATTTCGGTGGAGATGTAACCCGTGCAATGAGGGCTGTAGATGGGTGCATAATTCTCACCTGTGCCGTAGAGGGGGCAATGCCACAAACCGAGACAGTAGTTCGTCAGGCTCTGAAGGAGAAGGTACGCCCCGTCCTATTCATCAACAAAGTAGACCGTCTTATCAACGAGCTACAAGTTACTCCAGAGGACATGATGACAAGGTTCCAAGAGCAAATAAAGAAGGTTAACGATCTAATCAGGACCTTTGCTCCCGAACAGCACAAGTCGGATTGGCAGGTTGACGTGGCCAAGGGCACAGTTGCCTTCGGGTCGGCATATCACAATTGGGGGATCACCGTCCCATTTATGCAGAAGACTGGGGTCAACTTCACTCAGATTTTCGAGTATTGCAACAACGACCAACAGAAAGAGCTGGCTAAGAAGGCTCCAGTGCACGAAGTATTGCTTGATATGGCCGTGGAAAAGCTCCCATCTCCGTTGGTTGCCCAGGAATACAGGATTCCCAACATATGGCAGGGGGATCTTGATTCAGTAGTAGGCCAGACAATGATCAATTGCGATGCAGATGGCCCCCTCTCCCTGATGATAACAAAGATTTGGATGGACCCACATGCAGGTGAGGTAGCCGTTGGCAGGGTTTACTCCGGCACTATCAAGCAGGGAGAGACAGTTTGGGCTAGCGGAGCTGGCAAGGCCGAGCGTGTACAGCAGGTCAGCATGATGGTTGGAGGGGATAGGATCCAGGTTCCCGGAGTTTCGGCAGGAAACATTGCTGCATTGACCGGAGTCAGGAGCGCAGCAGCCGGAGTTACCATTACTAGGGAAAAGGATGAGACCCCATTCGAGGCAATCCGACACTACTCGGAACCCGTAGTTACGGTGGCAATCGAGCCGAAATCAATGAAGGACTTGCCTAAATTCATTGGTGCGTTAAGAGGTCTGGCCAAAGCAGATGCGTCTCTTTCTGTGGATACAAATCATGAGACAGGCGAGGCGCTACTATCAGGCATGGGCGAGCTGCACCTGGAGATCACCATTTACCGACTTGAGGAGGAGCAAGGAATCAAGGTTAACCAGAGTAATCCGATTGTCGTCTATAGGGAGTCAATCGGCAGTGACAACAAGGGCAGGGCTTTCGAGGGCAAGTCTCCGAATCGGCACAACAGATTCTACGTGGAGGTGGAGCAACTTCCTGAGAATGTAATCAATGCCTTGAGGGAGGGTGTCCTCGGAGACGGACCAGTTAGGACCAAGGATGCAAAGGAAGTCGGAAACAAGTTCGGCGAGCTCGGAATGGACAAGGATCTAATGCGAAAGATATACGCCATAAATGCCACAACCGTCCTAGTAAACGACACAAAGGGTATACAGAACCTCCATGAAACAAGGGAACTGATTATCGAGGCATTCAACGATGTCTGCAAAAAGGGACCAATAGCCGACGAACCACTAGCGGGGGTTCTGGTTAGACTAGTGGATGCAAAGTTACACGAGGACGCTATCCACAGAGGTCCAGCCCAGACAATACCAGCAGTAAGGAATTCAATCAAGGGCGCGCTTCTGAGGGCCAATTCAGTGCTATTCGAACCAATTCAGAAAATTAGAATCGATGCTCCTACCGAGTGGGCAGGAGGGATTACCAGGCAACTAATCACTCGAAGAGGAGTAATTGAAGACATGCCCGTAGAAAACGACGTTACTTGTGTTATTGGAAAGATGCCAGTCGCCGAATCTTTCGGATTCTCCAATGACATTCGAGCTGCAACTCAAGGTAGGGCAGTTTGGAATACAGAGAATGCCGGCTATGATCAGGTCCCTCCCGAACTCTTTCACAAGATTGTTGGCGAAATTAGAGAGAGGAAGGGCCTCAAAGAAGAGATTCCAGGAGAGTCTCAGTATACTGATTGATTAGCTGATCCTAATCAATTGGAAGTCAGTCAACTCCCTAAGAATCTCAACTGCTTGTGAGCTAGGCAGATTGTCCAAGCAATCGTGTGCCAACGAATGGTGATGCATAGCCCTACTTCTTGCATACTCTACTGATCCCGAGCTCTCCAATTCCAATACCGCCTTGGATAATGAATCTCCATCGGGATCACCAGAACCAAACACTCTTTCGAAATGCGGTAAATCACCTCCAGTTCGCTTTGCATGAATGGCTATCAGTGTCATCTTTCCCTGAACTATGTCGGATCCTGCTGGCTTTCCGAGAGTCTCCGTGTCACCTGTGATGTCGATAAGGTCGTCCATCAATTGGAAGCATAATCCTAGATTTAGGCCCCATTCTGCCATGTTTTCTACAGTCTCTTCATCCGCATTGGCTAGTATTGCTCCTGTTCTGGCACAGGTCTCGAACATCGCACTAGTCTTACCTGCGATCATTTCTATGTAGTCTTGTTCTGAGACCTCGTCACGAGTCTCAAATTCAATAT
Source organism: Marine Group II euryarchaeote MED-G35 (assembly GCA_002457155.1). Classification (GTDB taxonomy): domain Archaea; phylum Thermoplasmatota; class Poseidoniia; order Poseidoniales; family Thalassarchaeaceae; genus UBA36. Next base: position 40,758 of record NTJS01000010.1, read on the forward strand.
CCTCTTGCTGACCCTCTGCAACCTTCCTAACCATCTCACCAATCGATCGAATAAGATGGCTGAGCCGATTGTCTGGGATTTCTTCTGACTCTGCCAGTATTTCGAATCCTACAGCCAGCATTGCGTCTCCAGCATTTATTGCTGTGGCATCGTCGTATTCGACATGGACAGCATCAAGCCCCCTCCTAATTGGATCCTGGTCAATAATGTCATCATGAATTAAGGTAAAGTTATGGATAATTTCTATCGATGCACCTAGTGTATAGTGGCCATCATTTGCTCCTCCTACGGCCTCTCCTACAAGTCTCGGCAAAATCGCCCTAAGCCTCTTCCCTCCTCCTTTGAACAGGTGAGTCATAGCTCCATGGAGATTTTTTTGCTCCATCTTCCCTAGACTCTCCATAATCTCCTCCTCTACTCTGTCTCGATGGTCGGACAGAGCGTCTAGCAGCGCCTGTCCAGGATTAACGGATTCTCCATCCATGTCTACTTCTCCACAGTAGATTATATCCTCATTTATCGAACTTGCCATGGCATATGGGTCGCAATCGTGGGGAATAGCAAATTTCTCCCAGATCAATCTGAACCATGGGGCAATGACTTCATTACCCCATTCTCCATTTCCATCCATCATTCTGCTAATTTCTAATGAATCCGCCCAGAGAACATCTGCGATTTCATTTTCATTATGATTGACTTCAGTATCGGCATGAACTACCATGATGTGATCTATTTCCCTCTCTATCCAATCATTATCCCACCTGCAAGAATATTCCATTCTCCCGATGTGGCCGAAAGACCAAGTTTCAGAAATCTCCACAGGAATTCCAAGCTCTTGCTCAAGTTTTCTCCTAGCGGCATTCTCAACTCCATTAGGGCCATCATTTTCTGACACTATATCCAGAGGATGACTACAGCAGCTGTTGGCCCAAACCCCTGGGAATGTAATCTTCTCAGACGATCTTTTCTGAACCAAAAGCCGTCCTAGTGAATCAAAAATTAGTACACTGAAGGCTCGATGCCTAATCCCATCATCCTTGTGACAGACAAGTTTCGTCTCAGCATCAATGACATTGTCATCACTATCTACAACTAGGCACATCTCGCCCATCATCTCTGCCTGAATCGAATCATGGTCTTTCACCTCGCCGATTTCAGGGGCCATTAAACTATGTGGGGCAGAGTGGTGTATATGAAGACTCAACCGCTCAGAATCTTAGTCCCTATTGTTTCTCCAGATGTTAATAATTCAAGAACCCTGTCTGGTTCTCTACCATCAATTATCCATACTTCGTCGACGACCTTTGCAATCTCAAGAGACCTTTCAATTTTCAATCCAATCCCTCCGGTGACGTCGATATTGGCATCATGATCCCCCTTTATTTTCGTACCGGGGCCAAAATGAGTAATCAATTCCGAATCCTTTTCACCGGGAGGTCCACTCAAAACACCCTCAGAATCACCAATCAGAAAAATGCTGTGCGTGACTTCCAATTCGGTTGACAAGCGTAGCATCAAATCATCTCCTGACAATATCCCGAACACAGACTCATCGCCCGTATCAACAACATCACCGAACGTTACTGGGATTGGCTCCCTGGCCCCCCTTTCGAAGATTGAAATATCGCCCGAGAATCGGGCTCCGGTTCCCTTGGCCCAGTCCGAAGGTGGGTGGCAACTGCATTCCAACCCCCTTTCTGAGATTTTTCCCATGATCAGTTTATTCAATTCCCTCATGTCTGATCGAATTTCTGTAACTGCTTCCCATTGGCCATTCTCTTCATGAATATTCAATCCATCTGCAATTCCCCATTTCTTTGCGAGGAGATGTCCAAAAGAGCCAGCCCCATGAACCAGAACAATTGAAGCTCCAAGTTCTGAAACAGAACACAGCGTATCTACCACTACTTCCACTGCTTTATGATCGAATTTCTTCATCTTACCCTTGTCAGATATTAGGCCCCCGCCTAATTTTATTGCCACTCTGAGTGCCATATGCGACCCAAGGTCAAGAGTCACGTATTCTAACATTTTTGAAATCACGGCATACAGTTTAACGCATAGTGCTCACTGGAAATAATGTGATTGGCACAGCCGAACTTGAAAGGTATCAGAGGTGGCTCCAGTCTGAGCTAGCAATCGCCACTTCAATTGAAGACAAAACCGATCGGGACCGTAGACTACTCCAGATTGAGATTGCTATATCTGAGGTCGTTCGTTATCGAGAGGTTCTTAGTAGCCTGGAAAGCACAACTTCTTCACCATTCGTAGAAAGGGAGTCGGCTGTCAGGGAACAGAGCAACACTGACGTAAAACCAGTTACAAAAACAGGAGAGTGCCACTCTTGCGGAGCGGAAAAAATCAGTGATTTGCAGTTTTGTCCGGTTTGTGGTGAGTTCTGATCACTCTTCTTCCGACCACGACTCTCTTAGTAACGAGAGCTCTGGATCGTCTTCGCCCACTATTGACAAGAACTCCCCAGCTACGTTGTCAGTGAGGAAAACAGTCACACCAGCGTGCCAGATTGTTTCTCCAGAAGCCACCATTCTTGCCGTATCTACTTCTATAATTGCAGGGTTATTGTGGTGGACCCTACCCGCCTCTGCAGCATACCTGATTGAGGCTGAGAGATGAACGTGGGAGCGATCGCCAGGGCTTATTCCCACTTCAACAAGATTCTCGGCCTCGGCAGGATCCGATGGGTAGTAAAGCGAATCTGGGATATCATTCGATGGGAGATCCAACTCAATTTCTACAGTGTGCCCGTAAGTAGCCCGCATCATATTCCCGCGGACTTCATACCTCCCCTTGGTATCTGTTTCAGATATTGCCCTAAGATGATGTGGCCTTAGCCAATGTTGAGGCCTCCGTCCCCCATCTTTGAACTTCCTAACAATGTCTCTTACGTCTATCCAGCCGTTGATGTCCATTTCCAAGTCAAACTTCTCCGGCGCGTGCCTAAGTACAAGTGCCAATTTCCTTGCCATGCCATCTCTTTCTCTGGTACTCAAGATGAACTTGCCCTCAGAGTTGCATGCAGGACAAAGATCGTCATCGGAAAAATATCCATGCATCGAGCATTCCCTAATCATGTATGCACCCCGATGTGGATTATTCAAGAACCCCACGGTCATTAGATAATTCACATTCCCGGGAACCGTTATGGGCCAGGCTCCCGAGGAGGGCTCGTGCGGTCGGTAATTGTCGATTGGCGGAGGTCCCCTTTTACCAAGGCACATAGGGGTGCCCTTTCAGGAACAAGGCCAGATGACTTCGCCGGCCAGGTAATTCATGCACTCATGCACAATTCCACAATTGAAACAAATGAAATCGACGACATTATTGTAGGCTGTGCTTATCCCGAGGGGGAACAAGGCTACAACATCGGTCGTCTAATGACATTCCTAGGGGGTTTTCCTCCAGAAGTCCCGGGTTCAACAATCAATAGGCTATGCGGGTCCTCAATGCAGGCAATCCTTGCTGCATCGGCTCAGATCTCCGCGGGTTGGGGAGATTGCTTCTTATGCGGAGGAATTGAGTCAATGTCCCGGATCAAAAGAAGGGGGTTTAATTGGAGTCCTAACCCCACTTTGGAGAAAGAAATGCCTCAGGCGTATATTAACATGGGAATTACTGCAGAAAATGTTGCAGAGCTACACGGGATCTCCAGAGAAGAACAGGAAGAGTTTGCACTCAATTCCCATTTGAAAGCCGTAAAGGCGAATTCAAAGAAGAATTTCTCTGAGGAGTTAGTTTCCATAAATTCCAATGGCAGCATAATCTCACAAGACGATTGTATCAGGCCAGAATCAACCCTTGATTCAATGTCTAAGCTTAGACCGGCATTTGTTGAAGGGGGGTCTGTTACTGCCGCAACATCGTCGCCACTTACTGACGGGGCAGTATTCTCATTAATTTGTAGTGAGGAGTTTGCAATGTCGCACTCTCTTAGGCCTATTGCGGCAATCGTAGCTGGCGCAGTTACTGGATGCCATCCAGAATTAATGGGACTAGGCCCAATATCATCCACCAATCTAGCTCTAGAAAGGGCGGGATGGGATGTATCTGCCATCGATGTATTCGAATTGAATGAGGCCTTTTCCTCACAGAGTATTGCCTGTATTAGGGAATTAGACCTGGATCCAGAGATTGTAAATATTGATGGCGGGGCCCTCGCGATAGGTCACCCTCTCGGTGCATCCGGCGCAAGAATAGCTTGCAAAGCCGCGAGCATATTGCATAGAACAGGAAAACAAAGAGCCATGGCTTCCATGTGTATTGGAGGGGGAATGGGAATTTCAATAGCTCTCGAATCTTTGTGACACATATCGACGCCCTCATCAATGACCCACCAATAGCAAGGTCGTGGGTGAGGATACCGGCGTCACTGCCAAAGGGTCTAGTCTGGACGGCAAAAGGGTCATCCTTGCTGTTTCCGGAGGAATTGCCGCAACAGAGTCGATTAAGCTGGCAAGGGAGCTTAGAAGGCACGGGGCAACCGTTTTCCCCATGATGAGTAATTCTGCAGAGGGGGTAATTTCCCCTCTTGCATTGTCATGGGGGTCCGGAGTCGAAGTCATCACCAAGTGGGATCCAGAAATGTCCCAATTGGACGATTTTGATGGACTAATTCTTGCACCTGCCACACGAAATTCAATTGCCAAATTCACTCATGGTATACTTGACTCACCATTGATGATGGCGCTTTCTGCCGCATCAGGGCAAGGGATACCAATGTTGTTCGTACCATCTATGCACAACGACTTGTTCCATGACGCCGTAACATCAGACCTACTTACATCTTTGGAAGAATTAGGGGTTAAAGTGCTGATGGAAGAGCCTTCTGAGGGTAGGAGGAAACAACCAAGTGCGACAAAAATTGTTGCTCAGTACTGCAATTTGACAAATAAAAGGCTGGAAAGGCGCAAGAGAGTTGCAGTGACATTGGGTGGAAACGTAGCACATATCGACTCTGTCAGAAGAATCGTGAACGCATCCACGGGCAAAACCGGATGGGCAATTGCAGAGTATCTTCATAGAATGGGGCATGATGTGGTATGCGTAGTTGGCAATACATCCAGTGATCCTACTTTTCCTCTACCGGACGTACGATTAGACGAATCACCAGAGGGGATGCTAAACGAATCGATCCAACTTGCGAAAACTTCACCAGAACCACAATTCTGGATTCATGCAGCTGCAATTCTAGACTATGAGCCCGAATATAACAGTGGAAAATTTCCTAGTGGGATTGACAGTTGGAACCTCGAACTCTCTCCCACAAAGAAACATCTCCAAGTTCTAAAGGAGCATGTTGGAGGCTCAAAGAGGATAGGATTCAAACTAGAGGTTGGAGTAGATGAAGAAACGTTAATCTCCAAATCTATGGGTCTAATTTCAGATAACGATCTAGAAGCAGTAGTCGCTAATCTTCTGGATGAGGTCCATAACCCATCCTCGAAGCGATGCAGGATAGTATTCTCGAATGGCAGTGTGGAAAGCATACAAGATTTGTCAGGGTTGTGTAAGAAAATAGAGGAATTTGTCGTTTCAAACTGACTCTTGGACTTAAACGAATCATTCAAGCACTACTCCATATGGGGCAAGAATATGGCGAATCATTCTAAGGCTAAGAGAGGAATCCCTCCAAAGTCCGATTTCAATTCATGGTATCCTGCAATTGTAGAGATAGCCGATCTTGTCGACAAGAGGTATCCCATCAAGGGAATGGATGTTTGGAAGCCATACGGCCTTTCCGCAATGAACCTGATTGACCAACTGGCTAGAGGCGAGATGTTACGCACGGGTCATCACGAGTATCGCTTCCCTCTGTTAGTGCCCGAGGGGCTTCTTGACAAAGAGAACAGACTAGTTTCCAGGTTAAAGGCCGCTCGTGAAGCGGGTGTAGATCCTTCTGAATTAAGATTAGATGAAGAGGAGTCTGGATTCAAGAAAGAAGTATACTGGGTTACTCATGGCGGTGAAAATAAGTTGGAGATCCCGATGTTCCTGAGGCCAACTTCTGAAACTCCCATGTACACAATGTTTTCACTATGGGTCAGGAGTCATGCTGATCTACCATTGAAGACATTCCAGATTGTAAATACCTTCAGGTACGAGACAAAACAGACTCGTTCATTTATCAGGGTTAGAGAGATTCATTTCTTCGAGGCCCATACAGTACATGCCGATCAACATGGGGCCGATATGCAGATTCAGGAGGATGCAGAAATGGTTCAGAGGATAATGCATGATCTATGCCTCCCCTCACTTGTTTCCAAGAGGCCGGTGTGGGATACCTTCCCGGGAGCATGGTACACCAAGGCTGCTGACGTTGTGATGCCTAATGGAAGGACTTTGCAGGTAGCGACATATCACCACTATCGGGATCAGTGGGCCGGTGCTTTCGATCTGTCATACGAAGATCCAAATGGCGAGACACAAATGTGTCACCAAACGACATTTGGAATGTCTGAGAGGCTACTAGGTGCAGTCGTCGGAATGCACGGTGATGACAAAGGCCTGGTAATGCCACCCTCAATCGCGCCATTCCAAGTTGTGGTGATGCCTGTGGCTTCTCATTCGGATGGTAATGTAATCCCCGCTGTTCAGGCTCTGGCCGCTGACCTAAACTCCAGCGGCCTTAGGGCCACAGTCGATTCAAGAGACGTTAGACCCGGTGTGAAGCACTATGATTGGGAGATCAAGGGAGTACCAATCAGGGTTGAACTTGGGCCCAGGGACCTAAAATCGAGCAAATGCGTTGCAACTCTAAGAACCGGGGGGAAGGTTGAGATTGATTTGGACGAAGCACCTGAGAAGATTAGGGTTTTACTCCTGGAGATTTCCGATGAACTGCGAAACCGGGCTAATTCGCTAGTATCCGATCTTGTTCAGGAATTCCCCATTGAGAATCTAGATTCCAAAGATAACCCGGACTCCATAATTGATGATGGAATTGTCTATGAGATCGCTTTCGACGGGAATGACTCAGATGCAGAGTTCCTTGAGAGGAAGACAGGACTGACATTATTGGGGGAGTGCGATGACCCCTTCGTAGAACCAAGGAAATGCTTAGTTACTAATAATCCTACTACAAAGAAGCAGTACATTGCAAGGATGTACTAGCGCCCCTTCTTCGAAAGTATTCCGAAGACCGCAACGATAGTGAAAATTACAATTAGAACCAAGTCACCAATCAGTATCTCGGTCATTGGTTTGACCCATGAATCAATCTCATGCAAACGATCGTACGTATAGCCCTCCGTCCATACTACCTTAGTCTGACCGTAATCATCATTGCAGATTTGCCTCATATTCGCTGCTCCAACAGAGCACAGTGCGGCACCCACCCCTATTGCCATGTTGAAAACAGTTACAATGACGCCAAAAACCCCTGAAAATAAAACAAACCAACGTCGGCGTGCCCTATTACCAGCATCCCCTCCCTTCGTTTCGGATATATCTGGTACGAAATCCGGGAGGCTAACGTCTTCTGAAATCAATCCAAAATCTTCAACTGTTTCCACGGGACCAACCTGTGGAGCTTGGACCCCTAGTCCCTCCAGAGCTTCACTACCGTATATCCTCTCGGCCATAGAGTAAAGTTCAGCATCATCCTCTATTTCGACTGGATCGATTTCGCCTTCTAGAAGTCGCCTAACTGCCTCTGGGTCGGGCATATGAAAAATTCTCGGAATCAAGGGACGTATCAAATGAACCCCATTACGGACAAGTTCAAGAGGAGTTTTTCCGGTTTATCGAGTTCCGCGCTGCCTGACAAATCGCTTCGCTCGTCAAACCTACTTCTCCCATTAGCTCTGATGTGCTCCCACTTTCTCCGAATCTGTCCCTTACTCCAACCATTTCCAAAGGAATAGGTTTGTTTGTAGATAGCCACTCTGATATTGCACCTCCAAGGCCCCCAATGACCGAGTGATCCTCGGCCGACACAAAGCATCCGCATCTTTCCGCTAGCCTTGCCAACAATTCCACGTCTAACGGTTTGATTGTATGCATATCAACTACAGTGCAGTCGATACCCTCTTCCGCAAGTTTAGCTGATGCATTGCGAGCCTCCTCTACC
>NTJS01000011.1 GCA_002457155.1 Marine Group II euryarchaeote MED-G35
AACCCTAAAGTCAGAGACCGGCATTAGGGAATTGGAAGAATCGATAGTCGGCAAAAGCGGCAACCCATGGATAAACCACGAGAACGAAAGAGCGGTCTCTTCCTTTGTATTGGGGCTATCCATAACTATGGCGTTCGCCTTCTCAATGGAGTCTTGGAGAGCAGCAACAATGGAGCTCAACCCGGTAATGGGGCAGTCTACCGGCGATGCCGACCTACTGGCTATCTTGTACTTCCTGCTAGCTGCATTCACCTACTGGGTCACCATTTCCTCGATGGTGAAACTAACTTGGGTCAAGTCCACATCGACTGCTCTTCTCGGAATCTCGACTGCGTGGATAATATTCATCGTCTCCACATTCCTGATCCACTGGTCGCTCATAGAGGCGGACTGGGTCGTGGTCTGGGCGAACAGAGATCTGGTGATGATGGGACAGCTGATGAAGGAGCAGATGACCCAGTCCCCAGGATCACACGTCTGCATAAATGAGTCGAACTGCTACGGCATTAACCAGAACTTCCGACTTTGGTGGTCACTTTACCTGACCTTCGGGATTCTGGGTGGCGCTTATGGGGCAAGCGGGGAGAAGCCCGGGAAATTCCTGGTCCCATTCTTGGCCATCATGGGACTAGTGACTCTGATAGCCCTCAATCCGACCGAGGTCAGTTACAAGACTGACACTGTCGGGGTCAAGCTGTCAATCGCAACACTCTGGGCCCTCGTGGGATACGGCCTAGCGTACTGGTACTCGAAGAACAACGAGGAGTACAAGGTAAACCGACTGAGGTCATATCTGGCAGTATCGGCCGTGGCCACGTTCTTCTTCGCAATCCTGATCATGGATCCACCCCAGTTCGTCAAAGACGGGGCAGAGGTACTTGGAGGGACTCCGGCCCAATCTTTCTCAGAGGATATCATCGCAGGCGACAGAACCCCCTCGACCTGGGACAAGCTTGCCGGCAACGGAATAGAGGCATCCCAATGGGGCGGTCTGTTCGTGAACCTGATTATCGCCACCGCAGGATGCGTCCTAGGCTTCGGGATAGGGGTCGTCCTAGCCTTCGGGAGGCAGAGCGACCAGACATTCTTCAGCATCCCATCCATCGCCGTGATAGAGCTGGTGAGATCAGGGCCACTGATCTGCTGGCTGTACTTCGCGGTGTTCATGATGCCCGACCTGATGGACCCATTCTACAACGCAGAGGACATAATCAGGATGCTCCTGATGTTCGGAATATTCGGTGGGTGTTACATCGCCGAGGTCCTCAGGGGCGGTCTGCAGGCCGTTGACAGCGGTCAGAAGGAGGCAGCAGCAGCACTGGGGCTATCGCCCTTCCAGACCAAGCTGCAGGTCGAACTCCCCAACGCGGTCAGGACCACCCTGCCCTCGATCATCAGCGTGTTCATCGGCCTCTGGAAGGACACCACCCTCCTCTTCATCGTCAACATTCTCGACTTCTTCAAGCTGGCAAAGGACCTGCCCAACTCAGATCTGAGGTTCCTCGGGGACTTCCTCGAGCCGCTCTATGTCACCGCAGTGGTGTTCTGGATTTTCGCATTCTACCTGTCTAGGGTCTCGATGAAGGTCGAGAAGAACCTTGGGCTCGTAAGAGAAGGAGGAGGAGAAGCTGCATGAGTGAAGAAAGCGATGAGATGATAATTGAAACAGAGGGAGTTAGGGTGAACTTCGGTGACTTCTGGGCACTGAAGGGAGTGGACATCAAGGTCAGGAAAGGCGAGATAATAGTCATCCTAGGGCCATCGGGTTCCGGGAAGTCCACATTCATAAGGACCCTCAACCGACTCCAGCCCCACAGCGGTGGGACGATCAAGATCGATGGTATTACCGTCGATGAGGACACAACGGTATCCGACCTGAAGTACGTTCGCTCGGAGATCGGGTTCGTATTCCAGCAGTTCAACCTCTTCCCCCACCTCACAATAATGGAGAACATCACGCTAGCCCCAATGAAGGTAAAGAGAACGCCAAAGAGGGAGGCCGAGGCGAGGGCCATGGAGCTGCTGGAGAGGGTAGGAATCCCCGAGCAGGCATACAAGTACCCAAGCGGCCTTTCAGGTGGGCAGCAGCAGAGGGTGGCCATTGCCAGGGCCCTAGCCATGGATCCGAAGATCATGCTCTTCGACGAGCCGACCTCGGCTCTCGACCCGGAGATGATCAAGGAGGTCCTCGAGGTCATGATAGACCTGGCGAAGCGAGACATCACGATGATCGTGGTCACTCACGAGATGGGTTTCGCCAAGGAGGTCGCCGACAGGTGCATCCTCTTCGACGAGGGGCATCTGATAGAGGAGAACACTCCCGAGGAGTTCTTCTCGAAGCCGAAGCACGATAGGACCAAGCTGTTCCTAGAGCAGATCCTCTAGGTCCTGGAGAGCCACTGGGAGACGCCGTCCAGTATCGCCCCCCTGAAGGTGAGCAGGCTCAGACTCGGTCCATTCAGGCCTATCGTCAGGGTGGCTCCCCTGGTGAAGTGGGTCTCGTCCCACCCGTCACTGACCACGTAACCCCTGTGCATGTCACTGGTGATCACGGTAGGCTCACTGACCCACTCCCAGTAGGATCCATCTGCCGACCTGTCCGCACGAGGGAGGTCCCTGGCAACGTACAGGTAGTGATCGTCAATCTCGTTGGTCGGGAAATCGATTCCCTCGATGTTGGCGACGTGCCTGAACCAGGCCCCCTGTCCCACGAAGGTTGAGAATAGGCACCCGGAAGAGTGCTGCATCGAGTCAATCCCTCCCCTCTGGAGCCTGTACTTGGATGGCTGGTACTGGTGAGTGTTGGCGACGAGGAGGTCATTTAGGGCGGGATCGCATCGTATCACGTTCCCGCTCGTGGTCTCGATCTCGGCTTGCAGACGAGGCAGGACGTTGACTATCGCCTTCCCATCCAGGGCATCCCTAACGTCCTCGGAGAACGTGCTTGGGTCGCTGCCCATGAAGAATCCGTACGAACCCCCGTTCCCCTCGACGCGCGGGTGGCTGTTTACCCCCATTACCGGGGTGTTCTCGTCGACCGAGTGAGCTATCGACGTCAGAGTCCCATCGCCACCCAGCACGATGACCAGGTCGAGCTCCACGAAGTCGGCCCGCCTGACGGTCTCCCTAGCGGTGTAGCCAACGTTCAGCCCCCTCTCTGCCACGAGATCGTCGAGCACTCGCCTGACTTCCTCAAGCGACCTGTCGTGGACTTCCTCGAAGTTCTTCTTGTAGACGACGAGGATGTCTCCGCTCATAGTTGGCCTCCCTCGGCAATCGCTCCACGTGCCCTCCATATAGGGGCCACGCAAAGCGACTCACGCCCAAATCCATTGAGGAACGCATATTTGGGCACCCATTCAGCCATCGACGTGCTCAGACCCGTCCTGCTGTCGATATTGTTCTGCATCCCGGCGCTATCCGGCTGTATGGAGGTCGAGAGGCCCTGCCCGGAGGGCACATGCTTCCCACTCACCAGCAGCGCATTCAACTCCATCCTGGAGGAGGTCGGGGAGATAGACGCACTGCAACTGGCCGAGGAGTACGACAGGCTCAGCGTCAGCACCCTATCCAGGTTCACCGAATCCGGAGTCAGCGGGGAGATGCAGTGGAAGGTCGAGAAGGACGACGATAGGGAACTCCGGCTAGTCGTCAACTCGGTCGTGGTCGGTGGGGTCGGAGTGGTCGGTTACGAGATCTGGGACGGCGGTCCCGACACCTACACCAGGACCTCGGATCACTGGATGAAGGGGAGGGACATGGAGCCGAACTACGAGGACCCCTTCCTGGAGATAGCGAGGCTGGCAACAGAGGACCCCAATGGGAGGTGGCCGCCATTCAGGTACGACGTCTCCCAGTTCTCAGACCTAAGTTGGACGATAACCGGGGACGCCATGGAGTCATACCAGATAGCCAGGGCAACCAGCGGCCCGGATGAGATTTACTTCGAGATACATGGGCTGACACCGAGGATAGTCGGCCTCACGATATACTCGGAGGGGCTCAGCCAGGAGGATGTGACATTCTCCATGTCCATCGCCACGGAAGACTGGGACCACGCACTCAGCATCGACTACTACCTGGCCCTGCTCGAGGGCAACTCATACCTGAGTATGAGCGGACTGTCTGAGTTCCCACGGGCTCCCGTCCCATTCATCCCAGTCCCAGGCCAGCAGTCGGTCACAGGCGACACCACCACGGTCACTGGGACGGTCCCCGGGGAGATGTCCCACGAGGTTTCCCTGTCTGAGGTGGAGTTGCACGTCTTCTCAGGCGGGTCTTCCGTTGCGAGCGTAATGCTCAACGATGGGCAGGCCAACACATCCACCGAGGGCGGGACGTGGTGGGACCTCGCATGGACTGACTCCGGAGTCCCGGGCCTGCTGTCGAAATTGGACACCTTCTCGGTCAGGACGAACTCGGACGAGACCTTCGAGATCCGAATCTTCGATCATTGGGCACAGGCATGGACCGATGGCCTAGGATAGAGAAATCCGGGACCAATTCTATAACCCGGCCAATCGGTGCACACGCATGAACAGGAAGCCTATCACACTCGTGATGTGCATGCTAATGGTCGTCTCAACGACGCCCATATCTAACGCAGAGGGACAGGAAGAGTCCTCGATATGGGGGATTACGTACGACTGGTCCCACTTCGAGGGAGATGCATTCAACATGACCGGGGTCGATGTGAATGAACTGAACATGGACCTAGAGGCAGCCGCATCATACGCAGGCTTCGACCTCGATTACGACCAGGTCCTGAGCGGCACGACCCAGATGTTCGTCGAGTCATGGGACGAGGCCGGGCCCTTCACTGTGGTCACCGATGACGGGACCCCGCACCAGGTCAGCAAGCGCATCACAGAGCTGACGATCAGGCACGGGAGCATGGCCGATACCGGGATGGCGACGAACTGGTCGGATGGCGACGAGAAGATCGAGGCGTGGGTCAACGCATACCAGGACTACCTCCTGGTGCTGAATGCGAATTACGTCGAGTACGTGGACGAGAACATGTTCGTCTACGGTGCGGAAATACTGCTCGACTCCGTGTTCTCGGTCAGCATGGGGTTCGAGGCCGAGCTGGGCGTCACAGCAGCCAACGAGGCCATCTCACCAGACATCTCGACGAACGTGCAACTCTCCTTCGAGATCCCAAACCTGGAAGCTACCTGGACCCCATACGATGCTGTCGACTACCACTTCGTGATGGGTTCCGCACCGTCCCAAGACTCAGGCCCAGCTACCGATCCAAGTGACGACTGGCACCCATACACATACTGCTCAAGCGAAGAATTCCAGACATACCAGATGTGCAATGAGGCCGAGTTCGAGCAGGGCGATCTCAGTTTCATACAGCACCACGACACCGACTCCGGTGAACTGCAGGGGAGCTTCTCCAGCATCACCGGTTACTCGATGGAGGTTTCCGCAGCGGGCATCCCCACCGAGGAGTTCGACGTGGACATCGACGTGTTCAACGTGGCACTCTCGGACTCCATCTCCGACCAGGGCGTAATCTACGGCGAGATGGACGTGAGCTCATACGCCCTATGGGGGCACAACTGCCCACCCATCTCCAACACCGAGTTCGTGACCGTGGAAGGCATCGAATACCAGGCCCAGTGCGGCATGGTCCTCCCGGTCCCATGGGCAATGGCGCATATGATGGGGCACTCGATGTCACAGGCTCTTGAGAGCGGCGTACAGGAGCTCGGCGACGCGGCCTTCGAGCAGGTCGAGGAGTGGGTCGAGGAAGCCGGCCTCGAAGGCGGCGACGATGACTATTACGACAACCCCCCTGACTTCGTCTGCGACAGCGGCGAGACAATCCCCAGGTACTGGTTCAACGACGGGTACCCTGACTGCTACGACGGCTCCGACGAGATCACCTCTAGCGAGGACGATGCATTATACTACGAGTGGCACGAGGAGCTGCCCACCGATTTCCCCACCCCGACGGAGGGCAGCTCGCTGCACCACGTCCTGTCGACCGGCGAGCTTACCTACTGCACCGACCCCTACTACCCGCCGTTCGAGTCGTACGACGATGAAGTCACGCTGGTCGGTTTCGACGTGGATGTCGCAGATTATCTGGCATCCGCCCTAACCGCCGAGTACGGGACCCCAGTCCAATTCGTGCCGGTCGAGTCCGGTTGGGACCCCATCATCCCCAACCTGAATGGCGGCGAGATGTGCGACGCCATCATCTCGGCCATGACCAAGACACCCGAGCGTGACTATGCCGTCGACTTCACGCGTGGCTACTACACGTCGAGCCAGGGCGTCATAGGCGGCCCCGGATCCCCATCCATCAACGATGTCTACGAGCTCAACGATCCTGGATTCACCATTGGGGTACAGCACCAGACTATCCCCCAATGGTTTGCTGAAGAAAACCTTCCAGAGGCAACGGTAAATGTGTACGATGACTACACAGCAGTCATCGAAGCCCTGGACAACGGTGAAGTGATGTACGCATTGGGGCACACATCCGAGCTATCGATGAATGGCACGATAATGACCACATTCTCCGAGGAGAATCTCGGAATAGCCCTACGAGAGGGCAACAACGAGCTTCTGACAGCGCTTGACGTAGGGATCACGAACCTAGTTCAATCCGAGGCGTACGGTAGCATTTTCTCGACTTGGCTCGAAGGTGAGCCACATGTGATCAATGACTGGTCGCCCGACTGGGACTTCGGCTCGCAGGAGTACTACGGGGAGGGTACCAGCGACAGCAGTGGCAATGGCTTCACCTGCCTACACGATACATGGCAGACCATCCCCTCATCCGGAGTGGGTGACGGGTACCCGGACTGCTACGACGGCACCGACGAGGAGATGCAACCCCAGGTCTGGTCATGTGCGGTGGATGTTAGACTCGACTCAATCGAACATGACTTCGGTAGTGGAATTGGAGCTAACCACCCGTTGAACAGCTGGCAAGCTTTCGATGAAAAAATAGATGATCACCCGGGCTTCCCTGAATGGTGCGGTACCGAAGTAGGAGTGCTGGAGATCGGAGAAACGCAGCCAAACCTGCCTCCTGCAGATGACATTTACGGGTCTTGGTACGGCGATGATAACTATGACCCGTATGACGTAGGGATACGCGCAAGGAACGCAACGCACTTTCACGAGCTGTGGGCCGGGGGCGAAGGCAATCAGCATCAGGATTGCGAGAACTATGGGGGGTCATGGTCCGCAGAGTACAATTCATGCGCTTTTCAAGCGAGCCCGGACTATGCCATCGACGGTGAACTTATCTGGGGCGAATACGGATGGACTAGGTACCATTGGTCCGGCGACTACCTGTACCTAGCGATACCTGCCACGGTCGACACCCCCCCCGATATCGTCTGGAATGGTATGGGGCCTCGGGTGACTGACTTCATCTGCGACCAGGACGACCGGTGGGAGCGTGTCCAGGAGTGGCAGGTCGGAGACGGCATCGAGGACTGCTCCAACGGCGAAGACGAGAATCCAGATGCATCCACAGGGGGGACCACAGGCCCCGCAGGGTCCACCGACCTCGATATGATGTTCGAGGCGCTCGAGGCATCGAACCTCGAGAAGACCATGGAGGCATTCTCGGAGAGGCTGGAGGTTCTGCTGCAGGACAACGTCCCCGAGGAGCCCAAGTACGATCTCGAGGATCTCTGCGCGACCATGCTCTGGGATCCCAGCGACGTCAGGGTTCTGGGAGTCGCACTGGTCCTGGAGGGAGGCCTTCTCTTCGGACCGCAGATCAAGGATTCGATACCCCATCCCACGACCACCATCAACGTGGAGTTCCTATCGGGACAGGCGGCCAGAGACGCGAAGTCCGGCATCGCCCCCCGGGTTTCTCTGGATGAAATGGCGCCAGCCTCCAAGCACAACTTGGCCGAGCTCTATGAGATTCTGGGGCCGAAGTACCTCCCGAACCTGGACACCACGGACAGCGATGGGGATGGGACGATGGACTTCTTCGACACGGACGACGACAACGACGGAGTGCCGGACTGGGAAGACTCAGAGCCAACTTCGGTCGAGGCCGAAGCCGAATCATCCAGCCTACCTGCTCATGGCTTGGTGGCATCGCTCTCGGTAATCGCCGCGGCAGCCATGCTCATCCCTAGAAGGGATGACTAGGTCCCGTCACCATGGCAGTCGGACGCAAGGTGGCCCTCGGGCTCGCCGCGTTGCTCGTCATGGTGGCATGGTCCAGCGCTTGGTTCGAGATAACGGCCACTGGGACGTACATCGAGGGCCTTGATAGGGAGCCGACCATCAAGACGCAGTACTCCATTGACAATGATGAGCAGACCTTCGAGATATCGATAGAGAACGCGACTCCCTTGATACTCTACTGGATGCAGAGGGAAGACATCACACAAGATGGAGGGCCTTCTGGGGATTCCTCCGATGGGCCCTCTGACGAAGCACAGGAAGAGGCCGAAAAAGAGCAGTCCGATCCCTGCAATGGCGAGTGCATGGGGCTGGCCAGGACTTCCCTAGCGCTCCTGATGGCAACCTTCGTCGCCACCCTCGCCGTCTCGGCACAAAGGCCCAGCAGGTGGGCCGATGCTGCAGCAGGGATGTCATGGCTGGTCTGCCTCGCTCTGATAGTCTTTGGAGTCCCCATGGCAGCCGCAGCCGACTTCGGAATCCTCGGCTCTGACGAGGGTGCCGAACCCGGGTCATCAACAGGGGGATTCGACTCGGAGACGGATGGCTCGGTCTCCGTCGATCAGTTCGCCCACTTCTCCTCCAGAACCGGCAATGGCTTATCCTCGACAGGTCTGGTATTCACTTACGACTCGACTGGTTTCGATCTGGGACTGCTGGATGAGGATGACAGGCAAGCAGTCATCGACTCGGCACCAAGCGAAGGCCAACCGGGCTACGAGTCACTGATAGGTTTCCATGGCGAGTTGGTGGCCGGTCCCGGCCCCATCTTCTCATGGTGGTTCTTGATTCTCCCTCTCTATGCATACTCGCTTCGAATAGGGAAGAAGTCAGACGAGGAAGAGTGAGGCCTAGACCCAATCGTCATTTGGGGCGGTCAGTTCGCTATCCGCCTCTCCTGTGTTCACTACGCCTCTCGGCTCTACCAGCATCACCTTGCACTCAGAGTCGGCACAGGGCTTGTGCCGCACTCCCTTCGGCACAATGTACATCTCGCCCTCGCCCAGTTCTACTGATCCGTCCTCGAACTCGATCCTCATGCTCCCCTCGATGACGATGAAGGCCTCGTCCGTATCATCATGCTCGTGCCAGACGAACTCGCCCTCTATCTTCACGAGCTTGAACTGGTAGTCGTTCATCTCGGCGATCACCTTGGGAGACCACTGGTCTGAGAAGCTGGAGAGCTTTTCCTCGAGGTTGATCTTGCCCATTTCCGCTCGTTTACCGGAGGGTGTCGGCGTATTCAACTGTCTTGTTCGCGTAACGTATTCAACCGCTTACAATTCCCACAATTCAATGCACAAGATTCCTCCGTTCATTATTGGGGCTTTGGTTGTCATATCCTCGTAACTAGGGCGCAATTATTAGGGCGGACTAATCACAAGGAACATGGAAACAGGACTTGGGGGCAAGGTCGTGCTAGTCACAGGCGGCGCTGGAGGGATTGGCCGGGCAATATGCAGGAAGTTCGCTGAGGATGGAGCCAAGGTGGCAGTACATTTCCACACTTCATCCGAAGAGGCCGAGTCACTAGCCACGGAGATCGGCGGGATTGCAGTCCATGCTGATCTTAGGGTGCCCTCCCAAGCCGACGAGATGGTGGCCGAGATCGTCTCGCAGATGGGGGGGATAGACGTTTGTGTGGCAAATTCCGGGTCATACCCCCCTGAGCCCAGGCCAATGTGGGAGATTGACGAAGAGAGGTGGAACTCAACGATCATGTCCAATCTGGGGGTAACTGCCAACACTTCTCGCTCATTCCTCTCCCATGCGTTGACCAGGGGATCGGGCTCCCTCGTCCTTGTTGGCTCAACTGCGGGAGTATACGGGGAGGCTGGCCACTCGGACTATGCTGCCGCCAAGGGGGCGATAACCACCGGGCTACTCCTGTCTCTGAAGAACGAGGTCTCCCGCTTGGGCTCAGTCAGGGTGAATGCCGTAGCGCCGGGCTGGACGCTCACCGAGAAGAAGGCCGAATCCGGTCTGGACGAGGGGGTGATTGAGAGGGCTAAGTCCACAATGGCACTCAAGAAGCTGGCTACTCCGAATGACGTGGCTATGGCCATCGTCTCCCTGTCTTCAGACGAGGTATCCGGGCACATCACCGGACAGGTCATCGAGGTCGCTGGTGGTATGGAAGGCAGACTGGTCTGAATTAGTCGGAACGTGATCTTAGCCACTTCCATATGTAGGCGGAGACCGCCAGTAGGGCTATCGCCCAGCCGGGAGTTAGTATCAGAATCGCCGCCGTGGCCGCAATCTCCTCTAGCAAGCGCTCACACCTCGCTGAGGAAACTGACTCCGGTGAGACTCTCGCTGACCTCCCAAAGCCTCCTCGCAGTCTCCTCGTTTCGAGCCTTCGCGTTTATCTCCGCCTTCCCAGTCCAGCCCCTCATCTCGATAAAACCAGTCGGCCCCCAGTACGGGTACTCCAAGGCATCCTTCTCGGTTGCAGCGTAGAGCGTCGCCTCCGCGCCCCTCTTGGCCGGAATTGCCACGATAAGATTCAGGAATCTCCAGAACAGTGAGTGCCTCTGTAGGTCAGTCGCAGAGTATCCGGGATGACTAGCTATCGCCGAGACCCCAGAACCGTTCCTCTCCAGCCTCCTGGCCAACTCGAGAGAGAATGTCAGGTTCGCAATCTTGCTCTGCGAGTAGAAACCCCATTTGTTGTACCTCTTCCTCTCTCCGTTTAGGTCGTCGAAGTCTATCACGCCCGGGTTGTGTGCGATGCTCGAGACAGTCACCACCCTGCTTCCCTCTGTCTTCTCCAAGATAGGCAATAGGTGACCAGTGAGGGCGAAGTGCCCCAGGTGATTGGTTCCGAACTGCATTTCGAAGCCGTCCTTGGTGAATGACTTGGGCGGAATCATCACTCCCGCGTTGTTTATCAGGATGTCCAATCGATCAGATTGCGAAACGAAGTCCTCCGAGAATGATCGCACGCTAGATAGGTCCGCCAGGTCAAGGACGGAGGTCGAAACCTCTGATCCGGGGAACTCTTCGAGGATACTGCGCATAGCGACCCCAGCCTTCTCTTGATTCCTGCACGCCATAATCACCTTTGCACCATTGGAAGCGAGAGCCCTCGCCATGTGGAATCCTATGCCCGTGTTGGATCCTGTTACTATGGTGACTTTCCCACTCTGGTCTCTCATCATGGCCTCGGACCACTTCATGGGTCCGTCCCAAATCGCACGACTATTTCACAGATGGGTGTAAGTTGCCTCAGGCCTTCCGTCAAACTTGATGGGCCACTCCTTCTGCCCGGCTCATGGCGAACCCCAGGATAGAATCGGATGAGAAGGCGCATCTGATAGATGTCCTCTCCGCCTTGCATCCAACCGCCAAGAAGAACTCGCTCCGGAGGATGATCGATCACGGACGGGTCCTCGTAGATGGGAACAAGGCATCACGCGCAAAGGAGATGGTCCACAAGGGTTCCATCGTGGAGACACTTTCTCGTTCGGAGGGCGATGGTCCGGCAAGGAAGGAGGATGGAATCCCTGACCCAGAGGTTCTGTACGATGATTCCGAAATATTGGTCGTCAACAAACCCGCCGGACTTCTCTCGGTCGCCACCCCCAGGGGGGAGGCCGACACCATGTTCGACCGGGCGCTCCTCTGGTCTTCCAAGAACCACTCGACCCGTGTCCATCTCGTTCACCGTCTCGACAGGGAGACCTCGGGATGCCTGATCCTAGCAAAGTCCACAGGAGCCAAGGACATGCTGCAGCGGCAGTTCAAGGACCGCACTATCGAGAGGATATACCATGCCGTAGTGTTCGGCAAGCCGAGCTCTGAGTCCGGAGTTCAGAGGGCTCGAGTAAAGGAGACAAAGGACAAGCGAGTCCGCCTGATCCAAGAGGGGGAAAGAGGGGGAAAGGAGGCAATAACCAACTGGAGCATCGAGCAGACCGGCCCGATTCACACGCTGATAAGGATCAAGATCGACACAGGAAGGAGGGCACAGATTAGGCTCCATATGAGTGACATGGGATGCCCGGTATCAGGGGACACCCGTTATGGTCGTGGAAAGGCAAGCGTGAACCGACTCTGCTTGCATGCTTCTTCTCTGGGATTCGAGCACCCCAATGGCCGTAGGATGAGGGTTGAGAGCGAGATCCCACCCAAGCTTTTCTCCGAGCTAAAGAGGAAGTCACTGTGATCAGAAGCCCCCTCGGCTCGTCCCAAATTCAGTTACTGAACCACAAAGTCGCCCATTTCTTACTCTCCATACTAAATAGGGCGCGGAGGGCGCGGCCAATTAGAGGAGCAGATTGGTTCGATTTTCAGACTTAGGGGTCGAGCCAGTTTTGGTCGATGTTTTGCGAGAAGAGGGCATAGTGGAGCCCTTCGAGGTCCAACGGGAGGCGATTCCCGATGCAATGCTCGGAAGGGACGTTTGCTGTAGGGCCCCGACAGGATCGGGGAAGACGCTGGCCTTCGGGCTGCCACTGATCTCCCGGACCAAGGAGGCCAAGTCGAAGAGGCCGACCTCATTGATACTGACTCCAACTCGGGAGCTGGCGGAGCAGATCCGCAAGGTTCTGCAGCCTCTAGCCAGGACATCTGGGCTAGGTGTCCTCTCTGTTTATGGCGGGACCCCATACAAGGGGCAACTCAGGAGTCTGAAACAGGGAGTCGAGGTTCTCGTGGCATGCCCAGGACGCTTGATCGACCTTCTTGACAGGAACGCGCTCCGCTTGGATGACGTCGGCATCGTGGTCCTAGACGAGGCCGACAGGATGGCTGACATGGGATTCATGGAACCAGTCTGCTCGATACTAGACAAGTGCAGCCCAGACAGGCAGACGATACTCTTCAGCGCCACTCTAGACGACGATGTTGCTGAGATAGTCTCGGCATACCAGACTGACCCAGCTAGGATAGGGATAGGCCCAGAGGAGATTAGCATGGACAGCATGCAGCACCTATTCTGGAAGGTCAACTCCAGGGGGAAGGCCGATCTCTCGGCCTACATCACCGAGAAGTGCGGACGCAGCATCATCTTCTGCCGAACTAGGGCCGGAGTTAATCGCCTAGGGGACGAGATGAGCGAGATAGGGACTTCATTCACCACTCTACATGGGGGGATGAACCAGAAGCAGAGAGACAGGTCGATGCAGAAGTTCAGCGCCGGCCGATCCCGGGTTCTGATAGCTACGGACGTCGCTTCACGTGGAATAGACGTTACAGACGTCAACTGCGTAATCCACTTCGACCCACCGGACGACGGCAAGGCGTACAAGCACCGAAGCGGAAGAACAGCGAGGGCTGGTTCGACTGGCACCGTGGTCTCCCTTGTCCAGAGGTCCCAGAACAGAAAGTACAAGAGGATCCAGCAAGATGTTGGAATCAAGTGCAGATTCACCGAGCCCGACGTCGATATCCTCGAGGAGAGGGAGTTCGTCATGGCACCCCCTGTGAAATTCAGGGGCGGCAGCAATTCAAGGGGGCCGAAGAACAACAAGAGGGCCCGAAGGTCTAGGAAGAGTAACCAATCCAGGTCCTCTAACCAAGGCGGTAACAGTAACGGCCGCCGAAACGGCCACCGAAACGGCCACCGAAACGGCCACCGAAACGGCCACCGAAACGGCCACCGAAACGGCCACCGAAACGCCAACAGTGACGGCAACAGTGACGGCAACAGTAACGGTAACAGTAACGGCCACCGAAACGGTCGTCGCAAGGGCAAGAACAATGGCAACTCTCCAGTCAAGTACAAGGACAAGCGCAAGGGAAGGAGAGGACCCCCAAAGAAGGCCCAACCCCGGTCATAGTCAGCGATGATTCGACAGGTAGATGTCTGACGATCAATTCACATTCTAACCATCCTACCTTCATCGAGTAATCGGTTACTTGTAGGAGTGGCTCTCGCGAAGGCTGTGGCAAGGGAGCTAATCCGACTCGAAGAGGTACACAGGGCCTTCGGACCACTCACTGTACTCGAGGGGGTCAACCTCAGAATCGACGAGGGGGATCGAATCGGCGTCATCGGTCACAATGGCTCGGGCAAGACCACCTTGCTTCGGACCATCAGCAACCAGGACCAGGACGTGGGCGACATCAATTTCGCACCTGCCCTGAGGCTCGCCTTCCTTACGCAGGTCCGTGACATAGACGACGAGGCGACCCTCGGTCAGGAGCTCAATCGCAGGGGGAGGCAGTTCCTCGAGCTTGAGGCGGAGATATCCGAGATCGAGCGGAGGATGGAGGAACCCTCCTTCTACGACGGGGACTGGCAGCCCACCATGGATAGGTACCAGGAGCTGCAGAGCCTAATGGCACTCTCCGGAGGGAGCGACGTAGCAGGTCACGCTACTGAGATACTGAAGGCCCTGAACCTCGATCAGAGCTCCATGGAGGTCCCCCTTAACTCCCTCTCTGGGGGAGAGAGGGCAAAGGTCGCCCTAGCCAGGCAGCTCGTCGGGCTGGACCAGATCGACGTCTTCTTCCTCGACGAGCCCACGAACCACCTGGACTTCAACACCCTGGAGTGGTTGGAGAGGTTCCTCAACGGCTTCGAGGGGGCACTGATGATCGTTAGCCACGACCGCTACTTCCTAGACAGGGTCTGCAACAACATAGTGGAGATACAGGACGCCCACACCAAGGGATATCCGGGAAACTACACCTCATACCTCAAGCAGAAGGAGATCTTCCTCCAGACTCTGAATGACAGGATAGAGAAGACGCAGAAGGAGATCAAGAGGTTGCAGGGAGCTATGCAGTCGATGAAGAGGTCGAATAAATTCGACAAGTCTGTTTCCCAGAAGCACTTCATGATCACTCGCGCCCAGAGGGAGCTGAAGTGGCTCAAGTCGATCAAGCCGAGGAAGCGACAGAGTCTGAAGTTCAACCTGCAGTCCGCAGAGAAGAGCAGCCTGGACGTCCTGGAGTTCCGGGATGCCAACCTGTCCTTCGAATCACTGACTAGGCCGATACTAGAGGATGTCGGGGTGAGTGTTAGGAGAGGTCAGAAGATCGGAGTCATAGGCCCGAACGGCGCTGGAAAGACGACGCTGCTTCGACTCATCACTGGAGACCTGGGACTAGACTCCGGCGAGCTCGATATCAGCCCGGGGGTGCAAATCGGCTACTTTCACCAGGACCACAGGACCCTCGACTTCGACCTAACGCCCACCGAGGAGGTCCGCAGGCTCAAGCCGAGGATGGACTACGGTGACCTCCGAGCCCTACTCGGTCAGTTCCAGTTCACCAAGGAGATGGTATCCACGCCACTCAGCAAGCTCAGTGGTGGAGAGAGGGCCAGGATTGCCCTGCTCCGCCTCCTGCTGGAGGAGAACAACATGCTCCTCCTGGACGAGCCGACGAACCACCTCGACACGGATGCAAAGGAGGCTTTGGAGACGGCACTGGGCGAGTTCGACGGCGGGATAATCACAGTCAGTCACGACCGGTACTTCCTGGACAAGGTGTGCGATACAATCTGGGACCTGCAGGGGGACGGAAGCATCGTGGTCTGGCCGGGCAACTACTCCGAGTACAAGAGCCACTCCATCTCCAGCACGCGTAACCGCTAGTGCCCAGAGACTCCATTCAAGTAGAATGACCCAGAGGAGCAGGCATGCTTCGACTGGTATACTTCCCATCCCCCGGCAGGGCGGAGGCGATACGCATCGCACTCTCGCTCTCTGGAGTCGATTGGGAGGACGTATCCATCGATGGTGCTAGCTTCCAGGCCATGAAGGAGGCCGGGCAGCTGCCATGGGGCATGGTCCCGGTCCTGCAGACCCCAGATGGGGCCATAGCGGAGTCATCCGCCATACTGCGGTACGCCGGACGCATGGCCGGTCTGGTCCCCGAGGACCCATACCAGTGTGCCAAGGCGGACGAGTTCATCGATGGCATGGAGCCATTGTCCAAGGCCCTAGACTCGACCTTCGGTATCCCGGACGTGGACGAGAGGATCAGGCTCAGGAAGGAGGTGTTCGGACCCCGTGGAAAGGGGTCCAGGAACCTCCTACTGCTCGAGAGGAAGGTGACCGAGTCGGAGACCGGCTGGGCAGCGGGTACCGATGACATGAGCATAGCCGACCTGAAGCTGTTCACCGGCCTGTTCGGACTCTTCTCCGGGAACTACGATGGTATCGATGCCTCCGTTGTATCGGGCTACCCCGGTCTCATCGATTACCATGGCAAGGTGTCCACAGATCCTCGGATACTAGCGCACTATGCCGATGTTGGGGATGGCGACATCCGTTGGACTTTCCTCCCTGGTGCCTTCGAGGTCCGGTGACAAACGTGTTAGGGGCATTGCTAGACTTCGCCCATAGCGAGGCGGTCGCTTACATGGGGATGGTCCTCATCCTGAGTGCGTTCTTCATGGAGACTCGTGACATCCTGCACAGCAAGGCAGCCCCCTACCTGGGTCTGATGGCTCTGGGATCGGGCCTGCTCGCCATACGCGCCTACCTGATCGACGAATGGGCATTCTTCATCCTGGAGGTCGCTTGGTTCGCGGCTGCGGCATTGGGCATGTGGTCGCTATGGTCTTCCCTAGGGGAATAGAACAAACAGGCCCTATCCTATGATTCGTACTCGTTCCTCTCACTGGGGTCTTCGCTGAGGTACTGTACGAACTCGTACTCGTTACCATCGTGGTCGAAGAAGTAGTATCGGTGCCTGTGAGGGTGGTCGATGTAGGTGGCCCCCTGCTCGTACCCTGCCTCCAGCAGGCGTTCGGCCAGTGCCGAGGCGTCGGTGACGACGAAGCCCATGTGGTTCATCCCGGGATGGACATACGGCCTGTGTGGCCCTCTCTCAGTGGCCCCGCGATCTTCCACGCATAGGTAGGAATCCTCGGTACCGACGTGGACCCAGCGCTGCGCCTTCTCCCCGCCCCCCTCTCCTCTGATGCTGAACTCCGGCATCGCGGTCAGTAGGAATCGGACGGTCTCGTCGACGTCAGTGGAGTTGATGTTCAGGTGCTCGAGATAGGGCTTCATGGGAGTTGGGGGGCCAATTACGCTTATGTTGCCATCGGTAGTCACTTCCGGGCTATTCCTCTGGTTCCGGAAATCTCTTCACGAGCCACAGGAAGCAGATGTAGAACACCACTGGAGCCACCACCCATACTGCTTGTGGGATCAATGTGTATCCCGGTGACATCGGCGCGGAGCCGGGCACTGTGGGAATGATCACAGGGTTCCAAGAGAGTGGCTCGTAGATCCAGACCCTGCCGTTGAACAGGTACTCCACCAGCAGCTCCTGGAAGATCCCCCATCCGGACATGATGCCGAGCTCCTTGCGGTCGAAACCCCGGAACAGGTCCCCGCCAAGCCAGCGATGGCAAAGGTAGACCCCGAACATGAAGATGGCACCATCCCAGACGGAATGGGAGACCTTGCGTGGCCATCCATCCAAGCCCCATGGCCATTCCACTGCCCCATGGAGGAACTCAGGGCCGAGGAATAGGAATGTGAACTCCCAAGTCGATCCGATCAGTGTCCCGATCCAGAATGCATACAGGTAGGAGAGCGGGATCTTGCCAGTGCGATGCAACCAGTGGAAAAGGAATACGAATACAACTGCCAGCGTGAAGTCGGCAATCATCAGGAATGCTGCTAGAGGCTCCATGGCCCTCTAGGGTGCATGGGGTTTATTTCTCTAATGTGCAAAGATGAAGTCCCCTTTCGAGGGTAGCCCATGGGGCAGGATTGAAGCCATCCAGTTCTAGCGGAGACCATGTCCGAGACACGTCACCCACTGGCTCGGCTCATGACTCAGATGAGTGACCATAGGGGTACGATCATCCTAGCATCGATATGCTCGGTCCTGAACAAGATATGGGACCTCGCACCACCCGTCCTGATTGGGATGGCCATCGACGTAGTCCACCAGCAGGAGGAGTCCTTCCTAGCCGAATTCGGGTACACCGACCCTTGGGTGCAGCTCCAGGTTCTAGCTGGGATAACAGTGGCTATTTGGGTCCTCGAGTCGCTCTTCCAGTACTTCTACGGGGTTCTATGGAGGAATCTAGCCCAGACGGCGCAGCACGAGCTCAGGATGGATGCATACAGACACATCCAGGACCTCGAGATGCAGTGGTTCTCCGAGCAGAGCACTGGCGGGCTCATGGCTATCATGAACGACGACGTGAACCAGCTCGAGCGGTTCCTCGACCACGGAGCCAACGATCTCCTGCAGGTTGGGACCACGGTGATAGTTGTCAGCGGAATCATGTTCTCCCTAGCCCCTGAGGTCGCAATTCTCGCGATACTGCCAGTACCGATCATCGTCGGGGGCTCGTTCCTCTACCAGAGGAGAATCGGGGTTCGCTACATCGAGGTGCGCAAGGAGGTTGCCGAGCTGAACGCCATCCTGAACAACAACCTGCAGGGAATCACCACGATCAAGTCATTCACAGCGGAGGAGCGGGAGGCTCAGAGGGTTAGCGAGGCATCCCAGTCGTACAGGGACGCCAACAGGTCTGCCATCCGACTCTCCGCATCCTTCGTCCCCCTGATCAGGATGGCCATCCTGTTCGCCTTCACGGCAAATCTTCTCGTGGGCGGGAAGTACGCCCTCGAGGGCAAGATCGGTCTCGGAGAGTACTCCGTGATTGTGTTCATCACCCAGCGCCTGCTCTGGCCTCTCACCAGGCTGGGGGAGACATTCGACCTCTACCAGAGGGCGCTCGCATCGACAAGCAGGGTCCTCGACCTTCTCGACACCGAGGTGGGAGTTGTCGAGGGGGAAACAAGCCTCACTGGGGTTGACGGCGACATCAGGTTCGAGGGCATTCAGTTTACCTACCCAGGCAGGGAGGACGTGCTCAGGGGCATAGACCTCGACGTACCTGCCGGCAAGACGGTCGGACTGGTGGGGGCGACTGGCTCTGGTAAGACGACCCTAGTTCGACTCCTGCTCAGGTTCCACGACCCGCTCGAGGGGAGCGTCACCATGGATGGTCACGACGTCAAGGAACTCACGCTCGACTCGCTGAGGGGGGCAATATCCCTCGTCAGCCAGACCACGACGCTGTTCCCCGGGACCGTGAGGGACAACGTGCTGTATGGTCGTCCAGAGGCCTCCGAGGATGAGATTGTCGAGGCAGCACGTATCGCAGAGGCCATCGGATTCATCGACGAGCTTCCTGAGGGGTGGAGCACCAACATCGGAGAGGATGGCCATCGCCTGTCGGGTGGGCAGAGGCAGAGGATAGCAATCGCCCGAGCGGTCCTGAAGGACGCTCCAGTCCTGGTCCTCGACGAGGCAACGAGCAACGTCGACAACGAGACCGAGGCGGCCCTGCAGCGCTCGATAGAGAGGATATCCAGGGGTCGAACCACCCTGATCATCGCCCACAGGCTCTCCACGGTAAGGAACGCGGATACCATCGCCGTGATGGAGAGGGGATTGATCACAGAGATGGGGAGCCATGACGACCTAGTGTCCCAGGAAGGTCTGTATGCGAGGCTATGGGCAGTCCAGACAGGGGAGGCATCAGAATGAGCCACGAGGGGGACGTACCGAGACTGACCGAACTTGCCGAGACCCTTGGGATGGAGATCACCGAATTCAGCGAGGGCTCATGCGTAGTCGAGCTAACAGTGGGTAGGGGGCACCTGAACATGGGTGGAGTGGCCCATGGTGGGGTCCATGCTACCCTCCTTGACACGGCGATGGGGGGGACTCTCGTCTCGATCCTCTCCAAGGAGGAGTGGTGCGCAACTGCTCAGTTGGACATTTCGTACCTTAATGCGGTCAACAAGGGAGAACACATCGTAGCAACGGCAGAGGTCGTTAGAAGGGGCAGGAATCTTGCTCATGTGGAGGGAAAGCTGGTTACCGTAGAGGGCAATCTAGTGGCTACAGCCAAGGGAACGTGGGCCATCTGGGAGACTCGCCCGAAGAGCAGAGGCGGATGATTAAGGCTCATGCAGGCGTCATATTCAAGAGGGGTAATATCCTCTTGCAATCATGGCGAGGAAGGACTCACTAACATGGTTCATGATGGGAATAGCGCAGATACTAATCGGAGAGGCGATCATCAATGCAGGCACCTCTGAAATAATAGGCTCACTTATCCAGTTGTCCGGTGGAGGGACGATAGCGCTTGGAATCTACTTCCTACTTTTCATTGCACGTCACGACACAGAGTTCTCCGAGCTATACAGCAAGGCTGAGAAGACGATCATGCAGACGGATCCGGCTACTGGCAGGAAGGAACTAGTGGACGACTCCCCGAAAGCGGTCAAGGCGGCTTGGTACGCAGTGCCTGTGGTGATGACATTCATAGGCGCGATGGCCTGGCTCGTTGGCTGAGGAAGGCCGATGTCCCCCAAAGAGGACGACACGATCGTCGACAAGGTGATTGGAAACCCCGCATTCGACCAGATGTTCGGTTACCACATCTTCTTCAGAAGAGCAGCCATCCCCGTCCTCCTTTTCCTGATAGGGCTCTTGGCTTACACTATATTCGACTCATTCCTCTCTTCCCAGAACACCCTCACACTGTCCTTCGTTATCGTCGGACTCTCATTGGGGCCGATTCTGAACCTAGAGCGATACATGGGCTCCATATTATCTAAGAAATGAGACTTCTCGTTACCCGTTCCGCCGAACAAGTCAAATCTTACCCATCGTACGCAGTGGCATGGCTGAGTTCAGTTTGTTTGAATTAATAGGTTTCGGAGATGCAACGGGGGTCGAACTGCTCTTCGCAGCAAGCGCGCTAGTGGGCGGGATTCTATTCGTCCTCTACTTCTTCCTACTGATGATAGGGGGCATTGCAACCGATGTCTTCGATGGCCTGTTTGGCATAGATGTCGACCTAGGGGCGGATGCCTCGTTCAAGGCACTCACTTTCCAGGGAATCATGGCTTTCTTGATGTTCTTCGGTCTTGGTGGGCTCTACGTTCTGAAGTCAGATGGGGGGGCCAGCCTCTCCATACTCGCGGGAGGCATAGCAGGAACGGCATCGATGTACGCAACAGGCAAACTATTCGAGCTCTTCGTCAATCTGCAGCAGGATGGGACTACAGATCTGGTTGAGGCAGTCGGATCAAAGGGACAGACATACCTGAGGATAGCCAACGATGGAGTAGGGCAGGTCACCGTGGAGGTTAACGGTGCCCAGAGGACCTACAATGCAAAGTCAGAGGACGGTGCCGAAATAGCAACTGGAGACTTCATCGAAGTGGTCGATGTCATCGGCGAGGTATTGGTAGTAAAGAGGATCTAACTTCTAGTTGAAATTTCCTAGTCCTATCCCACCAGAGGCCATGGCGGGTAAGCATTCATAGGTGACCAACCCTTCATCTGGAATGAGTTGAGCCAATGGCAACGTCAGCAGATATACTAGGAATAATGATTTTTGCAGTTGTACTGATTCTTGTGGCTGCTGTGATGTTTTTCGCACAGCGCTACAAGAGATGTCCACCTGACCAGATAATGGTGATTTATGGACGCACGGAAAGAACGGCGGATGGTCGTCCGAAACCATCCAAGACCCTGCACGGTGGTGCCGCCCTAGTATGGCCCCTGATTCAGGACTACGCATACATCTCTCTGAAGCCGATGACAATCAACATCGACCTCAGAGGAGCCCTATCCTTGCAGAACATCAGGATCAACGTTCCGAGCACCTTCACGATCGGCGTTTCCACTGAGCCTACCATAATGGCCAATGCAGCCGAGCGTCTTCTGGGATTCAAGGTGGACGACATTGAGGAGATGGCCAAGGAGATAATCTTCGGGCAACTCCGTCTAACTGTAGCGACCCTGACAATCGAGCAGATCAACCAGGACCGCGACTCATTCCTGGAGCTGATTCAGAAGAACGTCGGCCAGGAGATGAGGAAGGTCGGGCTTTACCTGATTAACGTGAACATCGCTGACATCACCGATGAGTCGGATTACATCGAGAGCATCGGTAAGAAGGCAGCATCCACAGCAGTTGAGCAGGCTAGGATCGATGTAGCAGATGCTCAGAGGGACGGTGCAATCGGTCAGGCAAAGGCAGACAGGGCAAGGGAGATCGAGGTAGCTCAGAACACGGCCGAGGCCGAGAAGGGCCGCAAGGCCGCTGAGGCAGACCAACGTGTGTTCGTCGAGCAGCAAGAGGCAATGGCGGTTGCTGGTGAGAACTCTGCCCAGGCAGAGATAGCCAGGGCAAACGCCGACCTCGCCGAGGCTGAGGCTTCAGCCAAGCAGAGAGCCGACGTGGCTACAGCACAGTCAGAGGCAGAGATTGCCAAGGCGACCTACGATGAGGAAGAGCAGAAGCTCAGAGCCAGTGAGATTGCCCGTGAGACCGTTGCCAAGCAGCAGGTCGAGATCGCCGCAGAGGCCGAGGCTGAGAGGCAGAGGAGAATCGCTCGTGGTGAGGCAGATGCAATTCTTGCCAAGTATGAGGCAGAGGCCGAGGGTATCCAGAAGGTCCTGGAGTCCAAGGCTAAGGGTTACAGCAATCTGGTCGCTAGCGCTTCTGGCGACCCCAAGGCAGCAGCAACCCTCCTGATGGTCGAGAAGATCGAGGCCATGGTCAATGCACAGACCGAGGCCATCCGGAATCTGAAGATCGATAAGATCACGGTATGGGACAGTGGCAACAGCGCTGATGGAAACTCGGCTACTAGCAACTTCGTAAGCAGCCTCGTCCAGAGCCTGCCACCAATCCATGACGTAGCCAAGATGTCCGGCGTCGAGCTCCCAGACTACTTGGGTTCGATGACAGACAATTCCGATGAGTCTTGATCGTTATCGGAAGTGATGGCATGACCGAGAGCGCGGTTGTCGTGGAGGGGGCTAGGACCCCGTTCTGCGAATGGCTGGGTGGAAAGAGAGGGGACGGCGGCCCAGGTGGAAGATTAGCATCCGTGTCTGCAGAGGAACTGGGTACCATTGCTATCAAGGGCGCAATGGAGAAGTCAGGAACCGATCCAAATTCCGTTGAGCATGTCGTTATGGGCCATGCACTACAGACTTCCGGACAAGCAATTTTCGGAGCAAGGCATGCCGGACTCAGGGCAGGAATTCCCCAGGAAGTCCCGATGCTCACTCTAAACCGACTTTGTGGAAGCGGCGCCCAGTCGATTATCAGCGCAACCCAGATGATCATGCTGGGAGAGGCTGAGGTAGTTGTCGCAGGGGGGATGGAGAACCTCAGCCAGGCCCCACACGTACTCAGGGGCATGAGGGGGACGTACAAGCTCGGTAGACCTCCTTCCGCTGGGGAAGAAATCCCACAGGACATGGAGGACTACCTTTTCACGAACCTGGTAGACGGGGTCAGTGGCATGTTCATGGCTCAGACCAGTGACGAATTATGTCGTAGGAAGGGCGTTGTCAGGGAGCAGGCGGACGAATACGCCGCTCTGAGCCATCAGAGGACTGAGTCCAGCGTATCCTCTGGCGCTTGGGAGAACGAGATAGTTCCAGTCGAGACTCCAGATGGAGTAATTGACCATTCCCATGAGGATCACGTAGTCCTCGGCACGACCATCGAGACCCTCTCGGGGCTGAGGACCCACTTCGGGCCAGACTCCCTGGTCACGGCAGGAAATGCGTCTGGAGTCGTCGATGGTGCCGCTGCGGTCGTAGTGAAGTCTGAGTCCCGAGCAGAATCTGACGGTGACGAACCACTGGCGAGAATCGTCTCATGGGGGATAGTCGGACTGGAGCCCAGCATCATGGCTTACGGCCCGGTACCCTCCAGCCAGAAAGCGATAGAGAATGCAGGCCTGACAGTCTCGGACATAGACCTCTGGGAGATAAACGAGGCATTCGCAGGACAGGCAGTAGCCTGCATCAAGGACCTCGGGATAGATTATGACAGAGTCAATGTGAATGGAGGTGCTGTGGGGCTGGGACATCCCCTAGCCGCAACCGGAACGAGACTGGTCCTGACTCTCTCTCACCAGTTGAAGAGAACGGGTGGGCGTTACGGGGTAGCCACAGCCTGCATTGGTGGCGGACAAGGAATAGCCGTCGTCATAGAATCGCTTTAATCAGTGATGAGCCAAGTGGCGGAGGGGTTATCCCTAATCGAATAACCCATTGTTCATGAGCCATATACCCGGGACCGGACACGCAACTTCAAAGAGAAGCCTAGTGAAGACAGTAACTTGGAGGACGATAGGGACAATTGATACCGTCATCATTGCTAGAATTATCACAGGAAGTTGGACGGCAGGAGCAGCCATAGGGGGAATCGAGGTCTTCACCAAGATGGTGCTATATTTCCTGCATGAGAGGGGATGGAGTTTTATCGACTGGGGTTTGGAGGATGTCGATCCAATAGATCCATCTTCTATTGTGGCAATTCCACGTTCATAGTAAAACAATGAGCCTGTCTCACTCGAACCGCTTAACTTAATTGCCCTATGCTAGGCCCCGGCCCTGATATGGCGATGGGTATGTACACTAGGGAGCGTGTCTTGGCAAAGACATTAATCTGGAGAATAATAGCGACTTTGACAGGAGCAGCGGTAGCTGGAATGCTGACTGGAGAGATAGAAACAGCGGGCTGGTTCATCATCATCGAGTTCCCGTTGAAGATGGGATTCTACTACGTCCATGAGAGGGCTTGGGAAGCAGTGGAGTGGGGAGTCGCTGAACCCGCGGTATGATCTACTCGCGGATGAACCAGTGCTCCTTCCTAGGAGGTAGTGGGCGTTTCATCCACAGGGGTCTCCTCTCACCACGAGGATGTACTTCCTTATCCTTCGCCATTTCGTTCCACTTCTTGTAGTACTCAAACGACTTGTTGGTATCGACCTCGACATCTCCGTAGTTCTCCCCCTCGACTGGCCTTGAGATCCTAACCTTCTGAAGCCAGCAATGCGCACCGCTGATCGGATCGGGCTGAACTGCATGGGTGATGTTCTGATGCACTCCGCCATCCCTCCACCAGACCCTGTTGGTGTCTGGATCGTCAGACTCCCACGGCCTTACTCCTGTGACTGTCCTCATCCTCATCCTGCCTTCGCCTAGGTCCTCTATCTCGACCTCGTTGGTCATGTACCTGTTGCCCGAGTCCTGCTTCCTCCTCCATCTGCCGATATGATGCGAGCATCCGATTATCCCTGGCTTAATGCCCTCTGTAACCCAGACCTTGTCGATGAACCAGCCTATCTCGGTCTCGACTTTGAGGAGGTCTCCCTCGCCGACCCCTAGCTTGGCAGCATCTTTCGGATGGACCCAGAGGGGATTCCTATGGGCTATCTCTGCAAGCCATTTGGCATTGGCGGAGCGAGAGTGGATGTGTTGGGGTAGTCGGAAGTTCGGGAGTAGGCAGTATTCGTCCTCACCCTGCAGATTATCCGGATGCACGTGGCTCATTACCCTGTAGTGGGGGATTGAGTGCTCTGGATGTCCGAACTCGACCATGCTTTTCGAATAGATCTCCTGCTTTCCGCTCGGAGTTGGCCATCCATCCTCCTCGTGCTTGTTGTAGGTGGCTTCCTCGATCAGGAAGGCACCGTGCTTCCGCATGTAACCAAGTGGATCAGTCCCTTCGGCATTCGCTGCCTCGGGCAGCCCCGGTATCCTCTCGAACATGTACTGGTAGTATTCGTCGATGGTGATTCTCTCTCCCTCTCGGTATGGGCTCATGAAGTGCTCCCTGATTCCCATCGTGCCATCGTCTATCCTCCATGAAAGCTCGTTCCAGAACTCGTCCTCCTCCCACACCTCTCCGGGGTTGACCTCGTGAGTAAATTCGACTTCCTTTCCCTCTCTGCGCGCATATTCCCTCAGCACAGGTTGTCTGAACGCTACCCACTTCCCTGAGCTGGTTGCATATGAGTTGACGTCATGCCTCTCCGAGGCATGCCCCATGGGGAGTACGTAGTCAGCGAAGAATGCAGTCTCGTTCCAAGTCGGGGTCAGAGCCACGTGGCACCCAACAGCATCCTCATTCTGTAGCATCTCGATCCAAGAGAATCCGTCTGGATAGGTCCAAACCGGGTTGAATACTCTAGTGAAGTAGACGTCCATCTCTCCCCTTCCGTCTTTGACCAGGTGAGGCAGGATGTGACTCATCTCGTAGTGGGACATCGTGTACTCTGGTGGGAAGTGCAACTCGTTCCAACCATCGGGATCGGGGGGGACGTCGAAGAGGTCAGGCTTGTACTTGGACCACGAGTTGGGGGAGGTCCCCCCTTCGGTACCCACGCTCCCTGTTAGGACGTTAAGCAGATGAAGGGTCCTACTTACTTGCCATCCACCGAGATTGCCTATGGCTGCAGCCCTCCAGACGTGGGTAGCAAGTCTGCTTCCAGCACTTGCCACGATCTCTCCCACTTCTATTACCTGCTCTACTGGGATCCTGCACTCCTTCGCCGCGAACTCAGGAGTGTACTGCGAATACTCCTCCTTCAGAAGCTCGATGAAACGATCGAACTCCCGAGGCTCTTCTGGGTGGTCCGCCTCCAACCACTCCTCCCAGTTTACCCATTCCTCTACGAAGTCCCTGTCGAACAGCCCTCGCTCCAGGATCATATTCGCCCAGGTTAGGAAGAGAGCCGACTCCGATCCGGGCCAAGTCGGGAGCCAATGGTCAGCCATGGCTGCCGTGTTGGAGAGCCTCGGATCGATTACGATGAGTTTGGCCCCATCCATCATCCCTTCCAGAATCCTCTGTGCATGCGGATTGAAGTAGTGTCCAGTCTCCAAATGTGATGAGGTTAGAAGGATCACCTTTGCGTTGGCGTGATCAGGTGATGGCCTATCGTGACGATGCCAGAGCGCATACCCTGTCCTGGCCCCGGCGGAGCAGATGTTGGTGTGGCTGTTGTGCCCATCAACCCCCCAAGCCTTCAGGATCCTGTTTGTGTACCCCTCGTGCCCTGGACGTCCGACGTGATACACGACCCTGTCCTTGGCCCCCGTCTTCAGAGAGTCGCGAATCTTGGTTGAGATCTCGTCCAATGCTTTGTCCCAGGATATCCTCTCCCAACCACCCTCTCCCCTTGGGCCAACTCTCCTCATTGGGTGGAGTATCCTCTCGGTGTCGTTGATTTGGTTGATAGTCGCGGGACCCTTTGCACAATTCCTGCCCCTGCTACCGGGGTGGTGGGGGTTCCCCTCGAACTTAGACACCTTTCCAGAGCCCTTGTCCACGTATGCTAGAAGGCCGCATGCGGACTCGCAGTTGAAGCAAGTAGTCGGTACCAAAGAGTACCGCTTCTCGACCATCTTCGGCCACTCGTTAGCATCGAGCTCTACGTGATCGTGCCATTCTTCCGGATCGGGGAAGTGCCTGAGTGAACCACTGGCGCCGACTGCTTCCGACCTGTCCAGATTAGGGATGATTCTGAGCTTCTGCGCTACGTTCTCTATGAATGTCTTACCCAAGCTAGCACCTCACAACAACGGCTCCATCTGCGGCCCCATGACCAATCTATTGTCATGGGCCAGAATCCCAACAAGGACCGCTCCACCTATTACGAAGGCAAGTGGCTCCATCAAAGAGAGGGGGAAGAAAACTGCAGCCCCGATTGCCAATGTCTCGACGAGGAATTTAGCAGGAAGCAGGGAATCTTCTGACCAGGACCTGCCCTTGGCCTGCATTAGCAGCCAAGCCGTGTAAACTCCGGTCAGCAAGGCAAGGGGCACTCCGGCAATTGCCAGATATGTCAGGAAGGACCTGTCCAAGTCGAGGATCATGACTCCAGCACTCAGGGCCAGAACGCCACCATAGCCAGAGAGGATATACGCCCCCTTCACTAGCCAAGAGTCCCAATTTGGCCTCAGCATCACGTATAGGAACCTCTCTGGCCTATCGAGGTCGATGACGAGGAGGATCCCAGTGATGGCAAGGAACACGATCCCGACCCCTAGGGTCATCGCCCAAAGGCCATCGCTCATCTCAACCAACCCAGAAAGCATTGCTAGAATCGCCA
Source organism: Marine Group II euryarchaeote MED-G35 (assembly GCA_002457155.1). Taxonomy (GTDB): domain Archaea; phylum Thermoplasmatota; class Poseidoniia; order Poseidoniales; family Thalassarchaeaceae; genus UBA36. The sequence goes on from NTJS01000011.1 coordinate 28,056, forward strand.
CTACGTAGGTTCCCGCTGCTATCCCCTTCGTCCAGATGTAAGTAGACACCTCCCATCCCCATAGGACTCCTTTGCTGGGCTGGTCGTAACTTCGCTTGGCTACATCTGACTCTTCCGATAGTCTTTCCATGACATCTCTGATGATTGCCTGGTCCCGGGGGGATGACTGCTTAGCCTTCTTTTCCAGAGCCAGTTGAACGATCATTGAGGTAGTGTCCGCTTCGTCCAACCTGTTGTCTGCGTACTTTGCGAAGTGCCCGACCCCGAATGCCTGCTCGGTCCACATGCCAGAACCAGTAACCTCGGTGGCGTATGGGTCTAGCATCTCCTCGCTGGCATCAATGTAGTACAAGTTAGGGGTCGCTCCCGATTGGGGCTTCCTCACGGTTGTCTCATGCGTGGCGACTAGATTGGAAATTGCAGAGTTGGGGTCATCCAAGTCACCCGAGACTATGGATTCAGTAGGGCACACAATTACGCATGCGGGCTCGTATGAGTGTTCTATTCTGTGTGCGCAGTAGTTGCACTTCGCGGCAGTGCCCTTGTTTGGGTCGATGTAAAGGGCGTCGTAAGGGCACGCCTGCATGCATGACTTGCATCCTATGCATCGCTCGTCATCGAAGTCAACTATTCCATCAGACCTCGTGAAAAGAGCAGTAGTTGGGCATATTGTCGTACAGGGGGAGTCCTCGCAATGGTTGCACCGATGGACGCTGAACTCTCTGGTCGAATCTGGATAGGTCCCCTTTTCGATGTACTTGACATGGGTCCTATTGACTCCTATCGGTATGTCGTGCTCCGACTTGCAGGCTACGGTACAAGCATGGCACCCGATGCAAGTCTTGTTGTTAATCACGAATCCGTAGTTCGTCACTATTGTCGCGACGAGGCTTCGACGCAAAATGGTTCTGTGTCAGCCAAGGAGCATTCCCAGAATCGCTCCACCTGCAAGCCAAGCACCCGCCCACGAACCTATATTGCCCATTGCAGTAACCATCAGAACCCTCCCAACACGGTTCTTCCAGAAAAGAGACACCTCATCAAGCACCAGGAAGTCCTGAGCGTCCTTCCCTGTGGGGGATGCGACCTTCAGCTGTGTGTATCCGGCGAACCACCCAGCTGCTAGAGTCGGATTTAGGGATGTGATCGGGGATGCAATTGCCCCTACCAGAATAGAGAGCGGATGCCCCCTGGCGATTAGGACCCCGATCCCGGCCCCCACTGCATTCAGGATGAGCCATGTCTGAGCAGTCTGCTTCAGAGCATCCATCTCCCCATTCGCAACCATCCAAGCAACAGCCCCAAAGAGGAAGATTGGGATTGCAGCCATCAGCAGTTTGGGCCAGATGGACTTCGGTGGTTCCTTGCCTAACTCAGCCAGCCTCGATGTGGTTTCGATTGCAGGCTCGCTAAGGTTGTGCGCAACCCCACTGAGGTGGCCAGCGCCGATTACTGCCAGTATCTTCCCCTTCCCTCGAATCTGCTGAATCCTTCCCGCTAGGAAAGAGTCGCGTTCGTCAATAAGAACCTCTCCTGCCCCAGGTGCAATCTCCCTAGCCTCCTCCATCATGCTGCTGAGCAGGTCGGAGTCCCCAAGCACCTCGTCTATGGAAACATCGTCATCGTCCTCATCCCAAAGCAGAGCGTTCAGAATTCTCCATTTCTCTATAATTCTCATCCTCCTCCATGCCCTCCTAAGGGTGACAACTACGTCCCTGTCGATCATTTCAACCGGGATTCCAGAGTCCTCGGCGGCGTTCACCGCAGCCAGGAGTTCTGCACCAGGCTTCTCTCCGGATGACACCCCCATCCTCCTCTGTTGGGCCGCGAGTGCCGATTGAAGGAGGATCATTGCCGACCTCCCCTCTTTGATAATCTTCAGAAGGTCTTCAGATTCTAGTGAGTCCGGTTTTGTCAATGCAGCCATTCTCGACGGGCAAAGTTCCACCGCGACCAAGTCAGGCCCCCATTCTTCGATTTGGCTCCGAACTAGGTCCACAGATTCACTACTGACGTGCGCAGTTCCCAATATTCTCAGGCTATCATCGATATCGATGATGTTGTTGCCTTTCTCTAACATCTGATCATCTCACCGCCTTCATCGCCGAGAAAGCATCCGAATGCTCGATCACATCATGGACTCTGATTATGTCAACCTCTTTCTGCATGGAAACCGCCGCAATACCTAGGGTTCCAGCGAGCCTCTCTTCGCTACTTTCCCGGCCAAGAAGGTCCCGAAACATGATCTTCCTACTGACTCCCCACATCAACCCCATTTGTTTGTCAGGGACAATCCCCCTTCCTGAAGAGAGCAGCGCAAGGTTATGATCCAGAGTTTTTCCGAAGCCTATCCCGGGGTCAGCAACTATGTGCGATGGGTGGACGCCTGCTTCGACTAGTCTTCCTGTAGTTTCGGCTAGGTGTGACCTCACTTCATCCACCACGTCGCCATACTTGGGGTTATTCTGCATGTTTTCGGGTAGTCCTTGCATGTGCATGACGCATACTGGGCACCTGAATTCTACTACCACATCTATCATTCCCGGATCCCCCATTCCCGAGACATCATTCACCATGTCAGCCCCGAATTCCAGAGCCCGACGTGCAACCGCCGCCCTTCTAGTGTCCACGGATATGCAGATGTCCGGCAGTTCGCCCCTGATTCCCTCTATTGCAGGAACAACTCGCGCCAACTCGTCTTCTACTGACACCGAATCAGCACCAGGTCTCGTAGATTCACCCCCTACGTCAATCCACTCAGCCCCGTCTGCAGCCATTCTGGTTGCAACGGCAACCGCCTGTTTGGTGTCTGCCGACCTGGAACCGGAGTGAAATGAGTCTGGAGTTACGTTGACAACCCCCATAATCCTCGGAAACCCATCCTCTCGGCGATTTAGCATAGGTCGCCAGTCGGCCATATGGGACTCGCAAACGACGATTGCTTTATGATGTGACGGAGGGGCAATCGAGCGATGGTTCTGGGCGAGGATGCTTCCCCAGAGGTCTCAGAGCCACAATCTGTGCAAGACTCAGGAGATTCCCATGATCCGGAGACCCTGTTCATCCTAGATTCAATTGTACAGAGGCTTAAGCCTCGTGATGCACATCATGTTAGGGACATGATTACCGAGCGAGGCAGAACCTCCGGGGCTCTATTTCTTTCAAGTGCACTATGGTGGTGGATTACTATTAGTAAAGGCCAGGATAAACTCGATGACTCTCTAATCCCGCCCTCGACTCTAGGATCTCTAGACTTCGAAACAGTCAGCATGATCATCCCGGCTCTCGTCGTCGCAGCCATCCTCTTCACAGGAATAGGGAGGGAGAGGGGGAATGCCACAATGTCACAGATAGGTGGTGGTCTGGGGGTCCTTGCCGCGTTCTATATCATCGAGCCAGCGATGATGAACTGGGGGGAGCTCGAGGGAGATGCGCTATTCGCAACCGGCCGGGTCCTCGTTCTTGCGGTGATGGTAGGTTTCGCTTCACACATGATGTTTGACGCCCTTCTTCTTCAATGGGTCAGAGCCAGCATGCTGAACATGGGAGTCGACGTCTTCCCATCCGCTGGAACAGATGCCCTAGAGGGTCATGCTGATGAGTCACCCCCTTACGCATGAGCCATGAGTAACGAGATGCCACCAAGTCTGTCCGTGCTTCGGCTGGGGCACCGACGTGACAGAGACAAGAGGATAACATCTCATCTCGGTCTCACTGCTCGGGCTTTCGGGGCTGACGAGGTTATTCTCGCAGGAGACAGGGACCCCTCTGCGCTGGAGACATGGGATTCAGTGACAGAACGATTTGGAGGGGAATTCTCGAGTAGGTTCGAGGAGAGCCCCATGTCATTCCTCCGGAAGCAGTCTAAGTCTGGAGGGACGACAATAGTCCATCTCACCATGTACGGAAGCCCTTGGAGGGAGACCATCCCCAGTATCCCCATAGGCAAGTCTGCCTTGGTGGTTGTAGGGGGGACAAAGGTTCCAGCTGAGGTCTACCACTTGGCTGACTACAATGTTTCCGTTGGGAACCAACCTCACTCGGAAGTAGCTGCTCTTGCGGTATTTCTCAACTCTTGGCTAGGCCCTGTGGACAACGACTCAAAGTTCTCTGGAGCTAAGATGAAAGTGGTCCCATCGGCCAAGGGAAAGGTCGTAATCAACGATGATGAAGAGTGAATTTGTGATAGCGGAAATTCCTATTCTCTGTCAACCATTAAGAATCGTACTTGGGCAGCGTTGCTGATGTCGGAGAGTTCAGTAGACGGGGGATTCTGCCCCGGCGCTGGTATTCGTGGCGTTGACTCCCCTCCAACCTTCCCCGATGCAGTGGACCCTCTCCTCGATTCTGGACGCTTAGAGCATCCTAGTGGCTCCCGGGGAATCCTACTACTTGCCGATGGAACGAGGTTCGAGGGTCGGCTGTTCGGCTCCGAGGAAATCGCTGAGGGGGAGTTGGTTTTCACTACCGGAATGTGCGGATATCAGGAAAGTCTGACAGATCCATCCTTCGCTGGGCAAGTCCTAACTTTCACATATCCGCTTCTGGGGAACTACGGTGTCCACCCGGGAATCTCGGAGTCGTCTTCGGTCCATCCCCGAGGGGTCGTCTGCAGGCAGCACATGACGTCTCCCGACCACCGAGACTCTGTGGGAAGCGTGCATGACCTATTGGTCGCCCACAACGTTCCTGGCATAGAGGGGATCGATACACGATCTCTAACCAGGAGGGTCAGGGAGCATGGAACTCTTCTTTGCGTGTTCGGACCCTCTGAGAGGCTCGAGGAAATGGAGGTGATTCTTTCGGAACTATCTCCCCCTGATACAGAAGACTTGGTCGCCCAAGTATCCTGCGAGGGACCTACTCTGCTCAATCCTGGGGCCGAGGATGGCGAAGGACTTCCGCTACCACGCCTCGCTGCTATCGACTGTGGTGTCAAGCACAACATTCTGAGGGAGCTTTGCACTAGGTTCGAGGTGGTCTGGTGTCCCGCTGACATGCCTTTAGAGGAGATTGTCCGAGACTGGTCCCCAGATGCTCTCTTTGCGTCCAATGGGCCTGGTGACCCAGCCCATCCGGGAGCCGCAACAGTTGCGAGGAGGAGTTTGGCAGCAGCCGTTCGACAGGGGATGCCAGTAATGGGAATCTGCCTAGGGCATCAATTGATGGGTCTTGCAGCCGGACTAAGGACGTACAAGCTGAGATATGGTCACAGAGGGTCTAATCAACCGGTCATGGACTTGGAGACGGGGAGGGTCCACATCACAAGTCAGAATCACGGATTCGCTGTCGAGGATCCAGTAAAGGGGATGCTAGCCCCTCACCCTAGTGGGGCCCGCTCTGAAAATAGTGACAATGTTCTGGGTGCTGAGTTCAGAGTCCGGCATGTCAACTCCAACGATGGCACAGTAGAGGGTCTTGACCTATTGGACAAACCTGCATTCACAATCCAATTCCATCCCGAGGCTTGCCCGGGACCGCATGACGCCTCACCACTATTCGACAGATTCCAGCAAATGGTTGCAGATCATCTCGAGAGCCCAGAGGCAGAACTAGTAAGCAAGGAAGGCGGTTCCTGATGCCTCGTCGTGATGACTTGAAGAGAATCCTCATCCTTGGCAGCGGTCCTATTCGTATCGGTCAGGCAGCAGAGTTCGATTTCTCTGGTTCGCAGGCCTGTCGAGCACTCCGCTCAGACGGTTACGAGGTCATTCTCGTCAACTCCAACCCCGCAACTATTCAGAACGACCCCGAGATGGCAGACAGGATATACATCGAACCACTACTGCCAGAGGTGGTAAAGCGGATAATGGAGGCAGAGAAGCCAGACGCACTACTAGCTGGAATGGGGGGTCAGACTGCCCTGAACATAGCATCTGCTCTCGCTAAGGACGGAACTCTTGACGAATTAGGAGTTGAGTTGATCGGTTGCAACCTTGCTGCGATAGATGAGGCGGAGGACAGAGACCTCTTCAAGAGGGTCTGTGAGGAGATCGATCTTCCAGTCTGCAAGGCCATGGCTTGCGAATCAATAGAGCAAGTCATCGCAGCCGCAGAGGAACTGGGCTCCTTCCCATTGCTGATTAGGCCGGCTTTCACCCTAGGTGGTCTTGGCGGTGGCACTGCATCCAACATGGGCGAGTTGGTTGAGATAGCGAGTCAAGGGATATTGCACTCAGCTATTGGCCAGGTGCTCATAGAGGAGAGTATTCTAGGTTGGCAAGAGCACGAGTATGAGGTAATGAGGGACAGCTCAGACAATGCAATCATCGTTTGCACGATGGAGAACATCGATCCGATGGGCGTTCATACGGGCGAGTCGATCGTAGTGGCACCACAGCAGACTCTTTCCGATCGTGACCACCAGGGACTTCGAGACTCGGCTCTGAAACTAATAAGGAGACTAAACATCAGGGGCGGGTGCAATGTCCAGTTCGCAGTGGAGCAGTCCACTGGAGATTACAGGGTAATTGAGGTGAATCCTCGTGTCTCCCGTTCCTCTGCATTGGCATCGAAGGCCACCGGTTACCCAATCGCAAGGATGGCAGCGTTGATTGCTGTTGGTTACACTCTGGACGAACTCCCCAATCCAATTACTGGTGAGGGGACGACGGCCGCTTTCGAACCAACTCTAGACTATTGTGTGGTCAAGATTCCTAGATGGCCGTTCGACAAGTTCAGAACTGCGGACAGGACTCTAGGGACATCGATGAAGTCTACTGGCGAAGTAATGGCCATTGGGCGTTCCTTCGAGGAAGCATGCCTCAAGGCATGGGCTAGTTTGGAGTATGGCAAACCCCATCCAAGGCCATTGACGATGTCCGATGCTTCCGATGGAGAGACAATGGATGAACGTGCCTCTGAGAGACTCCCAACTGCACTTCACGAGGACTGGCTCAGAATACCTACGGATAGGAGGCTGGGAGCTGTCATTGAGGCTTTTCGTAGAGGGTACTCCATCGAGGACGTGAGGGATCTGACTGGTGGGATTACGAGATGGTTCCTCCGAAGGTTCGAGAGAATTGCGGCAATAGAGACAGAGATCAGAGCAGCAGGGGAGATTGGGATGCGCCCAGCCGAAATACCCCAATCCGAGATGAACTCCTGGAAGGGAGCAGGATTCACCGATTTGCACATTGCGGATGCGCTTTGTGGCTTCCCCGAGAGCGGCTTCAAGAATCTCCCAACCGGACAAGATGAAACTGCTGTAAGGATGAGGAGGCATGAACTAGGGGTGCATCCACGATATCGAATGGTCGACTCGTGCGCCGCAGAGTTCGCTGCAGTCACCCCCTACTACTACTCGACTTATGAGGGGGGTTCGGCGGAGACGGGAGTAGATTACGTTCCGGGATTAGCAGGCTCCGTCAAGCAGAGGATAGCTGTGGTAGGCTCAGGCCCTATTCGAATCGGACAGGGAATCGAGTTCGACTACGGATGCGTGCACGCTGCCGGCGCGATTCAGGACCTAGGACATGAGGCGATAATAATCAACAACAATCCTGAGACGGTATCCACTGACTTCGACACCAGCGACAGATTGTACTTCGACCCACTTACCCTGGAATCTGTATCGGAGATCCTCCTCAGGGAGGATGCAAATGGAATTCTACTCCAGTTTGGTGGTCAGACTGCAATCAACCTGGCACTCCCTCTATCCGATGAACTCCCACATCTTTCCTCCATGGGTCTAGAACTTGTGATGGAAGGCACATCTCCCGAATCAGTTGACGAGGCAAGTGATCGTGAAAGGTTCGAGGAATTCGCGCTACGATGTGGTCTGAGAATGCCCGACGGAGCGACTGCTACCACTCCAGAGGGAGTGAGGCATGCAGCTAATGAGATCGGGTATCCTGTTCTTGTTCGCCCTTCTTATGTCCTCGGAGGGAGGGGGATGGAGATACTGGCCAACTACAAGCAGTTGGAGTCATACATGAGGGATGCGTACCTCTCATCAGACAGGCCCCTTCTGATTGACAAGTATCTCGGAAACGCCATGGAGCTAGACGTTGATGCTGTCTGCGATGGCGAGGATGTCCTCGTTGGAGCAATAATGGAGCACCTCGAGGAAGCGGGGATTCACTCCGGTGACTCAACTTGCTTCATCCCTCCGCAGAACGTAGCAGATGACATCCTCAAGCAAGTCGATGAATGGACTAGGGTGATCGGACTGGAGCTCGGTATTCGCGGCTGCTATAACATCCAGTTTGCAATTCATGATGGTCTATTGTACGTTCTCGAGGTAAATCCTCGGGGGTCTAGGACGTTTCCCTTCGTAGCTAAGTCTACAGGAATCCCACTTGCTAGGATTGCTGCGAGGGTGGCCCTAGGAGAGAGGTTGTGTGATCTTGAGGTACCAGAGCCACAGACCGATGCTGTATGTGTAAAGGCGCCAGTATTCCCATTCATCAAACTTCGTGGATTGGATCCGGCACCGGGCCCGGAGATGAAATCCACGGGAGAGGTCATGGGTTCTCACGTCAGAGCCTCAGCTGCTTATCTCAAGGCAAGACTTGCAACCGAAATACCCGTTCCGACCGAAGGAGGGGTCTACATCACCGTGAAGGATGAAGACAAGTACGCAATGATCCCACTAGCGGAGAGCCTCAGGGAAATGGGATTCACTATTTTCGCTACTAGGGGTACTTCTCGAGTTCTCCGAGGCGTGGGGGAGCTGGAGGTCGAGACATGCTACAGGATTGCAGAGGGACGTTCTCCAGATGCCCTAGATCTGATGCGCCAAGGGAAGATACAACTCGTAATCAACACTCCTAGATCTACTGGGGGGGCAGTTCTAGATGGCAACATGATGAGACGGCTTGCTGTAGAACTAAACATTCCATTCGTCACTACCATGGCAGGTGCAAGAATGGAGGTTGAGGCAATCAAGGAAGCCCTCCTGGGAGTCCCAGAACCACGTTTACTAGATATCAAGTCCCTTAATTAGAGCGAACTCTCACTGGATCAGGGTTGCCCCAGTTTCAGTTCTGAATATCATTCCGTCCTTCTTGGTGTGGACTGCCATCACAGCCTCAGTCGTGCCATCTGGGAAGTCCATAACAGAGTGCTCGACTAGAATATCATCGTTCTCGTAGATGCATCTTGGTTCATTGATCACTACATCTTCATTGGCCATCATGCTAACCATCATCTCACTCATCTGGGACTTGCCAATTGTTGTCCCAGTTTGGTGGCGAACGAATTCGTAGTCATCGTGTAGTGCCTCTATGTAGTGCTTCGCATCCCTCTCTTCCATTGCCTTCATCAGTAGTTCGTAAACTCCCATGCGGGCCGGTCCACTATGGTGGATTTGAGAGTTTTCTATACCATTGCGAATCCGATCAGTAGAATTGGAAGGAGAGTAGCAGAGCAGTCACCAAGTCATCCTTATGATTCACCAGGTTAGAAAGTGAACGTGAAACGATGATGTGCGACTATTCCCTTTCCACCCTATGCATTCCTCAGGAGGGACAGGACTCCCCCTCTGTCCATCTCGAAGAGGAGGGAGGAAGCCTTGGGCCCGTGACTCCGACCAATTAGGGCCCAATATATCGAGGAATACCCCTTCCTTCTTGGGATCCCTGAAGATTCGCAAGCATTTGCAATCGACTCATTGATTCCCTCATCCGACCATTCGCATTCAGACAGTAGCGTGGAAAGCGCAGAAAGGAATTGCTTGCTTTCATCATCTAAATTATCCCTCGATTCATCACTCAGGGCCATCTTGATCTCAATCTTAGCATCTTCGGGGAAGTGTGGCCCCTCAATCCAAGTCCTCATCCTTGCGAGCCGGACCACCAGTGATTTTCCCGGTTCCCCTTGGATATGCCCGGACCTGTTCAGAGAACTCCACACATCTTCATCGGAGGACTTGATCTGTGCGAGCATTGAGAGGTGCCTGAATGAGACTCCGCCTATCGATTCACGGGGATCAGAACCAGATTCAACTTGACTCATCCTGATTGCACCGCTTTGGGTTTGGGCTGCAACCAACTGTCTTTTTGTCATCCCCGACTCCTCCTGAGCCGGGCTGGAAACCAGTCTCTCATACTCATCAGCCGTTCGGAAAAGGGCACTTCCAGTATCGAATTCTATATGTCTATTGATCTTGCTTCTTGCAATAACATAGCGAAGAATCTCTGGAGGGACCAGGGAGAGGGCCTCCATCGGGCCTACGGTGAGGCCTGTCGAGCTGGACATTGGCCCCATCCCCTTCAATTGGATCCATTCGTAGACAATTTTGTCTGGAGGATCGCCACCTAGGACCCTGCAAATCGGAATTCCAGTGTCGTAACTTCCTCCAGCAGCGCCATGGTCCTTACCGGCTGGTTCGCAAGTGATCCCGTGAATCGCCCATCTGGCAGCCCAGTCGATTCGCCAGGGCATCTTGCCCTCGGCCTTCCTGATGTCGGACTTCCCCTCAATTCCATGGGAGTCAACCCAGAGAACAAATGGGTTCTCGTAACCAGTCACAGTCACTCCATCGAGACTACCATCTGATCCCATTGGGTTGTAAGGGAACCAGTCGTCAGCTAGCTCTCTCCCTGAAATGTCCTGGACAATGCCTCTGATTTCTTCCCTCTTTGAGATCGCTAAGTCGATGTACTCGGCGAATCTACCGGATTCGTAAGTCTCGTGATTCATCACCACCTCCGGAAGAACTCCAATTTCACTCAGAGCTTTCAGGAACGGGGCAAGGAAGTGCTCGGCGTAGGTTTGCTTCCCATCTCCCGGTTTTCCATCAGGACCAGGAGCTGGGATGAATGCGAGTGGGTGGCCAATGTATCTCTTGTATTCGGGTGATAGGAATTCATACACCCTTCTAAGTGGGTCCATCGAGTCGACGATGAAGATGTATTTCGATTGAATGCCAGCATCAAGGCATGCCCTATGTATCATCTCAGCAGAGAGAATCTCCCTCAGATGGCCGATGTGGAACTCTCCGGACGGCGTAATTCCCGAGGCTGATACCTGTTCCCCTCCACGCTCGATGAGCCTTTGTGCGGTATAATCCGCCCAGTGCATGTGCCACCTCAGACCGTCGCTGCTCGAATCAGCGCCCTCAATGGCACTCCATCGACGTCATCGTCCCAGGACTTGTTTACAAGAACCATGCACATCTTGACATCGGCACCCGAGGCCTTGAGATCGGCTGCAGTCTTCTGCATGGTCGTGCCAGAAGAGTATACGTCATCAATGATGATTACTCTTTTGCCATCGACCCCTGCATAGACTTCTGAGAGATGTCCGCCAACTTCCTCGTTGATGCTTCTTACGACTGCCATTTCCAGATCCATCGTGGAAGAAATTGCCTGGGCGAAAGCGATCCCGTTGATGCTAACCCCAACAATGGTGTCGACTTCTTCACCTACCATCTCATCAATGATGTCGCAGAAAATGTATGAAACTGCTTCTATACGATCACCTTTGACGGCAATTGACCTCCATCCGACCTTAACATCAAGCGGTTTGTCACCTACCTCGAAGTCACTGGCAGAGAGCCACTGTACAGTGGTCTGAGACAGAGAAAGCTCATCCGCTATTTGTTGGGTGTTGAGTCCGCTTGATCTGAACTCTTCGACCTTGGATCTCAACTCATCTACACTTAGGTGCATCAGTCGATGCCAGCGTTAGAGTGCTATGAATCCACCGGGGGTATTCTATGGTGGATGTTGTATTTGCCGTATTCAGAATCTGCCGGTGCTTCCGAAGCCACCCTCTCCTCTAACGGTATCTCCTAGATCCACAACATCAACTTCTGAGAATTGGACATCGGGAATCGGTGCAATCACTAGTTGGGCAATCCTCTCTCCGGATTTCACCTTGTAGGACTCCCCTTCACCAATCCACGTCATTAGGACGAACAACTCGCCCCTGTAATCAGCATCAATTGTCCCTATGCTATGGGGCAGGATGAGTCCTTTCGAACCAAGTGATGACCTAGCCCTAACTTGGCCCTCGAAACCCTCTGGGATAGCAACTCTTAGCCCGGTTCTGAGCTTCACACTAGACCTGAAACTCACAACCGTGTCCTCCAAGCAGTACAGGTCCCATCCAGCGGCGTGAGCGCTTCCCTTAGTGGGTATCTTTGCATGAGGGTCAGTCTTTGCGACCTTGACAACGGGCGCCTCGTCCACATGTTGCCGAGCTAGAACCGGCCCTTGACCGTTCCCAAGACTCCCGGTGGGGTGAAAAGCCCCCCTATTCTCGCATGGCCATGTCGAACCGCGGATACGAGGACCTCTTGGATCGTGCTAGGGAGAGGATACCCAAGGACATCAGTGAGCGTTCTAGGTGGACAATGCCACAGCCAGACATCATGATCGAGGGTAGCCAGACGATTCTTCGAAACTTCTCAGAGATTGTCGATGCGATGGATAGGGATGCAAATCACGTTTTCCAGTACCTGTTGAATGAACTTGGAACCTCAGGTAGCAGGGAACAAGTCAGAATCATGCTGAAGGGCAAGGTCCCCCCCAAGAGAATCAAGGAGAAGATTGTCTCCTATGTCAAGACGTACATCCTATGTGGGGAGTGCAAGGCTCCCGACACCAGGTTCGTGCGAGAAGATAGGACGACCCTGTTGAAATGCCAGGCATGCGGTGCTACAAGGCCAGTACGTCTGTAGTCACTCTGGTGAGAAGTCCAATAGGACCTTTCCTCGATTTTTCCGATTATGTATATGCATCTGTGCTTCCGCCACTTTCTCGAATCGCCACACGGAGTCGATTACCGGATCTATCTCTCCTTTCTCTAGCATCTCGGACAACGAAGCAAGATGCCCCTTGAATACCGACTCATCCTCCAAGAGACCCATATGAACTCCGAAAACAGCTTTGTTTGAGGTCATAAGCCGGATAGGGTCGAATCTGGGCATACCCCACCACATTCTCAGTTCGGACAATCTCGATCTCTTTTCGCCCTTAACCGCTGAAGATGCTCCGAAGTAGTACAATTTCCCCCCCTTCCTAAGGGACTTGTATGACCTTAGCAGGTGACTGCCACCCACGGGGTCGATGGCATGATGCACCCCTCGGCCATCGGTCAACTCCTTGCAGACTTCTACGAAGTCTTCCTTTTCCCTATCTACGAATCTCATTCCCATCGATTCGACAAAATCCCTCTTGGGGGTGGAGGCGGTTCCAACTACCAATGAAGCCCCAAAGGACTTGCAGATCTGTGCTACTGCAGTTCCCACCCCGCCAGCAGCGTGATGGATGAGTACCGAGTCTCCCTCGCGAATTCTTCCTAGGTGCACCAGCATGTGGAATGCAGTACCATAGGTGACCGGAATCGCAGCAGCTTGATCGAAAGAGACCGAGTCCGGAATGGGGATGACTCTTCTAGCATCCAGACAGACTTTTTCCGAATACCCTCCGAAGCCGGTCATTGCCAGGACCCGATCCCCTTCCTTCAGAGTGTCCTCTTGGTCTCCGACACCAATTACTACTCCCGATGCCTCATATCCAGGCGTGAATGGGAAGTCTGGACTAGAGCCGTATAGCCCCTGCCTCATCATCAATTCTGCGAAGTTTACCCCTGCCCTATGGATTTCGACGCATACTTGACCGCTCTCTGGAACGGGGGCCTCCTCTTCCACGATCTCGATTGTCTCGACACCACCAGCCCTTGGATAGACAATTTTCCTCATTCAAATCCCCCTATCTATTTCTGCTCCATCCAAAGACCTCTATGGGAGGTATTCTCTAATTTCCTCTAGTCCCTTCTTGTTCTTAGATGGCACCCCTCCCGAGGGGTAGCCGATCTTGATGAAGCCAATTATTCGCTCTTCATCCGGGGATGCTCCGATTGCCCCATAAGACGCCTTCGAACGAGTAATCGCACCGGTGCTCCACTGTGATCCGATGCCATTCCCCCACAGCGAGAGGACCAGATTGTGTGTCGCACATACTGTTGCCGCATAGTCTTCCTCCTCTCTAAAGGAATCTTGAGGGCTCAAAGCACTAGTAACACAAATTAGAACGGGAGGTGATAGAATCTTGTCGACTGCCTTGGAAATGCCCGCCTCTGAATTCTCCCCATCGGGGATCTTCTTCTTCGCCAGTCTTTTGACCTCGGGGATGATTTCTTTTCGGGCCTCATCCCCCATTACGTAGAATTTCCAAGGATGGGTATTCTTGTGACAAGGGGCATTCCTCGCCGCATCAAAGGCCAATTCCAGTGCCACTGCATCCACCTTCTTTCCGCTGAACCTATAGATGGTGCGCCTTGAGGTTAGGACATCCTGGAATCCGGACATTTCCCTCACCGTTCGATTGCATCGAACTTGGAGGCTAAAACGAAGTCTGACTCGGAAAGCGCGTCGATTTTATGGGTGAAAATTACGGCCACCAATTTACCCCATCCGAGATTGAAATCGGCATGGTGGGCTTGCTCCTCGCATATGGTTCCAAGTGCATTGGTAAATTCAAGAGCTGATGCAAAGTCTGGAAAGGTCCAGGTCCGAGTGATGTGGTGGTTGTCTACTAATTTCCAGTCACCATGAATCTGAACGAGGAATGCCATCGACTCTTCTTCGCTGAGCGGTGGTACACCTCCTTCGCAAGGAACACAGTCCATGGCAGACAGATTATCCAACTATTCACCCCCAGGATAGATTGTTTCCATGACCTTCACTGGTCTTCTCAGCCATCTCGTGGACTTCTGACCTTCTCTTCATGTCATCCTTCTCGAATTTTAGTAACTCTTCGTCTTCGATGTATGTTTTTCTCAGATGCGTGACAAGCCTTACTTCCACAATAGCGTCACGGGAGATTGATCTGAATTCACCATTCTCATCCAGTACGTCTATCGAAGAACTCCTCCCTCCAATCATCATTCCACGTACCAATGGGTCCCTGTCATCAGGTAGCATCCTCCTGTCTAGGAGCATCTCGACCAAATCGTCCTTCCTCAGACCGTATTTCCTGTCCAGGAGGGGCCCATGGAATACATCACCAAGCTCATCTAGAATCGGAGAGCCATAATCCTCGAAGAAACTAGCAGCCCAGGGGGGCAACTCAACTTCTCCCCCACCTCCAGCTGCGTCGGACACATGCCCTCGTTCCGGCAGTCATAGAAAAACCAGCGGGTCGGACATGGGTGCCAATTTGCTCCATTCATTACTAATGATTGAAGTGCGATACCGTGGCGGAGTCGACGGAGGTAGTTGCTTGGCATCGGTGGAATGGAGGTCGATTCCGACAGTACTTTATCCTCAGGAGATTCTTGACAAGGCATTTGGGAGGGCGAGCAGTCAGGCGGATTTAGTCGAGGATCCGGACAAGTACCATCGAG
The DNA here is from genome assembly GCA_002457155.1 of Marine Group II euryarchaeote MED-G35. Classification (GTDB taxonomy): domain Archaea; phylum Thermoplasmatota; class Poseidoniia; order Poseidoniales; family Thalassarchaeaceae; genus UBA36. Next base: position 43,353 of record NTJS01000011.1, read on the forward strand.
TCAGGAAGCAGATGAATCGGATGGTTCAGTCTGCTTGCGATGTCGCGACAAAGACCCTGAACTCGTACGTGGATAGATGGCCTAGCCTAAACGCGTTACCTGAGTTTGACCAGGCTCTTGTAGATGCAGCAGTGGGGTGTGATGATTACAAAAAGAATCTGGCATCATTGCAATGGGCCGCCGAGAGGTCTCAGAGGATTTCCGGAGAAGCGCAGTCAAAGATACTGAGACTAAGAGATATTGACGGATTTCACAAGGCAAGGAGGCACGCATATGGGCGTTTATCTTCCATTATCGACCAGATTTCACCTCAGATTTTGTGGTTGGGAGAGGCTCGAGACGTTCTCCGGAAACTTCCCTCTACCGACCCATTCGAACCATGCATTGTCGTGGCTGGATCACCCAATGTCGGAAAATCAGCATTAATTGGTGCACTTTCCAGTGGCGAACCACAAGTCGCATCGTACCCATTTACGACCAAGCAAATCCATCTTGGTCATTTCACGCATCGGCGCAGAGTATACCAGATGGTGGATACCCCTGGACTTCTCGATAGGCCTATGCCGGAGAGGAACCAGATCGAAATGCAGGCTATTGCCGCTCTGGAGCATCTCGGCGACGTCTTATTGTTTTTGATTGATAGGACCGATGATTCGACAACCCCAGTTTCCGAGCAGGAGCATCTCCTCGGGGAGGTGAGGGGGCTCCTGTCTGACAGGAGGGTCCTTGTCGTTTCTACGAAGTCGGACCTGATCGAGAATATTGACTCCTCTGACGATCATAGCATCAGCTCAATTACCGGGGAAGGATTAGAGGAACTAAGGTCAGACCTAATCGAAATTATCGATGCCGATAGGGTAGAAGATCCGCTGACTCTCCCCGATCATTGGCCCCGCCAGGATGAGGGCTAGCTCATTCCAAGAATCATACGTGCCACGAATGGCCGCAGACTACGCAGTAGAAGTTATGCCCGCCATAAGACTCAGAAAGTCCTGAGACGTCAACCTCAGAGCCGCAGTTGGGGCATTTTGTCACGCGCATACATTCTCCAATACGGATTGGTTATTCAACGATACTGAGGAAAACTCACTTCTTACCTTGGATTCGCTTCATCAGGCCCCCAATCGGAAACGCCATCTCCCCAGCTCCAAGCAGGAGCAGTCCAGAAGTGCCAGCGAGGATAATCTCGACGAAATTTTCTAAGTGTATGCTCGAGGTCATCTCGACCATCTGGGAATCGAGACCAGCCCCCTCATAACCAGCGGTAACGAAACGGTAGGAACCGGGCTTGACCCTGAAACTCATCGAACCGTCATTCTGCGGCCCCCCTGCTACTAGGAACTCACCAATCTCTTCCTCTGTGCACATGGTTAGGCCAGACGAACCATCGGGGGGGCACTCTTCCGCCGCCGAGGAATCTACTACCCCCAGCCATCCCCTGTCCGGTTCCTTCCACTCAACATCAAGGGTGATTTCCAATAGACCGAATGCCCTTGGAACTTTCATATCCTCAGTCGTCATTCCGACATTGCATCCAGCATCACCATCCGAGCACGGGACAATCGGTACCTGGTTCCCTGTTGCCGGCGTCTGGTATCCGATTAGGCTGAGTACGAGGATCAAAGCGCATAGTAATCCGACCAACATCGGTAGAATGGAAAGGATTCTGACCATCATTCTAACATGCCTCCGGATTCAACGTGATTTAACCTGACGCTCCCATGATGATTTGGAATGCAAGGAGGCCAACGAAAAGCGCAATCCCGAAGTACATCAAGAAGGTGAACCTCTTCCTTGATTTCTCACGCCTATCAAACATTTTTTCACAAACGTCGTCACCGCATATTGCAGGTTCGCTATCCAATGAGATAGGCTTCCAGCAAACGGAACAATGCCTGTGCGGCTCTATGCCAACCCTAGCTCTGGGCTTGCTCCCTCTCTTCGAGGCTGCGGCATGAGCCTGCTTCGCAGTCCTCTTCGCCGCCTTCAGAATGGTGTCTTTCCTACTGGCCATTAATCCCTCACCCTAGTTCCCTCGAAATCATCCCCCTCGAGTGACATCTTGATCACTTGAGTGTCCCTGCCGTCAAGCACATCCAGAGGGAGGCCATGCTCAACTGCTTCCCCCACTCCTACTGGATCAACTACCTGAGAGGTCCCCGCCTCTGCATGTTCCGGGGGTCCCACTATCTCTTGCAATTCTCTTAGTGTCAGATGATCGAAAGATTTTGCTTCAGGATATTGGCTGGGATCCTGTGAATAGACGCGGGCTACGTTCGTCGCGATAACACACTTTTCTGCCTCACTCTGTATAGCCAACCTAATTGCAACTGCATCTGTAGTGTGTCCCGGTTCAGTACCCCCCATCACGACAACGTCACATTTCTCCAATTCTAGCACTGCTTCTCCTGTACTTTCCGGAATCTTCCTCGATACTGCCAAACCGCCTTCGGAGAGTGCCTCTCTGACAATGGTGGCGTTGAGCCTCGTCGCGGCAATTCCAATCCTGTCCAAGTGAGATACATCTTCAATAAATGGCTTGGCCAATTCAATCCCCTCTCTCGCTGGAGCGCCACCCCCAACTACCAATGCCACCTTTGACCCAGATTCCACACTTGCTACAATTACTTCGACCATACTCTGTAACCAGTTGTGCCTCTCTTCGACTTCCGGCCTAAGCAAGCTCCCGCCGAGCGCAACAACAACCGTCGCCATCGACCATAGGTTGGCACCTTGCCTTTCAATACGTATGCTCTACTGGTGCTGAAGGGTTGAAATGCCGCCCGTGATGGCAAATCACGGAGGAGTAGCATGTCTGACGAGATAGCCCAGCAACAGCGTAGGCTCAGACTCAAGAAGTCACTTGCGGAACTATCCGTAATGAAGGGCATGGGAACCGAGTTGGTTACTGTCATAATCCCACCTGAAAAGATGATGCACGATGTTCGCCATCATCTTGTAAATGAGGCCGGCCAAGCCGCCAACATCAAGTCGAAATCCACTAAGAAGCATGTTACTGATGCCATAGAATCAGCAATTTCTACACTTAATCGATACAAGACACCAGGAGAGGGCGGAATCGCTCTTTTCGTCGGCCATGTTATC
>NTJS01000012.1 GCA_002457155.1 Marine Group II euryarchaeote MED-G35
ACAGTGGAACGGGGGATAGGATTTCTCGGACTCGATCGATGTTGAGGGTTCCCTTGCTCGCACCCGTGACGAGTGCCCCTGACACGGGGCCTTCCAACCTCCCAAGGCCTCCTCTGGACATCAACCAGTCCTCTCCCCTGGCATCGAACTGGCGTGACAACCCAGCGAAAATGTCCTGGGCTATCCTGTCGATCATGGGTGCCCTCTCGACCAACCCTGCTGACCTCATTCTCTCCACGACCGTACTGACTCGGCCTCGACTCTCGGAGAGCCTCTCGGAGAGAGCAAGGAGGGTGATTGGTTGGTGACTAGAGCAAAACTCGACTAGGAGGTCGCGGGGGAGGTTGTCATCCGACTGTTGGCTGTCACCAGCGATTCCGATGTCACTTGCAAGTGCAGAAGTTCGATCTCCCCCCTCCGAGGGTCCGGGCTCGGCAATCCTAATGGAGAAGGGGACGTCATCATCCTCCGCTTCGATGGCCATCCTGGACTCGGAGGTCTCGACCATGTGGGCTAGCTCCGAGAGCCTCAGTCCGAGGATGGCTGTGGCCTGGGATTCTACCATGGTGACTGCAGAGGTAATTGATCCCCCTCTGAGAATGTGCCTGTGCCACTTGCCGTCGACCTGGGCGGTCACCAGCCCGCACTCCCTCAGCTTGGTCACCTGGTGGTGGATGCCCGTGTTGGAGAGCCCGGTCTGGTCGCCGAGCTGCTTGGAGTCCCAGCCCCTGAGCGGCTCTGGCAGGAACGCCTCCCTCATGATCCGGTGGAGGGCCCCGGTCTCGTCGCCCCCCGACCTCCTGACCAGGCCCATCGAGTCCAGCAGCCAGTCCAACAGGACCCCCGCTTCCCTGCTGCCGGTGGGCATGGGTAGCTCGGTTAGCCTGAGGGAGAACACAGCGTCAGCGCGGATTACGAGGCTCAAGAGCCTTGGCTAGGCCGGGAGGTGGAATCAGGCGTATTCCTGGCGGATCTCGAGCCACGGGTAGCTGACCTTAGACATCCCGAGCCCATCGAGGTGCGGGGCCAGCGAGAGGGTGCCCTGGCTGACTATCCCCCTCTTCCGGAGGATGCCGATCGCGCTGTTCACCGTGGTCCTCGACTTGCCCATGTCCCTCGCGAGCTGGGCCTGCGATGGTGGGTTGGGTGAGTTGGAGAGCATGGTCACGATCTTCCTCTGGACTCCCGAGAGTCCCACGGGGAGCATGGCTGCCGCGGTCGCCTGGTCGGTGACGCCGGTCCCCTCCAGGATCTCGACCTGAGCGGGCGCGCCCGCGTAGTAGCAGGTCCTGCCGTTCACGGGTACGATCGTCACCGAGCGCTCGTTCACGAGGACCCTGAGGTGGTGGCGCAGCGTCCCGTTGGCCGCGTCAAGCTGCCTCTGGAGCTCCCTGAAGTGGATCCCGGGGGACCTCTCCAGAGTCCTCAGTATGCTCCCTCTGAGTGGGTGCTCCCACGAGTGGTCGCGTGGTGCTGAGAGGATCCCTGGGGCGAACGGGGCGAACGGCAGGAGGGCCGCCATCCCCGTCGCGCCGGCCGCCATGGCCGTCAGCGAGTCGGCTATCCACGGGTATGACTCCCGGAGCTGACGCACTATGGGCATGAGTCGAATCTCGGAAATGCAGGCTTTAACCTTGCAGGGTCCGTTGAGTCGTGGATGCTCGTCTCACAAGCTGTGCCTGGTCACGCGGCCCTGGTGGATCTTCATGTACGCGACCAGAGGGCCTAGGAGCCTTCCTGCGTCCCTGCCGTGCTCGGTGAGCTGGTAGGTGACCTTCACCGGCGAGGTCGTCTCCACGACCCTGTCCACCAACCCCGTCTCCACGCACTTGGTGAGCTTGTCGGAGAGGGTCCTGGAGGAGATGCCGCGGAGCAGCTTCCTCAGCTCGTTGAACCTCCTGTCGCCTGCGATGTAGAGTGTGGCCAGGATCTCCACCGTCCACCTGGACGAGAAGATGGACAACGCGTCCACGGCCGCGTCGACCTCCCAGTCGATTTCGATCTCTTCCTCGTAGTAGGACTCGAAGACGGAGCGGATCTCCTTCCCATCATCCTTGACGGCGGTGATTGCCTCGTTCACTTTCTTGTAGTCCTCGTCCGATATTGCCATTGGCTGCCTCGACATGTTATCAGGTATGCACAACGGCATTAGGTGTATAAAATGCACCATAGTGTGTTCAGCAATACTTCAGGGTTAATATGTGTCAACCCGCCCCTTCGGTGTGAAAACCACACTAGGTTGAAAGAGGAAACTAATAATGGACAGATGGCTAGAAGAATGGGTGAACGAAGTGATGACTGCTTGGAACGAGGATGGCACGGATAACCGTGACACTTCTACAGGGGAGGAACTCTGAATGACTCTCGTAGACAAGATCGTGAAGGCGATGGCGGACTGCCGCTGGGAGCTACCCAGAAGGTGACCCGATGGTCTTCTCAGGTCTGAATTCGATCTCGAGTTGTCCCTCATGCGGCGCACCGTGCCTGGTGTACCGTGAGTATCTCGCACCTGACTTGAACAGCTCAGCGTGCCTGAAGTGCGGCACCGTCGCACTTACCGTGAACAACTAGGATCCGACGTACTCCGGTCGGCGGCCCTCGACCAGGGCGGACAGCCCCTCGCGGGCGTCCTCGGTCGCGAAGATCTCCTCGAGGGCATCCAGCTCGAGCTGCAGACCTGCATCGAGGTCCGTCTCCAGGGCCTTGTCCAGGAGTTCGCTGGCGATCCTCACCGAGACCGGGGCTGCCCTCGACAGGGACTTCAGCTGCCTAGCGACGTTGCGGTCCTCGGGATCGAACCCCTCCGGGGCATTCCCCGAGAGTAGCGAGGCCATGTTGTTGTCGGAGTAGAACGCCTTGGACATGGCAGCCACTGGGTGGCTGGGATCGGCTGGGGCTCCGGGGTACTTGTCCTCGGGCTTCCCGACGGAGGAAATCTCCCGGACCGTGCTGGTGACCCCGGACGCGTCCACCAGGTGGGTGATCAGCCCGAGGGCCCTGGCAGCGCCAGCATCCATGAAGTTGCCAGCGAGGACGGCGAACCTCGCCGCCTCAATGCCGCAGACCCTAGTCGCCCTCTGGGTCCCACCCAGCCCCGGGTAGATCCCGATGGAGGTCTCCGGGAACCTGAGCATCGTCTTCTCGGTGCCCACCCTGTAGTCGCAGGAGAGGGCTAGCTCCAGGCCGCCGCCGAGAGCGAGGCCGGTGGTGAGTGCTATGGTGGTGTGGGGGGAGCCCTCGATCAGGCCGAGCACCCTGTGCCCGTCCTTGGTGAAGTCCTCGATCTCGGAGAACGAGCCCTCCTCGATCTTGTCGACGAAGAACTTGACGTCGGCTCCGGCGACGAACGCCTTCCCGGCGCCCTCGAGCACTATCGTGCTCACGTCGGAGCGCGAGTTGAGGGCCTCGATGGCATCCCCCAGCTGGCCGACGACGGTGACGTTGAGCGCGTTCATCGCCTCGGGCCTGTTGATCAGGACGGTGGCGGTGCCATCCTCGTCGACGTCCACGTCGACGTAGCTGAACTCGAACGGCTCGGTCCTGCCTGAGAACCACTCGGGGATGTCGAGGCCCGCCAGCTCGGCGTACTCCCGGGCCATCCTGGATGCCTCGGTGACGCCGATCCTGTTGGCGAGCTCGAAGGGGCCGTTGGTCCACCTGAGGCCGACCTTGGCCCCGCGGTCCACGTCCTCCATGCTGCAGATCCCCTCCTCGGCAATCTGGGAGCAGACTGCGAAGGCCTGGCCCATCAGCCTCTCCTTGATCTGCCTGGCTGCCTCCTCGTCGCAGTCACCGTCGTCCTCGCCGATCCCCCACATCTCGCCATCTTCCACGAGTGCTCGCATGTTGTCCGCGCCGGCGAACCTTGGGACGCCCAGCTGCTCCGACAGGTAGTCGCTGCTGTGCAGTGCTATGGTCGGCCCTGTGAGGTTCATGAGGCCGAATGGCCCCAGCCCGATGCGGAACTCCCTGCATGCCACGGCGTCTATCTGAGCAGCGGTCGCGACCCCCTCCTCCAGGAGCCTGCACGCCTCGTTGATCCAGGGCACGAAGAAGCGGTTGACCACGAATCCGGGCCTGTCCTTGCAGACGATTATGACCTTGCCCATCGTCTTGCAGTACTGCTCGACTGCGTCCATGGTCTCCTGGGACGTGGTCTCGGCGGGGATTATCTCCACGAGCCTGTTCTTGGCCGGGTGGTAGAACCAGTGCATCCCCACGAACCGGTCCTTCCTGCCGACCTGCTGGGCCAGCTCGTTGACTGACAGTGAGGATGTGTTGGTGGCGAGTATCGTGTGCTCGCCGCAGGTGCTGTCGAGGCTGGAGAATATCTCCCGCTTGAGCTCGAAGTCCTCGAACACCGCCTCGATCACCAGGTCGGTGTCGGGGGAGACGTTCTCGTTGCCAACGACGCCCGTGATGCTGCTCTTGATCCGCTCGGCCTGCTCGGGGCGGAAGATCCTCCTCTCGAGCGCCTCCTGCAGGAACTTGTCTATCGTGGCATGGCCCCTGTCCACCCACTGCTGCTCCCTGTCCACCATCTGGACTGAGAATCCCTCAGTAGCGCTCTTCTGGGCTATGCCGGAGCCCATGTTGCCCGCTCCGATTATCGCGACCGATTGCACCATGGTCCGTCGGGTGAAATGTCAGACATAACTCCAACGGAGGGGCGCTCAAACATTAGCAGAGCAGATCCCAGATCCTGCGGGCGTGCGCCTCGGGGGTCAGATCGAGCTCGGAGATCCTCTCCCTCCCTCTGGCTGCCCACCCCTCGCGGGTGCTGGGGTCGGATGCCTGCTCCAGCGCGGAGTGCCACGATGCGGCGTCCCCCCTGTCCAGCAGCCTGCCGTTCTCGCCATCTACGATTGTGTCCCTGAAGCCGCCCTCGTCCACGAAGAGCGGTGGGGTGCCGACTGCGAATGCCTCGATCGGGGTCAGCCCGAACGACTCCTTGTGGGCCATGCTCACGACCGCCCTCGCTCCCCTCATCAGGCTGACGAGTACGGGGGAAGGGAGCCTGGGTGCGACCCAGAGGCCGACCCCGCTGGAGTTGGCGTGCTTGCTCAGCATGCCCAGCGAGCCCTCGTCGCCTCCTCCGACGTGGGCGAGTGAGAGGCCGGTCCCGGCGAGCATGGAGATCGTCTCCCAGGTTCCCTTCGCATACGAGGCGCGACCGACGGAGACGACGTAGTCGCCCTCCTCGGGATAGGGGTTCTCGGGGTCGTCCGAGGGGTCCTCCGGGAACTCGTCGGTGTCCACGCAGGGCCACAGCACGCCGGCCTCGACCCCGTACACCTCATTGGCCCTCTGGGCGGAGAACCTCGAGTTCCCGCTGACTATCGCATCCTGCCTCGAGATGAGCGATTCCATCAGGGACTGGTCCCTGCTCCTGGCCCTGGAGAGTGCGGCCTTGGTCAGTGCCAGGTTCCTCCTCGGCGAACCGTCCACCCTCCTGTGCAGCGTCTCCTCGTACAGGCCCCTGTGGGGCTCGAGCAGGTGCAGGTGGACCCTGAGGCCGGGAGGGACGTGGTCCAGGATTGGGAGGCTGCCGTCCCCGCTGACCAGATGCAGGGCCATCGAGGATTCCATCGCCTCGGAAAGGCCTGTGCAGGACGCCCATGCCTTCGAGGCGGTCCCCCTCCCTGAGTCCAGGACGACCGAGATGGGGTCAGTTGAGAGGTGCCACTTAGACTCGGGTCTGATTAGCTCGATGCCGCTCTCAGAGCATGCCTCCTCCAGCTCGTTCGAGGGCTGGATCGTGGCCATCGTGACCTCGAACAGGCGGTTGATCGCTGGGAGGACCCGGATCAGGTCCCTCTCGGCGCCACCCATCGACCCGAAGGAGCCCTTCGCGACTAGGAGCCTCGGTCTGCTCTTCTCGGTCATTCCCCGACCACCCTCCTGTAGACATCGAGGACCCGGTCGGTGACCCTGTCCCACTGGTATTCCCTGGAGGCCTCCCTCCCGGAGGAGCCCCATCGGGAGGCCGTCTCTGGGTCTGCGTTGATCGCCTGGGTCATGGCCGATGCCAGGGAACCGTGGTCCTCGCACGGGACGGACAGGCCGCTGCCGCACCCCTCCACCATGGCCCCCAGGCCGTTGACGTCCGCCATGATGACGGGAGTCCCTGAGTGCATGGCCTCGAGAAGCACGGTTGGTAGGCCCTCGAACCTGCTTGGGATCACGATGCAGGTCGAGTTCTCGTAGAGCCATCTCTTCTCGGAGTCCGAGACCAGCCCCAGAACGGAGATGTGCTGCTTGGCGCTCGACTCCGAGTGCCTCTGGTGGAGCCAGTCGGTGAGCTCGCCCTTGCCTGCTATGGCTAGGTCGAATCCTGGGTCTCCGTCGTAGGAGTCCATTGCGTCCATCAGGACGTCCAGACCCTTCTGGAAGCTCATCCTCCCCACGAAGGAGACCAGGGGCCTCGCTGCATCCCTGTCCGAGAGGCCTGCCGGCTCCCCTGCAGGGTCCTCCACCGGCGAGAACCCGTTGGGGATCACATCGAGATCACCCCTCACTCCCTTCTTACGGAGCAGGTCCTCGAAGAAGGGCGTCAGAACGACCCTGGAATCGGACGAGTGGAGTGTCCTCCTGCCCTGTGCCGCCCACCTGAGTCGCTTGACCATCCTACCTACCGCAGTGGTCTTGACGTAGTCGTTGTGATATGTCGTGACCACGGGCTTGCCTGCCCCCTTGGCCTTGGAGAGGGTGCGCCTGATCAGGACCGGGAGCGTGTCGTGGAGGTGGACGACGTCGACGTCTCTCAGGTCCAGGTCGCTCACCGAGACCACTGGGTCGACCCCCCCGAGGACCCTGCTCGGAGGGATTCTGATCACCTCAACGCCCCCGCGCGTGAACCTCTTCTCCTCGTGCGCGGGCACGTCGGCGCACCAGACGGTCACCCTGTGGCCCCTCCGGACCAGCTCCCTCCCGATCTGCTCGACGTGCTGATTGCCGCCACCGACGTGGGGCCAGTACCACACGTGGACGAGGAGGACGTGGAGCGGGCGGGACGTGTCCATCAGTCGCCGACTGGGCCACCCGTTTGAAAACACCCGTTGTCGTGGACTTGTCCAGCATCCTGATTTTAGCCCGGATGCGGGCTCTCGGGGGCGTGTTCAGGCGCGTTGTGCTCGCGAGGGCCTCGAAAGACCCATCCGGATACGGGTCAAACCACCCCGTGGTGGAGGATCTGCTTGACCGGGCTCAGGCCAGTGGGTGGACCAGGGCTGCGACCGTGGATGGGGATGGGGTGTCCCGCTCGAACCAGAAGGCGATAGCGAGCGCGGTCGCGGAGTATGGGGCCGACCTGGTCCACATCACCAACCAGCACGACGCTCACATGGTACCTTCGAAGGGGGCATCGGTCCCGTTCGTGGTATCCGTCCACGACCTGTACGACCACCGCCCGAGGGCGATTGACGCGGGAGACGTCCCAGTGCCCCTCGGTGACAGGTTCCCACCCTCTGCCAAGGCCCGGCTCCTGGGCTCGTGCAGAGAGGGCATGGAACGCGCAGACATGCTCCTCTGTTCCTCCGAGAGGACGATGGAGGAGGCTAGGGGGATGTTCCCCGATACTCGATGCGTGCTAGTCCGGGACTCGATAGACGACGAGTTCTGGGACCCCAACAGGAACCCGAGGCCCCGGAGCATGCTGGGCGACTCTGGCGACGAGGGGAAGTGCCTGATTGTCTCAGTGGGGGAGAAGGACCCCCGATGGCGGGCGCAGTTCGTGAGCGAGGTGATTTCCTTGGTGCCCGATGAGGTGCGGGAGGACCTGCTTCTGTTCCGGATCGGATCGGGCAGGATAGACTGGGAGCAGGTGGCTGCCGCGTTCCAGCATGCCGAGGCGGTTCTGTACCCCGGCGTTTCCGTCGGATTCCGCAGCCCGCCCCTCGAGGCGATGGCCTCGGGGTGCCCAGTGCTCGCCTCCGACCTGCCCATGCACGACGAGGTCCTGCCCCCGAGGTGCCTGCTCCCCGCCACAGATTCTGACCATTGGGTCTCGGCCATCGTCGAGATGCACGCTGAGTGGGTTCGTGCGGGCGGGGTCCCGAGGCACGTGGATGACGAGCTCGTCTCGCTGGTGAGGGGGTCATTCGGAAGGGCGGCCCATGGCGTTGCTCTTTCGAAGGCCTATGGGATGGCCTGTGAAGGTTAAGGTGGGATTTTTGGCGATTCTCATGCAGGGTGATCAGCAAGTTCCGAAGACTCGTCGACACGATATCGACTGGCTGAGGGTGATACTATTCGGACTCCTGATCCCCTTCCACGTCGCAATTGGGGTCTACTGGTCCACATACGGCGACGAGATCAATCCGAACTCGGAGCCCCCCTCCACAGAGCTGCTCGCATCCGAGGAGAACCAGAAGCGCTTCATCGAGGAGAATGACGTCTACACGCCCGAGTCGGTTGACTTCACCAGCATGGTCCTCCACTGGATGCACCAGTGGAGGCTGGCTGCCTTGTTCATGATCTCGGGGATGGGGACTGCGTTCGCCTTCAAGCGGCGCACGTGGAGTGTTTTCCTAGAGGAGAGGGTCAAACGACTGCTGATCCCGATGTTCTTCGGGGCATGGACGATGGGGTTCGCCGGTTCTGTTATCCTGGGGAACGAGGACATGAGCCCTATCGGCCTGACCTTCGGATTCCTCTTCGGGATAGTCTGGAGGTCACTCGCCTTCTGGGTCCCGATAATCGGCAAGCTGATCGCGCTCGGGCATCTGTGGTTCCTCTGGAACCTATTCCAGTACTCGCTGATAATGACACCCATATTCCACGTGGTCAGGAAGAGCCCGGATGGGGCTATGGCCAGGTTCCTGCGCTCATCGTTCAGCATCCCGATGGGGATTGGGGCGCTTATTCTGATGCCTCTGCTCCTTGCCATGACCGAGGTGGTGTTCAAGCCATGGTTCCCCGGATACATCGGGGTGGCCTACGAATGGTTCTGGTTCCTCGTCTTCTTCGCATTCGGGTACATCTGCATATTAGCCAAGGAGGAGTACTACGGATTCCTGGAGAGCAAGAGGGTCGCTATCACCGCCATTACGGCGCTTTGGACGGTTGCGTTCATCTGGTTGCGCCTCGAGCAGCATGACTCGGGAGTCCCCTACGTGGACGGGGGTTGGCTGGAGAACGAAATCCTCCACAACAGGATGACCTTGCTGGCATGCGTGATCCACAGCTTCCACGCCTGGTTCTGGTGCCTGACCATATTCTCCTGGGGGGCATTCCTCCTGAACAGGCCCAGCGAGAACCTGACCTACCTCAATCAGGCAGTCTACCCGTTCTACATCGTGCACATGCCACTGACGTTCGCAGGACTGAGGATCGTCTCGGAGGTCGGCCTCAGGGACTACGCGGCGGTCTTCGTCGCGACTGCTTTCGTGGTCCTGTTCTGCTGGGTTTTCTTCGAAGGGGTTCGACGCACAAAGGCTACGAGATTCCTGTTCGGAATCAAGTAGTAATTCCCCTGACCGTGTAAGGGATAAATGGATAAACTGTAGGAAAGGCCCATTGCCATGCTGAACGTTTCCGACCTCAGGAAGGGATTCGGTTCGGGCCGTAGGAGGCTCGAGGTTCTGAAGGGCATCGACATGGAGGTCCAGAAGGGCGAGTTGGTCAGCCTAATGGGACCCAGTGGCTGTGGGAAGAGCACACTCCTGAACATCATAGGAGGACTGCTGGAGGCGGACTCCGGTAACATTTCTCTTGATTCATTCAACTACGGGACCAAGTCACCCAGCAGGGTGGTGGACGTCAGGAGGAAGGGAGTCGGGTGGATCTTCCAGGACTTCCACCTGGTCGACCGGTTGAACGCTCTGGACAACGTCGCTTTCAGCCTGGAGCTTTCCGGGATACCCTCGGCAGAGGCCGAGGAGAGGGCAAAGTCAGCCTTGGAGAGAGTGGGTCTCGGGGACAGGATGGACTTCATCCCGGATCAGCTCTCAGGAGGCCAGCAGCAGAGGGTCGCAGTTGCTAGGGCCATCTCCGGATCAAGGCCCCTTATACTCGCGGACGAGCCCACGGGGAACTTGGATGTTAAGAGCGGCCAAGAGGTGATCAAGCTCTTCCAGGACCTCTGCGCGGAGGACGGGTTGTCGGTCCTGATGGTGACCCACGACCCCCTTCTGGCTTCGATGGCAGACAGGATGCTGCTGCTGAAGGACGGTTTGACCGCAGCCTCGGACATCCGATCCGCATGGGGAATAGAGGAGGGGTGAGATGAACATCGAATCACTGGTCACAAAGGTACTTCCCACGATGCTGTGGGCATGGATTTTCCTTGCGTTCTTCATAGTATTCATTATTGGCTCAAGGAGGGGCTTCGGCCGATTTTACTCTCTAATCAGACCCATCATCGAGCCTTCCAAGGGGCAGAAGAAGACCAAGAAGGAGTTCTCCATAGGGGACATGTACCAGGATTGGTACAGGTCATTTCGGACACGTTGGCTGTCAGCGCCAAACAACATCTCAATGGCGGTGAAGAGCGCGTGGAGGGGGCGCGAGAGGGGTCTCGCCATCTTCGCTGGAGTGTTCCTCTCGTCCTTGGTCATCACGACTGTCCTTGCCTATGCAGTAGGGTTGAATCAGGCATTCTTCGCCTTCAGCCTAGACGGCAATGAGTTCGATGCGAAGGTAGACTTCCAATACGATCCAGATGCCGACTGGAAGGGGAGGACGAACGACTCGGCATTGTGGGAGTCACTTTGCGTTGAGATAGTGGAGATGGAGGAATTCGATGACTGCGGGCTGGTCTTCGGCAGGCAGGGGGTCAGGGTCTCCGGATTCTTCGACTCCGGATTCATCACGCCTCAGCCACTCAACGTGCAAAGCGTCACCGGGGGCTCCTCGGGATGGGGTAACGTAAGCTGGGAATTCCCAGAGGCCACTGAGAATGGGCCTCCGATAAACGGTGACAGGATAATTCGATTCTACGGAGACGGCGTATGGGACGGCGAGCTGGGTGAGAGGCACGCTAAGTCGGTGATCTACGGGGCCTGGCCGAGCTCGGCTGCAGACGCCGAAGCAAACAGGTCGGTAGTTCTGCCATCCAAGATAGCGAGCACTGCAGGCGTTGAAGTCAACGAGACGATAGACTCCCTGACATTCAGCTACGTGCTCGATACATACGAGGGAGGCGATATCGATATTGGATTCCAGGAGTGTCAGGCACAGGTCGAATTCGTCACCAGCGAGGACTCCGCGCCCGTCCTCTACTGCAAGGACAGCTTCACGGTGACCAACCTCACCATCTCGGCGATCTACGAAGAGGGTGATTTCGGAAATCCCACGCTACTTTTCCACCCTGTCATCGTCTCGGACTCCGTCCTAAGCGAGCAGCAGAAGACTACCCTCATGCAAAACGACCACGGCTACCTCGGAGTGGCATTGGACAGAACTCAGATTCCAACATCCTCGACGGCAGCGGCCACCAATTGGCTTGGGGACATCAGGGAGGATCTGGAGAGCGTGAGGACGGATGTCAAAACCCTCGACCCGGCGACGGGAGAGCCGACTGGGGATACTGAGTCGGTCCTCCTACCAAGGGAGTTCGTCATTGGTGAGGGTGCTGGAGCGGTCGCACTCTCGATCGAGTACAACGACATAGTCTCGGGGACGATAACATTCCTGAACATCTTCCTAGGGATAATCCAGGTATTCGACTACATCCTGGTGATCCCGATAGTGGCCCTCTCCTTCGTCGTACTCCTCTACGGGCTAGTCCTCTCTCTGGAGCAAAGGAGGAGGGAGGTTGCCATCCACCGGGTCATCGGTGGCACAGAAGCGACCCTCTCCAGGATGATGGTGCTAGAGATCTACGCCATCGGCTCGATTGCATGGGCTCTCGGGTTCGCATTGGCCTCGGGTGCTGTGGAGATCGTCCTCAGGGCAGTTGGCTTCCTGAGGTTCACCGACGAGGGAGACATCAGCGTGGATCCGGTGCTTAGCTTCGGATCGACCTTCGCCGTAGCACTACTGACACTCGGGGCCGCATACTTCTACGGGAAGAAGCGGACGAACGACTTCCTGAACATCGAGATAGACGAGGGAGTGAGGAAGGTGAGCAGGGTGAAGGTACCCAACTACCTACTCCACTGGTTGGTGTTCGGATTGGGACTACTCTCATACGTGGAAAGCTGGATCCAATCCAATGGTGGTTTCCTCATATGGGGGAGCGGGGGAATAGTAAGCAATTTCATACTCAACGCAATCCTACTGCTTCTCGGACCCTTCTTCCTATGGATTGGAGGGGCACTGGTCCTGTCCCGAATCGGGGCATCCGGACCCCTGATCCTCAATCGCCTAGTTGGATGGTCCCCCGCCATATCAGACATCAGGAGGGGGCTCAGTGGCTCCGGGTCCAGCCAATCGGTAAGCCGCCTGTCACTGATCATGATGCTAACGCTGTCCATAGTAACGCTTGCAGCGGTCCAGGGCCACACAGGTACGATGGTGGACGAGAGGACCACCAGTGCACAGAACGGGGCAGACCTGCAGGTCCAATTCGACTCCGAGCTATCCGAGAGCGAGGCCATGAACCTGGTCATGCAGTCCATCCAGACCGTGAACGACGATGCGATCGCGGACATCGACTCCATGGCTTCCGTCAACTATCTGTTCCCCGGAGTCCTGGACAGGGACAGCGGAGGGGTGTACTCCGCATGGGTCCTCTTCGACGGGCACGAAGACACGCTGATCTGGGACGAGCAGGCCATCCCAGGAAGCAGCGTCGGCAAGATGTCAGAAGATTGGAGCCAGGGGGCATACACCGTGGGTGATGGAGCCAGGGATTCCCTGGACAGTCCGGCAACAGGAAGCTCGCTCAACATATCGATTGCCAGCCTGGTCTTCGACGAGTTCGGCATCCCATCAGTCGAGTCTTCCAGCACAACCGTGACGGTAAACTACGCTGGAATGACCGATTGGATTCCGGGTTTCTCGGCGGCGGAGTCAAGCAACTCGATAATCATAGGAGAGAACACCTTCATCGGCCTGCTAGGGAACCCCACGAGCTACACCCACACCTCCGACAGGTGGTTCTTCGAACTCTGCGATGAGGGGGACGATGGCTGCAAGGATGCCTTGGAGGCAGTCAGCGCGGATCTAAGGAGCAAGGGTAGCGTAATTTCCGCCCAGGACTGGTCTTCGGCCCACGAGAACAACGAGAGGAACGGCGGCCTGGTGTTCGGGACTCCTGGGCTACTTAGCATGATGTTCGTCGTAGCAGCTCTAGCCTCAGTCTCATCCGCCTTCGTGTTCCTATCCCTGGTCCTGAGCCAGAGGAAGAGGGAGCTGGCCATCCTACAGGCCATCGGAGCGAGCCCGAACCAGGTGGTCAGGCTGGTCCTATTCGAGATCATGTCCATCCTCCTAGTCAGCATGGTCCTCGGCGTGGCCCTGGGACTCGCTGTCTCAGAGTCGTTCAATGGCTTCTTCTCGGTGTTCGGATTCATCTTCCAGCTGTTCCTAGGGCAGAGCGCACCAATCGACAGGGACCTGATCTGGCCGTGGTTCGAGCTGGTGCTGGTGAATGGACTAGTCCTGGTAGCAGTCGTCGTCTCCCTCCTATTCACCACTAGGAGGGCGCTGGACTCGGATCTGGCCACGGTTCTGAAGGGGGAGTGAAATGGAAGGAGATGGAAACAACGAGATTCTGAGGGCTAACTCCCTCTACCACATTTACGAATCGAGTGCTGAGGACGGAAACGTCGTGGCACTTCGGGGCCTAAGCGTCTCGATCATGGAGGGGGAAGCCGTGGCTGTGGTCGGACCCTCTGGATCCGGGAAGTCAACCCTGCTGAAATGCCTCGGCGGGCTGATGAAGCCATCTGCGGGATCCGTTGAGCTGGGCGGGACACGAATGACCAGGCTGACTGGCATGGAGCTGGTCGAGCTCAGGCAGAAGACGGTTTCATTCATCTTCCAGGACGCCAACCTGCTACCGCATCTGAATGCCCTGGACAACGTGGCCCAGCCTCTGCTACACCAGGGAGTCATGGCTGGGGTCGCGCGCAAGAAGGCCATGGGGCTCCTGGAGAGGCTCGGGGTCGGTGACAGGGCATACGGCATGCCGGAGGAGCTGTCCGGAGGAGAGCAGCAGAGGGTCGCGATATCCAGGGCCCTGATCACTGATCCAAAACTGATCCTGGCCGACGAGCCGACGGGAGCGCTCGACCCGATTACCAGCAGGGAGGTCCTAGCGCTGTTCGATCAGCTCCACAAGGAGGATGACGTTGCCTTCTTGCTTGTGACCCATAGCAGGGAGGTCGCTTCGTTCTGCGAGCGCTCACTGGAGCTCAGGGAGGGGAGGTTCATCGCCCAGCATGGAGTGGGAGTGGACATAGGAGACCTCTCGGACTCGAGGGAATTCATAGTCGATGACACGGGCACCGTGACGCTGCCTCCGGATGTGCTGCTGAAGATCGGGGGCCCGGGTAGGTTCGAGGTCCAGGAAATAGACCGTGACCTTCTCCATCTCGAGAGGGTGGACGAAGAGAGGGTGGAAGTCCAGGGATCCGGGAAGATGGCTCTGTCACCATCCTGCCCTGCATGCTTCCACAGCTACGGCGATAGTGACGAGCAGCTGTGCCCGGAGTGCGGTTCCAGCAGGCCCATGGTTCAGGCCTGAGGGAGCGAGAAGTTCTGCGGCCTCGCTATCCCCAGGTCTGCGGGCAGCTCCATGGTCTTCTCGGGCAGCGTGATGGGGATCATCTCGCGACCGATGAGGGCCACCCTGCTCTCCCTCCTTTCC
Organism: Marine Group II euryarchaeote MED-G35; assembly: GCA_002457155.1. GTDB lineage: Archaea > Thermoplasmatota > Poseidoniia > Poseidoniales > Thalassarchaeaceae > UBA36. Next base: position 14,756 of record NTJS01000012.1, read on the forward strand.
GACAGGACCTCGCGCCCCACCATTGGTGCAAGCTTCTCGGAGAACTCCATGACCTCCGGGTGACTGGGCATGTTGTCGATGGAGAGGTTGTTCCTGCTGTTGCCGACGAAGACGAACCCCTTCGCCTCGATGAAGTCGGGGTCGGCTATGTTGTCCAGGCGGGCGTAGTCATCGTGATGGCCCAGTGACTCGTGCTTGATCAGGGTGTGACGGCAAACCGTGCGTGTGTCCAGGCTCGGGAGGATCTCAAGGGTCTGCTCGAGCTTGTGGAAGGCGCCCTGGTCGAACTTGGGCTTGCAGATGCGGTCGAAGATCTCCTTGTTGGGGGCATCAACGCTGACGTAGAGCTGGGTCGGCAGCGGATCGAGGTTCTCTATCACCTTCGGTAGGCTCCCGTTGGTGACCAGGAATGTGCTGGTGCCGTGCTGGTGGCAGATGTCGAGGAACTCCCCGAGCCTGGAGTAGAGTGTCGGCTCGCCATTGAGTGAGATAGCGACGTGCTTCGGGTTCTGGGCCTCGAGCCACTTCTCCCGGTCTGCCTTCGGGTTCCCCCCGTACCCGGTAAGCAGCCTCCTGTGGCCGCGAACCGACTCCAGGTACAGCTCGTACGGGTCGTCATCGATCTTGTTGAGGGTGTCCGAGTGAGGTTCCCTCCAGCAATATGTGCACCCTAGGTTGCAGGTGTCCACGTTCGGCGCCATCTGCATGCAACCGTGGCTCTCGATGCCGTAGAAGGTTCCCTTGTAGCAGGATCGGTCAGCGATAAGCGACTGCTTGGTCCAGTGGCAGACCTTGACCCCACCGTGCTCGCCAACCAGCTGGTACCTCTGCTTGGATAACCTGCTCGCGATGCGCGGTTCGATCTTCGTAACTGGGCTCTGGACCATCTTCTCCGACCTCTCTGAGTGGATTGCTCGCCTTGAATGATTCCTTAAACTCCCAGTCCCACTCCATGCTGATGACACGCGTTGCAGCGGTGTGCATGTCCCTGGCGATTCTCCTCGCTCCGGTGACTGGTTGCTTCTCGAATTCCGAAGATCTTCACATCGTACCTCCCGGAGATCTGCAGATCAATCCATCACCATTGGTCGGAGCGGTGTTGCAGGAGGTCGAGTTCGTGGCTTCCAGCCCGATGAGCGTCCACGTCCCTTACTTGGTGAGGGAGGGGGGTTCGGAGTTCTTCACCAATGGGACGACGCTCGACTTCGTCTCCCCGGGCAGCCTCACTATCGAGATGATCGCACCCTCTAACATCGGGAGCGCTTTCTTCCTCCTCGGCAAGGAGGGGGCTTTCCATGGATCGGAGATGCCATTCGTCAGGGACTCGAACCAGTCGTGGAGCGAGCTCTTCGGGAGCGAGGGTTTCCTGCAGGGCCCGTACTCATGGGTCGAGCACCCTGTTGCCAGGGAGAACAGGTCCGGTTTCTCGGTGGAGGAGGGTTCGATGCATGGGTCAGGCTTGATCGATGGCCTGAGCGCATTCGAATGGCTGGAGGCCTTCGCGGACCCGGATTCGGGATACAACGAGCGATGGGGCCCATTCACCCTGAACGACCCGAATTACATGCGGGCGGCAGAGTACATCGAGGGTTACCTAGGCGGCATGGGATGGGATGCGGAGGTCCATCGATACTGGATATCTGACTTCTCGTACGCGGTGAACGTCTGCGGATACAAGACCGGTTCGGCCTTCCCAGACGAGTGGCTGGTGCTGGGGGCCCACTTGGATGTGGCAGAGCCCGGGAGCCCGCCGGGGGGCGGGACCAGGATAGGGGCCCATGACAACGGGGCTGGGGTCGCCCTGGTGCTCGAGGCTGCGAGGGGGCTGATTCAGTTCGACCACAGGAGGACCCTGGCGATCTGCCTCTGGTCCAACGAGGAGAATGGCTACGACGGCGTCGACAGGTGGATAGAAAACATCCCACAGGGGGTGACGATTACCAACTACCTCAATGCCGATGCGGTCGGTACCAACTGGCCTGGCTACTACACCCTGGTCGTCGACTGCATCCCGAACGACGAGGACGAGCTGGGTGACCAGTGGGAGATGATACGGATGCTCGAGTGGGTGGGGACGCAGAACAACGACATCTCCTCTGCACTCCAGCTGGGGAGGGAGATCTTCCACGACGAGGGCTACGCCTCGATGAAGGACGTTGACTCCTCGGACCAGAAGAGGCAGTCGATCTCAGTCCATGACAGCGACAGGGGGAGGTCGGACTACGAGAGGTTCGCGGACCAGCTCGGGGTGGTCAGCGTGGACTGGGGCAGCCTGACTGGAGGTTCGGACTGCTACCATGCCAACTGCGACACCCTGGACAACATGATCGGCATGATGGTGACCGACAACGGCACCGGGCGTCAGAACCTGGTGGAGTCCTTCGACCTCATCTCTTGGTGGATGTTCTCGGCGGCTATGGTGCTGGACGAGACCCCGATATACGACGCCTAGCCGAACTTGATGCCCGTGCCGTATGCGAATACCTCTACGGCCTTGGTGCCCTTGGGCTTGGATGCGGGGGTCATCTCCGCCGTGTCGATGCGGACGTTGAGGACTTCGTCCCACCCGGCTGCTTGTGCCTGCTCCCTGAGCCTCTGCTTTGCCTCTGCCCTCCCGACTGATATGACTCGGTGGATTACGTCTATCCTGCCTCCGAACAACTGGTTAATCCATGCGATAATCAACTGCCAGTGGCTGGGGGAGAAGACGATGCTCGAGTATACGAGCCCCGTTTCCTTGGCCCCTCCTACTATGTGGCCCCCCTTGAGCGTGGATAGGGGGTCCTTCCCGAAATGCTCTATCGAGGCACCCTCCCTGAGAACTAAGTCGCTCATCCTCTTGTTCAGGTTCCTTTCACTGAAGATCACGCCGTAGACGAACATGATGGGGGCGAACACCGCCCATAGGATCCCGAAAACGACGAATCCCAAGGCGATGAGTAGGAAAGGCCCTAAGCAGATCAGGATGAATGGGGGGTCCTCACTCGCTGATACAGATTCCTGGGCCATGGCGACGCCCGAGGACAACACTGACAGCAGCAATGATGCGGTCAGAATCCTCACTCTAGCGTCTATGGATCGCATCGGATCACCTGATTACTCGACCGTGACTGCGGTGCCGTAAGCGAATAGTTCTGATGCTCCTGCGGTGACTGCGCTCGTGGCGAACCGGACGTTCACGATTGCGTTGGCCCCTCTTGCGGAGGCATCGGCTACCATGCGTGCAATAGCCTCTGTCCTGGACTCCTCCAATAGCTCCGTGTAAGCCTTCAGTTCACCGCCTCCGATATTCTTGAATAAGGCGCCAATGTCCTTGCCAATGTGCTTGGCCCTCACTGTGGAGCCACCCACTACCCCTAGGTTCTGGGTGATGACCTTGCCCGCTATTGTCTCGGTGTTGACGACCATTATTCCGTCTCTTATGTGCTGCATGCCCAATGCTGGGTAGAGGAGGACTTGAACCTCACTCCTCGCTGACATGGAACCCAGAGGGCATCTCCAATGAGGTAGGGGGCCGGGTCTTGTACGAGATCAGGACGAGACCTGCAGCCAAGGTGAGCTCGCAGAACACGATGCTGCCGTACGAGGCTATCGACGTGAAGAGGCTGACCCAGCCCATCTCCTCCGACGGGATTGCGTCGTAGAAGTCGTCCATCCAAGACATGTAGGAGTGGACTAGGTAGATCTGCGATACCGCGTGGACGGTGACCCATGCCCAGGCAAATCTGAGCGCGGTGATCCTGTCCTCGGCATTCCACATCAGGATGGTCGTGGGTATGGACAGCAGGAACAGGAATGCGGAGAATGCGGCGCCGACGTCCCATAGTCTCATCTCGGACATATCGGATATCGCGTAGAAGACCTCCTCGCACTCCTCCCTATCGGTATCCTCTTTGCATATCTCCTCGGGATCGAAGTCCTCCATCATGGAATCCATCACAATCCCGGAGAACGCAAGGGACACGGCGCCGAGCAGCGAGGAGAGTCCGAGGACACCGATGAAGATGGCCCCCCCCTTCAGCCACCATGGCGATGGCACCTCCGGTCCGGCCTGGGTCACTCTGAGGCTGTCGATCACAAGTCTGGGATGGGGTCGTCACCAAAAAGGGATTCAGTCCATGGATCCCATCTCGATCCTGTCCTCGGAGCGGATCATAGTGTGGATGCACTGCCTCGATGGGTTGACTACGAACCCCAGCCTGAGGAAGTTCCGACCCAGGATCATCCTGTGCTTGAGCTGCGATCGGTCTGCTAGGCACACCTCGACGTCGAAGTCCCTGGATGCTATCTCGATGGTGGTGGTGATCACTGGTCGCATGGTCTCGTGACCACCCGTGTCCCTGATCCTCCTCCATCTGTGAAGGGGCCTCTCTGTCCACCTGCTGCCCTCCTCCAGGCGGAACCTGATTCTGGTCTCTGGACTGGATTCGATGATCTCTATGTCAGCGGCATGGAGGGTGTTTGACCAGGCGCCTGTGTCTATCTTGGCGAGGATGGGGGGCCTACTGAGCTCGGGTAATCCTACCCACTCCCTCCATCCAACTATTGCCGGCCTAATCACGTCACCACCACGTTCGGGGCCATCCGGGGTTTCTTGAAACCAACGGAAGGCGGATTCGAAGATCGCGTGCAGAATTGGTCGCCCAAGGACTTGCATGGAATCGTTGAAGTACAAGTCTCCACGCGTATCCCTAATGGCGCAGATAGAGACCGCACTGAGTTACGACGACGTTCTCCTACTGCCAGCAGAGTCAGCAGTCCTCCCAGCCGAGGTCGCTCTCTCGACCAGGCTAACCACCGACATTGAGCTCAATGCTCCCATTGTGTCTGCTGCGATGGACACGGTCACCGAGGCCGAGATGGCGATCGCAATGGCCCAAGGCGGGGGAATTGGGGTTATCCACAGGAACATGCCCATCGAGGAGCAGGCTGTGGAGGTTGACAAGGTAAAGAGATTCGAGTCGGGCCTTGTTCTCGAGCCGGTCACGGTCGATCCAACGATGACGGTCGGAGAACTGAGGATGGAGAAGGACCGGTACGGTTTCTCCGGATTCCCGGTGATCAATGGTGATGGCAGCATTGTTGGGATGGTGACGAACAGGGACATCAGGTTCGTCGAGGATGAAGAGACGGCTATTTCCGAGGTAATGACCACGGATCTGGTCACTGTCCCAGAGCACGTGGATATGGAAGAAGCGAAGAAGCTGCTCCACCAACACAGGATCGAGAAGCTGGTCGTTGTCAATCCAGAAGGGGGCTTCTCGGGACTGATTACCGTTAGAGACATCAATCGTTCCCGAGACAATCCGCTATCTTGCAAAGACGACCGTGGCAGGCTTCGCGTGGTCGCAGCAACTGGGACGGGGGAGTTTGGGATCCTAAGGGCGCTAGCAATGTTCGAGGCGGGGGCCGATGCAGTCGCTGTGGACACCGCTCATGGACACTCTCATGGAGTCCTAGAGACCGTGCGAGCCATCAGGGACCAGGCTGGTCCCGATGCGCAGATCATCGCAGGTAACGTGGGAACCTCTGAAGCGGCGGCAGCACTAATCGAAAGCGGTGCGAATGCCATCAAGGTAGGAATTGGGCCCGGATCGATATGCACCACCAGGATAGTCACCGGAGTTGGGGTTCCCCAGTTCTCAGCCGTGATGAGCGCAGTCGAGGCTTGCTCCAAGAGGGGAGTCCCTGTAATCGCCGATGGGGGGATAAAGTACAGCGGTGACATCGCCAAGGCGATCGCATCCGGAGCGGATTGTGTGATGGTTGGATCGCTTCTTGCGGGTACCGATGAGTCCCCAGGAGAGACCATCCTCTACCAAGGTAGGGCATACAAGCAGTATCGAGGGATGGGGTCTCTGGGTGCAATGAGCAAGGGGTCTTCCGACCGTTACTTCCAGTCATCCCAGGGAGACACTAGGAAGTACGTCCCAGAGGGGATAGAGGGAAGGGTCCCCTCCAGAGGACCGGTTGACCAAGTCCTGTACCAGTTGATGGGTGGGCTCAGGAGTTCTATGGGTTACACCGGAAATCCGACGATTCAGGCCATGAAGTCAGACTGCAAATTCGTTCGAATTACGAATGCTGGACTCTCTGAGAGCCATGTCCACGATGTGGAGATAACGCGAGAGGCCCCCAACTACAGGAGGTGACCCGATGGAGGAGTTGCATCTCGGAGGAGGGTGCTTCTGGTGCATAGAAGGAGGTTTGCTAGGACTCAGGGGAGTTCACGAGGTAGTTCCCGGATACAGCGGCGGACATGTAGAGAACCCGACGTACGAGCAGGTGTGCGGGAAGAAGACCGGTCATGCAGAGGTCGTGAGGGCGACCTTCGATCCAGAAGTAATCCCAAGGATGACCCTGCTCAGGGTTTTCCACACCCTTTTCGACCCCACGCAGTTGAACAGACAGGGTAACGACGTTGGCCCCCAGTACCGAAGCATAGTCCTGTACACGAACGAAGCCCAGAGGGAGGATGCGGAAGCGGCCATCGAGGAGGTTTCCCAGTACTACGACAAACCAGTGGTCACAGAAGTTGTGAAGCTGGAGAAGTTCTGGGAGGCGGAGGATTACCACCACGACTACTTCGCTAGGAACGGGGCGTCGAATCCATACTGCGTCGCCGTGGTTGAACCGAAAATCGCTAAGGTCAGGTCCCTACACGCCGAACTGTATGAGTGAGACTGAACTGGCACCTGAGCCTTGGGCTTTCCACCTCCTTGGTCTGATTACTCCGTTTCTCGCAATATCGGGGAATATTCTCGGTGTGATAGAGGACCAGGTCTTCGTGGCCATGGGGGTGGTATTCGTTTGGGGCGTTAGTCCGATACTCGACATTGTGATGGGCGAGTCGAAGGTGGCAAGACCCCCGAGGGAATCGGGCACGCCATTCGAGGTCCTTCTCTGGGTTCACGGTCTCCTTCAGCTTGTCGTGGTTGGGTCATTCTTCTGGTTCGCGGCGATTGAGGGGCTCACGATGTGGGTCGTAGTAGGTGGCCTCTCGTCCGGGCTGAGCGGTGCTGCCTCGGCCACAGTGACTGCCCACGAGCTAGGCCACAAGAAGAGGGGGAGTCCCGGTTGGAGGCTGGCCAGAGTCATCCTGTTCACGGTCAACTACACGCACTTCACCTACGAGCACAATCACGTCCACCACAAGTGGGTCAGCACTGACAGGGACTCGGCCAGCGCAACGGCGGATCAGGGGCTGTGGTCCTTCTGGCTCAGCACCATTCCGGGGCAATTCGCCTCTTCCGCCAGAGTCCACAACAAGAGGGGGAGGAGGGGCCTGAGGAACCCGTCATACCGCGGCCTGCTTCTGCAGATTTCCGCATTGCTGGCAATTGCATTCCTACCTGGGGAGATGGGTTGGTTCGACGGCATTCCCGTAGCAGCAGGCTGGCTCGTACTCTCTGCCATCAGTATCCTGACTCTGGAGTACGTGAACTACATCCGCCACTGGGGCCTGAGGAGATCGGAGGACGAGAAGTTCTCAGCCGGACACTCCTGGAACACGGAGGCAAGATGGTCGAGGTGGAGCCTGCTGGAGCTAACCCGTCATTCCGACCACCATCTACGTTCCAGCGTCCCATTCTGGAAGCTCAGGCCATATGATGGCACGCCTGAGCTCAGATGGGGTTACTACGCATCATGGTGGCCCTGCCTGATTCCGCCGATCTGGAAGAGGGTGATGCGAAGCAGGCTGCCAGATAACCGGCAGTAATGCATACGATATCAGCGCAATTCTCAATAGTGCCTCAATGAGCAACTCGCACGTGGTGCCAGAATCGTCCGAGGTCGGGTCGCCTAGTACAACCTCTGCGCTCATCCACACTGGTCTGCTTTCGGTAGGCCTGAGCAACCTCTTCTGGAAGGGTAGCGAGATCAGTGCGAACCCGGATGATAAGGTACTGATCCTAGCAATGGGTCTCTTCTGCCTGGCCATACCATTCCAGGGGCTTTACATCCTACTGTCGAGGATGATCAGGGAGTACGACTCCTCGGCGGAGCTGGTGATGCCCGAGTCGATTCTGCGATTGGCGTCAATCTGCGAGATGGTCAGCTACGGTTGCGGAATCACCGGGTTCTGCCTCATGCTGATGAGGACTTCAACCATCCTCGGTGGCACCCTGCTCTTCTCGGCGGTCCTGGTCATACTACTGGCGAGGGCTGCGATGGTGAAGGCGTACGAGGCTAACCAGGCTGCGTACTAGAAGGATACTAATGACCCCATTAGGGGTGAAGGCGACTCTCCGACCACGAGTCGCCCTTCCTAGTAAGAACGACCCGATCATGCAATCTGCTTGGCCTACCAGACCAGTACTCGACGCGATCCACGGTGATTCTGAATCCACCCCAGAATGGTGGCAGGGGAACTTCTGTACCCTCGAACTCGCATTCCGTCTCCTCGAACTTCCTAAGCAGCTCCTCTCGGGATTCCAATGAGCGGCTCTGGTCCGATGCCCAAGCAGCAATCCTGCTCTTCCTGGGTCTGGATGAGTGGTACTCCTCGACTTGCGGCCTCTTCATCTCGTAAGCCGTACCCTCCATCCTGACCTGCCTCTCCATCTCCGGCCACCAGATGGTAGCGGAAACCGCGGGCGTTGATTGGATCTCGATGGCCTTGTCACTCCCCAGGTTAGTGAAGAAGCCGATCTCTTCCCCCTCTAGGAACTTCAGTAGGACCACCCTACTGCGAGGAGCACCTGAGGCATCGATCGTTGCTAGGGTCATCGAATTGGGCTCAACGGCTCCCTTTTCCCTTGCTTCCTGGATCCACCTCGAGAGGAGGTCTAGTGGGTCGTTTGGGTCTTCGACGTTGATCTCCCCCCCATCACGATACTCTTTGCGGTCGCCCTTCATCTGGCATCTCGCATGGATTCGCATATGTATTGGTGTCGAAAGGGCGGTGTGAAACTGAATGAACTAAAGGGTAAATTCCCAGCGGAACCCATGGGATGGGCTTTCGATGCGGGCAAGATCCTGCTAACCGCCCTGATAATCTTCTCAATAGCCCAGATTTCTGAGAGGAACACCCTGATGGCTGCCGTGCTGGCATCTATTCCCATTGTCAGCGTACTATCGATGATGATGATGTCCCACGAGGGACAGACGGCTTTGGAGATCTCCGCATTCGCGAGGGACATCGTCTGGCTACTAATCCCATCACTGCTGATTTTCATCGTAATGCCCTGGTTAATCGAGTCCAGGGGCTGGGACTTCTACCCGGCTCTAGCCGCTGGTCTGGCGTGTACCGTTACTGGTTACTTCCTGATGGTGCAGGCTATGGAGAAGTTCGGCCTGTCCGCGTAGGTGATTCGATGCCTGTACTAAACGTCGCACTGGTCGGTTCGGAAGACTTGGCGAGGAGATTGGGGAAGAAGGGCGATACTCGGGACATAGAGTCGTATGTCCACAAAGAGAGCAGGGATGGCGAGGTCAGGGTCCTTTCCCTGCTGAGGCCCCTGAAGTTCCCAGAGAGCATCAGGCCCCTGCTAAGCGTCCTCGATGTCGCTAAGGCGGGACTGCTCGAGATCCGGGAGTTGAGCGCATCGGTAGGCGAGGCGATGGTTGCACTGGGCTGTTCAGGGATTTCCAGAGGTAGCGCCATCATCTCACCTGACGAAGGGGTTTGGATCGACTCCGATCAAGTCAGGGTGATGCTGGATCAAGCCGGCCTGGGAGACTGGGAAGTCGTGGAAGGGGAAATCGACGAGCATGGGATCAGAGATAGGCTCTTTGAGATCCAAGATCAGATGGCTGCTTCGATGGAAAAAACGAACTCATCTCCGTTGATCCTACCTGTTGACCAGCATTTCAACGTCAAGGGAGTAGGTTTGGTGGCAATAGGATACGTCCAGTCGGGGAAGGTCTCGAAGCATGACGAGGTGGAGGTGATGCCAGCATCCGATGTTGGCGTCGTCAGGTCTCTTCAGGTGATGGATGACGATGTTGATGCGGCAATCACTGGGGACAGAGTGGGGGTGGCCTTGCGAAACCTCAGGGAGCAGTCCCTCCACAGGGGCTGCATGATCTGCATTCCCGGAGAAGGCGGTTTGGTCAGTCACGAGAAGTCCAGTTTCGAGTTGGGCGTAGCGCCCTTCCAGAGGAAGGTGCTGTCCGTCGGAGAGGTGATCCACGCGGCTTCCGATCTGCAGTTCTCAGTGGGCAGGGTCTCATCATTGGATGGCGACTCGGTAACTGTCGACTGGGAGTCGCCCTTCTGGATCCGAACCGATGGGAGTTCGAGAGTGCTGATCGTCCAACTGGATGCGACCCCGATGAGGATAATGGGGACAGCGAGTGGCATCGAGACGATTGGTTAGACTGCCGAGGCCTCGTTGGGGGTGGCCAATTCCGCTAGGTAACCCGAGACCATCTTTCCGAGTTTCCTCTGGTCGCCCTCCCTATGCAACTCCACTCTCATCGAGGATGCCCCTGGGAGTCCCTTGGTGAAGGATACGGCGTGCCTCTTCAGATTCTTGTTGGGGCTATCCGAGTAAATCTCCTCGGCGAGTTCCAGGTACCTGTCCCAGCACCAGTGCCTGGCCATCGCGTCACCGCCCTCGCCCCAGGGGGGCGTGGATGTGGTCCAGCCGAGGTCCCTCTTGATCTCGTGGAATATGGATGGCCTGCCTATGGCTCCTCTGCCGATCATTAGCCCGGTTGCGCCTGTCGCCTCCAGGCATTTCAGTGCCGACGATGAGTCCGTGACGTCCCCGTTTGCGATAACCTCGATGCCTACTGACTCTGATATCTCTCGGATCTGTGACCAGTCCGCCTCGCCGGAATATCTCTGTCTAAGGGTCCTGCCATGGACGCAGACCCTCTCCACCCCCTCCTGCTCGAGCCTCTCGCAGATCTCCAAGGCGGTATTGGGTCCGCTTCCAGTCCCCAGCCTCATCTTCACCGTGATTGGGACATCGGCGGCCTCGATGCAAGCACGGACCATGCTGACGACCCTGTCCGGGTCCCTGAGTAGTGCGGCACCCGCGTCGTTCTTGCAGACCTTGGGGGCTGGGCATCCGAAGTTGATGTCAATGACATCCGCCCTGTCCTGCAGCATCTCTACGGTCTGCACCATCTCCTCCGTGATGCCACCGAAGATCTGGGGAATGAATGGGGACTCTCTAGGATCGCTCTCTACCTTCAGCCAGGAGTACGTGTTCTTGCGAGTCAGTCCCGATGCTGCGGTGAACTCGGTCACGGTCATGTCAGCGCCACACTCCCTGGCCAGGATCCTGTATGCGAGGTCCGTGACCCCTGCCATCGGAGCGAGGAAGAGGGGCGGAGCTGATGCTTCCATCGTATGGGGGGTCCTGTGCTTGGCTTTGAGCCCGTCGAGCTCAGAAGGTCGATTCCCAGTCATCCACGTTCTCCGCGAGCTCGAACTCGAGGTCCGACTTTAGGGTCCCGCGCAGCTTCAGCGTCTCGCGGGCCAGTAGCCAGTAGACGAGTGCGAGCGATCGGCGTCCCTTGTTGTTGGCAGGTAGCGCCAGGTCCACGTTGCGGAGCCTGTTGTTGGCATCGCAGATGGCAACGACGGGCAATCCCGACTTGACGGCCTCTGAAAGGGCCTGCGAATCCGCTGCCGGGTCCGTCACCATGATCACCTCTGGCTCCATGTAGGTCCTGAGTCTCGGATTGGTGAGTGTACCGGGGATGAATCTCCCGACGATGTGCTTGGCGCCTATTGCCTGGGCGAACTTCCTCGCTGGCCTCTGGCCGTACTGCCTTGCGCTGACGACCAGGACCCTGCTTGGGTCGTAGTTGGCGAGGAAGTTTGTGACTACCCTGATCCTGGAGTCGGTCTGGTTCACGTCGATAATGTGGAGTCCGTTGCTGTCATTCTGCATGGTGTCTAGGAACTGCTTCATGTCCGCCGATTTCTGGTTGGTGCCTATGTGCACAGCGTGAAGTTGGTACATATCCAGCGACACAAGGGGCGACGTACTTTCCGACATTCGGTTTCCTCAGCAGCGCGGCCACCTGCCCTTGGTTGATAAGCGCTACGCAGGGGAGAAGAGCGGCCAGAGGCTCAGTCCTCTAGTTCTGAGAGGAAGGTGCACTCCATCTCCCCATTGGCAGAGACCTCGTGGGAGCTCGGGAAGTGCACGCACGGCTTGGTCATGGTCGCATACAGGTCGAATGTGTCGTGGAAGGACAGTTGCTCGACCGGCGTGGTCACGCCCCAGCCCCTCGCCTCTACCTCCAGGACCCACGTGCCCTCGATGAAGTCGAGCTGCCAGTCCCACCTCTCCCCTGGGTAGTCCTGAGTGGCGCGGACCTCCCAGAACGGGACCCCTCCAGACTGCTGTGATCCCGGCTCCCAGAGCCTCGCCTCGACGTATCGAACCTGGTTGGTGTCGTTCCCGATCAGGTCCTCGAGCGTGCTCGAGTAGGGGAACTGGGCCCTGAAGTTGATGACCAGGCTGGAAACAGTCTCGTCGAAGACTATGTTTGTCTCGTTCTCGTAGAGTACAGAGTTGAGCTCAGTCCCGGTCTCGAAGGTCTCCGACCAGCCAACTGTTACGTCCTCGTCTATGTACACCGGTGGTTCCCTCCAGCTCTCCATGATCTCGCGCTGGATGGACAGTGCCAGGCACCCGCTGCTCATCGTGGATGCCATCAGCAGGGATGCGATGAGCAGGGCCTTCCGGGACGCTCCCATGTGAGGTCCAGAGACCTCAACGTCTTCAACTCCTTCGCTCAAAGGTGCCTCTCGGTACTCATAGGGCACGTCAGCGCCTAAGCTCGGTCACCCTTTGTCGTCATTGAGGCGAGCCAGCGTGGGGGAGTCCGGGGATGAATGTTCCAGTCGGGTTTGATCCGGCCTAGAATCCCATGCCGCCCATGCCGCCCATGCCGCCGCCCATGTCGGGCATTGCCGGTGCTGCTTCCTTCTGGTCTGGGTCATCGGCGATCAGGGTCTCCGTGGTAAGTACGAGTCCTGCTATCGAACCAGCCGACTCAAGTGCGTTCCTGGTGACCTTGGCGGGATCCAAGATCCCGGTTTCCACCATGTTGACGTACTCGCCGGAGCGTGCGTTGTACCCGAAGTTCTCATCGTCGTTGGACAGGATCTTGCTAATCACGTCGTCACCGTCGGCGCCTGCGTTTGCAGAGATCTGCCTAGTTGGCGCGGCGAGTGCTTCGTAGACCAGGTTGATCCCGATAGCTCGGTCCCCGTCTGCTGATTCGGCGAGTCCCTTCAGGACCTCTCTGGCCCTGAGCAGGGTGACTCCCCCGCCGGCTACGACTCCTTCCGCCATTGCTGCTCTAGTCGCGTTTAGGGCATCGTCCACCCTGGCCTTGGTCTCCTTGACCTCGGTCTCTGTGGCCGCCCCGATCTTGAGTACCGCGACTCCTCCGGTTAGCTTGCCGACCCTCTTCTCGATCTTCTCCCGGTCCCACTTGCTAGTGGATAGCTTGGCTTGTCCACGGAGTAGCTCTGCTCTCTCCTCGGTCGCCTTCTTGTCACCGCCGCCACCGACTACCGTGGTCTTGTTCTTGGCCACGATAATGCGGTCCGCGCTTCCGAGGCTCGTTGGGCCCTGTGCCTTGAGATCGGCCCCTTGGTCCTTGAAGAGGGGCTTCGCCCCAGTAAGTACGGCGATGTCCTCGAGCTGCTCGGAGATCTCGTCCCCGAACCCAGGTGCCTTGACCGCGACTGCCTTCACGACCTTGCTCACCACGTTCAGCACCAGTGTTGCCAGTGCCTCTCCTTCGATGTCCTTGGCCACTATCAGTAGGGGCCTCTTCTGCTGGACGCTGGCCTCCAGAGTTGGTAGAAGGTCCTGTGCTGAGTTGATTGTGTGGTCAGTTAGGAGGACCAGGGGGCTCTCGTGGACCGCCTCCCTCTTCTCCCTGTCTGTGATCATGTACGGGCTCATGTATCCCTTGTTGAATTCCATTCCCTCGACCACGTTCAGGGAGGTCTCGATCGACTTGGCCTCCTCGACGGTGATGACGCCTTCCCTTCCGACGGCATCTACTGCCTCGGCGATCAGTGATCCTATCTCCTCGTCGTTGTTTGAGGCTATCGTGGCTACCTGCTTGATCGTCTCGCTGGTCTCGACCGGGACGGCTCTATCCTTCAGGGAATCCACGACTGTCTCTATTGCCTTGTCGAATCCAGCCTTCAGCTCCACTGGGCTCGAACCTGATTCCATGTTCTTCAGGCCGTGATGGCATAGGCTCTGGGCCAGAATCGAGGCGGTTGATGTCCCGTCTCCGGCATTGTCCTGGGTCTTGCTAGCGACCTCCTGGATTAGCTTGGCGCCCATGTTGGCGAATGGGTCGCCCAGCTCGATGTCCTTGGCTATCGTGACGCCATCGTTGATGATCGAGGGGCTTCCCCACGACTTCTCCAGAACAACTGTCCTCGCTGCGGGTCCTAGGGTAACCTTGACCGCGTTTGCGACGGTATCGATTCCCTCCAGTAGCTTCTCTCTTGCTTCTTCTCCGTAAACTATCTTCTTTGCTCCCATTTTATCACTCCATTACCTTGGCTTGGATGTCCTCTTCCTGGATCAGCAGGTAGTCCATGCCCATCCACTCCATCTTCGTCCCGCTGAACTGCCTGAAGATCACACGATCTCCTACCGAGACGCTCTTCGCGTCCGGACCGACGGACTCGACCCTTCCGACGGTCATTTTGTCTCGGGCCTCCTCGGGCAGGAGAAGACCTGATTCGGTCTTCTCGGGGGCGTTCTCCATTGCTAAAAGCACCATTTCTCCGATTGGTTCTATTCCTACTCCCATGTTGTTCATCTCCAGTTTGTGTCAATCGGAATTTTTGGTCTATTTTAAACTAAACGAATGGAGCATTGAGAACAAATTCGACATTTTTGGGCTACTCTTCCTCATCATTTCTGGAATTCCACTCCGAGAAACTCTCCACGGCAATTGGCGAGAGTAGGATTACGAGTATCGTGAATGTCAGAGAGTACCATGACTTTGCGGTTACTGAGCCGGAGGTCCCGGAGGTCGCGAGCTTGATGGCTCCAATCCAGGGAACCTCGGACGAGGCGACTCCCACGATCCAGTCATCCTCAACTGGTTCCACCGGGTTTCCGCTCGCATCAACTAGGCCTCCGCCCTGGCCCTGGGAGTTTGCACCCGGCTGGTCAATCATGCAGCCTCCGAAGTTATTGTCCCCCGAGGTCAGGAACCCGGAGTGCTCGGGTTCCCACCCCTCGACCCTCAGGTCGTAGGTCCCCCCATGGTAGGAGCATTCGTAATCCAGCGTCCATGACACGGTCTCGACGTTTCGAAGGGAGGTCCCCGGCACGTCCCAGCCAGTGCCGTTCGAGACCACCTCGAGAAGGGCCCTGTGGATCACAGGAGTATCCTGACCGCCGTTCTTCCTGTAGATGATCACGTCCCCCGGCATCCCGTGAGACTCGTATCCGTAGTGCTCGTTGCCAGCTTGTGTTGCCTCGACGAAGGAGACGATGTCGACCCTGTCCTTGTTCATCACCAGAATAAGGTCCCCGGGGTCAATGGCTCCGATCGAGCCATCTTCCTCGTGCATCATGGACTGCGATTCGACGACTACCATGGGAGGGAATGATCCTGTGGATACCCACATCGATCCCAGAAGGAGAACGACCAGGGCGACTGCCAGTGAAGCCTCGCGGACCCACGGATCAACTGATGAAATAGCCAAATTGCCCTCGGAGTCTGAACTGGCGGCTCCCTCGTCCGACACCTCATTCCTCCTCGGAGCTGCCCATCGGTGCGTCATCTGAGGGCACCGAGAGCTTGGAGTACCTCTTTGGGACCTTGATTCCCAACCTCTCGTACAGGCCCTTCAGCCTTGACTGGAATGACTTGCCGAGGAGGTCGGCGGCACGCTCGGCGTCCTTGCTCCTCCTCATTACCTCGGCACGTGAGTCTAGTTCCAGTATCTCCGATAGGGTCTGCTTCTTGTCGTAGAAGTAGAAGAACTCCGGTGCGACGAAGAATAGTGCTATGCTGCCTCCTATCAGGCCGATCCAAGTCAGTGTGATCATCCTGTCACTGGCCTCCTGGGCGTAGTCGAGGAAGAAGAGCTGGATGAAGGAGAACAGGGCAATGCCGAGGGAGAGTATCGTCATCCACGTGTAGGCCTGGAAGTGGAACTCGTGCTTCGACCTCCACCACTTCTTGATCGGGTTGGGGGACTTCGTGCTGCGTCGCGCCATGCTATCAGACCCCGCGCCGCACTCACATTGTTAGTCCCTTTCGTCGTTTAGCATCCGATTTCAGGGGGCAATCAATATGCGATAGAGCCTGCTGGGAGTGCTGTGCTGGTTGGTCTGACAGGCAGGAACGCCTCGGGGAAGTCCACACTGGTTAGTTGGTTCTCAGAGAGGGGGCTCAGGAGCGTTTCATGCTCCGATTCCATTCGAACATGGTTGAGTGACCAAGGGATAGAGACGACCAGGGAGGCCCTGATAGAAGGAGGGAGGGAGCTTCGGAGGAATGGGGGTGCTGGAGTCCTGGCAGAGATGCTGCTTGAGATTCTGGATGGAGAGGATGCTGTAGTCGACTCGATCAGGACCCCTGCCGAGGTTGAGGCACTTAGGGGAAGAGGGGATTTCTTCCTGATCGATGTGAGGGCTGACGAGGAGGCTCGATGGCAGAGGATGACCCAGCGGGGCAGGTCAGGAGACCCTGTCGAAAAGGAGGCTTTCCTCTCCCAAGAGGCTGCTGAGGCAACCTCCAAGGACGAGGCGGGGCAAGCGCTCGATGCCACCGCAGCAATGGCAGACATCACCGTGCTAAACGATGGGACGCTGGAGGATCTGGAAGAGAAGCTCGGGGGCATCTGGTCCGCAATAAACTAACAGCCTCAATTAGTCGATCTGACCTTGATTCCCGCTTCTTCCATCATGGAAACGGACATCGCGAAGTCCTTCTCCCACCGCTCGGGTATCTCGATGTCGCCGGGGTATACGACCTCGACTATCCCGGCTTGGATAAGGGAGCGAGAGCATCCTGTGCAAGGTGGCCACGTCACATACGCGATGCATCCCTTCAGGGAAACCCCGATCCTGGCTGCGTGCATTATCGCATTCTCCTCCGCATGGCAGATCAGCGGGTACTTCTGCTCCCTCTCGGCAAGCCTCGAGTCGTCTGCGATCCCCCGGGGGAACCCGTTGAAACCGGTTGACCTGATCTCGCGGTCCTCCCCGATCACCACGCACCCGACCTTGGTGGAGGGGTCCTTGCTCCATCCCGAGATGTGCCTCGCTAGTTCGATGAAACGCGCATCCCACTTATCGCTCACATGCGCTGTGCTGGGCGGTTGGGTAATCATCCTTCGGTTTCGTCCCGAGGGGGGTGTGCCACGAGTGAGTCCCAGAGATCGAGTCCCTCCCTCGATGCGTGCTCCTCGACGATGCTCCCGACTAGGTATACGCTTCCGGACACGAAAACCGAGCATCCCCTCTCACGGGCGATCTCGGAGGCTACTTCCATCGCATCGGAGGGTTCTGGGACCAACAACGGATCCTCCCCCGAGGCCTCGGAAACGGCATCGGCCAGGTCGACTATCGGCACGGTTGGCCTCCTCCCGCCATTGACCTCCGTCACTATCGTCCGGATGCGCCCATCGGCATTGGAGAACAGCGAGGTCGATTCCGCGAGGTCCTCCTTCTGCGTCATCCCCAGCAAGAGCACGTGGTCGACACCGGACATTCGACTGAGGTCGTGGGAGATGCTCTCCGGGTTGTGGGCTGCGCTGAGGTGGAAATTGGTCCCTGACCACGACATGGGGGAGAAGGTCCTGCCGTGCCATGTGACATGGACATCCATCTCGTCCCAGCCTATCCTCCCACCGATCTCGAGGGCCATCTGGTTCGCAACTTCCTGCGCGTCCTGGCTCTCGGGGGAGAACCAGATTGCGTCTGCACCCGCAATTCCCTCGATAGCCCCCCTCACCCCCTCGTCCTCGTGGTGGAGGCAGATCATGGGAACGCCGGGCCTGTGTATGCCAGCCTTCTCGGTGGCTATCTTCGAGAGGGAGTCTCCTAGGATCTCCGCGTGGTCCATCGAGATTGTCGTGATGGCACAGATGTCCGCGTCTACCAGCCTGGTGGAGTCCAGCCTGCCTCCTAGGCCTGTCTCGATGACCGCCCTGTCGACCCCCGACCTGGAGAACGCCAGCATGGATGCTAGGAAGGTGGTCTCGAAGTAGGTCGGTTGGATCGCTGGTTCGATGGAGCAGGCCTCCCTCACCTCCTCCAGGAGCCTATCGAACTCCTCCTCCGGTATCGGTCGGCCGTCTACCCTCGCCCTCTCCTCGACCCTGACCAGGTGAGGTGATGTGAACAGGCCGATCAGATCCCCGTTCCTGGAGCCAAGCGCAGAGAGGTGTGCACAGAGGGATCCCTTCCCGTTGGTCCCAGCCACGTGCACGCTTGGGAAGTCCGCATGGGGATTGCCGAGCCGGTCTAGCATCTCCGAGCAAGTGTCCAGTCCCAGCCTTACTCCAGCTCCGATTCTCCCGGTCAACCACTCCCTGATGTCATCGTCGTCACCCGGGTTCATGGCTGGGTCAAGGTGAAATGTGCCTTGAAGGTCGTGGAGGCATGGCGGATTCGGAGTTCGGTGATGTGATGGCCGCCATTCGTGAGCAATGGGCCTCTATGGCCGGCATGGCTGGGATGTTCACGTTCTCCATACTTCTTGGGGTATTCATCCAGCCATTCTACAACTTCGAGATTTTCAGGGCATTCGGTGAAGAGGGGACCACCGAGGCTGGGAACATCCTGCTCGAATTGGTGATGATCTTCCTGTTCACGATTGCCGTAATCTGGCTTGCCAGGAAGGGGCTCGAGGTGTTGATCAAGGGAATCGTGTTCTTCGCGCTTGGATACAGCCTCTTGATGGCACTCCAACCGATTCTATCGATTGTCTTCTGGTTGCTGGGATTGCAGAACGGGGATGTTGCGCTGGCAATCCTACTTGGCGTAACAGTGGGAATGATGTACACGCTGCATCGATACCCAGAGTGGTATGTGGTGAACACAGTCGGATTGCTAGTCGGTTCTGGGGTGATTGTGATGCTTGGAATCGCCTTCGTACCTGTGCTGATCATCCTGTTCATGATACTCGCAGCGATTTACGATCATTGGGCGGTAAATGGGAGCAAGCACATGTTGGAACTGGCTGACACTATGATCGATCTGAAGCTCCCGGTGCTTCTCGTCGCACCGAAGAGCACCGACTACACGTTCCTGGAGCAGAAGGGGGACGTGATGGAGAAGTCGCATGGCGAACTTGCAGTTCCCGTTGAGGGTCCTATGCCTCCGAGGAAGGCCAAGAGCAGGGATGCGCTCTTCATGGGCCTGGGCGATGTCATCTTCCCGGGTATGCTGGTCATCTCCTCGATCACCTTCCTCCCGGAAACCGGCCCGGTCGTCTTCGACTTCTGGGGAGGTGATTCCATTCCGATCTCCCTTGGCCCCATGATCGTTGGAATGGGTACTCTCGTTGGAGGATTGGTCGGATATGCCGCACTAATGACCCAGGTCGCAAGGGGGAAGGCACAAGCTGGACTGCCCCTCCTGAATGGCGGCAGCATACTCGGGTACCTGATCTCGGGAACCATAGCCCTAGGATTCGACCAACTCTGGCAGGACATCACGTTCCTCTGATTCTCCCCCAATGATTTGAAGGGCGGAGGCCGGGCCAAAAGGCCGATTACGATGCTCGACATGACGATGTTCAGGGAGAACTCGGACGTCATCAGGGCGGATCACGACAGGAGGGGGATACCCCACGGGCCCATTGACGAGGTCATCAGGCTCGACGAGGAATGGAGGAAGACCCAGTACGATGTGGACCAGCTCCGCAGGAAGAGGAACGAGGCAGCGAGGGGCATTGCCGAGGCCAAGAAGTCGGGTGATGAAGCGGCGGCCAAGGCAATCATGGACGAGGTGGCGGACATCGGCGCACAGATCGATTCCCTCACTGCTCACTCCGAGGAGTGCCTGGAGCAGAGGGACGCACTAAGGATGAGCATCCCGAACATCCT
The DNA here is from genome assembly GCA_002457155.1 of Marine Group II euryarchaeote MED-G35. Lineage (GTDB taxonomy): Archaea > Thermoplasmatota > Poseidoniia > Poseidoniales > Thalassarchaeaceae > UBA36. The sequence goes on from NTJS01000012.1 coordinate 34,779, forward strand.
GCACGACGAGGTCCCCGTCGGAGAGGACGACCAGAAGAACACCCTTCACAGCCTGCACGGTGAGAAGCGCGAGCTCGGATTCGAGCCTCGGACCCACAACGACATCATCGAGATGAACGGTTGGGTCGACCAAGCTAGGGGGGCGAAGGTGACTGGGAGTCGATTCTCCTTCATGCAGGGGGATCTGGCTCGTCTGGACATGGCCCTGCAGCAGTACGGGTCCGACTTCCTGATGGAGCGCGGCTACATGCTAGTCCAGCCTCCCCTGATGATGAACAGGGAGGCCTACGAGGGAGTGACCGACCTGAGCGACTTCGAGACGGTGATGTACGGGATCGAGCCTGACAAGTACTACCTGATCGCGACTAGCGAGCACCCGCTTACGGCAATGAGGATGGACGAGGTCATCGAGCCATCGGAACTGCCGATCAAGATGGTCGGAGTCTCCCCCTGCTTCAGGAGGGAGGTGGGTGCGCACGGCCTCTCCGACAGGGGGATATGGAGGGTGCACCAGTTCACCAAGGTCGAGCAGATCGTGATCTGCGACCCAGAGGAATCGTGGGACCACCACGAGGACCTGCTGCAGAATGCGGTTGACCTCTGGGACAGCATGGGTCTGCACTACAGGGTAGTCAACATCTGCACTGGCGACATGGGGACCGTGGCAGCTAGGAAGTACGACTTGGAGGCTTGGCTCCCGGGGGCGGACGCGTACAAGGAGGTGGTCTCCTGCTCCAACTGCACGGACTACCAGGCGAATCGCCTCAGGATGCGATACAGGACCTCGGAGGGGAACTCCGCGGTCCACACCCTGAATTCCACTGCCATCGCGACGAGCAGGACCCTGGTCGCCATCATGGAGCAGAACCAGATGGAGGACGGGACGGTGACGATACCTGAGGTCCTGAGGCCCTATATGGGAGGAAGCGTCACTCTTTCGCCGATTGGAGAGAATTGAATCTCTCCCACAAATCGTTATCCGGATTCAGGCCTATTACGGCAGTGATTGCAACGAGCTGCCAGAAGTGCCATTCGAGGAAACTACCCGGCCAGTCAATTACCTCAAGAAGACCCGACCACACCACGAAGGAGAGGATATCCATCGAAATCAATGCAACCGAGAAATAAAGCAAGAAGGTGTAGGATTTCTTGCCAAATCGAATACTATTTCCCTCTGGATTGGGATCCTCTTCGTAGCCCCCGCCCCAAGAATATACGAAGCCCCCGAAGAACACCAGTGTGCTAATGTCCCACAACGACCATGAGATTGTAATCAGTATCGCATCTAACGCATTCAACCCAAATTCCGATGTCCAGAATTCATAACTGTCTATTAGCGAACCTGGCATGGTTGTGACGGATTCGATGGAATGAATCATTGCTGAGAAGCCGTTTGACCCGTCCCACCACCAATCGCCAAACAAGAAAGAGGCGAAGAATAACGCGGTTGCTCCAATCTTCTGCTTGTGGTAATTAGGTAATTCTGAGAGGGGGTTTTCTGACGTGCCCCCTGAACTTGGCACTATGGTGTCTTTCGCATTACTCTGGACCCATTGGTCGCCCTCCCTCTGATAGCCCCCTATCGCTATTGGCTCGGGAGAGTCTGTATCGTCCTGCCCCGGCGGCGGTGACGGCGGTGGCGGAGGGCTACCATTGTGTGGATTGTGGGAGTCGGTATCGTCCTGTTTGTCCTTATCGGGAGTCACCTCCCACCAGTTCTCGGGCTCTTCGGGCATTTCTAAGCAAACACAGTACGATAGATTCGGACTTTAACTTGCCCCCGGCATCCGGAAGTGGCTCTGGGGCGGGATACATTCATCCGAGCGAAGTTGGTATAGGGGTTGTGCGGCAGCAGATATCCCTGGTCATCCTACTGCTTTCTTCGATAGCAGTAGGCCCTCATTTTGTGGATACGCGGCCTGCTCTCCTAGGTTCAGAGGACGGAGGGATGGGCACCGACTCGTCGAATGAATCAGGGGAATTCGGCCCGATTGAGTATAACGACAGTTTCCAGTACGCCGGGATAGAGGTGGGCAATCGATCAGCCACCCTGATGATGCCGGGAGGTCACGATTACTCGCGCCCACTCCCACTGGTCGTCTCCCTGCACGGATACAGCAGTAGTGGGTACTGGGGTGCTTGGTACGTTGACCTGTTCGACAGCGTGCTTGACAACGAGCACCTGCTTCTGTACCCTGATGGGACGATGAACCCGATAGGGAACAGATTCTGGAACGCCACTGCGGCATGCTGCAACTACTGGGAGCAGGATGTTGATGATGTCAGCTGGTTGATGGGTCTGGTTGACCTTGCAATCGACAACTACGGGGCCGATCCAGATGGAATCGTGTTCGTCGGACACTCCAACGGCGGTTTCATGTCTCACAGGCTAGTATGCGAGCAGGGGGACAGAATCAGGGGGATAGTGTCACTCGCAGGTTCTACGTATGACGATTTCGATGAAGTTTGTGACGACACTGGGAGGCCCAACATCCTACAGGTCCATGGCACCTTCGATTGGGTCATCTACTACGACGGAGGGTATGACTACGACTGGGACGATGGTGCATTGCACTACTACCCAGGTGCGGAGAGCACTGTGGGATCATGGGCAAACAGGTCGGGGTGCGATAGCGATTACACGCTAACCGGGCACCTTGACTTGGTCGTCCCTGCTGGTACGAACGACACAGACACGCTCGAGCACCTCAATTGCTCAGATGGCAATAGGGTCGCACTATGGAGGATTAACGGGGGGAGTCATTCCCCAGTCTTCCGGGACGGGCAGTTCCCCAACACGACCGTTCCCTGGGCCCTGAGCGGATTCGTCAGAGACTCGGACGGAGATGGAGTCAGGGATGACCTGGACCAGTTCGTATACAACCCCAATGAGTGGAATGATACCGATAGTGACGGTATCGGTGACAACGCGGACGCCTTCCCCGAGGACCCTGCGGAGTGGGAGGACACCGACGGTGACGGGGTCGGGGACAACGCGGACGCCTTCCCCGAGGACCCTGCGGAGTGGGAGGACACCGACGGTGACGGGGTCGGGGACAACGCGGACGACCTCCCTGAGGATCCCACCGAGACCACCGACACGGACGGGGATGGGGTCGGGGACAACGCGGACGACCTCCCTGAGGATCCCAGCGAGACCACCGACACGGATGGGGACGGGGTCGGCGACAACTCCGATGCCTTACCCGAGGACCCGAGCGAGTGGGAGGACTGGGACGGAGACGGAGTTGGCGACAACTCCGATGCCTTCCCAAGGATGCCAGGAGAGTGGAACGACACGGATGGGGACGGGGTCGGCGACAACTCCGACGCATTCCCCGAGGACCCGAGCGAGTGGGTGGACAGTGACGGGGACGGAGTTGGCGACAACTCCGACGCCTTCCCCGATGACCCGAGCGAGTGGGTGGACAGTGACGGGGACGGAGTTGGCGACAACTCCGACGCCTTCCCCGACGATGGACAGGAGAGCTCAGATTACGATCAGGACGGGTACGGGGATAACGCAGATGCGTTCCCGGAGGACCCGAGCGAGTGGTCTGACTCCGACGGGGACGGGTTCGGCGACAACTCGGACGCCTTCCCCGAGGACCCGAGCGAGTGGGAGGACAGTGACGGGGACGGGATAGGGGACAATTTCGATGCCTTCCCCAAGGACCCGAGCGAGTGGTCTGACTCCGACGGTGATGGGGTCGGCGACAACTCGGACGCCTTCCCATTGGATTCCGAGGAGTGGGGGGACAGTGACGGAGATGGCGTCGGCGACAACTCGGACGCCTTCCCATTGGATTCCGAGGAGTGGGACGACACGGATGGAGACGGGGTCGGGGATGAAGCCGATTACTACCCAGAGGACCCTAGCAAATCAGAGAGGAGCTTGTTGGTTCCCTCTTTGACGATATTAGTCGGGATCGTAGTCGTAGCCTCGATCGTAAAGTGGTCCCTCACCAAGAGAGATTCAGAGGGTAGCGTGTGAGCGGTATAGCAGTCAGACGGTATCTGTGATTCGTATTGAGGTCAGAGGGTGGTTCTGCGATCCCTGTGATTCACTGGCTGAAAATAAACGCCCACATGATTGCAATCAGTAAAACCGAAACTATAGTGAAGAAGATATTTGCTTTTTTCTGGCTTTTCTGAATTTCTTCCTCAGCTACGCTCACCGCTAGATCGATTTCTTCTTCAGCCTCTTCTACTGACAAGCCCCTATCCTTTGCCGACTTATTAGCGGCGAGTGCAGCCTCATTTCTTTTTCTTTCCTTCATCGACTCAATCAAGGCTTCGTCAAACTCCTTTTTCTTTTTTCGAGAAGCCTCCTTCGCAATCCCCTTCAGGATATCGCCACCTACTCCCATAGCCTAGAATTGAATGGGTTTCATCAAAAAGATATCCCCGGAAATACGAAGCTGAAAAAGGATGGATTACAAGAGAGAACTGAATCTCGTGAGTCCGAAGCGTGTGAGCGGTATCGCAGTCAGTCGGTATCTGTGACTCGTATCGTGGTCAGACGGATCTCCTCAGGACAAATTGCGAATGTGGCCAACTGCCGACACCACCGGCAACGACTTCCCATCCTTCTTTCCCCAGTTTGTTCAATTCTTCTTCCAGCTTTTTGTTTTTGGTATGCCCTACCACCTTGTATTCCCACATGGCCATGTAACTGAATAGGGGTACTAGTTTTCAATCTGAGGGAAAGGGGCCCTCTGACCACAATACGAATCACAGATACCGACTGACTGCGATACCGCTAACACGCTAGTCCATGTTTCGTGGAAAGTGAGTAGTACTATTACTGAATATTATTCTGCGAATCTAATGAGGGGCTCTATCCTATTGATTTCCGCCCTTCTAATCAGCTCATCGATACCAATGATTCCTTCTTCCGAAGCTCAGATCGTTCCGGAAATAGAAATTAGTTGTGAAGATCCAGAGGAGATAGAGGTATTCCCCGGAGCCGAGAGGGAGAGGGAAACGACAGTGTATTGCACTCTGGAAAATCCCAACCCATATAGCGAGACCGTGCAATTAACCTACCAATCAGGGGTGCTGATTGCCTCTGGGCCGGGGTCAGTGACCGTTTCCGGGGGCAGCTCCGAGAGTTTCGAGGTCGAGATTAGGTCTGAAACCAGATCTCCCCCCCTCACACAAATTATCTCTATTTATGCCGAGGTGACCGAGGCAGGTGGCTTCCCGGTTAGCGGGACAAGTCAGGGAAAGACCGTCGAAGTGACGATCGTTGTTCTGGAATACATGTTTTGCAACTACGACTTCGGTCAAAATGGATTGCTCATCAGTTCTGGAAAGCGAATATCCTTCTCATCGGACATTGACTGCTCGACAAACATCTATGGGAATGACGAGGGGATCCAGTTCCAAGCCATAGTTCTCCCAGAAGGGGCGGGTTCCCTGCCAAGTGGTTTTGATGACGTCAGCGAGACTTGCCAGCCTATCAGGCTCTACAACGTATCCTGTGATTTTGAATTTGAAACCTCGCTACTGCTATTCAACTCGTGGGAAGGGTGCATCGAAATCATCGAAGTCGGCGAGATGACTCCCGATGCATGCTCAGGAAACGAATCGATCAGTCTAGAGGTCGTCGCCATAACTGACGTTATTTCCCAAGCACAGAAATACCCATTGATTTTCATAATTATCATTTTTTCCTCAGTCATTGGCGTAGCAATAAGGCACCATAGGAACAGAGACTAGCGTGTCAGAGGGTTCTCAGAGGGTTCGGACTCACAAATCCAGACTAGGGTACTCTAGTTTACGCATACATCAGGGTGCTTGGTAATTCCCAGCATGGACTAATCCAATATTAACCAGATATTGGATAAAAAGACTGACAGTCCCAGCAATAGACCACACAAAAGATAATTCGAGGGCAGTCCCATCTAGGGCATTAATGACAGCGAGAATGTAGAGAAATATCGATAGAAAGAGGAAGAAGTAGCTCTTCTTTATGACATAATATCGGCTCTCATCTTCTTCGGTCCACCATAAGTCATTACTGACAACGCCTTCCGAAGACTCATCCATATACATCCACATGGGAGTGGGTTAATGACATATGCATCAACTTCTCTAGGGAATATGATACGTTCAGTCTTGTTTATTGAACAGTTTATTGGAAAGTTTGTCGAACAATACGAATGCACCCGCCAGTAATCCTGCGAACATTACTCCAATGATTCGGTCAGCGAAGAAATCTATGGCGCCTTCAAGCCCTCTTTCCAAGTAAACGTAAAGAAAAATTGGGGCGAGAATTAACAATAAGATTGCTACTATGATAATCGTACGGCGGAACA
>NTJS01000013.1 GCA_002457155.1 Marine Group II euryarchaeote MED-G35
CCTCCTGGATAATCGTCCTTGCATAGGGGTGGTTGGAGCGAGCCTCCAATCCTGCTGCAATTCTCAGAACTCTGGATTCTTCCTCCCCCTCAGCGACTGAGATTCCTGAGATTGTGGGTCTTCCACTAGTAAGAGTCCCAGTCTTGTCCAATAATGCGATTTGTACCTCTGCTGCTGATTCTAGAACATCGCCACCCCTAGCTATCAATCCGAAACCCGAGGCAGCAGTAAGTGCGGCTGCGTGAGGAACCGGGGAAGCGAGTAGGAGGGAGCATGGACATGAGACTACCCAGAGGAGCAAGGTTGTCAGAATTGCCTGTTCAGTAGAGTTGGTGAACAAGAATCCGATAATGGGGGCTGCGATTACGACAAGAGGAGTCCAAACCAGAGTGAATCTCTCAATTACACTCTGTGTCCTTGTTGGTTGGTCCTTGTAATGTCTAACTAGGTCTATCAAACTGGAAAGTCTGGTGCCATCACCAGTAGCCTCTGACTTGATGACGAGGGGTCCGCGAGCCAAAACTAGGCCGGCCTCTACCCTATCTCCTACCTTTACTGGAATAGGGATTGGTTCTCCAGTCAGAGGTGCCCTGTCTATTGCACCAGTTCCTTCTACGATTACTCCGTCTACAGGTACCGTCTCTCCAGATCTTACCTCGATCATCTCTCCTACTTCGAGTGCCTCGACGGGAACTAGGTCGTTGTCACAGTCTCTGGCAGAGGATGGATCCAAAGAAGCGGTATTGATCACATTGAGAGATCTGGTCCCTCCCATCTCCATTGGTTTGTCATTGGAGACTACTCTTGCTCTCCTTGGGAGTCTGTCAAGACCACCTTGCATTGATTGCCTAGCTCTAATCAATGCCCTGTTCTCGAGATGGGAAGCGAATGCGACTAGTGAGACGACCATCAGAGCCTCTATCAACTCACCAAGTGCAATTGCACCTAATACTGCCAGAGATGTTAGAACCTGGAATCCAACAACACGATTTTTCAGACCGGCTATGGCTTCCTGGAACATTTGGTTTCCTGCAAAGGCGACGCCTCCGAGGGCTAGGGCCCAAGTCACTGCTGAGGGAATCTGATCGGATGACTCTATGACGGCTACGAGCATTATTAGGGGGATTGTCAGAACTGCTGCGAGGAGTTGGATCTGGTCCTTCCTGAACCCGGATTCCATGACTGGTGACAGTCGATGCCCTTCTCCCAGTAACTCAGACGTCTTCTGCTCGGATGCTGCTCTTAGTTCCGGATCGGAAATCCAAACCCGCTGAACGTCGACGTGGCCTTTGTCGGTTCTTGCGTCTAAGGTCCCAGGGATGCTTAGTATAGAGTTCCTCAAGCCCCTGTTGTCTACTCCTAGGCGCAGAGCAATTCTTTCTGGATTCGCTCCAACCGCCCTCAGCCAACCTATATCTGGTTCATGGCCTAGGCTAGTGAGGACTGAGGAGGCCCTTGAAACCGTGCCATCAGATATATCCTGGAAAATCTCAACCGTACCCTCAGCGACTGAAATCCTACAAGACTGGATACCTGGTAGACGATTGACTGCTCGGGATGCCTTCATTGCACAATCGGGACAGTCCATACCCCTGATTCCCCAGTCGAACTGGAAAATGCCATCCAATGAAATCTCAATTCCATCGGAGGCTGAATCATCTGCAACCTGTGGGTTGGAGGAGTGGTCATTTCTTGCCGGCTTCCTCTTCGGGATTGCTAGCTTGGGGAGTGAGATTTTCCTAGATTCAGACTTTTTCGAAGAGATATCTCCTTCCTCGTCATCGAGGTAAAGGAAATCCTCGGAGTCTTCCACCATGGACCTCCCAATATCTGGTATCGCTTCAACATGATGCAACCTTGTCGGTGGTATCTTGAATGTACGCCAATTCGAAGGAACATGGTAGAGGTCCCCAATCTTGGAGAATGGGACATGATTGTCTTCGATGTTGATGGGACACTGCTAGATAGAGATGGGTTTCATGACGAATTGGTGAGTCTGGCAAGAAGAGTTGACAGGGAGGTGATGCCTGTGTCACTTGCTTCCGGAAGGACTCTGCCGAACGTAACTCCGATTATGCAATCGATTGGCTCTTCGGGTTTTATTGTAGCCGAGAATGGAGGAATGGTCTGGGACAGCATAGAGGGACACGAAATTAGATCACTCTCAGATGGTTCCAGGGCGAAGGATGCTGCGGAATGGTTAGCGACCAAAATCGAAGGACTGGACCCTAGTGGGATAGAGTCGAACAGATGGAGGGAGACTGAGTGGTGTCTGAGTGAGACCGACTCATTTGAGTTGATGAAGACGCTGATTGCAGATAGTGAGTGGTCGGATCTAGAAGTGGTCTCAACCGGGTTTGCAGTTCACATCGCCAGTCCAGGATTGAACAAGTCCCTAGGCCTGAGGATTGCCTTGGAGCAGAGAGGTGTCGATCCGAAGCGAGTAATTGCATGTGGCGATGCTCCCAACGACCTACCGATGTTCGACCTAGTGGGCTTCTCGGTTGCAGTGAGCGATATCTACCCAGAAGTTGTGTCCTCTGCCGACACAATCACTGAGGAAAAGGGGAAGAATGGTTCGATAGAGCTTCTCAAGGCGCTACTCGGTTAGTCACTAGTTGGTGCAGGCGGCAGGATTCGAACCTGCGAAGCGCTATGCAGAGGATCTTGAGCCCTCCCCCTTTGACCACTCGGGTACACCTGCACCTTTCCGAAGGAAGGCTTAGATTTTATTATCGCGGATGGGGGGTCTTGTTACTTTGGCAAGGAATTGTTGATGTATCTCCTCTGTTGGATGCTGGATAGGTCGCGTTCATGGCAGTCGGTTCTGATCCTCGTAGGCTTTCCAAGAACGAATTGGAGGCAGTGCATAAGACACTGATCGAAGTGACTCGGAAGCAGAAGAGCAGCGATACTCCAGTTGACGTCGCTATGGCTGAGGGAATGGTCTTCTGGGACGCAGTAGGGCAGTTATTGCAGAGCATGGAGACCGAGCTATCGGAGACAGTCAGGGACGAAGGGATGACGGCCAAGGCCCAATTGCTATCCAGGAGGCTTGGGGTTGCACGGACTTGCGTCAGAGATCTGACCAGGATTCGGCTTACCTCTTTCACTAGGCACGCGGTTTCATCAAATCTGCTCAACTCGGCGAACGGCGGTTCGGTTGGATTCCAAACCCTTGACTGGAGCAGGCACGACCCATCCGAGAGAGTGTTCTACAATGGAATCAGGGATCTTGCTGAGAAGTACAAGGTTTCCACATCATGGTCTTCCATGCTCGGGTCTACTGAAGCTGAGTCAGTTACAGTAGTGAACGAGGTAATTGAGACGCTCAAGGATTTCTCTGGAGGGGATGACAAGGATGTCCCGGCGACCACCCCATCTCCTCCGAGGCAGGAGCCGGAGTGGGAAGAGCCAGACTTCGACGAGGAGGACAGGATCAGGGATATGGACGGGTTCCCAGAACACGCAGCATCCCCCTCGGAGTCGAGGACACTGGATGAGGAGGTGAGCGAGGAGCCATCGGAACTTCTCAGAATAAGAGTCCTCAAGGATGTAGAGGACCCGATTCTCATGGCAGACGGGACCGAAGTGGCGCTAACTGAGGGGGACATCGAGAACTGCCCTTCCCTGGTGGCTGAGATTCTCATCGCAGCCGGTCTCGCCGAAGCTGCTCCGATATAGTAGGGCAATTACTAACTCTCTCCGGCGCCGCACGTGGATGGAGGGTTGAACGATGGCAAAGGGAGTAACTGACGGACAGATAAAGAAATTCAGGAAGGCTTTCGGGTCCGATTCATCCGCAAGGGTAGCGCAGAATGCTGTCAGCAATGCGGATCTGTCAACGCTCACCCTTCGTAGAGACCTAGTCCAGAACATGGATTTCTCGTTCAGCACGAAATTAGATGAGTGGAGCGTCACCAACCAAAGGAGGAGCGGTCGGTGTTGGCTGTTCGCTACGTTGAATCTCTTCAGGGTAGGGGCAATGAAGAAAATGAATGTGAAGGACTTCGAGTTCAGTCAGGCGCATATTCACTTCTGGGACAAGTTGGAGAGAGCCAATCACTTTCTGGAGGCCATCCTGGAGACGTCGGACCGACCGGTGGACGACCGGACCATTCACTTCCTACTCAGTGACCCGATCGGAGATGGGGGCCAATGGAACATGGCGATGAATCTGATCAGGAAGCACGGGCTTGTCCCCATGTCTGCATATCCAGAGTCGCATAGCAGCAGCAGCACAAGATCGATGAACGGAATTCTGAAAGACGTCTTGAGGTCGACTGCCAGTGAGATAAGGGCGATATTGGACAATGGTGGCTCGGAGAAGGAGGCCAGGAGCCACAAGGACTCGAGGATGGGGGAGATATGGAGGATCCTGTGCATACACCTAGGGACCCCTCCGGAGAAGTTCGACTGGCAGTGGCGAGACAAGGATAACGAGTTCCACCGAAAGGGGGAGATGACTCCCTTGGAATTCGTGGACGAGTATGTGGATGTCGATTGGGAGAACTACGTATGCATTGTGAACGACCCTAGGAACGAGTACTACCAGACGTATACCGTCGATTTCCTTCAGAATGTTTCTGGAGGCCCTCCGGTCGTGTACCTCAATGTCCCCTCGGACGAGATGAAGGGAGTGACCCAGAGGCTCCTCGAGGACGGGACCCCTGTTTGGATGGGTTGCGACGTTGGCAAGCACATGGCTCGGAAGAAGGGGCTCTGGGATGCTGAGCTTTTCGATTTCAAGGGCCTGTATGGGGTTGAGTTCGGGATGGAGAAGGCGGATCGTCTGAGATTCGGGCAGACGATGATGACGCATGCGATGCTGTTCACTGGGGTTGATGTCGTGGATGGCAGCCCCAGAAGGTGGAGAGTGGAGAACTCATGGGGCTCCGACGAGAGCGGGGTCAAGGGATTCTACACGATGAACGACAACTGGTTCGACGAGCACATGTTCGAGATCGCAGCACCAAGGGACTACCTGACGGAAGAGATGACAGCGGGCCTGGATGGTGATCCGGTGGTCCTTCCAGCATGGGACCCCATGGGATCCCTCGCCAGGGATGAGGCGCTCTTCTAGAGTTCTGTTATCTACAGTCTACCATCGGTGACGAATCCCTTCCATCTTCTCATGTAGTCCACGAAGGTCTGGCTAAGGCCCTGTTCGATCAGGTGCTCTGGCGTGAAAGGGGGCCTTTCGGGGGAATATCCCTCTGCTCCCATCTCGGATGCCCAGCTGGAGTGCGCGATGGCGACCCTTGCTACGCCCACTAGGTCTGCCCCCTCGTCCAGCACGAACTGGGCATCCTCGCCATCCCATACCGCGCCGGTGGAGATTATCGATACACCATCCCCCAGAGCCTCCCTGAATCTGCGTGTGATGGTCCTGGGGTCATCGGGATCCCCCTGTGCCCCAGTGAAGGCGTCCCAGCAGGATATGTGGAGCAAGTCCATGCCCCATTCACCCATCATTCCAGCGAGGTCGAGGCTATCGGCCATGGTCACCCCAACGTCATGCTCGGGAGAGATTCTGACGGATACAAGAAATCCCTCGGAAGTCCTGCTCCTGATCTCACTCAGGACCTCCCTCAGGAAGAGGGAACGCCCTTCTAGCCCGCCCCCCCATCGGTCATCCCTGCGATTTGTCCTCGTACCCAGGAACTGGCAGATCAGGTATCCGTGCGCCCCATGGATCTCCACCCCGTCGAATCCCGCCTTCTCGCATCTCTCTGCGGCCTCTCCGAAGGAAACGACCAAAGCTCGAATCTCGGAGTCGGATAGTTCCCTGCATCCCTCCTCCACGCCCTTCTCCAAGTTGGTGCTGGCTGACACCGGTTGCTCCCCCGTCAGCGAACGAGGTGCCCTCAGGCCTCCGTGGAATACCTGTACGAGGCTTGCCGCCCCCCTCTCTCTGATTCCCTCGGCTAGCTCCTTCAGGCGAGGAATCTGGTGGTCCCCCCAGACTCCCATCTCGCCTTCCCAGGACTTCCCGCTCGGATGGACGTGGCTGGCAGCCGTCGTGACGATGCCGAAGCCTCCCTCGGCACGTCTCAGGAGCCAGTTTATCTCGTCGTCAGAGAGAGTCCCGTCCTCTTGCGACTGCTTGTTGGTCATCGCAGCTAGGACGGTCCTATTGCGTACGCAGAACCCTGTTCCGGGCACGGTCCACTCGGTGGTTACCGAACCAGACACAGTCTCACCTGCATGGCCCTGGAGGGCCCTCGCCAAAACTGGCGAGGACCACTCAGTCCTTGCGTCTTCCGGCTACTAGTATAGCCGCGCCCAGCACTGATGCCAGGCCTGTGATTGCCGTGAACCCTGGTAGGATCCCTCCGCTGTCTGGTTCCCCGGGTTCTTCGACTCCGTCGTCAGGGATTCCATCGCCGTCAGCGTCGTCATCTGCGTTGTCGCCGATTCCGTCTCCGTCGGTGTCCTTGGTCTCGCTGGGATCGGTTGGGAACGCGTCAGCGTTGTTGCCGACACCGTCGCCGTCCGAGTCAACCTTCTCGTTGGGGTCGTTAGGGGCCCAGTCCGCGTTGTCGCCGGTCCCGTCACCGTCCGAGTCCCTGCTCTCGTATGGGTCGGACATGAATGCGTCCGAGTTGTCGCCCACGCCGTCACCGTCGTAGTCGCTCCACTCACCTGCATCGTTGGGGAACACATCAGCCACGTCTCCGTAGCCGTCTCCGTCGGTGTCGCTAGACTCGTTCGGATCCAGTGGGAAGGCGTCTGAGGTGTCAGGCGTGCCGTCGTTGTCGTCGTCCGTGTCCGCGTTGTCCCCTGTTCCGTCTCCATCGGAGTCGATGTACTCGTTCGGGTTGTTAGGGAATGCGTCCTCCTCGTCGCCGACGCCGTCACCGTCGCTGTCCGTGGACTCACCGCTGTTCAGAGGGAAGTCGTCCAAGTCGTTCGGGGTCCCGTCTCCGTCAGCGTCTTCGTCCGAGTTGTCGCCGGTTCCGTCGCCGTCTGTGTCGGTGGTCTCGTTGGCGTCGTTCGGGAAGTCGTCTCCGTTGTCGCCCACTCCGTCACCATCGGTGTCCGTGGTCTCGTTGGCATCGAACGGGAAGTCGTCCTGGTCGTCGTTCACGCCGTCCCCGTCGCTGTCCTCGTCGGTGTCATCGGTTCCGTCTCCGTCAGCATCGGTGTCCGCGTTGTCGCCCACGCCGTCGCCGTCTGTGTCCACCCACTCGGTAGCATCGTTGGGGAACGCATCGGAGTTGTCTCCCCATCCGTCTCCGTCCGAGTCCGCGCTTTCGCTTGCGTCCCATGGGAAGGCATCGCCGTTGTCGCCGACGCCGTCTCCGTCCGCGTCGTTCGTCTCGCTTGCGTCGTTCGGGAAGTCGTCACTGTTGTCTCCAACGCCGTCATCGTCCGAGTCGGCCCACTCCTCGGGGTCGTCTGGGAACCTGTCGTCGCTGTCGCTGTATCCGTCGCCGTCTGAGTCGACGTCAGCAGTGAAGACGATCTCCATGTAGGCGAAATGCTCGCCGGCATCCAGATCAACACACTCGTCGACGCCCAATTCGGTCTCGTCGTAGGTCCAGGACGAGACCACGTATCCAGAGATAGATCCGTCAGTATGTGCTCCACACAGGGTTGAATCAACTAGTAGGCCATCATCCTCTTCGGGGTCGTCTCCTTCGTAGCTGAGAGTCAACTCCGAGATATCCCCTATCGTCGATAGGTCGAATATCAGGTCGTAGGCAACCAATAGGCCGGCCGGTTCGGTTGGGTCCGTGGTTGTGAGGTGTACCTCCATGTAGACAATTATGCAATCTGGAGTGACTCCGTTCAGGTAGAATCCATCGGGACCCTCTCCTTCCTCGAGGCACTCTTCGGTGTTCCACCCTTCCATGAACATCTCCTCGAACTCCAACGCCTCGGAATCGTTCAGGATCTCGTCGCCGTTGAAGTAGTCGTAGTCGATCTTAATCCTGATTTCGGGGTCCAGATCGCTCCATACGTCCAGGACCACCACAGACTGGTTCTCAGAGACAAGCACCAGATCAGCCGAGAATTCCTGATGGATTGTGAAGTCCTCGAAGGTCCAGTCAGGGCCGTCAGGGTCGTCAGGGCCATCGGGTCCGTCTTCCATGTCAGCGAGGCAGTCGGGGATTCCGTCTCCGTCGTCGTCCACGCTCATCATGGGGCCACCGATTATGGCGATGAACATGCCCATCATCGGGCCCTCCTCATCGTAGTCTTCCGTGGACACGCCGTGCACTCTGGCCTCAACCGCTACGAGGCAGGTGTCGTCGCTGAACTCAATATCGAAATCCTCGTGCATCACGTCGCTTGTAGCGGTGAACTCGATATCCTGCTCGTATTGGCCGCCGGCCTCGTCCTCTCCGTCGGGGCAGTCATCGTTCCCGTCGTTGACCTGGTATATCCAGACCTCTGACCCGTCGTTGCAGTCGAACCAGTTTATCGGGTCGCCGTTGTCGTCGTACTGCTGCTCGTCGGCTCCGTCCTCGCAGTCTTCGTACTCGTCGTTGACGTAGTCGAAGGGGATCTCGTCACCGTTGCCGCAGACGAAGGTGCTGCCTCCTGTGTTCGGTAGGTCCACCCCTAACACCAGAGTGTAGTAGTCACCAGTCTCGAGGCCGTCTAGGGTCAGGTTCATCGCGTAGTTCCCTGCATCGTCGACTTGGTAGCCCATCCAGCCAAGTATCATCTCGACCTCGGAGCCCTCGTCCTCGTCCTCATCGCCTTCGCCTTCGGAGAAGAGTTCCGCCAGGTCAACGCCCTCGACGTCCTCCCACGTGCCGTCGTCCTCGATCTGCAGGGTGATTTCCACCGGGAAAGACACCTCGCAGGGCCCGCTGAAGTCCCAGGAGTTGGAGTCAATGTACTTCCAGCCGTCCGTGATGTTGTCGTCATCCCAGTCTTCGGCCACGTGCAGCGAAGCGTGGATACCCAGCCCGCAGGTGGAGTTGTCCACCCAGTGAGTGTAGTCTACGGAGTGCTCATCCGAGGTCGCCGTGAAATTCTCCCCTTGGTGCGAATAATCGTATGACATCATCCCCATTGAGTACACAGTCCACTCGAGCCTGTATTCCATATTGGCGTCAAGATCGTCTATCTCGAAGGTCATGTCGAGGTCTCCCTCTGAGACCGTCGGAGTGCGGTATTCGATGCAGTACCAGATCGCGTCGTCAACGGAGAATTCGCAGGCATCGTGCGGGAACCAGAAGTACCCGTAATCGTCGATGGTGCCGTCTCCGTCGTGGTCGTACGCCTGTTCGCACTCCCAGTCTCCGCCTGTGTCGGTGCAATCGTCGAACTCCATCCAATCCCCTTCCATCTCGTAGTCGACCATGGAGCCGTTTAGCTCGTAGGTCAGGTCGATGTTGGAGGGCGGCTGCTCGCATGGTCCTCCGAATCCGAAGTTGTCCCAGCCGATGTAGTCCCACCAGCCGTCATCGTTCATCGCATACAGGTTGACGCCGATGTGTATCGAGCAGGTGTGGTTGTCAGTCTCCAGGTAGAATGTCTCGGACATCTCCTCGGCGGTCGCGTTGAACTCGAACGAGTCCGAATCGTAGTCGCACCCAGTCATGGACTCACAGATCTGTGTGTTCCAATCAACTCTGTAGCTGGTTCCGACAATCAGGTCCCCCACCGTGAGCACCATCGTGTGGTTGCCCTCCTCGATGTGAGGTTGCATCTCACCGGTGATGCAGTACCACAGCATGTCGTCGTCGGACCACTCGCAGTCGTCATGTTCGAAGTGGTAGTACCCGTAGTCGTCGGTCTCGCCGTCGCCGTCCCAGTCGTACTCGACCTCGCACTCCCACTGGTCACCGTTGTCGGTGCAGTCCTCGAACGACATGTAATGGTATTCCACCTCCCACTCCATACCGTCGTAGGTCAGGTTGAATGGGGATGGTTGCTCCTCGCAGGGTCCGGAGAATCCGAAGTGACCCCAGCCCATGTAGTTCCACGAGCCGTCATCGTCCACGCTCATGAGATCCGCATGGATGCCGAATCCGCAGGTGAAGTTGTCAGTCTCGACGTGGAACTCTATCGTCTCGTTCTCAGCTGTGGCCGTGAAGCTGTGGGCATCCGAGTCCCAGTCGCAGCCGCCCATCTTAATGCAAATCTCTAAGTCGATTCCAACCGAGTAGTTCTCGCCCACCTCGAGTCCCTCGACCAGGAGCTCCATCGTGTGGTTCCCCTCCTCGATGTGAGGTTGCATCTCACCGATGATGCAGTACCAGACCATGTCGCTCTCGGACCACTCGCAGTCTTCATGTTCGAAGTGGTAGTACCCGTAGTCGTCGGTCTCGCCGTCGCCGTCCCAGTCGTACTCGACCTCGCACTCCCACTGGTCACCGTTGTCGGTGCAGTCCTCGAACGACATGTAATCGTAGTCCATCTCCCACTCCATACCGTCGTAGGTCAGGGTGAATGGGGATGGTGGCTGCTCGCAAGGGCCCCTGAATCCGAACCCCTCCCCGAAGATATGGTTCTGCGAGCTCTGCCCCAGGTGTGACAGTTCTGCATGCACATTGGCATAGCAGGTGAAGTTGCTCGTCTCCATGTGGAAAGTGACCGTCTCGTTCACGTCGGAAGCGGTGAAGTTGCTCACCATCTCCTCGTTGTCGCAACCCTGTTGTCCGCAGACATCCGTCTTCACATACACGGAGTAGTTCTCCCCAACCTCTAGGTCCTCGATGAGGAGCTCCATCGTGTGGTTCCCCTCCTCGATCGCCGGTCGCTCCATCCAGTCTATGCAGTACCAGACCATGTCGCTCTCGGACCACTCGCAGTCGTCGTACTCGTAGTAGTGGTAGTCGTACTCGTCGGTCACGCCGTCGCCGTCCCAGTCGTACTCGACCTCGCACTCCCAATGGTCCCCGGAGTCAGTGCAGTCGTCGTACTCCATGTAGTGGGGTTCCTCCTCCCACTCCACACCGTCATAGGTAAGAGTGAATGGCGATGGTTGCTGCTCGCAAGGGCCGAAGAATCCGAAGCGCTCCCAGAAGATATGGTTCTGCGAGCTCTGCCCCTGGTGTGAGTGAATCTCAGACAGTTCTGCATGCACACCGGCATAGCAGGTGAAGTTGCTCGTCTCCATGTGGAAAGTGACCGTCTCGTTCACGTCGGAAGCGGTGAAGTTGCTCACCATCTCCCCGTAGTCGCAACCGTGTTGTCCGCAGACCTCCGTCTCCACATACACGGAGTAGTTCTCCCCAACATCTAGGTCCTCGATGAGGAGCTCCATCGTGTGGTTCCCCTCCTCGATGTGAGGTTGCATCTCACCGATGATGCAGTACCAGACCATGTCGCTCTCGGACCACTCGCAGTCTTCATGTTCGAAGTAGTAGTACCCGTAGTCGTCGGTCTCGCCGTCGCCGTCCCAGTCGTACTCGACCTCGCACTCCCAATGGTCCCCGGAGTCAGTGCAGTCCTCGAACGCCATGTAATCGTAGTCCATCTCCCACTCCATACCGTCGTAGGTCAGGGTGAATGGGGAGACCGGTTCCTCGCACGGCCCCACGAACATGGCCCCATCGTGTATGGTTGGCCTCTCGTTGGGGAAGTTGCTGGGGTCATCCCAGACTCCGATGAAGATATCTCCTTCGCAGTCGTGAGGGAAAACCTCCAGCTCAGCCGTAATCGAGTAGTTCTCTGAGGTGCTGTTGAACTCCACGTATCCTGGGTCAAGTTGATCCATGACCACTGCGTAGTGAGTGCTCGTGTTGAGGGTGGTGATGTTCACCATTACGTCATAGACTCCCTCTTCCAACATGGTCGGGGTCAGGAGTGTGTTGTTCTCCGTGAACTCGTGATCCTCGCTCTGGCCAAACGAATCGGTGCACAACCACCCATCGTTGGTCTCCTCGCAGTAGTACCACCAATCTCCATCGTAGTCTAGCTCGCCGTCACCATCGTAATCATCGCCGCACAACCAGAAGGTGTCCTCATCGGACCAGTAGCAGAACGAATACCACTCGGCTTCGTTGTTGAAGCCACCGAGGTCCCTCCACTCTCCAGCGTCTTCGTCCCACACGGTCACCGTTATGGGGTCGATGCATGGACCCCCCATGAGAGCCACGAAGGCTCCGATTGCGTCTCCTGAGTCGTCCATCAGAACTGCTTGGATCCATATTTCGCAAGTCATAAGCAGTACGTCGAAGTCGAAGTCGAGCAGTGATCCGGGATCGGTGCCGCTCCAGTTGGCCATCGATTCAGAAAATTGTTCCTCTCCCGCCTCAACGATCCACATCAGAGAGTATGAGCCAGTGGATGTCAGATTTGCCACCGCGAAGTGTGCATCGTAGTTGCCTGCGTCGAGCGATATGTTCTGGTCGAAGTCGAAACCGTCGACGGTTTCATCCGATCCATCCCCGTCTAGGTCCATTACCAGGGTGATGTCACCGGTATTCCCACAGGGGCCGAAGATTTGCCATGAAAACCACCATTCGACAGCGGATGTCTCGTTCTCCAGGTTCGCGTTGATACCCACATCGCAATCCATTACTCCGAGGGTGAGGTTCCAATACTCGGCGCTGGAATCGCTCATCGCTGTCCAACTCCTGGTCTCGTCGACCGTTTCCGAGCAGTCGCCGCCAAACTCGCAGACTTCTGCATTCCAATCCAAGGAGTAGTTTTCATTGGAGGTCAGGTTCATGGAGGTGAATCTGAACTCGTAGGTCCCGGCATCCATGAAGCCGTCCATCATGGGGTCCGAGTAATGCGGAACTCCAACCCATGTTCCATTGTCATTCATCTCCAGAATGAGTGGTTCTGCCTGAGGGGGGTTAGCAGACACCGGGGCCGCTAGGGGCGCAAGTGCAGATACCAACATTATCAGGCTGATACTCAGTGTTCTGGTCTTTCTTGTAACGCTATCGCTATACATGTAAGTCGGTTGGCATAACCTGTCATATTTAACCGTAGACCCTACACAGTTTACCATTTTGAATAGTGAAAATATTGCTACTTCCACCACTGAATTATATCACCAGAGTCATTGCTCTCTGAGTATATCTCCATTCCATATTCGGTCAAATCTGTGTCGAACTTCTGTCCGCCCGAGGGAAGCTCTAGGGAAGAGATACATATTCTCGCCTTATCCACTAGTTCTGAAGAAAGGAACCTCCTCCAAGTCTCGACCCCTCCCTCTACCAAAAGAGACTGGATCCCCATATCGCCGAGCATATGCAGCAGGTTCGGTATGGGTATGTCGGGACCTGGCAGGACTGCACGACTAACATGGGCCCCATCAGATGAGTTGTCGAAGATAGAAGACTGGACCAGCAGGGTCGGGGCTTCCTCATCCGATAGCAGCCTGCAGCCTTCTGGAATTCTGTTTCTTGGATCCAGAACAACCCTTAGCGGTTGGCTCCTAGGATTGATTTCCGGGCCTCTGACGGTCAAGCAAGGGTTGTCCCTGATCACAGTGCCCACGCCTACTAGTATTGCCATGGAGTCGGCTCTCAAAGCGTGAGACATCTCAAGTGACTCGGTCGAGCTGAATCTTCTCGCAGGTTCGGAGGGGTCCCCATCCACCCTTCCTCTGGAGTCAGTGGATGCCTTCAGAGTCACAAGAGGTCTTTTCTCCCTGCACCAATGTATGAATTCACCCATCTGCTCTTCGCAGGCTTCTCCGAGGAGTCCTGTGGTTACTTCAACGCCATTCTCCATTAGCATAATGGCGCCATCACCCCTGACAGTCGGATTGGGGTCCATTGCCCCAATAACCACCTTCTCCACTCCTGCCCACAATAGTGACTCGGTGCAAGGAGGCGTCCTCCCGAAATGATTGCATGGCTCCAATGTCACGTAAGCGGTGGTTCCCTGCGTTATGACTCCCTTGGCCTCAGCGTCCGCGATCGCCATCTGCTCTGCATGGAGCCCGCCGATGTGATCGTGCCATCCCTCTGCCACCACCTCCCCGTCCCTGACTAGGACGCATCCGACTAGGGGGTTGGGCATCACTCGGTGTCGGCCCCTCTCAGCCAGCTCTATCGCCCTCCGCATGTGAGACTCTCCCTCGGGCATGTAATCCCCCGTCATGGGGCCTACTCATGATTCCTCGCTTCGGCAGGATTGAAGTCGGAGGGGGGGCTCTCGGGGTGCGTGACTCGCATAGCCTGCATACTCAATCCCAATGCCCGCGATGGCCTCTCCGTGCGCCAGTGGGACAAGTTCGAACCAGCTCTAAAGGAGGCGGGCTTCGAAATCGACCTCCGCCGCACGGAGGGACCCGGGCACGCAATGGACATCGCAGAGAGTCTGATTAACGCAGACCACGAAATAATCGTAGCCGTAGGTGGAGATGGCACCGTTCACGAGGTTGCTTCGGGCCTACGTGGCTCGGACAAGGTCATGGGCATACTTCCCATGGGGACCGGCAACGACTACGCAAGAGCACACGGCATACCCGTCCCAAGAGGAAACAAATTTCCAGGCTTGCAAGGTGCGATTGATATTCTAGTCAGTGGAACCAATCGCAGAGTCGGTTCCCTCAGGATAGAGGGTCCACCTGCTCCCGATCATCCCTCCAAGGCGGCCCCTATTCCTCGTGAATGTAATGGAAATCCTGAGACCCCTGGGAATCTAGTTCGCTGGAGCTTCCTTGAATGCGATGGCGGAGTTACGTCAGTAATCAACCGAATGAAAGATGAGGGTCAATTCAAGAGAATTAGAGGCCCTAGGAAGTACGACCTACTCGGCATTAAGGCAATTATATCTTGGAAGAAGCAGAAAGGAAAACTCAGAATCGATGGAGGAGAGCCAATCGAAGTAGACCTCTCAGGCCTATTTTGCATGAGTCAATGCCAAACCTTTGGTGGTGGCTACAAGGTAGCTCCAGGAGCCAGACCTACCCAAGGCCACTGCTCTTTGGTTATGGCATGGGGTATGTCGAAGTTACAGATGCTGATGTTGATGGGCCCAGTAAAGAAGGGGAAACACGTTGGGAAGTGGGGAATAACCATGCAGAATGCCAAGAAGTTCGAATTCTCAACTTCTCCTAATTCTCCTCTAATGATAGGGGTGGATGGAGAGGCGGTAATTACCACCCCAGCCACAATGCAGTACCACGACGACCAACTCACGGTCAGAGGGGCTGCCGCGATTCCGAACGAGTAGGGCTGCGCACATTCAAAGCACACTTCCAACACCGCTCCACGTGGTCACCAAGGACAGGAAGAAATGGAAGGAACGTTCGACCCAGAAGTCGAAGTACGGAACGACAGAGGCACCAGACCCGTTCCCAATCAGCCGTTCTAGGCTAGAGAAGTTCCACGCATGTCCCAGATGCTTCTGGCTTGACAGAGTCATGGGGGTGGACACCCCGGGAATCCCATCGTTCCTCCTCAACACGCTAGTCGACACCCTGCTGAAGAGGGAATTCGATATTCACAGGGAGGCGGGGACCCCACACCCGTACATGACAGAGAATGAGTTGGGCCACATGGTCCCACTAGCTCACGATATGATGGACGAGTGGAGGGAGAACTTCAAGGGAGTCAGGGTGGAGAGGCATGGATTGCAGGTTTTCGGAGCAATCGATGACATCTGGATTTCTAAGGACGGTGATTCTGAGGAGTGGTACGTGGTCGACTACAAGTCAACGGCGACAAAGGCAGAACTGACTGCAGATTTGTTCCTCGAAGACATATACAAGGGGTCTTACGTCCGTCAGATGGCAATCTACCAGTGGCTACTGAGGGAATTGGGGCACCCGGTTTCCACTCGAGGCTTCTTCGTATACGAGAACGGCAACGTCTCCGAATCCTCGCTGCTTCGGGATGGTTCTGCGGTAAGCCCACGGGGAATCCCCCTGAAACCTGCGTTGGTGATCGAGATCGACACTGCCGACCCCAGTACTGTGATCGAGGGTGAGAGGATAGGCTTCGATTGGGTAGACGGTTTGGTCAGAGGTGCGAAGGAATGCCTGGATCTTGTCGAGCCCCCTGAAGCGGGCGAGTTCTGTCACCACTGTGCATACGTCTCCTCGGCATCTCAGTTCTAGCTCCCGCCCATGAGACCTTATTTTTGGCGCAGACGGAGAGATTTGAACTCCCGAGTCACTAGGACACCGGATTTCAAATCCGGCGCAATACCAGGCTATGCGACGTCTGCAGCGAGTATGCGTGGGGACTACCACGGATGAACCTTGCAGCCTAGAGTCCGTAGTTGCCCGGCCTGCACCAGTCCGGCAGGCTAGAGGGGGCGTCTGGGTGGGTAAGCCCGACGAACAGGACCATGATGAGGATGAAGAATGCAGGGAAGAGGGCGGTCATGGTCAGTACCCCCGAGTCCTCGTCACCATAGAGGTGCATGAAAATCGCAGCGATCATGATGAACTTTGGAATCGCGATTATCGTCAGGATCCAG
The DNA here is from genome assembly GCA_002457155.1 of Marine Group II euryarchaeote MED-G35. Classification (GTDB taxonomy): domain Archaea; phylum Thermoplasmatota; class Poseidoniia; order Poseidoniales; family Thalassarchaeaceae; genus UBA36. The sequence goes on from NTJS01000013.1 coordinate 16,357, forward strand.
AGGGTAACCACCTTCTCCTCGGTCCCTAGGGAGTCTGCGACTGGGCCGAGGTCAGCGCCGACGGCGAGGACCTCGATCAGGGTCAGTATCATCAGTCCGTAGAAGTTCATCCAGTAGGGGTCTTGCCCCATAATCTTGTAATGCGCCATTTCATTTCACCTCAGTATAGATAGAAGAACGGGAAGACCAGGACCCACACAAGGTCCACGAAGTGCCAGTAGAGCCCGAAGTACTCTATGGAGACCGCGTTGTCGGGGGTGTATCCTCCCTTGGCGGCCTTCAGGGTCATGTAGCTAAGGCCGATTATGCCACCGAAGACGTGGGCACCGTGGGTGCCCGTGGTGACGTAGAAGGTGGTGGCGCTGACTTGGATGTCAGCCATCATGTGACCTCCTGGGTGAGTACCCGCCTCCATCATGGCGTATAGCTCCGAATCATGGTCAAGGCCATGCCCATGCGACTCCAGGTAGTGTGTGTCGTATGCATGGTGCTGGTAGTGGTCCGCGTTGATCAGGTAGCCCTCTGCATACAGGGACTTGATGGAGGAGTCACCGTGGTTGAACTCGTGCAAGAAATCGGGCAGGGGGAAGCCTAGGAACCACTCGATCATCTTCATGGTCAGGAAAAGTATGGCGAGGAACCAGGTAGTTCCCAGGTAACGAGTGATCTTCCTCCTCCTCACATCCTCTTCGATGTCCTTCATCTTCGCGTAGCGAAGTGCCTGCACTATGGTGAAGGAGGAGATGATCAGGGCGAATGTGTTGATGGCCCCGGGAGCGATGTGGAACCAACTGGAGGCAATCAGATGGCTGGCTGGCTCGAAGCAGGTTACTGCAGTCCCCTCCACCCACTCACCGGATTCGAATACGGTCTGGCAGTTGGGGATCCCGAACCGGTACCTCATGTAGGTGCTGAACAAGGATGTGAAGACCATCATCTCGGACATCAGGAAAACCCACATCGCCACCTTCCTGATGTCTATGTTCTGGAACGGCGTCCCAGTCGACTTTGGCTCGAACACCTCTCCGTTCATTCCGAAGCTCATGTCCTGCCTCCACCAGACAAGCAGGCTGAATCCTACCACACCAAGACCGACGAATATCAGTGGGACGCTGCCCCATCCTTGGAACTCGCCCCACTCGTAGGCCCCGGCGAGGGCGAATAGGAAGATGGCCACCCCCATGCTCAGGATGAATGGCGCCCATGAGTTGTGGGGAGCTCCATGGTTCCAGTCATGCGGTCCCCATGCGCTGGGATGGTGGTGGTCGTCTTGGCTCAATGTGCCGCCTCCTCTGTGTCGTCATCTGATACCAATAGCTTCCCGAACCACGTGGAAAGCCAACCAGGCTCGTTCGCGATGTGCTCGTTAGCATCCCTCAGCGTTGGTATTCCCCAGCTTCCGTCATCAAGCTTGTAGAGAGTGTGTGCCGGTGGTGGTGAACTGGTCATCCACTCGAAGGACCATCCGCCCCATGGGTCGTCAGGGGCATCCTCCCCCCTGATCGAGGAAGCTATCATGTTGAACACCATTATGAAGTTCGAGAAGAAGAAGAGGAATCCGGAGACAGTGATGAACATGTTCCAGCCCGCCGCTTCCATCGGCAACGAGCCGAGGGCCTCCTCCGTAGTCACGAAGTAGGTGTGGTGCCTGCGTGTCATGCCCCAGACTCCCAGTCTGTGCATTGGCCAGAAGAGGGCGTTGTAGGAGACGAAGGCCGTCAGGAAGTGGAGCACGCCTAGCTTCTCGCTCAGCATCTTCCCGGTTGCCTTGGGCCACCAGTAGTAGATCCCGGAGAAGAATCCGAAGACGGTTCCCCCAACTAGGACGTAGTGGAAGTGAGCCACTACGAAGTAGGATTCGTGCAGGTGGGTGTCCATAGCTATCGAGGGGAAGAACATCCCCGAGATCCCCCCGAGTGTGAAGGTGACTAGGAATCCGAGAGCCCACAGAGTATGCGTCCTGTATACCAGGGATCCCCCATGCATCGTCATCAACCAGTTGAACACCTTGATTCCGGTTGGTACGGCAACCAGCATCGTCGTTAGCATCGTCACGAATCTGAGTGTCGGGCTCATCCCGCTGGTGAACATGTGGTGGCCGTAGACGATGAAGGCAACTATTCCAATGCCCGCCATCGCGTAAACCATCGATCTGTATCCGAAGACTGATCTCCTGGAACTGGTGGCAATAACCTCTGATATAATACCGAATGAAGGAACCACGACCACGTAGACCTCCGGGTGACCGAAGTACCAGAACAGGTGACTCCACAGCAATGGGTCACCCCCGGCCGCAATGTCGTAGAAGGCGGTCCCCACTACCCTATCCAGGTAGACCTGAATAAGCCCCACCCCGAAAGCAGGGATTGAGAGGAATAGCATCACGTTGGCAACCAGGATCGACCAGCTGAAGAGGGGCATCTGCATCCACCCCATCCCAGGAGCCCTCATCACGGCCATGGTGGTCAGGAAGTTGATCCCAGTTAGGGTCGATGACGCTACGAGCATGATCTGCCCCGCTGCCCACATGGTCGTACCATGGTGAGCTCCCTCGCTGACCACGTAGGGAGCATATCCCGTCCATCCCGTGTCCGCGCCGTGGCCCGAGAAGACGCCTGTGAATATCAGAAGGGCTGCGAATGGCTGTAACCAGAATGACATCGCGTTTATCCTGGGCAGAGCCAAGTCAGCTGCTCCCAACTGAAGTGGGATCATCCAGTTTGCGAAGCCGTTGATCATAGGCATAGCGGCCAGGAAGATCATGGTCGTCCCGTGCAGAGTGAAGAACTGGTTGTACTGCTCCTGCGTTAGGAAGTCGTTACCGGGAACTGCGAGTTGGATCCTGATAATCATCGCCATAATCCCGCCCACCCCTAGGAAGAACAGTCCAGCGACGAAGTATAGGGTGCCTATCTTCTTGTGATCGGTGCTAGTCATCCAATCAGCGAGCCACGGTGCGAAGTTGTCCCAGTCGAAAGCATCGGGGTCCCTTCTGTAGAAGACGTATGCGAGGGTGATGGCAAGAAGTGACGCGGAGACGATGATCAGAACCCCGAGAACGACGAACGGGTCGGCTGCCTCCAAGACCTCTATCGGCCCTCCTAGGGAAACTGTGGCTTTGCTCCACATGTCTCCTGTCGAACCCCCTGCAGCCCCGTCTTCGTTTCCGTTGACTGAGTTGACATGGAGAACGAAATCCACATTCTTATCCGTTGCGGGTGCGGTCCACGTCACTGTCCACGAAACCTGGTCGTTGCCGGCATCCGTGTGCCCAACCTCGTTCTGATTGAATACCTGAGCGGTTGCATCGTTCACGGAAAGCGTCCCTTCGCTCGCCCATAGGTGGAAGCCGCCTTGGTTCACGTTACCCTCCTGAGTAGGCCCTCCTTGGAAGGAGACCGTTATCTCGTACTCTTCCGAGTAGTTGTAACTCTGCGGAAGGCCGTCTATCGATGCCACCACTGAATCTGAAGGAAGGTTACCGTGGCACATGCAACCTGATTCTTGTACTCCAGAGACCCCCTCTGGGCGAGACTGTGCCGATGGCAATGCGAGCATGGCAGCTATTGCTACCAGAGTCATGATTGCCACCTTTGACCTTGCCTTCAACATAATTCAAACCTCAGTTGTGCGCCACCAGCTTTGCCGCCATAATAGAGTGGGCATCCCCACAGTACTCTGCACAGAGGACCATTGACTCCTCGGTCATATCATCTGATATCGGGAGCCAAAGGGTGGTCTCCATGCCCGGAACGGTGTCCTCCTTGGTGCCCAAGTGCTGGAACCAAGGGGCGTGAGTAACGTCGATGGAATCCATCACAGCCAGGTACGTCTCGCCCTTCTTCAGGCTCAGTACCGGGACGCTGCCGTAAACCTCCATCGTCTCGGTTCCGGTGTCGCAGAGGCTTTCGTTCAACTCTAGGCAGTCGAAGCTCCAGAACCATTGCTGGCCTGTAATCTCGATCACGTGGTAGCAGTCCGACTTGATAATTCCAAGTGAGTTCATACTGTTGTTCGAACCGGTGTATTTCGGATCATCATAATCGCACTCGTAACCGTGTACCCCTCCATCTGCCGATGTCCACATTGCATCCAAAGGCTCCCATGAGTAGTAGGTTAGCCATACTATCAGGAGGAAAGGCAGGATTGTCCAAGCGACCTCGAGGCGCATGTCGTCGTTGTGCTTGGGGAAAACCCCAACCTCGAGACCATCCACATTTGGTACCTTCTCCCCATCCTTAGATGTAAACCAGAATGAGTGGTGATAGAGCCACCCGAAAGCAATCGCTCCCACGATTACTGACCACAAAATGTAGTGGTCCCACAGGCCTTCGAAGATGGGCGTCATCACTGACATGGCTATCTCTAACCTTACGCGGGTAAATTCAATTCATAAGGGTCGCGGGTAAGTCTTCTGCTTGATGCCCTAACATTCTGGTCAGTTATGCAATGAGGTGGATGAGCAAAAACGCTACTAATGGGTGCTTTGAGGGGTTAAGATGTTGGACGAATTCAGGTTACCGAATTGGGAATCGAAGAGGGAGAGGGTAGGGGGTCCTGCAGACAGAGTCGTTAGGTTCGAGAAGGCATCGAGAGCGATTGCGGAAGCACTCGTCAGAAACAGGACAGTTGACCAAGGGGGATCCGGGGTCCCCGTTGTAGTGGAGGGAAATCGGGACGAGGAGACCCTCCGGGAGTTTGGGTTTACAGGACCGATTGAGAAGGTAAACAGGGGATGGGATCGCCCTAGGATGGTAGCATACTTGCACTCCGAGTACTGTATCGGCCGAACCTCCGACGGAGGTCCACCTGTAATCCTGCTAATGGACTGGGATAGGACTGGTGGTAGGATCCAGACATCTCTCAGAGATCGACTGATGGCAATGGACTCACCTGTTGATGAGAACCTCAGAAACACTCTATTGAGGACAATGAAGCCGGAGGGTAGGACAGTCGAGTCCCTACTGCCACATGTACCATCACTGGGGCCGTTGGTGCAGCGTCTGGTGTCAGATCTGGATTGAGGGGGTCATTCGGGGATCGAGGGGGGCATCTCCTTGACCGAGTTCAGGACAAGGTGGGTGAAGGAGCGCTCGATGCCCGACATGCTCATCACGCTCTTCGTGAGGTTGTCCAAGTCACCCCTGTCCCTGGCTCTAGCGAGAACCATCGAGTCGTAGTCTCCCGTGACATCGTAAACCCCGTAGACCCTGTTGTCCTTGGCAATCTTCTCTTGGACTTCGATCAGCCTCCCCTTCTCTATCCGCAGCCCGATAACCACACTCAGCCCCCATCCAGCCTTGTCCGGGTCTAGCAGAACAGTGTACCCTCGGATAACCCCGAGCCTCTCAAGCCTCCTGACTCGGTTACTGACGGTTCCTAGGGCTACTCCGACTTCCTCGGCAATTTTCCTGAGAGATGTCCTAGCATCGGCCTCCAGAACTCTGAGTATCCTCCTGTCTACGTCGTCCATACTGCCACCGGGGCATCACGTTCTGCTTGCGCGGCCCATGAACATATGCTAGTCAAATGCCATCATCAATGCTCGTTTGAGCAGATTATTACATTCATTCCTCTTCCAGCGAGTCGATTGACAAACCTCTGACTGCTCTCATTATTGTCTTCTCTGACTCGCTCACCATGGGAGTGACTCTGCTGCCCACCCACACCGCGAGGCAGTGTCCACCCGGGCCAACCAGAATCCGACTACCACGCTCTTCATCGCCAAGTGCCACCAAAGTATCCCGATGCGGCTCTGATCCTCGAAGGATGTCGTTGATCACTCTGTCTTCGACATCTAAGAATGGCCCGGAGACCTCCTCACGGAGTCTGTGGGATGCCTTGGAAACGACCCTGTCCAGATTCCCCTTTCGTAGCCTAGCCGCTATCAGGCCAAGGTGAATTACTTTCAGAGGCCTCCATCTTCCTCCGGGCACCAATTCTCTCCCGCTCTTTCGAGTTCTGTCCGATTCCCAAATCCTCCTCACTTCGTCAGTGGACCAGAGCAGGCTCTTCCCCCTGGACCACATGCTGCTTGGGGACGAGCCCCACTCATTCTCGAGTTCAGCTATCCGCTTCTGGCTAATCGGACGCGGGAACGAGTCCGGGTCAACGTACTGTTTTGACGATGGGACGGGGACTCGAGCCGATTCTGCACCCACTCCCGGCTCGGGAATCTTCTCTAGGACAGCGAGGAAGAACCCCCCGCCCCCAATAGCATCGTTCCAGACCCTGAGGCAGTTCCCCAACTGGGAGGCGGACCTCGCGTCTTGTGGGGGCATCAGGTTTTCCTCTAGGTGGTTCCATTCTGACAACTCGCCGGAATCATCCAGGCATGGCCAGTCGCTCACCCCATCCTCCGAGGGGACTCCTGGTAGCAGTTCTCTGGCGGGGACAACTCTAACCTTCCCGTCAGCCAATGCCCTGGCCACGACGGCTTCGTTCTCCACTGGGTCTAGTGAGCAGGTCGAGTAGACAATCCTACCACCGGTCTTGGTTACTGCTATCGCACGCCTGAGAATATCGAATTGAAGTGAGTGAAGGGATCGCCCGGAAGAGGGTCGCCACTTGCTCCAAACATCCGGATTCTTCCTGGTGGTGCCCGAGCCGGTGCACGGAACGTCAACCAGGACTCCGGCGAAACCGTCCCCCGGGACTTTCGGAAAATGTCGGCCGTCATGTTGGACTACCACAGCTGATCTGGAACCATGTCGCTGAACATTTGTCACGAGGGTGTTGACCCTGCCACTGATTACTTCGTTCGCGATTACTGCGCCAGAGTCCCCAAGGTGCTCGCATATCTGAGTCGTTTTGGAACCAGGTGAGGCACAAAGGTCCAGTATGCACTCTCCGGGAGAAGGGGCAAGACCGAGGACGGGGAGCATTGACACCGCCTCCTGTCGAGTAACCCTGCCAGTGTCGTGAAGAGCAGTCATTATCTTCTTGGTTTCACCGACCGCTGATCCTCTCTCGAATGGCATCTCCCACGCGCTTCCAGCACCGGAGAACCACGGAATCCTAATGGCCCCAATCTCATCCAGCCACGACTCGACCCATTCCTTCTCCGGACTATGTGGATTGACTCGCAGAGTTTCTGGGAGCCTGTCGTAAGAACCCGCAAACCAAGACTTGGGGTCTTCCCGCCAGTGAGAAACGGCCTTCAGAAGGACGCTGTTTTCTGCCTCTTCCCTCCAACTCCTCTCTCTGCTCTCCACGACCATGCGTCCGAATGCCCCTCCATCAAGTGCACGTTGAGACTTGGGATTCCAAAACAACCGGAATATTGCGTTCCTGAGGTTAGTAAGTACCAACAACGGTTAAACCTCGCTCGGCTCGCTCAAGTGTTGCGGCATTTGTCGCAAGGGATGCACATGACACGATTCGGATATAGAAGGAGGATCTCAAACGAGTCCTCAGAACCAACAAAGACAGATGAGATCGGTACCAAGATGAAGTTAGGAGATTTGGTAAAGAGGGCTCGAGACTTCGGCAAGGCAACAGGCCCGCTAAAGCCTATCGAGGCCCTGATGACGGTGGACCAGAACGAGTGGACTTGGCAGGTTGTCGATAGAGATGTTCTGGACAAGCTCAGCCATCGGTTGGTCTTCCAGTCAGATGCAGGAATGAGGCGGGAGATTCTGATGACTGAGGGACTTGAAACGGCCATGGGAGCAGCCTCCATGATCGTGGAGTTGGATGGTGGTTGCGTCCTCATTGAGACTCTAGAACCGTAGATTTCCTCTCTCGTGGACTTGAAATAGGGATTGTAGGTGCGGTGCTCAGATGGCTAAGGAGAAGAAGGGCAGCGGCATTCAGCAGGCTGCAGGTCTGATAAGGTACTTCGACGAGGAGTCTGAAGATGCAATTCAGATCTCCAAGGGCAGTGTCTACTTCGTCTGCGTAGTCTTCAGCATAGTCGTTTATCTGGCCAACGAGCCAAGCCCCGAAAACAACGTCTGGAAGTGGATGTGGGATACTCTGGGACTCTAGTCGCCGAGAAGCTCTCTCTCCATGCTCCCCAAGTCAGAGTTAGGATCGGCTCTCACTATTGCGCTGGAAGCTCTGCTCAGCGCTCTGTCGACGGCGGGGGCGTTTTTGTCGGACAGAGCCTCTCTTGCACGGTCCAGAGCCTCATCAGCGGAATCAAGGTGAGCGTCTCCAGCTTCATCCACCCCCCTCATTCGATGAACAGAGTCCTGAAGCCTAGTGATGTCATCGCTCATGCTCTCCCTCGCTAGTGAAATCAGGCCGTCCCAACTGGAGGTGTGCGCCGTCATCAATCCTGATGTGGCTCTCTCGAACGCCTTTACCCGAATAGGCTCCCAAGGGTTTCTGCCCAGGGAGGAAACGATGTCCATTGCGCATCTGGCCCTAGTCGGAAGCGAACCCTCCATGACGATCCTGTTTAGGAAGCATCTCGCGAAAAGACCGAAGCCCCAGTAGTGACTGCTGGAAATCGTCATCTTGACCTCGTCCGTTTCACAGGATAGTTCCCAGTTCTGCTCGTCAACTCTCGGCATCCGAGTGAATATCGGTGAATCGTGAGTCCCAAGAGATCGCAATGATGCTCTGGCGACATCACCCAGGTACACCTTGCCAAATGATCCTCTGGTGCCGAACTGTTGCATCACCCCGTCTTCGTCGAAGGCCATCCTTGGATCCGAACTAGACACCTGTGCATACAGGACTGAACGCTGAGGATTCACTCCGACTGGCCCGGTAACCCCACCATCCTCCTCTCGCATAAATCCGACAAATAGCACGAATGGTTCAACGTTCCGTGTACGGCAATCCCTAAGTCCCTCCCATTCTAGAACAATTGTATGCCACGCAGGAAGTACGGGAAGCTGCAGAAGGTCGTCGAGAGGCCACCATCCGACAATTGCAGCAGGTGCAGGGCAGGGAAGCACTGCCCGATCGAAGGACATCCGGGGTATCAGGAAGGGGCCAATAGACAGTGGAAGGGGCCAGAATCGGTTGTAAAGAGAACCAATAAGAAGAATCCGGCCAGAAGGTGAGATTCAAGACCCACAGCCCCACCCCGAATCGATGGGTAATTCATCAGTGCCTGATGATTCAGGTAAGAATCTAGGGCGAATAAAATGCATCGTCGACGTCGGTGAGAACTCAATAGAGATCGACCCATATGTGGCTGATTTCTTCTTCGAGCAGATTTTCCTCTCAGACAGATTCCCAGATTTGACCTGTACAGCACAGGTGATCGGACTGGAGGGAGGAGGAGCCCCCCTAGTGAACGTAGAAATTGTTTCCAAGAAGAGAGGAGAGCGGTACGATGCTCTGAGAATCACAAGTGAGGAGCTCTTCTCCAAGCCAAACAAGTTCTCCATAGTTTTCGGGTTCGATAGCGAGAGGCTCAAGTCGCCTATGCAATTGGAAGCGGATGTTGAGGTGAGGAATGCTGGAACTCCAATAATCGCTCGAATTAACGCTGGACTCATGAGCTCCTTTGATGGAAGTGTGAGCTCGAATCTATCTGGGGTAAGCACACCGGTTCAAATTGAGAGGTCAATGACATTCTGGGACTGGCCTCTAGATGATGCCATTCTCGAGATAAAGGCGGATGAGGATTGGATGAGTCAGTTCGGGGAAATCGAAGTACTCCATAATGGTGGGAAGGACGGTTTGCGAGAATACGTCCGACTAACTTCCGACTTCCAGGAGATCGACTTCAGTGCCATCCGTCCTCTGATGCTCCCGAAGGATGGTTTTCCGCATTCGCCATATCACACATGCGCCTACATCATTCTGAGATTGGGTAGGGACGGATCGGAACTCCCTATCGTCAGTCACCTAGTGGATAGCCGGCCATCGAAAAGGGGTTCGTTCGGGAAGATTGCAGATCTTGAAGATCCGGATGGATGGCCATATTTTCTCTGGAGGGGAATGCACTTCAAAGAGCAGCCACCGAATGAGAAGTTCCTCATCAAGAAAGGCAGGCTGTGGGAAGGCTTCAGATATCTCGACTCGGAGATATCTGACACGATTAAACGAGTTCAACATGAGCGCTATACTAGTATCGTGCCGACTCGTGCATGGTTTGGATACAAGGACGATGAGTTCATCGTCAATTGGTTCCACTTGGACGAGTACGGTTGGAATGTGAGCTTCTCAGACTAGCGCTTGGTAACTGGACTCTCAACTATCTTCTCGCTCGGCTCGACAGAGGGATCCTGCCCCTCATCTTCCACTTGATGGTCTCCGGAAGCAGAGGGGTTTCTCTGAGCCCTATGGTATATCTCCCTGAGTGTCTGGTCCCCTATCTCAAGGTAAACTCTGGTGGTTGCTATGCTCGAATGCCCCAAGAGCCTCTGGATGGTAACCAGGTCTGCTCCCCTCTCCAATAGTCCTGTAGCGAACGTGTGCCTCAGTGTATGGGGGCTCAAACGACTCTTTGGAATATCAGCTGCATCGGCAAGTCTGTCCATCATTTTCTGAATCGAACGGGGATTGATCCTCCTCCCTCTGCTGGATACGAACACTGCCCTGAGTCCACTGTCATCGACATCGCTGAGCCTTCTTTCCCTAATTGGCTCCCAAGATTCCAACACCTCGACAGAGGATTGCGTGAACAGGACGGTGCGATCCTTCTCCCCCTTTCCTCCAATAACTAATGCGGACAGGTCCTCCTTGTCTATGTCATCGATATCGAGTGCGCAAAGCTCTGAGACCCTCAGACCGGTGTCCAGCATCAGAGTAGAGACTGGCATGGCCAAGGGATCTTCTGACTCACTTACGGCTTTTCTAAGTCTGGCCAACTCCCTCCTACCGAGGGTCTTCGGAAGAGAACGGCTCCTCGTTGGGCGTTGTATCCAATCTGGAACTGTGTGCCCTAACCACTTCAAAAGATGGGTTAGAGCCGCAATTTTTGCATTGATCGTGGAGGGTTTCAACTCTCCCAGAGTATTCATCCACGCATCCATCCTTCCATTGTTAGGGTCCACGAACGGATGGAAAGACCTGACAGGGGTGGCGGATGCTTCCTCCCAACTCAAGGAATCTTCACCGGGGAGAGATGTGGTGGAGAATGACCTCACTGCAACATCGTATGCCCTAATGGTGTGGGAACTCTTCTTCTCAGAGCGCAACTGCTGCATCCAGCAATCGTGCCATTTCAGGTCTGCTAGCCTGTTCAACCTAGATGGAAGAGAGTCTGCAAGGCCAATCTCATCCGAGTCGAACCTCCTGCCAAAACGCCCACTAAGCGGATTGTCAATCTCTTTCCGGTCCCCTTCTCCAGTCAACCCATCTCGCCTCCCGCCACTAACGGCGTGTGCATCCCTGTCCCGTAGGACGATGGCAACGAGGCGTATCGGGACTTGAATGCTTCTCCGCACCTCGGGCAACTGAAGCAGGTTAGCCGGGTGTTGGTTCTTCGCCGAAGTGCTCAGAAAGCCCGCTCAGACTGGCTTTCGTTGGAACCGCGGGTCTCCTCAACTTCGCTCGAATCCACTATTACGCCCTCATACAATTTGTTCATTCGTGTCGCAACCTTCTCTGCTACGTTTTTCTTCGTCGCTCCCTCTATTCCTTCCAGACCGGGACTGGAATTGACCTCCAGGACCAGAGGACCTCGATCTGACTCTAGCATATCGACACCAGCCACCTCGAGTCCCATTGTTTCAGTAGAGCGAATCGCAATCTCTCTCTGCTCCGCGGACAATTCTACATTGCTAACAGAACCCCCAAGGTGGAAGTTGGAACGGAACTCGCTACCATGGGCCTTCCTACGCATCGAAGCCACGACTTCCCCTCCAACGACAAGTGCACGGATGTCGCTGCCATGGGATTCCTTGACGTATTCCTGAACCAATGGCCTCATTCCCCTCTCAAGCATCTGGAAGACTAGTTGCCTTGCCTGCTGTGCCGAGTTAACCAAGAAGACCCCGGATCCATGGGTTCCCTCCGTGGACTTGACCACGCAAGGAGCGCCCCCGACCCTTCTGACTGCACGATCGGTGTCTTCCCATGCTCCAACGTGAGCAGTGATTGGAACAGGTACGCGAGCCTCGGCCATCATTTGGCATGCAACAAGCTTGTCCCTACTCCGGAGGATGCCCTGGCTCGAGTTTAGAACGATGACTCCAGATTGCTCAAATTGCCTCACTATGGCGACACCTCTCCTAGTGATGGAGTAACCAATCCTCGGGAGCACCGCCTCACATTCCACAGGCCAACCCTTGTGAAAGACCCTGCCTCCATCCTCGTCGACCACTATGGTTAGTGCAAGAGGGTCGATTATGTCGACCAGCCAGCCAACCTTCTCGGCCTCGGTTGCAAGCCTCCTAGTGCTATACAGCTCGGGCCCTCTCGAAAGTAGTACGACCCTGGGATTCATGGTCTGCGCCGCCCAAGAGCGCGTCTTCAACCCTTTCCCTCGGGAATTCATAGCAACGCGAGGAGTAAGCCCCCGGAGGTCCACGAAGTCGGAGAGATTGAAAGCCTCAGGGCCGGACTGAGTCTCAGAGCATGTCCGAAGATGTTTCAATTGACCGAGAGTCGCTTACCTCAAACACAGTAGCGAAGCTAAGGGCGATTTGCAAGGATAGAGGACTCCTGGTATCGGGAAAGAAGTCCGTACTAGTCGATAGGATTCTTGAGGATGCAGGAATCCTCGATGACCCAACCAAGGCTCCAGAAGAGGAAACTTGGGAGGAAGATGCTCTTGTCGTTGATGACGATCCCCCCGATACCCGAGAGAAAGTGGACGATGTCCTATCCAGGATAGGGGAGGTCATAGAGGCCGAGGTCGTAGTGGCCGAGGTCGTTACTCCCGAACCAGAGGAAGCCCCCGTCACCCTAGAACCAGTAATCCTTGGCGAGGACGATCAGCCATCACTGGTCATCTCAATGCCTACCCTTTCCTCTCTGGGTGATCGGTGGAAGGCGGTCGTTGCTGTCCTACTCGTTACAATCCTCGTCGGCGCCGCTGCTACAGTTTTCCTCCAGAGGAGCTCTGGTTTCACAGTCTCAAAACTGAGATTCGGAGAGAGCATGGACTTCCAGGTAATCGATTCTAGCGTCAGCATCAATGGTGAGGAGATGCTCAGCATAGTTAGAGACTCGGCTGGCGGGATCCTAGATCCGTCCTGCGGAGAGTTCTCAATGGATATGGATGGAACTGGGACTGTTCTGGTCACAGATGGCCCCGAATCGGGCGCAGTAGAAACTACCGATAGCCTAGGGAGGTCAGGTTTTCTATCAGTTGAGAAGATGATTAGCATGGATCTTGACGTTGACTTCGAGGGAAGGACCTGGAGAGACGATGCTGAAACCGATTGTGGGAACATCAGATGGGTAATGTCGGGTAACGACCTGACGGTAGAATCGACCAGTTGGGTGGAGATAGAGAAGACCGAGGTCAAGAGGACCCACACAGCGGTCTCTTTCAGCGACGTTGACTCCGTGACCACCAACCTCAGAGCCGTAACCTATGGTGCTGGGGGTCTCGGAGGGTTGGCGGAACTTCTCCCAATCCTATCATTCCCCATGACCCCGATAGAGCTTCACGACTTCTTTGGTGACGTTGTTATCAAGGAGGGAGCGAGGTCATCAGACCCCGACATCAATTGGAACTCAGACTGGAACTGGGAGGTCAAGAAGGAGTTCAGAGACGATACCCACGGGCTCGTCTACCCGGTTTTTCTCGAACAGGAGGAAATCGGAAGATGCTTCGGGCATGCAACGATCCAAATCTACGTTCAGAGCGGTAGCGCTTGGCCAGTAAAGCAGATGTCTGATATTCTTCTAGACAAGGACTTGGAGACAAAAGACTGCGATTTCCTAGTTAGTTCACTGTCCGACGAGATCCTACCCGAAGGCACGCTCTCCATAACCACAACATTCTCTCGGACTGATTCTTCACCTGGAAGCAGACCAATAGACTGGAACCGGGACTACATAACAAGCCCCGCCGATGGAGATGATAGGCCCGGGACCTCAACCAAGAGAAACTGGGTTGATTCCATGTGGGACGAATCCGACATCAGGCAGTTCGACCTCGAAGAGGCCGTCACCTGTCTGAAGTCAAGTCATCCGAACAACCAAGCAACCCAGGCCCTAGATTCTGGGGGATACATCTGGAAGGCATCATGGTCCAAACCCACTGGCGAAGGAGAGTGGAATATGTCATGGGTGGATGAAGACGATGCCTCTGGCTGGCTGGTATTACGTCGGTCTCCAGAGGGTTGCGAGGTCATCTCCTCAGGTTCAAACAATAGGGGCGATGTTTCATGGAACCGAGACTCTATCCCTAGCACACAGACGTTGTCTCTGTTGGAACAGCGAATCCTAAGCCCCGATCGATACCCAGACATATCCCAGTTCATTCAATCCGGGAGCTCCTGGAACCCAGAAGCAGAGGTCGGATACAGGCTTTCTGTCACAGAGGACAATGAAATCCTTAGCTTCCTTCCTGGAGATCTTGGAGATGGCAAGGTGACAATGACCGCAACAAGGAATTGGGAAGAAAACGGGAGAGACAAGTCACTAGACCTGGCAATGGATGCCGAGACTGGTGAGATGCTCCTATGGTACCTCATCGACCGTTCCACGGGCTAAAGCAAACACGCATTTCCATCCCCCAAGCAAGCGTCATGTTCAACACGGCTCCTAGCGCCGTTGCCTCAGATGAACTCCTCGGATGGCGACGAAGAACTGCCAGAAGTAGGTGATGCTCCATTAATTATCGACGTAGAATTCTTGGAGGAGGAAGACGAAAACCTCGCACAACCTCTCGATTCGACGGAGGAGATTAGAGCAAATAGGTCGCGAAGCCCGATGGATCTCCCGCTTTCATTGCCCACTCCGGAAGGTAGGGCAAGGGTAGTGACCGTCATCAACCAAAAGGGAGGGGTTGGGAAGACAACCACAGTGATCAACATCGCAGCCCAACTTGCACTGAGGGGTTTCCGAGTGCTTGTGATTGACTCGGATTCCCAGGGAAACTGCGCAACCGGTCTGGGAGTGGATAAGAGCAGGGTCAGGACGACTACACGAGACCTAATCCTAAACCCGGAGACCGCGGTCGACTCGAGACACGCAACAGCGGTGGATAATCTGCATATCATAGTCGGGGACAAGAGCCTAATCGGATTGGAGCAGGAGATGATGAGGCAACTCGGGAGGGAGAAGAGGATGAAGGAGGCACTCGAACCCCTGCTAGCTCATTACGACCTAGTTCTGATCGACACCCCCCCTTCATTGGGTCTGGTGACGATCAACGCATTGGTGGCCTCCGATGGGATACTAGTCCCGGTTCAGACTGAATACTTCGCATTGGAGGGATTGGCCCTATTGGCTGGAACAATTCGGGAAGTCAGGAGTCTGCTGAACGATAGATTGGGAGTGGACGGAGTCCTTCTGACCATGCACGGGCAGACACTGCTGAACAAACAGGTTGCAGGAGAGGTCCTGGAAAACTTCCCTGACTTAGTCGTCAGGCCCGCGATAAGGAGGAACGTGAGGCTGGCAGAGGCCCCAAGCCACGGAGTCCCAATTCACCTCCACGACCCCTCCAGTGCCGGGGGCAAGGACTACCAGGCAATTACCACGGAATTGCAACGTCGTTGGGGTCTGTCTTAAGATGGCAAAGAGTGGACTGGGCAGAGGCCTGGAGGAAATATACTCCAGCACAGAAGGCCCCGACCTTTCCTCATTCGTAACCGAGGAAGAGATGCCAGACTCACCTAGGGCAGCCGTCCTCTGGATGATTTTCGGAAGCGTCTGCTTTGGAACGATGAATGCGCTGGTAAAGTGGACGAGCGACCATGCTGATGTGTGGATGATCATCATGGTTAGATCTGCAGTGATTGCATTCGCAGTGGCTGCTTTCGCCGCATCCCGGGGAATCAGCTTGAGGGTCAATGACAAGAAGACAATGCTGCTCAGATGCTCAGTAGGACTTCTGGCGATGATTCTCTACTTCACCGCACTCGGAAGGATCCCCATAGGCCAAGCTGTCACTCTCCAGTACACAGGCCCGCTTTTCGTAGCGCTGCTTTCGGGCAGGATTCTGGCAGAACGCGTCTCATCTGGCGTTGCCATGCTCGTCATTACTGCATTTGTTGGAATCATCCTGATTATCTCACCTGAACTGGGAAGCATCGAGCCAGATGCACTCTTGGCATTAGGATCCGGATTCTTCGCTGCTCTAGCATACATGTACGTAAGGGAACTCAGGAAGACCGACTCTCCTGCTACTGTAGTGTTCTGGTTCGCAGCCTTCTCTGTTTGTGGAAGCATCATCCAAGCCGCTCCCGATGTCCCATCTCTAGATTACACAACAATCGCTTCTCTGGTTGGAGTAGGGATTGGGGCAGGAGGTGGGCAGATTGGAATCACAATGGCATACCACAAGGCGAATGCTGCATGGGTCAGCGCCTTCTCCTACCTCACTGTAATAGTAGCAACTTTCTACGGATTTGCTATTTTCGGAGAGACTCTCGATCCTGCGGACTGGATGGGCGGACTGCTCATCATTGGGTCGGGAGTGGCATTGGTGTTTGCCGTACCTCCGGAAGATGCCTCACGACAGGGGCAGAGCTCACGAGACGCTTCCTAGGGATTGTATAGAAATCTCTCCCCCCATGTTTCCATGGTTCTGACAATAGTAGTACAGTGTGTCTGGAGCATCCAAAGGAACAGTGAATGTCAGCAGGCCGTTCGAGCCCTGGTTACCTGTGTATGTCACCCCATCAGTATACTGGGACCCTCCCCCGTGCGTTCCATCACTGGTGGTGGATAGCCTAAGCGGATGGGGGGAGTTGCTAGATGCAGACTGATCGAAGGTGTATGTGAAGCCCCTGTAGAGAGTTACGTCCGCTTGCAGTATGGAGTCAATGTAGAATTTCATCCCTGTGACTGTGACGTCCATCTCCATCACCACGGGCATCGAACCAGCAGCCCCATCCTCTCCAGCAGGACCCTCTGGTCCGGTCGGACCCGCCTCACCATCTGCTCCCGCCGAGCCCGCAACACCATCTGCTCCAGGAGGTCCCTGTGACCCAGTAGTGCCCTCTGGTCCTGAGATATTCCCGAGATCAATCCACTCAGAGCCACTCCAAACGTGGATGTGTACGGTCGAGTTAACCATGAAAGCGTCCCCTGAGTCGCCTATGTATATCTCTCCGAGGTCAGAAGTGTCCTCCACGGTTCCGATAATAGAGAACGAGGTCCCATCTTCTCCTGCTTGGCCTGCTGGGCCCTCTTCTCCGTCTGCCCCCGCTGGGCCTGCTGGGCCCGCTTCTCCGTCTGCCCCCGCTGGGCCTGCTGGGCCCTGTTCCCCATTCGGGCCAGTTAGGTCAATCGAATGCCACGAACCGTTCGAGCAGGCTTGGAATCCCGACTCAGAAGACACATAGTAGAGTCTTCCTTCTGTTGCTGAATCGCATGAAGGAAGGTCGGAAGAGCCCTGCACCAGGAAAACGTCCCAGTCCTCGAGATCCTTGGGATCATCATCCACATCGTCATCGGTGCCGGAGCAACCCGAAAGGGCAGAGGCAGTCATCAGTAGGGCTAGTAGAATCGCCAAGGCGTTCTTTCTGGTACTCTTCATGGTATTCGGGAATCTCTGCGATACTTAATCAATCTCGGAAAACCGAGACCTCTTCCAACGCCTTTCTCGACAAATCGGGAACTTTGGCACCCTCTGCAGGATAACCGACGGGGAGTAGCAGCATTGCGTGTTCGTGCTTGGGCCTCTGGAGTATTTCCCTCAGGAAACCCATCGGAGAGGGCGTGTGAGGGAGGGTCGCAAGACCCATGTTGTGGATCGCTGATATGAACAGGCCAGCTGCAATTCCACAAGACTCCTGTGAGTAGTATGTGGGTGCTAAACCATCTCCCCTTTCCCTCTTTGAGTGTCTGAACAGGACAATAACCCATGGAGCTTCAGTGATGTGTTCCTTCACATGATCGGTACCAAGTGGTGCTAGTACTTCCTCCCACTCCTCGGGAATCCTCTCCTCGTAGAACCTAGACTCTTCCTTCTCCGCCTCCTCCCGGATCACCTCCTTCAAGTCCTTGTTCGAGATTGCCACGAATGTCCATGGCTGGAGATGGGCCCCGGAGGGTGCAGTGCTTGCTGTCCTAATTGCAAGCTCAATCAATTCACGGGGGACCTCTCGATTGGAGAAGTGCCGGGTGGTCCTCCGACGGTCCATCTGCTCGTAGAATGAACGTGCCTTGGAAAGCATGGTTTCGCTTTCAACCTCGATGAACTCCAAGTCAATGAAGCCTGGCTCCTCGGCGTCCGTCATGTTCCTACTCACTCACGCCGAATCACCAGGGTCGCCAGGAATATGGAAGCAATTGTCAGAGAAGTTGCGAAGCCAGGGGTGAAGCTCGAGTCATCAGACTGACAGCCGGTCGAATCGCCCCCCCAAGTGCCATTGTCATACCAGCAGTCAGACCAGACCTTCCAGCCGAATCCGTTCTCCGGAATGCTGGTTGTGTTTCCATCCTCCCATTCAATCTCGATTTTCCAGTTTACGTAGGTCACTGTCTCCTCTGGCACAATTGCGCCCTCCCAAACATCACCCTCATCAGTCATTGAATGTGTCTCAGGTGGGTAGCAGATGCCTGAGTTAATGCATACCTGAGTTACCCAGGTAACTGTCGAAACGTTGCTCGCTGATTCCTCATTTAACCATACACTAACTTCGAAAATATCCCCTGCAGATGCGGCACTGGGATGCAAAACACTCTCGACTCCGGTTCCCTCTATCGAAGCCTCCTCATTGAGGCCTCCCTGAGATGCTGCAGCTGCAGATGCCATCGAGACCAGTAGGACTAGTGACATCAAGACCGCTCGCACGTATGGTCGTGGAAACCATCACTCATCAATGGTGAGGCACTATGTCTCAAGATTCCAAAGGTCGTCACCTATCCAGTGAATCGTGGAAATCGCCTTCCCCTTTGTCATCGACATCATCTCCTCGCCATCGTGCAATGCTGTCCCCGATGCAATTGGCTCACCAGTCTCCTGATTCCTGATCCAGACGAAATCGCCTTTCTGAAGTGATGGATCTGCAATATGTATTCCAGCGCCCATGCAATCGGCCCCGTTTTCCAGAAATGATATGGCACCCCCGTCAACAGCTACCCATGAGTTCTCTACATTCCACTCGGAAATTCCCTTTAGCGTAGGGTACCAACCCATTTCACCACCAACCTCAATCTTCATCGCAAGAGGGACTCTATCAACCAGGATAAGGTCAGTTTCCTGATAATGCGCCTGCTCGAGAAAACCATCGAGGCTCACCTCCTGTCCTATCCAAGATGTCAACTCATCAGCAACGCCCCTGATCTGCTTGATTCGTACCGGAGTCCTCCTCCTGAGCCTCTTGTCCACCATGATTGCTCACATGCAGTGAGGCGCAAGAACATGCCGAAAGCGCACACTTGAAGCGCAGAGCCCTCAGCGCTGCTCGATGCTTGCCGTGTGCCTCGACCTCGAGGGCGTGCTGATACCCGAGATTTGGATCAATGTCGCAGAGAGAACGGGGGTCGAAGCACTCAGGAGGACAACCAGGGACGAACCGGACTACGATCGTCTAATGAGCTACAGGATTGGAATCTTAGATCAGCATGACATCAAGATCGAGGATATCACCTCGACAATCGGCTCCATGGAGCCTATGGACGGAGCGCTCGAGTTTCTCCAATCACTAGAGACGAAATGGCCGACATTAATCCTCTCAGATACATTCTCCCAGTTTGCCAAGCCGATGATGGCAAAGTTGGGACACCCGACCCTATTGTGCCACGCTTTGGTTATCGATGACAGCGGGAGGATAGAGGACTGGGAGATTAGGTACGAGGACCACAAGCGCAAGACGGTGGAGTCCCTAATGGGGATGAACTACCACGTAATCGCTGCTGGTGATTCCTACAACGACACCTCCATGCTATCGGCTGCGAGTGCAGGAATCCTATTCAGGCCTCCAGATAATGTGGTCGATGAGTTTCCACAATTCCCCGTAGCTATGAACTATGCAGAGCTCACAGAAGCAATTGAGTCTGCTGCTTCGGACCTAGGTGAGCATTGGAAGTAGAAATCTCGACCTCCAATCGTTTGAAATAAGGCAGGCAGGTCGGCGGGACGCATGGCGAAGTGGCACGGCATTTCCCGCAGGAAGCCCTCGGGCGGACGTCTGAAGCGTCCGAACCGCTACAGGGGCAAGCGCAAGACCGAGGTCGCCAGCGAGGAGCAACTCGCTTATGTGGGTGAGGTCGATGCCCGCAAGAACTACCGGAAGAGGGCGGGCTTGCAGACAGTCAGACTCCTCGCAGTAAATCAGGTAAACGTCAACACGAAGGATGGGGAGACAGTCAGAGCCACTGTAAAGAACGTAGTCGGAAACGATGCGGATCCCAACTACGTGAGAAGGAATATCGTGACCAAGGGAGCGGTTCTGGAAACGGACAAAGGTCTGGTCAGGGTGACAAGCAGGCCTGGCATGCACGGCGTAGTCAGCGGCGTACTCGTGGAAGAATGAGGCACGAAGCCCTCAAGTCACACACCACTCAGGGATAGGGCGATAGCATGGCGGCTAAGAGGGAGGAGATGATCCTGTGGACTGGATACTTCGACTCTAGACTTAGCCGTTCCGACGGTCGAAGGGTCCCGAAGGAAGCCAGCATTCCAAAGCCAACCCTGGAATCAGTCGTATGGGCTGCTCGCAGTGCTGGGATCAGGAAGATGAGGCAGGAGCCAGAGGCCAGCCACCCCTCCAGGCCACACGCAAAGGAGGGGAGGTTGGTTATGCCTCCGGGGCACGTCTTCGAAGTGACTGAAACTAGCAGCAAAGAAGGAGTGATGAAGGCAATCGGAACTGCTCTCAGGAAGAGGTCCCAGGATGCAAAGGAGCAGGGGAAGGATGCAACAAGAGGACCTGCCAAGGGCGATCGGAGGGGGCGTTCTCAGCGTAAGTCGTTCAAGCACCGCAAAAGCGGTCAGAGGAAGAAGAGGTTCGGCCGGAAGTGAGTTCTTGTTCAGGGTGGAAGAGGGGGTTCCCGATACCGAGACCTTCCTTGGCCTCAGGGCCGGAGCAGGTATGCGTCCGCGCTCACAGGAAGGTGCGACAAGGGGCCTGGGACAGGAGCTTTTCTCAGTGCTTCTGCGACTCGAGGATTCGGATGACATCGTGGGAATGGGTCGAGTCATAGGAGACGGGGGGACGATTTTCGTGATCTGCGATATGCTGGTTATCGAGGAATTCCAGAGAAAGGGTGGCGGCACTATAATCATGAACGCACTGATGGAATACTTACTCAGAGAAGCATCCCCCAAGTCATACATCAATCTCATGGCAGACGTGGACGGATTCTACGAGAAGTGGGGCTTCGTCCCTTCCCTCCCAAATTCGAGAGGAATGGTCCTGAGAATCTAGTTTATTCCACTGAGACGGTCCAGCCGAACTCGTCCGGTGCACGCCTCTGTTGGATTGCCGTCAGGGCATCGTACATTTCCATGGCTACAGGCCCGACATCCCCTCCACAGTACTCTACCACCCTATCTCCGTGCTCTATCGTTCCGATTGCGGAAATTACGGCTGCGGTTCCGACGCAGAAGCACTCGTCCGCGTCAAGCGCGTACTCGACATCGACCTTCACCTCCCTAACCTCGTAGCCCCTGGACTGCGCGAGCTCCATGACAGATGCCCTCGTTACGCCTGGAAGGATTGTTCCCGTCAGCTCTGGGGTTGAAATGACTCC
>NTJS01000014.1 GCA_002457155.1 Marine Group II euryarchaeote MED-G35
ACCAGGAGAAGTCGTACATGTCAGCTCATGACTGTGTGAAGTCTATGCTTCACGTGATTGGCCTAGGTGATGAGGGGCCGGCCCTAAACAACCTGGGGACCGGAGACACTTGCTCTGTTTCCAGGATTGCCGAGATAGTGATTGAGGAAAGTGGTCTCGAAGGCGTTTCGATAGATTATACCGGGGGAAGGAGGGGCTGGGCAGGAGATGTCCCCAAGACATACCTGGATGTGACCAAATTGCTTGCGACTGGTTTCGAGCCTACTGCCATGTCAGAGCAAGCAGTGAGGGATACTGCTCGAGTTCTAATTTCCGAGATTGGCCTGTGACTCAACATATGGCAAAGGCCCATGCTAGGACCCCATCCATCGTTCGGATTCATAACTGTCCGTCCGAGGGTGGGCGCATGAGTAAGCGCTGGTACCAGGAGAACAAGCGTGATCCATGGAGGAGGGATGCTAAGTCCAAGGGCTATAGAGCCCGTTCGGCGTACAAACTCAAGCAAATCCAGGAAAAGTTCGGCATACTCAGGAAAGGTGACGCAGTTCTCGACATCGGGTGCCACCCGGGAGGATGGATCCAAGTAGCGATCGAAGAGGTTGGGGAAAGCGGGGCAGTGATCGGGGTCGACCTGCTGGCTACCTCTCCGATAGAAGGTGCAACAATTTTGGTCGGGGACATCACAGATGAGGCTACGATCGAAGAAATTGTTGGCCTCTTGGGGAATCGGAAACTGAATGCGGTAATCAGTGACATATCGCCTAGACTCACTGGCAGGTACGACACCGACCAGGCAATCTCATTGGAACTCTCAACCATGGCACTGGATGTCGCCGCAGAGCTACTTACCCCCGGCGGGTGCTTCGTAACCAAGGTCTTCCAGGGAGCAGGCATCGAGGGACTAATTGATGCTGCAAAACTCCGTTTCTCCTCCGTCGGCAGGTATTCCCCTACAGCAAGCAGAACCGCTTCCTCTGAGACTTACTTGATTTGCCAGAGAATGCTCCAAAGGCCGAAGAAAGAGGGTACTGCCATGGAGCATCTGCAGAGTCACCTGGCCTCAATCGGAATCGTAGTCGATGAAGACGATGAGAAGAGCCTGGACACAAAGGTCGGTTTCAGAAAGATCCCGAAGCGAGAGTAGTTACTCCGAATCCCTATCATATGGCACGATGTTCTGCCACTCCGAGGCATCCGATCTCGATACAATCGCATGGACCCAATCATCTTCTGAGCAATTGAATACCTCATGTGGAAGTCCTGGCTCAATGTAGAACATGTCACCAGCATTGTGGACAACGGACTTCCGGCACCCCTTGCCATACTCGTGCCTTACGCTACCCTTGAGGAGATAGACCATCACGTCAAAACCAACGTGGATGTGTGCCTTCGCTATTCCACCGGGAGGGATGTAAGCCCTATTCATCGACAGTCCTGTGGATGGGGTATTCTTGCCGGATAGACCCGCGCCGTACTCTATGTTGTTCCAGCCTCGGACCTTCTCCACTTCTCTCAGACTCCAAATGCCACCCTCGTCCGTTACAAAATCGGAAAGATCTGATTGGGCACCGGAGAGATTCAATTCCTCTTCGACCATGGACATCTTGACTGGGTATATCTTTTCAAATTTCAGCATAATTATGGCCATTCGACCATGTGGTGGAAGAGTAAAAGCACAATCAACGCTAAAAAGGGACCCTAGTACGCCAGCAAGTCGATGGCCGGAGCAAGTGGAAGGGCAACTGTCTGTGCGTCCTCGGGGACGCCACTGGTGGAAAGCGAGAGCACCTCTTTCCCGTGCCCGGGTTGTTCTGCCCCTCTGGGCAGGAGCCAACGGTGCCGAGTTCAGTCCGTGAAATACATCTGCCCCAAGTGCAGGTTCGAGGGACCCTGAGGTGAAAAAATGGGACATGTCGTTGTGAAATACAAGGTAACACTAGACCAGCCAGAAGGTGGCAGTCCAAACTACGAAGGAATTGCGAAGATGATCTCTGATCTCAAAGAGGTCCAGGAGGTGGAGGTCAAGCCCCTGGCTTTCGGGATGATGTACATCGAGGTCCAAGCAGTCCTAGGAGAGGGAGAAGGGATAGTAGATGGTTTTGAGGACGAGGTAAGGGCAGTTGACGAGCTTGTTGGCCAAATAGAGGCCTTGGAGATGGGTCGACTCTGATCAGTAATGATCTAGAGGTGAGCGCATTATCTCCCGCATCATGACTGTTGCATAGGCCCCGGCCGGCAGAGTGAACCTCAGACGTAGGGATGATCCCTCGGGATGCCATCGATCGCCTTCCTTGGGGCCTCCTTCCCACCTCTGGGAAAGTACGTCCGCCTCTGGGGCTTGCTCGACGCTGATGTCCCTGAATGGGACGGATAGTGCCCTCCTTGTCCCAGAAGTGGTGAGTCTCGGAATCTTCTTCACGACCCAATCCACCCCTTCCAAACCTGCTTGGCGGATACCCTCAACCTCAATCTTGCCCGGTCCCGCTTCCGCGAGGGGGGAGTCGCGTCCTGGAAGAGTCCCTGTCACCACTAACCTTCCGAGTTTGCAGTTCCGACGACAACGCTCGAGGTTTGTTGGGCTTACATGGGCCATCTTACCAACGTCGATCCTTCCGTTGGACAAGAGTGGGGCTACAAGATCGCCATCCTCTGGCTCAATCAGGGAAATTCCGGAGCCGATTCTCTCCGAGAGGGAGTGATTGAACGCTAATGACTGGGTCGAATGGACCATCAATAGTTGGAGTGAGTTCGGAAGGGTCTTGAATGCCCCAACGTAATCACCCGGCTTCTTGACCAGATGCTTCAACATTGCAGACTCATAACCCAGTCTCTCAGGTGCCAACTCCAGGGACTTCTGCGGGTCCCCATCCTCCCTCCATGATGCTCTGAACGCATCTGCCTCTTCCCCCTCTCTAGATCCTGCCATTCCAACGTAAAGATCGACTGCTCGCTCAAAGTCACCCTCTATTACGGCGGCACCGACCTGTGGCGTAACCGGCCTCGTAGAACCGAACCTCTGAGGTCCAATCCAATTGGGGAATGCATCGGAACCCATGGACCTGGAAAGTCCATCTCTGATGTCGTGGACCCTGCTCATCGCCTCTTTGGCATCTATTGGATTGCCTGATTTATCGCAACACCCCCTAACAGTGATGGTGAATCTGTTCCCATCATGATCGCCCATGGCAACCTTCTGGTGAGTCCTGCCAATTACCTCTATTGTGCTGTCTGGGATTTCAACTGATTCGACCTTTCTTCTTGGAGCGTCGATCACTAGAATCTGCGTAGTTATGGCTCGTTTGTCCTTCAATCCAGAGCTGAAGATCCTGTTCTTGTTTATCCCACAGGCCCTAGCAAGCCTCCTGAGGTACCGATTTGTCTCCCAATTTGTCATTGTGACCCTGGCTACAGTGAATCGGCCCTTGTCATCGAGAGCAGGGACCTTGGATGACTCCTCGACTCGGAAGTCCTCTACCCTGGTCTTCAGGAGCCCCCCGATCCCCTCTGCAGGAACCATCCACGTAGAGAGTCCCAAGTAGTCCTCGATTTCGCTCCCTCTCAGGGAATCACCCCCTCAAAGCTTGATGCTGGAGAATTCCTTTGTGATCTCGGAGCATATATCTTTGAGAATCTTAGTTGCCTTCTTTCCTTTAACCGTGCGAACGTATAGTTCCGGGTCATCGAGGTCCGGGTGGTTCTGGAAGTAGTTTGCATACTCGACATCATCCCTACCGTTCAGACGAGAGCGGAACAACTGGAGTGCCGTATGATCCCCGTCAATGACTCTGATTCGCAGTTCTCGACCCTCGTTCTTCAATACTTTGATTGGCATAGGACGGACGCTCGACTGGAGTGACCCTTTTGAGTCCTTGCATGCCAAAGCCGAGCGAAACACATCACAAACTTCCCCTAAGTTTTACACCGGGAGGTTTTGGGGGCGATGATGTCAGGCATGGACGCCATGACAAAACGCGTGGCTGAATCATTCGAGAGGATGTCTTTGCCAATCCTACTGGTGAGTCTGCTATTGACTGGTTTTCTAGCATATTTCCTAGTAGGGAGCCTTGCTTTCACGACTGACCTCTCTTCGTTCGCCCCTGAGACAGATGCCGATGAGGCCCAGGAAAGGATAGAGGAGGCTGTGGGGGCATCCCCGCATCTGGTTTACATCAATGTCAGACCTGCAGCGAGCGAGGACCAAGTCGCCAACGTTCTAGAAATGAAGGCCCTACAACAATTGGCCGATGATCATGATATGATTCAATCATATTCCGATGAGAACGGCTTTTTCATAGACTCCCAGATAAATGCCGCCGAAGTACTTGAGAGGTTCTTGGAACAACGTAATCACACGGGGAATCTCTCCGAATTCAATGACTGGAAGGAGATGCTAGACGCAGTTCTAGGGGACGAGGAGTGTGGCGATGCGATTGGGAGTGACGAGCGGTCGATTGCGACTGCTGCCTTCGCCTCATCTGCCTTGCTCCACAAAGATCTGGATTACTCCCCAGTTTGCGATTGGCTGGAGAGCGGCGAGGGGAATCCCACCCCGACTGCTAGCAGCACATTATGGCTCATAGAAATTAGCGGGGGAATAGAGAGCGATGACCGGCAGAGGCATGCAAACCAGATCAGGGCGATGCTGAGCGAGGAGTCCATCCTTGAGTATGGAGTGATCTCTGACGATCTGATCAGCAACGACATCAACGAATCGACCCTCGACAACCTAGTTTGGCTAATTCTCCTCGCGGTGATTGTCGTGGTCTTGCTGCTCGCACTCACATTTCGTTCGGCAACGATGGTTGTTGCCCCCCTTGTCGCACTACTGGCATCTCTTGTCTGGACCTATGGGGCGATTTCTCTGATGGGGATGCGTTTCTCCATCCTGGAGATTGCGGTAGCTCCGGTAGTACTTGGACTTGGGATAGATTACTCAATCCACCTTCAGAGAGCGTACGAACGGGCGAAGGAAGACTCTAGCAGCTCGGCTGAGGCATGGGCGAAGGCCTTGATGGAGCTAAGGGTCGCCCTATCACTGGCGGTGATTACCACAGTCTTCGCCTTCCTGGCCAATTCGCTATCCCCCCTCCCTCCCCTCCGGACATTCGGGGCCACATTGGCGCTGGGGGTCATCTGTGCTTTCCTGGCAAGCACGGTAACCGTGGGTGCGATGCACGTTTTCGTCGAGAGGACGATGGGGGCTACTCGGGGCAGGGGGCTTGAATTGGGGAATTTGGCCGAGAGGGCTGCCGATTTCCAGAGGGGGAACGCCCCCTTGGTCCTCCTGTCCGTGGCGATAATCACCGCAGGGTCTGTAGTGGTCGCAATGCAGGGCCTAGACACTAGTTTCGAGTTGACAGACTTCCTATCTGAGGACGAGATGGAGATTATGGAGATCAGAGAAGATCTGTACCAATCCTACGAAGTTAACGCCCTGAAGTCTGTCTACATTCTTGTTGAGCCTGGGGAGGGAGAGGGGTCATTCGACAGCGAGGAAGTCCTAATCGAGGCACTGGGTGACTTGGAGGACGCTCTCGCCAGGATGGAGGGGACGGTTGTAACCGAGGCACCGGGGACGAGCAACGAATGGGCCTCTTACGACAGCATTTACAGGATTGTGGCCGATGCCATAGAGCAGGATCCTGGATTCGGGTCAGAGCACAACCTGGAGGTGTTCGGAGAGGACCTAGCGCCAAGGGATAGCTTCGTCGAGGGTGATCTCGCGTCCGCCCTCTCCTCCCTCCTATCGAATGACACGGTAGGCGACCAACTCAGAGGCACAACCTGGTCAGAGAGAACAGGGGAGCACGTTGGTTTGACCGAAGACGGGTCCGCGATAAGGTTCCTCAGAATAAGGGTCGACGTAGAGGCCCAGAGCAGTGCAATGGTCGAGCAGATCTCAATTGACATGAAGGGGGAGTCTTTCATAGTCTCGTCCGATACTGGAGGCAGGGCATATGCCGTCGGAGACCTGATGACGCTGTCCAACCTCCTTTCCGGACTGATTTCATCCATCATCAGTTCGACAGCAATCAGCCTAACCGTGTCACTACTGGTGTTGGCGACGCTCACCAGGAGGGTCGGTCAATCCCTGTTAGTCATCCTCCCAGTAGGGCTTGCCGGTTCGTGGGTGGTAGGTTCGATGGCAGTACTGGGGATAAACTGGAACGTCCTAACGATAATGATCACAGCACTAACCATTGGGCTCGGTATTGACTACTCCATCCACGTGTGGAGGCGGTTCGAGTCGAATAGGGCATCGGGGATGGCGATCTGGCCTGCGATGAAGGACATGTACGCGAATACTGGGTCCGCGCTCCTCATGTCCGCAGGGACTACTATCTGCGGCTTCATGGTCCTCCTCCTGTCCCCAATTCCTGTGATAAGGGACTTTGGCGTGGTTAGCTCAATTTCTGTGGCTTTCTCCCTTATACTCGCCCTCCTGGTCCTCCCAGGGCTGCTAGCAGCTGAGGTCAGGACTAATGGGGACGGATCTAACTAGGGAATCTCTACCAGTTGGCCCATCTCGAGATTCTGCTCCCTAGCAAGAAGAAGCAGTGCGACATCTAGTGAAACAGGGCCCAATGCCCTCCTCTTCCTCTGTGCCCTGCGGATAACCTCCCTCTTCTCCAATCCTGACATCGCGGCTATCCTAGAGGCTAACTTACCCCTCGAATCCTCTTCCGAATCGGGTTGATCATCGAGTGCGACAGGGATTGGTTTTTCCGGTGGCCTCACAATCTTCTCGGATGGACGGATGGACGGTTTAGGGATCTCGTCTACTCTGGACAAGAATGGCCTCCACCCCAGTTCCGGGGAGTGTTCTAATGAAGAGTCGCACGGAGATAGAGAATCAGCCTCACCAACCAGCCATCCAGAAGCATGCAGCCTCTCTACTAGAGATTGTGCGACTTCGGGGGAGAACCATTGCATCTCCAATGACCACATGCGAGCTAGGTCCCCCAAGCCAATCGGCTCCCCGGACCCTCCGTTGAAAGAAGAGTGTAATAACTTGGAAATCTCGATTTCTACCTCTGAAGTCATGTTTCAGGCTCTGCTAGGGGCAAACGTGCTTCATGGTTGCCCCGAGCAATGTCGCGCTTGGTTGAAGTGTGATGCCTCTATCCGCGTGCGGTTTTCTATGCCTAGGGAGTACATTGCACGCGACCCGAGGACGGGGAAAAGAATCGGAGTTGGAAAAAAGAGAGGCAGGAAAACAGCCGGTTTTGCAGCCCTGTCCCCTGACAGCGGACCCTGGCAGCGACTGGAGATTTCCGAAATACTCCCCCTTGCAACGGGAGAGTCGGACAAGGTTGAGATTCTAGCGGATGGAATAAGATGGAAGCTCGGAAAAATTGATGCAATTAAGGCCCTTAGCAAAGTGGGAGAGAGAGATGTCGAGAGGGCTTACGAGGCCCTAGTTGACGCCCTGGAGGATAACTTCCCAGACGTCAGAATCGCTGCCCTGAAGGTCCTCCCATCATTCGCACTTCGGAGACAGGGGATACTGCTCCACTGCCTTTCTGACAGGTTGCTTGACGATGAGGAACCAGTCAGAGAGGAGGCTATGAACTGCCTGAAGAAGATATCTCCGCTTTTTCCCTCCGGGTGCGAGGAGATTATTCGAAGGGAGTTGCGAGACGAAAGGAAGGAGCATCGAGACAACGCATTCACGGCCCTCAGGCTTACTGCGAGAGAGTGGCCCGAGGTGGGGTGTCTGCATCTCGACGAGATTATCAGGGAGGATGACGTTGATCTCAGAATCAGGGGCTCATTGATTCTCAGGACGGTAGCCTCCAAGGGAGGAGCCGAGGCATGGGACCTCATCACATGGTCGCTCCAGGACGAAGAAGTCAGGGTCCGGAGGAATGCGGCCAAGACCTTGACGGTTCTCGCCGACGTAGAGCCCAGAGTGGCGGTCATCCTGGTTGAGTCGAGCCTCGGAGAGAATGACAGGGGCATCAGAAACTCTGTCATCAAGGCACTTAGGAAGCTCGACATCCAGAGCCCCAGGGTAGTCCAGATGATTCTGAAGGGGGCGTCCGACGATGACTTGGAGATGAGGAAGGCCTGCGTGAGCCAGATGTCCATCATCCTGTCAGGTCAAGAGCTGCGAGAAGCTGCGGGAGAACTGCTGAAGAAGGAGAAGGACCCAAGCCTCAAGAAGAGGCTCCAGTCCCTTGCTTTGGACCCCGATTTCGAGGGTTCGGAGGAGGAGAAGAACCGCAAGCTTGCACCTGCCGAGTATGTGCCGAAGGAGGATGAGGACGTCCCCCTCCCCAATCTCCCCCCCTTGGGTGAGGATGATAAACGCCAGTCAGGTCGGCCGGCCAGCGAGGAAAGCAGATGAGTGACGAATT
Organism: Marine Group II euryarchaeote MED-G35; assembly: GCA_002457155.1. Lineage (GTDB taxonomy): Archaea > Thermoplasmatota > Poseidoniia > Poseidoniales > Thalassarchaeaceae > UBA36. The sequence continues at coordinate 8,361 of NTJS01000014.1, forward strand.
CGACGATAAGTTGGCTCGATTCGAGAAACTGTGGGACGGCGTTACACCCAAGGGAGTGAACCGAACCAAGGCCCTGAAGTTCAGGCAGTACATGAGAAATCATGTCCTCCAGAAGTTCCACAAGCGCCGCAAGGACCAGTGGGCCAATGCAGACAAGGGCCACTACAACCACGGCTTCTCGAGCAAAGACCAGTTCCTGACCAAGGATAATTGCAGGAAGTACTGGATGGGAGAGCTCCAGAAGGACATCAGAGAAGCCGAAACCTGGTCCTGAGGCCATAAGATGTCCGCCCTAACCTTCAACGACTGGGACCTTGATGGTGATGTCTCCGAGGCTATCAAGGGCATGGGCTGGGAAGAGCCCACTCAGATTCAATCTGAGTCAGTACCAGTAGCCCGCAAAGGAAAGGACGTAGTGGGACAGGCCCGGACTGGTTCCGGAAAGACCGCTGCATTCGGGATTCCGATAATTGAGTCATGTGGACCAGATGGTTCCTTGCAGTCGCTCGTTCTCTGCCCTACAAGGGAGCTAGCTGTCCAAGTCGCAGAGGAGATGAACAACCTCCAGGGCAAGAAGGGACTCAGGATTGAGACGGTCTACGGTGGAACTGACATAGAGAAGCAGGCAAAACTGCTCGACAAGGGGGTTGACGTCATAGTTGGAACCCCCGGAAGGGTCATCGACATGAGCAAGAGGGGGCACATCGACCTCCCGGCTATCAGAATATTCTGCCTCGATGAGGCTGACAGGATGCTAGACATGGGATTCTTCCCAGACGTCCTATGGATCGTGGAGAAGATGACCGGGAGGAGTCAGACGCTGCTATTCAGCGCCACGTTCCCCCAGGAGGTTCTCGATGCCACGGAGGAATTCACCAACGACCCCGTCCACGTAATGAGCGAGGACCTTGAGGTCGAGGTCCCGGAGATTGACCAATTCGCGATAAAGGTCGGTCGACTCAACAAGATGTGGGCCCTCGGTAGAATCGTTGCAAACATGTCCGAAGGGGACCAGATGCTAATCTTCACCAACACGAAGAGGATGGTCGACATGCTGGATGAGAGGCTCGGCAGGCAGGGAGTCGACTCAGCCGCCCTCCATGGAGACATGGCGCAGAACAAGAGAGAGAGAATCCTGGACAGTTTCCGAGAGGGTAAGAAGAGCATCCTGGTAGCCACGGACGTAGCCGCAAGGGGACTGGACGTTGATGGGATCACGCACGTGGTGAACTACGACCTCCCCGATGAGACGGAGTCGTACGTTCATCGGATCGGCCGCACCGGAAGAATGGGCAGGAGTGGTCAGGCCTGGAGCTTCGTGGGCGGATCGGAAATGTCGCAACTCGACAAGATCGCGAACACATGGGGTATGACGATACCGATGGTGGACGCACCAGAACTGCCAGACGGGTCCAAGGAAATGGCTAGGCTGAAGGAAGACTGGGACGAGATCTCGGATTGCTTCGGAATGGTCACTGTCAAGCTCTCCCTCGGAAGCAGGGACGCAAGCAAGCTGGCACTAGCTGATTGGATTGTCAACCAAGCGAGGGTCCCAGAGGTGGCTATCGGGGAAATCTCGATGGGGGATAGCGAGTCCACCGTCGAGGTGCACGTGAAGAAGGCCTCTTACGTAATCGACGTGCTAAAATCGAGAGATTTCCAAGGTAGAAGACTCCAACCAGCGATAGTTAACTAGACAAGTAGTGGAAGGAAAATTTTGATTCGTCGGGAGGGACCTTCCGCATCCTAAATATATCCGGACTAACAAGACCCTACATGGCTGACGGCAAGGGGAGCAACGCGGCCAAAGATAAGCAGGCAGCAGACGCGGCGAAGAAGGCTGCAGACGCGGCGAAAAAGAAGGCTGACGCGGCGAAGAAGGCTGCTGACGCGGCGAAGAAGGCTGCAGACGCGGCGAAGAAGGCTGCAGACGCGGCGAAGAAGAAGGCCGATGCGGAGAAGAAGGCTGCAGACGCGGCGAAGAAGAAGGCCGATGCGGAGAAGAAGGCTGCAGACGCGGCGAAGAAGAAGGCCGATGCGGAGAAGAAGCGTCTGCAAGAGCAGAAGAAGGCTGCAGACGTGGCATCACAGGAGAGGACGGCGGCCGAGAAAAATCTCGAGAGTGCCAAGAAAGCGAGGGACAAGGCCGAACAAGAACTCAAGAAGACAACAGAATCCATCAAAGAGACATCCAAAAAGATTAGCGATCTGAAGAAGTCCAAATCGACCACAGAGAAGGACCTAAGGAACCAGGACTCGATTAGGAAAAGGGCCGAAAGCGACCTTGTCCGAAAGAAGAGGGCGAGCACCGCGGAAGCGAAGCAGCTAGAGAACCTCGAAAGACAGGTGAAATCAGTCAAGGCGGGGTTGGAGGACTCCAAGAAGGCCGCCTCGGAGGCAAAGAGCCGATTGGAAAAGGAAATGGCCAGATCCAGCAAAAACGCAAAGAAGTCTGGAGACCTGTCCAAAGAGCTGTCCTCCCTCCAAGGTGACCTCAAGAAGTCACAGAACGAGCACATGAAGGCGGAGAAGGAACTCTCTGAGGAGTCGAAGAAGGGTGCTTCCGAGAAGGCCAGGCTGCAACAGGCCACAGATTCACTGAGGGCCCTAAGGGGCAAAATATCCGAATTGGCGAAGAAGGTCAAGGTCACGAGAGCGAGGACGGAGGATCAGGCGAAGATGCTGAAGGACTTCGAAGGCAGGCTAGCCGAGGAGACCAAGGCCAAGGCAGAGGCGGAGAAAAGGCTGGAAAGGGCCAAGAAGGAGACCGAATCGGCCATCTCGAAGAGGAAAGAGGCAGAGGCCAAGACGAAAGGTGCAGAGAAGACATACCAATCCACAGTGAAGCCCAGAAAGGACGCCGAGGACAGGGCCAAGAGGGCCGATTCCGACAGGAAGAAGGCTGAGAGGGAGCTCGAGAAGAGAGAGGTCCTCCGGAAGAAGGCGGAGGCGGAGGCGAAGAAGGGAGTGGCCGACAGGAAGGCCGCCGAGAAGACCAAAACGGAGGCCGAGAAGACCAAAACGGAGGCCGAGAAGGCGCGCGACGAGAGCATCAAGGCGACGGACAAGGCAAGGGCCATTCTCACCGAGGCGAGGACCAAGCTAAAGGGGATCAGGGAAGACCTACAAAGGGCAGAGATAGAGCGCAAGTCAGCCCAAGACAAGTCAGCCAAGGCCAAGACCGAGGCAGAAGAGCTAGCCAAGAAGGCAGCGTCCAGCAAGGCGAGCGCAGAGAGCGCGGCCAAGAGGGTGAAGGACGAAAACAAGGCCGGCAAGGAAGCGAAGGCCAGGTACGCGGAGCACCAGAAGAGGGGCGAAGGGGCGAAGAAGGAGGCTGCCGAGGCTGACAAGGAGAAGGAGAAGTCACTGAGCAAACTCGGGGAAGTAACCAAGGCCAAGCAAGCATACCAGAGAAGGGCCTCGGAAGAAAGCAAGAAGAGAGAGGCCCTGGAAGATGAGACCCGGCAGAAGAAGAAGTTGACCTCGGACACCAACAAGAAGGCGGAGTCCGAGGCCAAGATGAAGGCGGAGGCAGAGAACAAGGCAAAGTCGGAAGCACAGTCCCACAAGAAGGCCAAGGAGGACCTGAAGAGCGAGACCGAGGCCTGGAAGGAAGCGGAGAAGGAACTGGGCAAGGCGACCGGAGCCAGGAAGAAGGCACAAGCAGAGGAGGCGAAGGCCAGGAAGGAGAAGGAAGCCACCCAGAAGGAGCACCGAGACGCCAAGCAGAGCAGGATTGAGGCCGAGAACGCTGCCAAGCAGGAAGAGAGGGACATGAGGGAGTCCCAGAGGCTAGCAGAGGGGGAGGCGAAGGCCAGGCGGGACCTCGAGAAGGGGATAGAGGAAGAGGAGAAGCGCCAGAAGATAGCAAGGGCCAAGAAGAAGGCAATGGCGAAGAAGAAGCTCAGTGCAGAGGAGCTTGCCAATGAGGAGGCGCGCAAGCGCCAGGCGGCCAAGGACAAAGTCAAGAAGAAGGCCGAGAAGAGGCGGAAGAAGGCCGAGGAAGCTCGCCAGAGGAAGAGCCTTGCCGAGGCCGAGGCAGAGCGGGAAGCGGAGGTGATCAAACTGGAGGTGGAGATGAGGCTGAACGACCTGAAGACCCAGGAGGGGTCCATGGCCAAGGAGGACTACATCAACGCCAGGATAAAGATCAAGGCGATCACAGTGGACTTCTCGGTCATCGGAGAATCCGAAGGCAGGGACGACGACCTGCAGCAGATAGACGGGATCGACGATGCTCTCGAGAAGAGGCTGAACACCCTCGGCATCACCACGCTGGACCAGCTATCGAAGATGGGCGACGACATGTCGGACGACGTCAACGACGCGATAGAATACATGCCTGGGAGGATTCGCAGACAACTGTGGTCAGACCAGGCGAAGATCCTGCTGGAGTGAGTCAACAGACACCCCCCTACAGGGGTGTCTGAAATCGAAAACAAGAGTTATCCGCGGATAATATCAAAAGCGGAATTTCACGTTGGGAGAGTATGCGAGCGCAAGCAAGGGCCTCCGTACGGGCCCTGACACTGGTTCTGCTGATGCTCACGAGCACACAGCTGATGCTCCTCTCTTCCATGGACCACTCCGTCCGGGAGCTCGAACGGGCACCGCAGAGGTTCGACATCGACAACTCCGAGGTCTCCATAATCGACTTGGGAAATGACCACGCTTGCGTTATCGGTACATCGAACCAGATGAAGTGCTGGGGAGGAGGTGATGCGGGCAAGACCGGTCACGAGAACACTGCCGACTACGGTGACGACGAGAAGGAGATGGGGCAGTACCTCATGTTCACGGACCTCGGTATTGGGATCGTAGTCACGGAAGTTAGTGCTGGGTCGGATCACACCTGCGCCCTGATAAGCGATGGGTCAGTGAAGTGCTGGGGCAGCAATCACCTCCTCGGATCCGCCTCCGGAGCCGAGGACACGGGAGCTAGGGGGGACGGTTTCATGGAGATGGGGGACAACGTCCCCACGGTATACGGCTTCGGACCGGGGTCTTCCAGTTCAGAATGGAACGCGGTTTCCATCTCAGTCGGTCACACGCACGCTTGCTCCATAGTAAACGACACGACTCAGGACCAGCTGAGGTGCTGGGGGTTGAACGACTATGGCCAACTAGGCCTAGAGTCAACAGACACAATCGGTGACGATGCCTCGGAGGGAATGGCAGTGGACCTCCCGGACAGGGGTGGCATTGGGATTTCCCAGGTCTCTGCCGGATACAGCCACACCTGCGTACTTTGGGTCGATGGCGAGATGGCCTGCTGGGGGTCCAACGGCTACGGGGAGCTTGGCATTGGCAATACTAGCACAATCGGCGACGAATCCGGCGAGATGGGCGAGAGCCTGGGCCTAGTCAGCCTCCCCTCCGGGAGAACGGCCACGCAAATAGCAGCGGGAGAGCACATGACCTGCGCCGTGCTGGACGAGCAGGTTGATGGGAACCTTGTATGCTGGGGATGGGGTGACAGCGGCAGGCTCGGAAGCGAATCCGTCGGAACAACCGGTGACTCCTCTGGTGAGATGGGGGATAACCTGGAAGTGGTGGAGCTCGGAACCGGTCTTACAGTCGATTCCATTGGAGTGGGGTACGGATCCTCATGCGCAATCATGAACAACAGCATGGTGAAGTGCTGGGGATTGGGTGACAGCGGCGCTCTTGGTTACGAGGATGCCGTTTCCAGGGGCTTCGGGCAGAATCAGATGGGGATTTACCTCCCGGCTGTTGACCTAGGTTCCAACGTTCATGCGACGAGCGTCGATGTTGGCGAGTCATTCGCATGCGCAATCATGAACAACAGCATGGTGAAGTGCTGGGGAACTGGTTTGGACGGGAGGACCGGACTGGGCATTTCCGGCGCAACTGGCGACACTGAAGGGGACATGGGAGATAACCTGCCATACGTGGAGCTCTACCTGCCCGAGGAGACTCTGGACCAGCCCTGCGACCTCCCTGCTGAGGGGTCGCCCCTCTCCCAAGACACACTCGACAGCAGCAGCCAGTACGTAGGCAACAAGATCTCGACTACCATGACCCCAGAGGGGTGCGGTGCCGTTGCCTACATCGACGAGACGAACCTATTAGCCAGGTTCGGAATCTTCAACAAGGGCAAGTGGGCCACGGAGAACGTCTACGTCTTGACCGGTTACACCGACGCCAGGTTTCTTGACGTGTCTCTGACCATCGACTCCAGCGGCACCCCGCACATCGCCATATCCCTGACGAACAACGGGGCGTCCGGCTATGGACTGTTTTACGTAACCAAGGTGGATGGGGAATGGTTGAGTAACGAGGTTTCCGGCCAGAGGACGACTGCCAATTCCATAGAGTTGGATGAGGACGGCAACCTGTACGTCATCTTCCAAGACTACAGTGAATCAGGAGGAGATTGGCTCGGAAAGGTGTACGCCATGACATGCTCCTCCGCCCAATACGAATCCACCCAATGCGTGGGATCTGGTGACTGGGAGACACCCCCCAGCGACAGTTGGGTGGGCCCATCGTCCTTCTCCAACTCTCTCGACACCGACGTCGCCTTCGACGGGATGATCCAGATTGCCTACATCAGCAATGAAACCTGCTCCACCACATCCTGTCTAGGCGAACCGGGGTACGTGATGGTAGTAGAACTAGACTCGAGTGGATTTGGGACCCCCGTCAACACAAGTGGACTAGCAAACGTACCGGGGCAATGGGATAACTGGGCAGTTGCGGGGAACTCCTCGCTCGCCATGGACCTGGGTCTGGATGGCTCCATCAACATCGCCTACCTAGGAAGCACCGAGGGGGTCCACTACACGTCTTGCACCTCGGACTGCGGCAACCCCGGCTCATGGACCTCGGAGGACGTGACGGATTCCGTAGACGTCTCCGACACAGGGATCATCGACATCGCGGTGGGAGCGGACCTGTCCACCCTGATTCTCGCTGGCACCTCCGACGGGACGTTCGCGCTGCACAAGAGCGACGGCTCGTGGGAGAAGACCGAGCTGGAGGACTCGGGGGGAGCGGGATGGGTGGGAGTCGAGCTCAGCGGACAGGGGAAGATGTGGGGGTACTCGTACTACCCAGGGACTCCAGCATCAATGTCACTTTTCACCCAGGAGGGCCTCGCCACTGCGGGCCTGCTAACCGACATAGACGGCGATGGGTGGACGAGGCTCGACGAGGCCCGATGCGGCACTGACTACTCAAACTCGTCCTCGACGCCAGTGGACGCCGACGGCGACGGTGTGTGCGACCTCTTCGACGACTGGGAGGACTCCTCGGTCTCGGCCGAGTCCGATGCCCTCTCCATCGGGGAGGAGTTCGGGTGCGCGGTGCTGTCCAACAGCTCCGTGGCATGCTGGGGCGACAACTCCGAGGGGCAGCTGGGAAGCGCGTCTGCTGGACCCAGCAGCGCCTACGCGGTGCTCGTCGATCTCCCCGCCGGCTTCGAGGCGGGGGCCGTGGACGTCGGCTCGGCCCATGCCTGCTCCACGGGACTCGATGGCAGCCTGGTCTGCTGGGGCAGGAACGCCAATGGGCAGCTCGGACGCGGGACTGCCACTGCCAACGAGCTCCCCGGCTACGTGAGCCTGCCGTCCGGGGTCACGGTCTCGCAGTTCGCTGCGGGAGCGGACCACAACTGCATGACCGGCACGGACTCCAACATGTACTGCTGGGGCAACGGGGGCGATGACAGGACTGGAAAGATCGTCAACAGCGAGAACACTGTAATCCAGTACGAGAACTTCACCGACAACTCGAGGTCTTGGACCAGCACACACACGAGTCTCCTGCTGGGCCCGGCAGAGGGTCTGGATTACATAGAGAAGCTGTACTACTATACTTGGCTATATCCCGAGATATACTCCGATGACTCGTTCGACGTCTCCCCAGGAGACGTGGTTTCCTTCAAGATGAGGGGCAAGGGCCATGGCGACAACGGGTACACCAGCGAGTACATCAGGTTCTACGCTGATAGCCAACAGGTAGTCCAAATCGACTCCAACTCCACGACACAATCCTCGAGCTGGTCGGACTGGCAGGACGTCTCGTTCACCGTTCCGGATTCCTATACGGGAACCGGTCAAGTCTCTATCAAGATCTACATCAGGGGTTACAGGAACTACCTCCAGATTGACGACCTTCGAATAGCCACCCCTTCCTTTGGATCGATGAGCTCAGTCCCCTCCCCGAGTCGAGTATTGTGGGACGAATCCGGTGGCGTCTCGCAGATAGCCCTCGGTGCACGACACTCCTGCGCACTGCTAACCACTGGCAGCGTGAAGTGCTGGGGGCACAACGGAGGGAGCTACTCGAACGTCCTCGGGAGCCCTACATACACCGGGATGAGCACCTACGACCCGAAGGAGGTCGACCTGTCTGGCTCGAGCAGCCTGGTCTCGTCCAACTGGACCAGCAGCACCGTGGATGGGATTAACGCGGGCGATGGGGTGACTTGCGCGATAATGAGGAGCGGCGAGGCGCTCTGCTGGGGGACATCGTCACAGACCTCATACGCCGACCCGTCCGTTAGCACAGTGGCTTCGACGGGTGATGTCGGCAGGAGCCCGGCACTGACCACGGATGCTAATGGAAACTGGCTGTTGGCCTACAACGACGGGGATGGGATCTCGTACGCGAGGTACGACGGCTCGAGCTGGAGCATGGCTTCCGTCTGCTCCGACTCCGACGAATGCGACAGCGACCGGGGCATCGGAGTCGGTGAGGAATCTGGGGGGGGCCTGCACTTCCTGAGCTACGACGAGGCTGCGGAGAAACTAGTCCACACTAGGCACCTGAGCAACATCACCACCATGGTCTCCGTGACCGGCCAGGACCCGAGGTACTTCGGCATCGCTAGGGACCCATCCACAGAGGAACTGCACCTGGCATACTACAGGGCGAGCGGCAAGAAGTTGATGCACAAGACGTTCAATGGCACGGGTTGGTCGGACTCGGTAGTCATAGATGACGACAAGTCATACACAGGCTACTCGTGGAACGGCATGAAGATAGATGCGGGAGGAAACCTGCACCTCTCATACTGGTCCTGGTCGACCTCTGGGACCGATGACACGTGGCTGAAGTACGCCCATTACAACGGGACATCCTGGACCGTGGAGACCCTGCAGTCGATCATGGACCAGAACAGCCCCACACTGCACACATCCCTGGACCTGGACAGCAGCGGCAACCCGCACATCTCCTACTACGACCACAAGAACGACACTCTCCGCTACACCTACTACGACGGCGCAGACTGGGTCGACCAGAACCTCACGGTAGACGACTCGAACGACAACGGCAGGTACAACTCGATAGCACTGGACAGCAGCGACTACCCCCGGATAGCTTACAGGAACGAGACGTCGGACGACCTGGAGCTCGCCACATGGAGCGGTACGGAGTGGACAAGGGAGGTGGTCGACAGCACCAACAGCGTCGGCAGCTGGGCCTCCATCGCCATCGACAGCAGCGACTTGAGCAGGATAGCGTACTTCTACGACTCGGGATCCGACCTCAGGTACGCCTCGCACGACGGGGCCTCATGGTCCTTCCAAGACATCGACACGAGCGTGCAGTCCCACAGCATAGTCCTCGAGCTGGACGACAGCGACAGGCCCCGGATAGCATACCAGGACTACTACAGCGAGCCTTGGCTCGCATACAACAACAGCGGGACTGGGGGGCAATGGGAGACGGTCCAAGTCAGGGACGGGTATGACCTTGGGGACCACATGGCAATGACGCTTGACTACTCCACTGGGACGGCTTACATGGCATACCGGCAGCTTGACTGGCCGGCTGACGGCGGACTGCTCACGACGGTCTACACAGGGACGGCGTTAGCGTCAGACGCGGTGGCCAACAGCGGTGAGACTGCCAACTCGATCGGCATGGACCCGGAGATTCACATCTCGGGCAGCACCGTCATGGCCCCGTTCCTCAATGGGACGGACGGAGCATCACCGGCATTCGTCGAGATGGCGACTATCAGAGCCCCCGGTTCGGGCATCACAACTGTGGACGGGGAGAGTTACAACGTCGGCAGCTATGGCATCTCCATGGCGCTAGACGGCGCTGGGAACCAGCACATCTCATACTACAACCAAAGCGGGACCAGCCTGATGTACGCAACGTTCGACGGAGCCTCGTGGCAGGTCGAGGAGGTTGACAACGGAGTATCCTACGTCACCTCGTCGATAGCGATAGACGATGCGGGGAACCCCCACATCTCCTACGTTAACTCAACCCCGTCTCCAGATGCGGTCATGTACGCCCACCACAACGGCTCGGCATGGTCCATCGAGGTAGTCGCCACACCCTACTATGCCTATGACACCTCGATCGACCTGGATTCCAGCGGCAACGCGCACATCTCATACGCTGCATACAACAACTCCATCGGGTCCTACAACCTGAGGTACTCTTACCACAACGGCACCGAGTGGGTCTACGAAGATGTCAAGGATTACAGCTCCAACTGGGGCTACGGGAACACCGGCAGGAACGGCCAGATCAAGTTGAACAGCACAGACGTCCCGCACGTAGTCTTCTTCGATGACTACTGGGACGACGTGTACCTCTCCATCAGGGTCAACGGCTCCTGGTCATCGAGCAGCGTGGATGACTACGGTGGCCTTTACACCGCGAATGGCGAGAGGGGGATATCCCTCGCAATCGACTCCGCGGATGGCCTGCACGTCGCCTACTACGAAATGAATGGCAGATACCTGGAGTACGCATACAGGGATCTTGGTGGCTCCTCCTGGACGAAGACCAACGTCAACGACCAGGGGGGCCACTACATCGGCACCTCCGTCTCCATCGCAGTCGACAGCGCCGACAGGCCGCACATCGCGTACCATGACAGATCCCAGTGGGATCTGGAGTACGCTTGGTTCGATGGCGCCGACTGGTTGGTGGAGACCCTTGATGGGTACTACAGCTCTGGCAGGTACCCCAGCATCGCCCTCGACGACGGAGACCAAGTCCACATCGCCTACGAGAACAACTCGGGCAGCAGACTGATGTCCCTTGTGATCTCCAACGGCATCGCAGCAACGGACAAGATCTCGCAAGTCGGCACCCACAGCTACGGGATGGGGTTCGCAGTAGGGACCTCGGGAGGAATGCACCTGAGCTTCTACAACGGCTCCGACTCATCGGGGTCCCTGCAGTACGCATCCAAGAGCGGTTCGTCATGGACGAGCGAGACGGTCGATGACAGCTCGACCATGATCGGGACGCATTCCGACCTCGCCCTCGACGACAGCGGCAACCCCCACATTTCCTACGTCGACTCGACGAACGGGTTGCTCCGCTACGCATATCACGACGGCAACTCATGGGCACTCTCTACTGTGGACCCCAGTGGCAGCGTCCTGGGCTACACCTCGATCACAATAGACGATGATGGGCATCCACGGATAGCCTACCACGACGGGAGCCTACGCCTCGCGGAATCGGACGGGTCATCGTGGACGCTGACGATCCAGGACGCGGGTTCCGCGGGCCAGGGGGCCCAAGTCACAGTTGACGATGACGGGAAGGCGAGGATCGCCTACTTCGACGAGGACAATGACGACCTGGCGTTCTCCCTCGCCGGCCACCAGTCCCCAGTAGTCATGGGGAGCTCACAGTTCCACCCCACCGGGACCTCAATGGGATCGGGGGCCAGTGGGCTCTCGTCCCTCGACGTCGGGGAGACGCATGGGTGCGCCGTATCTTCCAGCAGCGTGATCTGCTGGGGGGTCGCTACGGGCGGTCAGCTCGGCAACGGAGCAGTCGCAGTCATCTCCGAGGACCCAGTCAGCGTCACCACCGTAGCCGGCTGGACCCCCCTGGAGGTCTCCGTATCCACCAGCTCCGGCTCGGGAGGGGGGACCACATGCGCACTGTACTCCAGCGACTCCACGGAGGACCGTCGAGTCATGTGCTGGGGCGATGGGTCCTCGGGACAGGTGGGAGACGGGGGGACGTCCTCACTCACATCACCGGCATCCACCGACCTCGTCATGCTAGACTCTATCACTCCCCTCGGGGCGTCCGACGGGAGTGTTGCGCTCTCCTCCAGCCCCTATGGCGTGGCGGAGATCTCCTTGAGCGATGGGGGCAAGTTCGGATGCGCTAGGTCGTCGCAAGGGCACGTGAAGTGCTGGGGCTACAACGGCTACGGGCAGCTGGGGCATGGAAACACCTCGACGGCCTCCGATGGTGCGGAGGAGATGGGATCCAACCTGGCATTCGTCCCACTGGGTGCCAACCGGACCGCGTCAAGCGTCTCCGCTGGAGGGAGGCACGCCTGTGCGCTTCTGGACGACGGGAGCGTCAAGTGCTGGGGCTACAACGGCCACGGGCAGGTGGGGATAGGGAACGCAACCCAAATCGGGGACGGTGCGAACGAGATGGGGGCATACCTATCCGCAGTCGATCTGGGCACGGGCAGGACAGCCACCGACATCGCCACGGGGCTTTTCCACTCATGCGCCGTTCTCGATGACGGGAGCGTCAAGTGCTGGGGCTACAACGGCTACGGGCAGTTGGGGATAGGGAACACAACTAGCATCGGGGACGGTGCGAACGAGATGGGTGACGACCTCGCTGTGGTCGACCTCGGCACAGGGAGGTCCGCGATAGCGATAGAAGCAGGAGAGCATTACACCTGCGCCATCCTAGACAGCGGCGTTCTGAAGTGCTGGGGCTACAACTACTACGGGCAGCTGGGCCAGGGCCACAACGAGAACATAGGCACAGGGCCGGACTTCGACTCCAACGGGGTATCGTGCCACCCGACTCAGAACTCGGACCTCAACACGAGGGAGTGCAATGCCCGAATGGGAGACGGGCTTCCCGCGATCGACCTGGGCGACGGGCGGACGGCTACTGCAGTCTCGGCCGGCCTATCCTCGACATGCGCGATTCTCGATAACGGCAGCATCCGCTGCTGGGGGTCGAACGCGGACGGACGGACGGGCATCGGGACGTACAGCGGGTACACGGGAGACGCAGCGGGCGAGATGGGGGACGACCTTCCCAACGTAGACCTCGGTAGCGAGAGGACTGCCGCGTCCATCAGCGTGGGTTACAGCCACTCTTGCGCCCTCCTGGACAACCTCAGCATAGCATGCTGGGGCGACAACTACTACGGGGAGCTGGGGATTGGTTCCAACGACGACGTCGACACGCCCGAGGAGATGGGGTCCGGGCTCGAGAACGCCCTCCTGCCAACGGCGAAGTCCACCGCCGTCGCCTCGGGGAGCTACTACACCTGCGCGATCATCAAGGACGGGACCGTCAGATGCTGGGGCGAGGACTCCGAGGGCAGGCTGGGAGTCTACGATGGCGAGGATGACAACATCGGCGACGAGAGCGGCGAGATGGGAGGGAACCTTGTCCTCACAAACCTGTACATGGTCCCCCCCGACTTCGATGGTGACGGTTGGATAGACATCTGGGACTCCGATGACGACAACGATGGCTACATCGACACAAACGACGACCTTCCCTTCGACCAGAGGGACTGGTTCGACCATGATGGCGACGGCATCGGCGTAAACACAGACACCGATGACGACGATCCCGATATCACGACCGCGGATCAGGACACAGTCACGAAGTGGTCCGATGCCGAGGAGATCGCCTGCGGGACTCTATGGTGGAGCAGCATGTCAGAGCCCACAGACTACGACGGGGATGGCATCTGCGACGCTATCGATGATGATGTGGACGGCAACTCATGGAACGACACCTACCAAATCGAGTGCTACGGCGGTGAGCCATCTGCATGGTCGCAGAGGGGGGTCTGGGACAATGCAGGAGACTTGCCTACCAGTTCTGGTGACAGCCCAACATACGGATACGACTTCTTCATCTCCGATTACGGAATACGCTTATTCTCCACATATGGCAATGACTGGTCGTACAATAGCCTATTGAAGTTCGATGGGACGGTTAGTGCGACCCAGTCAATTTACGATAACAACGATTTCGACTATTGGGGAGTGGAGGAACGCAATGGAATAATCTACGTTATTGATCAGTATGGGATCACAAGGGGCATCGACGCGAACGGCAGCATCTCATCGCTCGGCTACAGATCGGATCACTCGATAGCATCGACACAAGACGTTGCAATCAGCGTCGAGGGAGACATGGTTGTCAGGTGGGACGACTCGGACGGTGGGTCCGACATCAAGGGATGGTACCTCAACGGAACGGAATTCTCCATCAATGTCCCAGGGGGACTTTCTGACAACTACAATCACCACCCACAAATCGACTTTGGGCCAAATGGAAAGCTGCATCTGCTAACCGTAAACATCTCTGCAAGAGACGCTGGACTACCTGTGGGTTTCTACCACTACACGGCTGATCTAAATGGCAGCCTCTCGGGAAGCGCGACCGTCTCGTGGAGCTCTCCGAAACTGGTTCTAGAGCGGAACCAGAGCACGTCATGGGCCAGCGACACCGACTATTCCAGTACCGATCACGGTAGAGCGGAACTGCACGTTTCGAGCGACGGAACCGCATACGCAGCGATGTACAACGGGACTAACCTGTGGTTCTCGGCCTTAGGGGGTTCATCTTGGAGCACCGAGGAGATTGCATCTTCAACGGGTAGGAACGAGGGTGTCGAGATTGCAACCAACTCGACGGGGGTGGCTCACGTCGCATGGATCAATCACACCTCGGACAAGCTAATGCTGTCCCACAAGTCAGGAGTTTCGTGGATTCACGAAGAAGTATGGCAGAGCAATGGGTGGAATGAAGGAAGCACTCTGCAGGAGTTGAACTATGCTGGGCTGAGGCTGGAGTTCGATCGCCAGGACGACCCGTACCTGTTGTCCATTGATGCCAACGACAGCAGTTCGGCAATTCTCCATCACAAGGGGGCTCTGTTAGACCCGTCGTACACATTCCAGCCCACGGACGCCGGTGGTGACGGGGTGTGCGACACGCTGCAGTACGCCGTCATGGACTACGGCACCGCCTCGTTGGTCGCAACGAAGGGGGAGTTAGTCTCCTTGTCGCCGACCTTCGAGGGTCAGGCCCTGGTCGAGGTGTGGGCACCGTCGCTACCTGCTGGACTCTCCGTCAACAACACCACCGGAGAGATAACAGGGGTGCCGACAGTGGTTGACACGACAGGTACTGCCCACACGATCTACTCGAACAGCAGCGACGCATCCTATCCCGTCACCATCACCTTCACGGTCAGGTCCCCGACACCAGTTCATGCTGGTTATGGCCAATGGGACGACCACCAGTACACATCAGTCAACAATGGAAGGGGATACGCGTTACACGAGTACGACTCGGACAGTAACCTGTACTACTACGGGAGATACCAATCTACCTCTGCGTGGTCAGCCGACGGACTAAGCGTATCAATCAGTTCGGGTGACCTATACGTCGCCAAGAGATGGGCGAACGGGACGTGGGCATGGGTCGTGCCAATCACACCGACCTCCGGGATTCCCGGAGCCATGGCCGTTGACGGTTCTGGTAACACCTACGTAACCGGGTATAGGGCGAGTGGTGCCCTGGACCTCCCGGGGACTGAGCATGACCTCCCCAACAGGGAGGCTGCCTTCTTCATCTCGCTGGACACCAACGGCAGCACCAGGTGGTCGCAGGATGCTTACATCCCAGGATCAACCGATGCGAACTGGAAAGTCTCGACACAGGCCAGCGTGAACAACTACGGATTCACCAGGATGAGCGTCAATGAGACTACAGGAAATCTCACGGTTGCCGGCCAGATCTCTACCAACTCGGCCTCATACAGGATGGTGACCTTCGGAAACGTCACCATGGAGATCCCGAGTACCAACTACAACTACTACAGGCCATTCGTGGTCAGGATCAACGCGACCGGCAACTTCTCATGGGCCACTACCTTGACTCCAGCCTCCTCCAGCCACAGGACCCTGCAGGGTATGGGTGTGCATGACGACGGAAGCGTCGAGGTCCTGATGAGGGCCAACGGGGACACCCAACTGGGGGACCATACCGTGGGGAACGACACCTACCACTACGTCATCGGGAGGATGAACGGAACCGGAGCATGGACTGGTGCATCCAAGATCACGTCTGAGAGCCCTGCGGGATTCGACGGTAACTACGACTCTGCCATGATGGAAGTTACCCCCTCGGGAGATATGGTCATGGCCATCTGGTCCGTGAACGACCTCAGCAGCCTGAACGTGACCAGTTCGGTGTCATGGTTCAACGAGACCTGCTCCGACAGCCTCGTGGTAATCAGGCTGAGCGGAGCCGAATGGAGCACAGAGGCATCACGGGAGTTCTGCCTGTCCTCCAATGCGGGATACTATGCGGAGTACTACAGCCTGCTTGAGATTGACCCCCAGGGGAAGCCGGTCCTCCTCCTCGGGCAACGGGCGTACAGCGTTGCGAGCCACCATAGGATACTGAGGCTCGATTCGAACCTGAACCCGGACTTCGAGGAGTACCTGGTATCCGCCAACAATCCTGCGAACTCCCATACCTTGGACTGGGAGGACGTTGCCTTCGACCCCATTGGCAACATGCTGGTGAACTACTACGATAATACATGCAATCTATACTGGAACGGGAGCTACATGGGGAGGCCCTCGTCCAATTGCTACTACAACAGCCAATTCTTCATGGAGACCGTGGGGCATACCATCGACGGTGCGAATCTGGTGGAGGGCGAGCCCGCCACCCTCTGGGGGGTCACTGGCCTGAGTGCCATGGGGGCGACTTGCAGCCAGGGGACGAGCTACTGCGACGAGTACCTCGACTCCTGGGGGTCGACCGCCCTGCCGGAAGGCTTGAGCATGAGCTCGGACACCGGCCTTGTCTCGGGGACTGCGACCAGCAACATGTCACTATCAGAATTCACCCTATGGATGAATGACACCGCCTTGGGCAACAACCAGTTCAACGTCTCATTCCTTATCCTGAATGGCAGGCCCACGATATCATACAACCAGACGGCCTTCGTCATGGAGCGTGGGCTGGAGATCGAGCCGATCGCCCCCTACGAGGTCAATGGGACCATCCTGAACTGGACCTTCGTACCAACACTGCCATCCGGCCTCATACTGGGGGACAGCAACGGGACGGTCTACGGGACCCCGACGGTGAACCTGACAGAGCAGACATTCCAACTACGAGTCACGAGCGAAGGGGGCACGACCGCAGTCAACTTCCAGTTCACGATCAACGAGCCAATCGCCAACATCTCCTACGGTAACGGAACATACAACATCCCGAGGGACGCTCTAGTCAGCATCCAACCGACCTTAGAGGGGGGTGCCGTGGAGAGCTTCGCGATTAACTCAACGGATTACCCGCTAGGACTGACATTCAACACCACCAACGGGTTCTTCGAGGGCATCCCCCTGCTAGTTACCAATCTGACTACATACACAGTCTGGGCCAACAACTCAGGAGGGAGCGCGAGTACCGAGGTCTCCATCTGGGTGATCGGGAACGGGATCTTCCTCAGCTTCCCCACGGACGACCTGCTGCTGACCGAGGGTTTGCCGATGCAACCGATAGCCGGACAGACGTCCGGCTCCACCCCCGAGAGCTGGGAGGTTTACCCAGACCTCCCTCTCGGACTGACATTCGGAGCCTCCAACGGTTCGATATGGGGGACCCCCACCCAAGTACAGAACCAGACGAACTACACCATCTGGGCGAATGCCACGGGAGACCAGACCAGCTCCGTGACCATCTCAATCACGGTCCTCGTGGACACCGATGGCGATGGAGTCGCGGACCTTTACGACCCCGATGACGACAACGACGGGTGGAATGACACCGCTGAGCTCGATTGCGGGACAGACCCCCTGGATTCGGCTGACACCCCCTCCGACATAGACAACGACGGCGTTTGTGATGCCCTGGACGAAACGGATGACCGTGCTATAGCCATGGCTTATGGGGTCACTAATCTAGAACTGATAGTGAACGTCTCCAACGTCTCCCTGGTCCCAATAACTTCTGGAGGGGGAATCACCTCCTGGGAGGTATCCCCCTCCCTGCCAGGAGGCCTATTCTTGAACAATACCACTGGTGAGATATCCGGAACCCCAACTACGACATACAATACTACAGTGCATGTTTTCTGGGCCAACAACTCAGCCTATTCCGCATCATTCAATCTGAGCATTTCCGCCTCGCTACTTGATACCGATGGAGACGGCGAGCCTGACATCACCGACGAGGACGATGATGGCGATGGCTGGTCCGACGTGAACGAGACTGCTTGCTCCACTGGACCATTGGACGAGGATGACTTCCCCCCTGATAGTGATGGGGACGGGGTCTGTGACTCCCTGGATCTCGTCGACGACTCTCCGGTTTTCCTTGCCTATGCGGTGTCAGCGGTCAATCTGACTACGAACATCACATCATTGGAGATGGCTCCAATTGTCCTAGGTGGAGATGTGCGGGCATGGGAAACCTCCCCCTCGATGCCATCTGGGTTGTTCTTCAACAATAGCACCGGAGAGATTTCAGGAGTTGCCAACGTTACATTCACGCCCACGAACTTCACGATTTGGGCCAACAACAGCCAATACTCCTCGAGTTTCGTCATCAACATCTCCTCATGGCGGCTCGATACCGATGGCGATGGGGTTCCCGATGAGGACGACTCCGACGATGACGATGATGGTTGGACCGACGAAGAGGAGCAGACGTGCAATACGGAGCAGCTAGACAATACCAGCATCCCCTCCGACTCGGATGGCGATGGGATGTGCGATCTCGTGGACCAAATCAATGACAGCCCCATTAGCCTGGCTTATCCACAGAGCACTGTTGTGCTAGTCGTCAACATAACCCCAGTTCAGATCCACCCGATAGTGTTCGGAGGCGATGTCAGGGAATGGAGCATCCATCCGGAGCTTGGCACAGGGCTAGTATTCAACAACAGCACCGGACAAATCTCCGGCCATTCCACGGAACCATTCAACGCTACCAATTATGACGTCTGGGCGAACAATAGCCAATATGGCTCCAACTTCTCAATTACCATCTCGTCGGCCCTACTCGACACCGATGGCGATGGGATTCCTGATGAGTCCGACACGGACGACGACAACGATGGCTGGGGCGATTCCGAAGAGACGTCGTGCCTCACCGATATTCTGGATCCACTGTCATTCCCAGAGGACCATGATGGCGATGGTCTCTGCGACGGCCTCGATGACATCGACGACTCTGACCTCTTCCTAGTCTACAGCATGACCTCCCAGCTGCTGTTCGTCAACGAACCGATGGATTCCATAGTTGCGACGACCTACGGAGGAGACGTCCGGACCTGGGAGATATGGCCTCCGCTTCCCGATGGTCTGAGCCTGAATGGCGCATTGGCCCGCTCTGGCCAGGTGAACGGGACCATTAGCGGAGCCCCGATGTTCGAGTTCGAACTCCAGGTTTTCACAGTGTGGGCGAACAACTCACAGTACCACAGCTCGGTGGAGATAACACTCCAATCGGTCACTCCCGACCCGGATGACGACGCCTTCGACCTGATCTACCTGGATAACGAGCTCAATCTCACAACCAACGTGGATGAGGTGTACATGGAGCCGCAGATTTTCGGAGGTAATGTGTCATCGTGGTCAATCTCGCCCGATCTTCCGGAGGGTTTGGAATTCAACACGACCAATGGACTGATCACGGGATTCGCAACAGAGGAGGTGAATGGCTCAACCTACACGGTCACGGGGAGCAACTCACTCTTCATGGACACCTTCCCCATAACGATCTTCGCCACGCACCTGGACACGGACGAGGATGGGGTGCCGGACATATTCGATCCAGATGACGACGGTGATGGATGGAACGACACGGACGAGATCGAGTGCGGTACTGACCCCTTGTACATCGTCAGCAGCCCCGAAGATCACGATGGGGACTGGATATGCGATCCGAACGACGAGTTCGACGACTCCCCGATCGTATTCTTTTACCCCAATGACAAGCTAGTCCTCACCGTTGGAGAGGAGATGGAGCCACTGGAGCCTCTAATCGCGCCCAACAGCGGAGGGATCATGCTATTCTCGGTTCTGCCTGACCTTCCGGCAGGACTAGTGCTAGACAACGCGACCGGAGTCATCTCCGGGACTCCAGAGGAGGCATGGAGGCACGTCATACTCGAGTACTCGCACACCTTCAAGGCCGAGAACTCCCAGTGGGACTTCTCCTACAGGGTCGACTTCGATATCTTCTGGCCAGAGGACAACACCACGGACGAGGACGGGGATGGGTGGGCCGACCTGATCGAGCTCGAGTGCAATACCGATCCGACCAACGCTTCCTCCTTCCCGGAGGACATCGACTTGGACGGCATATGCAGCCACATCGACGAGGATGACGATGGCGACAACATAGGCGACCCGATCGACAAGTTCCCGAAGGACCCCACCGCATGGGACGACACTGACAACGACACCATGCCGGATGAGTTGACCTGCAGGTACCTGACCGACTCGGCAAACTGCACATTCGACCTGGTTGAGGACCTTGATGACGACAACGACGGATGGCTTGACCTAAACGAGACAAGCTGTGGAACGGACTCAAAGGACAATCTCTCGGTTCCCGAGGACGATGACGGCGATGGAGTTTGCAACCTATTGGAGGTGTACGTCCCAGATGCTGTGAAGATACTGTGGATATGCTGCTTCCCACTCCTCCTTCTGCTGCTTCTCCTACTCTGGGTAATCAACCCGTTCACAGTGAGGGAAGAGGAAATCCTAGGGCCCGAACCGGAGTATACCAGCACTGAGGACGGGTGGCAGGGAGGAAGCGGTGAATACGACGACCCGTATGTTCTCAAACCGATGAAGGGGATTCGCAAGGGCTCCTTCGCACGGAGTCACGAGGTGATCAGTGTCTCGAACATCACCCCTAGGCTGAAGTGCGACTTCACGGACATGTCATCGGAAGACAACGGCAGTCGCTTCCGCATGCAGTCGATCAAGTCCAATTCCAGGGGGGACATAGAGTTCAGATTGGAGTTCAATGACGATGGCGACACCGTCAACACCACTGATTACACTGGACTGATCAGACTAGGTAAGGCGACGGTTTACTTCCAGTGGGAAGTAGAGGTCGAAGTGCAACACGACACCCCCGAAGAGGAGCGGGCGAAGAAGAGGGCGAAAAGAATCGAGAGGGACGCGAAGAAGAAGGCAGCGCAGTTGGAGCGAGAGGCGGTCGAGAAGGCTGCCGATGCTGAAATCGACGCTAAGAAGAAGGCAGCGCAGTTGGAGCGAGACCTGAAGACCAAGATAGAGAGGGTCGAAAGAGAAGCCGAGAAGAGGACCGCGGAAGCGGATATGAAGGCCGCAAAGGCCGAGATGAAGGCAGCAGAGGCCGAGAGGGAGGCCGCAATGAAGCTAGCAGAGGCACGGCGAGAGTCCAAGCGAGAGGAAGAGGAGAGACTCCAGAGGGAGAAGGAAGAGGAGAGGAGAGCTGCGAAGGAGGATGCAAAGAAGGCGGCAGAGGAAGATGAGAGGCTTGCAGAAGAAGAGAGGAAGGCCGAGGAAGAAGCTGCAGAACTACGTGCGATTCTGAGGAAGAAGGCGGAAGCTCGGAAGGTAGAGGAAGAGGAGAATAGAGCTGCGGAGGAGGCTGCGAAGAAGGAGGCAGAGGAAGAGGCAAAGAGGATCGAGAGGGCGGCAGAAGAGAGGGCGGCCCTACTGAAGAGAGAAGCAGAAGATAGGGCGGAGAGAATCGAGAGGGATGCAGCCAAGAAGGCTGCTGAAGTGGAAAGAGAGGCTCAAATTAAGGCCGTGGAGGCCAAGGAGAAGCTGAGGAAGAGGGCGATAGAGAGGAAGCGCCAGATGGATCTCGAGGAGCGGGACAACCAACTAGCTCGCGAAAAGGCTGCAGAGAGATTCGCAGCCATGGAGGAGGAGCTAGAAGAGAGGAAGTCGAAACTGGAAGAGCTCGATGCAGAGGCCAAGAAGAAGGAAAGTGCCCTCCTCAGGGTCGCCGAGAAATCGAAGGACATAGACTTCGGGATTCTGGGCTTCGCCACCGCCGACAACAAGGACCAACTCCAGGAAATCAAGGGAATTGGGCCGTTCATCGAGGAGAAGCTCAACGCGCTCGGGATATTCACATTCGCCCAGATATCCCGAATGACCTCCGAATTGGAGGACAAGGTCAACGATGCGATAGAGTTCTTCCCAGGGAGAGTGAAGAGGGACGAGTGGGCAAATCAAGCTAGGAGTTTTGTCGACCTGGGGGAGGAATCAGCTAGCAAACCCCCCCCTCCCGAAGGGGACATTGCCTCGTCCACGGACAAGGAACTGCTAGACCGAGCCAAAGAGGATATCAGGGAGAAGGAAATTGCAGACGAGAAGGAAAGGGAGCTACAAATCAGGAGGGAGAGGGCGGCAGAGCTCCTGAGTAGGAGCAAGAGCGAGGAGAAAACCGATAGAGGCGAGGGGGATGAGTCGGGAGTCGACTTCGCAACGATTGGTTTCGGTTCCGAAGAGGACAGAGATGACTTGCAGCAAATCGACGGCATAGGGAGGTTCGTCGAGAAGAAGTTGAATGCGATAGGCATCTACAAGATATCCCAGATCGCTAACATGGATCAATCAATCTCTGACGAGGTGAATGCCACAATTGGCCTCGGTCCTGGGCGGATTGACAGAGACGAGTGGGTCCAACAGGCCAAGCGCCTGATACGATAAGCATTTGATAGAGGGTCTGTTGGGAGTGATTGGATGGCTGACCCGATAACAGATGCATTTTCAACCCTGATTGGTTATCTCGACGAGGTAGAGGAGGTTGGCGTATTAGCCCAAGTTGGGGTCTCCCTGGGTCTCACACTATTCTTCCTACTGTTCGCCAGATACGTCGTCCTAAAGGTGGCATGGCGAATCGTGAAGAAGACTGATGCGTCATGGGACAACGAAATGCTAGAACCAATTGCGAACCGGGTTTACGTTTTCGTGCTATTGGCAGGAGTGGAACTCACGATGATGTGGACACTCGGTAGGAACGATGCAATCTACACCGCGGTTGCACCGTACTTCTCGGGCATATACATCCTACTCTCAGCCTCGATAATTAGCGTTTCAATCAAGTTCATCGTCCCTGCAGCCTTGGACAGATACAACACCAACAAGAGCGTCACAGTCACTGGAGGGAATCCCCTGGTAGTCTTCTCCTCCAGAGGGATAGTCGGGTTCATGGGCATTTACCTAGCACTACAAGAAGTAGGGATCGAGCTCCTAGGCATACTAGCCTCCCTTGCGGTTTTCTCACTGATCATTGGACTGGCAGTCCAGCAGACCCTTGGCAACATGCTCAACTCATTCATGCTGGCTATCGACCAACCATTCGAAGTAGGAGACAGGATAGAAGTCCAGGGAGTTACTGGGACAGTGATGTCAGTTGGGATCCTCTCTACAAAGGTGCTGACCCTAACCGAGCAACTGGTAGTCATCCCCAACAACCGGCTCGTCGACTCGACGATAACCAACTTTGCCAGAGGAGGTGGTGATGGGACGGGTTCCAGGCACACCCTCACGCTGGATATAGGGGTAGACTACGATGAGAGGTCCGCCCATGTCAAGCAAGTCATCATGGAGGTGGCCAAGAGATGCCCCAATGTAGAGGAAGACCCCCCTCCGAGAGTCCTCCTCAGAGAGCTATCGGACTTCTCGAAGAACTACAGGCTCTACGCATGGATTGCGGATTATAGCGATGAGTTCCTAGCCACCGACTGGCTACTCAGGGAGATAGACAGCTCATTCAGCAGAGAGGGCATCAGCATCCCTTACCCAGTCGCAGTAGAGCTCCCGGTAAAGCCGAGCCCCTTCCCAGAAGGGGATGCAGGCGAAAGGATGCGTCGAATGAAATCGACGCGCCAGCATGTTTCTAGGATAAAGATGCTCAGGGACGAGGCTGAAATGGAAGAGGAGAGGGATTCTGCCAGAACCGAGCTGGAGGTCCTGAAAGCCAGGCTGGAAGAAGGGGACATCAAGAAGGCGGAGAGGGACATCCTGGAGAACGACGTGCGGGCTCTGGAGACTCTTCTAGCACAGTTCTCGGAGTGATTCTGCGAAACCTCTTCAAACCTAGTGGCACAATATTGCCGTATGAAGGCTGAGGACTCCGGGACATCGGCAGAGAAAGCGGGTTTGATCCTAAGCGATAGGGAAGAGGCAGGGATCACCAGAAAGAAAGTAGAGACCCCATCTGAAGAGGAGGGCGGGGGCCCGACGATCTCATGGGACTATCACCTCCCAAACGGGAAGAATCTGTCGGATGAAGACAGAATAGGTTTCCTCGACACACTGGCGGTTCCACCAGCTTGGACCGAGGTGTGGTTCTGCCCGGACGAGAATGGGCACATCCAAGCCACAGGGAAGGACTCGAATGGGAGGCTCCAATACCGATACCACCCAAAGTGGAACGAATACAAATCTATTCTGAAGTACCAGAACGTAGATGAGTTCGCGATCGCACTAAATGAACTCAGAAGAAGGGTCAATTCCGATCTTGGCGGGGGCCCGATGGACAGGGCCAAGGTGGTGGCCATCGTGGTTAGGCTGATTGACAGATACCACATCCGTGTCGGGTCAGACCAATATGCCCAGGAGAACGAGTCGTATGGGCTTACGACTCTCCGGGAGGGCCATGTGAAATTCTGGAAGGGGAAGAAGGCGATAGATGGGGACATAGACGCCGTGTTGAATTTCACAGGCAAGTCGGGCAAGGAGTGGAAGCTGTTGATCAAGGATGACCAAGTTGCCAAGTTGATTGAGGAGTCAGGAAAAATTGGAGGCAAGGAGAAGACCCAGGATCTATTCAGATACTTGGATGATAACGGGAATGACTACGACGTCAAGGCGGAGCACATCAACGACTACCTAGAGGACCACATGGATCACCGATACACAGCGAAGGACTTCAGAACTTGGGCCGCATCGTGGAAAACCGCCGCAAGGCTAGCGATGGTTTCGGAAGCAAGTGAGAGTCAGATAAAGAAGCTGCCAAAGCTACACAAGGATGCTGTCGAGGAATCGGAGAAGACTGGTTTCCCCCCTTACTTGACATGGGCCGGGAGGACTCTGAAGGGTACAGAGGGGCTTGCTAAACTCGCAGAAGCAGGGAAACTCCCCGGAGACGGGGAAAACGAGCGGAATGCCACCATGCTGGCAGTAATCGACACGGTCGCTGCTGACTTGGGCAATACCAGAGCTGTTTGCAGATCCTCATACATACGCCCCATGTTCATGAACGACTGGGAATCGGAAGTATTCATGGATAGATGGGAAGAAGCAAAATCCGGGAAGAAGCGTGGCAGAGAACTGATTGAAGATGAAAATACTGCAATCAACTACATGAGGACCCACGAAGACGATGAGTTCCAATTCTCAAAGAACTGAGAATGTTTGAAGCGGGGCCCTCCTTGCTAGTGACATGAGCGATGGCGTCAAGAAGAGGCTCGACTTGCTGGGCTTCCTCTGCCCAATTCCTGTTCACGAGACTCGTAGAGTACTGAAGGGATGCGAAAAGGGCGATAAGATAGAGGTGATCTGCGACGACCCGGAGACGCTTTTCGACATCCCAGCACTTTGTGATAGGTTAGGGGTGGTACTTGAGAAAGTGGAGGAGAAATCAGGCGAGTTCAGATTCGTGATCATCAATGTGACTGGTGACCTGTAGGATTCAAATGAGTATTTCACTTCGAGGCACCATGAACGCTGGACGAGTATACGAAACAGGCGAGGTCCCTGCTGATGCTCACCTTCCCACCGAACACGGGGAGTTCAGAATCAGAGTATTTCACGAAGAAGAGACGGGTCTAGACCATGTTGCACTTCTGCTCGGAGACATGGAGGGCCCGGACCCAGTCCTAGTCAGAGTCCATTCTGAATGCCTTACCGGGGATGCTTTCAGCAGTCTGAGATGCGACTGTGGACCTCAACTACAGGCGGCAATGAGATTGATCCAAGAGATTGGTTGGGGATGCTTGATCTACCTAAGACAGGAGGGCAGGGGAATTGGCCTAAATGCAAAGATTCAGGCATACAACCTGCAAGACAGAGGTGCTGACACTTTGGAGGCGAACCTAATGCTGGGCCATCCAGCGGATGCCAGGGACTACGGAATCGCCTCGGAGATGCTAGGTTCGGTCGGAATAGACAAGGTGAACCTGATGACGAACAACCCGGACAAGGTGGATCAGCTTTTGGAGTACGGAATAAACGTGGTTGAGAGAATGCCATTAGTTGCTGGCGTGGGAGAGGGGAACGTAGACTACCTCTCGACCAAAGCAAGAAGAATGGGCCACAAGATCAGTGAAGAATCCCTTGGAAAGGAATAACCTGGGGCCGTGACCGGGACTCGAACCCGGGCCGGCGGGACCACAACCCACCGTGCTAACCGCTACACCATCACAGCCAGAAGTAAGTCAGTCGTGTGTCGGCCCGTATTTCAACAGTTATGCTGTCAGCCTACGAGCCTAGTACCAACGCCTTGAAGCGGGGAAAGCCTTCGTTCGTTGCGATGAGGGATTACAGTGCCGCCTCAGCCCTCGCATTATTGACTGTAATTGCTCTGCTCTCCCCTATTGCTTCTGGCGATTCTGTGATATCTTCCGAGGAAGTCGAGATTCTCGAAGCAGGGAGTTTCCAGAATAGTTCCGATTGGTCGTTCAGCAGCACGAAGGGATTCACTTCGGAGCAGGCTGACTATACGGTTGGGATGATTGCTGATGGTGAGATGTCTTTCACTCACTCCCGGCCGGACAACTTCGATGAATACACTTCTTGGGCTAGTAGTGGATGTGCAGACTGCAATGCCACGTTCGGCGAACCTGACGGATTCTACTCATGGTCAAAGGGACCCGACATAACGATGGGGGGGTACAGTTTCTTAGGATTACATTCAATGGAGATCGAGAATGTTTCGCTAGTTCTGCACATCTCTATCCCAGATGAGCTCCCCAGTGATGAGGTCAACGTAATTCTGCAAAACCAAGGATCGGACATCTTGGTAACGACATTTGCAAGAACCCTCAGTGCTGTGAACAGGATGAGCAACCCCCTGGTTCTGGATCTGGATAGTTTCTTAGAGTGGGATTGGTCAAAGTTGGAACAGACACAATTCAACGTAGACTACGTATCAGACAACCAGGGTGCTGATGACTCCGAAGTGCGGGTCGATGCTGTCGGACTGAGGGTTAAATTCCACCAGCCTTGGTTCTCGTTCGAGAACGCCAGAGCGGATCACTCCGTCATTCTGGATGAAGTCCCGGTAATAGACATCGGACCATACGAGGGAGATATCACTGGTCTTTCTCATGTTACCTGTGGACTGACTCCCGATAGTTCTGAGGGAGGTTTGTGGGAGTTCCATGTCACTCCACCGCCCAATCAAAATTTAGGTAGAATCCATGTCTTCGGAGTTGGGAATCACACGATTTGGACCTCATCAGTAGAATCTGGCGGGGAATATCATGAGATTGAACCTGGAAGGCTGATAGGGACTGCAAATTCGGAGCAACACTTCAGAGTAGAAGTCAGTGATGGGTGTATTTCTGGAGTAAGGATTGACATTAACGATCCTCATTTGGTAGTCACAGGAAGTGTTTCTGGGGGTTTCGCTGGACTTTCAGGGGAATCCAGCAATATTTTGTTCGCAGTAGGAAAAATCCTGGTTCACTCTGAGGAGATGGATTCTGGTCAATTCTTAGTCTCCGTCCCAGTTGGGCATGCTCTACCGATGGAAGGTGAGGAGCTTAGGTTCGGAGTTGCGACTAGATTCCAGTGGTCATCCAACGGAACCGCGGAGAATACGGTTGTTCATATTAGTTCGATGTCAATTACTGGAGGATTCTCCATAGAATGGGACAGAGACCCATTCTGCGAGGAAATTGGGGACTTAACCCTAGTTGAGGATGGGGGAGGGCAGATTATCCCCCTATCGCCCATCTGCTCGGATGACATTACTGACTCCAATGACCTAATTGTAAGTGCTTCGACATCAGATGGCGATCTGCTCAAGGCTACCGGAGAAGGAAGCTCATTGACAATTGAACCAGGAGAAGAAGAGAATGGAATAGCTCAAGTCTTTGTTAAAGTAACTGACGAAGCAGGGAATTCTTGGGAAGGGTCATTTTCTGTGGAAATTCAAGAAGTTCTGGACCCCCCGCAAATAGTCCACATCCCAAGCACCCTATACATTGAACTAGGGGAATCACACGAGTTTACCCCGGATTTACTCGATCCAGACACATCACAGCTAACTATCACTACGAGTAAGTCTTGGGCCTCAGTGAGTGAGAACGGAACCATACTGATCGAACCGGTGGAAATTGGGGAACACGTTCTGATCATCTCAATAAGTGACGGGACATCAGTAGTTACGAGGAATGTCGTTGTCTTTGTCACGGCAAAACCGGATTTACTGGTCGAGTCAGTTGAGATTAGGGTAGGCGGTTCGGAATCACAGATGCTAACAAATGGTGATGTGATCGAAATTATTGGTTTCATTCGCAACCAAGGAAGAGGTTCTGCACAGAATGTCACCTTCTACTGCAGGATTGATGGCATCTTAGTCGGGACTGGGGCAATTTCTGATTTGGGGCCCGGGGATCTGAAAATGGCAATCTGCGATTTGCAATTGGTGGAAACCTCTGATATTGCTACTTTCCAAATTGAAATTGATGGGACGAACTCGATCGAAGAGACCCTTGAGGGAAACAACCTCCTCGAAATCACCATTCCAGTGGGAAATACCGAGGTAGGTCCTGAAGGTGGGGGCAAGGGTGCAACGGTTGTGATAATCTCATTACTCGTTTTGGTGATGTCGCTAGCCGCATTTCAACTGGGACCAAAGTCGTTGAAGAAGGATTTCAACCGTAGGAAATAGTCGGGCTTTTGGCAGAAATTGACTGTCGTTTGGCTGATAATCAGAGCAAATTAGGGAATGGTTATACAGGGATCGAAAGCGAAACCAAACTACCGCACTAGTGGCTTAGGCCGCGAATGCGGTGGTGTGTGAGAAAATGATGGTATTGAAAATTAGGCTGGAAACAGACGAGTGGATCTACGAAGAGCACGAGTCCGC
>NTJS01000015.1 GCA_002457155.1 Marine Group II euryarchaeote MED-G35
AACAGGAGCACGCTATGGAGGCACTGCAGTCAATCTCAGATGATGGAGCAAAGGGCGCCATGGTCCCATTGGGTGCCGGCGTCCAAATCGTGGCAGATATACCCGCTGATGCAGGCGCCGTGGTAGACATAGGAAGCAGAGTACAGGCCGAAAAGACGAGATCGGAGGCACTCGAGATCCTTCGAAGCAGGAACGATGAGTTGAACGCAATCATAGACTCGGTTACCAAGGAGCACGACGAGCTTGAGAAACACGTGGTCGCTCTTGCAAGCAGATTCAATGAGATAGCCAATGGGATTCAGGCTCCAGAGGATGAGAACCACCAAGAGCCCGAAAGCGCCCAGGCGAGCCAACCAAAGCGCAGGTCGAGAAGAAAGAGGGGCACGGAACTCACCCTAGATGATTGAGGACTTTCCATGGGGCTCTTCGATCGCTTTCGAAAGAAGGTCAAGCAGGCCGATGACGATAAGACCTTCATGACGGAAGAGGGATCCGAATTGGCAGAGAAAGCGATTGCCGATAGGGAAGCCGCGCTCAGAAGCATGAACCAAGCGGACAAAATCTCCGAGGGGCCAATCGAAACTCAAAGCGAGTGGGACGAATTCGACGACGAGATAGCAGACCCATTATCCACTCCAACCAGCGCCAAGGAGAGGAAAAGAGCAGCCCGAGAACAAGTCACTAAGGCATCTCAGAAACCAGTTGACATCTCGAAAAAGAATCCAATGGACTCAACCACTGGAAGAAGACTTGCAGAATCGGATATGACCTTCGAAATCGACCTATCCGAATACCAGACTAGCATTGGTGGGATGGTGATTAGTGGGGGGCCAGTACTGGATGAGATACTTGAGGAGCTTGAGGATGAATTATTGTCTTCAGACATGGGCCATGATGCTGCATCCGAACTGATCACGAATCTGAGGTCTCACCTAATCGGCTCCAGAGTAAGCAGAAAGGCTTCTCTCAGCGAGGTAGTGGAAAGAGGCTTGAGAGGCGCCCTACTGTCCCTGCTCAGAGCCGGATACTGGGACTTCGATCGAACAATCAGGGACTTTGTGTCCACAGAGACTCCCGTGGTCATCATGATGGTAGGCGTCAACGGAACAGGAAAGACAACCACCTCCGCAAAGATTGCCAAGAGGCTGGACGACCAAGGATTCGGAGTAGTTCTAGCTGCTGCAGATACATTCAGAGCCGGAGCCATAGATCAACTCGAGGCTCATGCGGATCGGTTGGGAATCAGGTGCATCAAGAGTCAGAGAGGGGGGGACTCAGCAGCGGTTGCCAGAGATGCTATCGAGAGCGCGAGGGCAAAGGGCGATGACGTCGTGATTATCGACACATCAGGTCGGATGCAGAATAAGTCCAATCTGATGGAGGAGCTCCAGAAGGTGCACAGGGTCACTAAACCGCATCTGGTAATTTTCGTTGCAGACGCATTAGCCGGCAATGATGCAGTTTCACAAGCAGTTGAGTTCCAGAGGAGATTAACCTTCGATGGCGCTGCACTTTGCAAACTTGACACTGATGCCAGAGGGGGGGCCGCACTATCGATATCGCATGCCACTGGCCGACCGATTATACTAGCTGGAACCGGCCAGGGCTACGATGACTTGGATCCGTTCGATCCTAACTGGCTTGTAGACCAACTACTTTCGTGAGCCATCGACCAGCCCCTTCTTGACCCCCATCCTTTGTGAGAGCACCAGATGACTTCGGATGGCAAGCCGACGGCCCTCATAGTCCACGAGAACGGGATCACGGCTAGTAGGCTGAAGTCCATAATGAGTCAGAGGGGGTGGGATTCCCAAATCTGCGACGATGGGGACAAGGCTGTGGACGAGTACGTCAAGATGAAGCCAAACCTCGTCTTCATGGGACTAAACCTGCCAACGATGGATGGGCACGTCGCAGCTCTGGAGATTCGTGAGAGTGACCCAGAAGCGAGAATGGTCTTCGTAGTAAGCAAGTCACGATTGAGCAAGGCAAACGACGCAGCCTATTCCGCCGGGGCGGTTTCTGTGCTCGTTACACCTCTGACCAGAGCAGACATTGACCAGAAGTGGGTCCTGATGAACGGACCTATTCCTGATGCCCCAGGCCTAGCAGACCTGGACACCCTCTATCCCGATCTGGAGGAAGAGCCTCCAGCCCTCCCCCCTCTGCCTACTCCTCAACTCCCGGAGGGCCCCAGTGAGATCGGCGCGGCTCCATCTCCGATGATGACTCCTCCAGAACCACCCAAACCGAAGAGGAAGAGGCGACTCCTGAGAATCTTGATTCCACTGGCGATCATCGGATCAATAGGCTTCGGCGTAGCGTCCTACCTTGGATTCGTCGAACTCTAGGGGCTTTCTTCCACGAATTCAGCCACTACCCCTCCAACCACGCTACTGCCGATTGGTGTGTCAGTGATGACCTCCACAGAAACTCCATCATCGTACAACAGGCTCTCATCCAAGGCAGATAGCCGCAACCCGACCCTCCATCTCTTCAGAACCTCGAAAAAAACGTACGATGCCACCCCGAAAATCACCAGTGCGGAGCAGCCCCATATTACTACGTCCCCTGCTGCTGCCACGCTATCTCTCCAGCAATGCTCCCCATGAGGCTGAAGCATACTCTCGTGCAGAAGAGAACGGGTCTTCCGACTTGTGAATCCCAGAACCGACAATGATCGCATCCGAACCAGCTAGAACAGCTTCAGCCGGATGCCCGTACCTTTGCCCCAGGACCCCCTCCTCTGAACTCAGATTTACACCTGGCGTCCAAATCATACGCCCCTCTCCTACCTTGGAGCGAAGCCCCTCTAATTCAGAAACAGAACTTCCGTTTCCGATATATCCCAACACATGAGGGGATGCGTTACCGATTTCCAGAGTACTTTCGGTATATCCCTCCGCTAGTAAATTTCCAGAGCTGGACATCTGGGCCAGAAGTAGGATGCCACCAATCCTCTCGACCTCGTCCCAGGCCGCGGCCACTCCATCAACGACATCTGGACCACTTATACTGTGAGAAGTGACCAAGTCAGCCCAAGACCGAATATCATACAAACCCCCCATCTGAGTCTGAGCTACCCTGCCAATATCCGCGAACTTCCGATCTTCGAATAGCAACATCCCCTTCGAACGAGCTGCATCCACTACCTTTGACCAATCCTCCATGTTGAAGCCCTCAACCATGTCAACATGTGTCTTCAATGCACAAACGAACTCTCCCACATCCTCGATCAGTTGCACTATCCCGTCCACTGTGGGGAGGTCCGCCGCCAGTACCACCA
Source organism: Marine Group II euryarchaeote MED-G35 (assembly GCA_002457155.1). GTDB lineage: Archaea > Thermoplasmatota > Poseidoniia > Poseidoniales > Thalassarchaeaceae > UBA36. The sequence continues at coordinate 3,287 of NTJS01000015.1, forward strand.
ACGATTCCTTTTCGCAAGCAACTCTCATGAACTCATGAGACAGTGGGTGCGCGCAGTTCACCCATCTGGGTCCCCAAGCATCCTCGGCTTTCATCCTGTATTCCTGTACTGGCCAGTTTGTCAAGTCTTCCCCCTCCTCAGAAATATGAAGCCCCGCCAGTTCCCGCCAGCACCATGCATCCAGCGGCATTGGTTGGTCTGGGAGGCGCAATCGGCTCGATTGCACGCTGGGGAGTAGCGGAGGCGATGCCCACAGGGACAGGTGAAGTTCCATGGGCAACAATCGCTGTGAACCTCTCGGGAGCATTCCTCCTAGGCGCCCTGATGGCCGCCTCGCTACAGACAGAGACACTACTGCTCCTAGGGACTGGACTGTTGGGTGGCTTTACCACCATGTCCACATTCGGCGTCGAGACAGTCAGCCTCCTCAAGGACGATAGCACAACGGCAGCGGCTGTGTACGTCTGCCTCAACCTGTTGGCACCAATTACCGCTTGGCTTGGTTGGCAAATGAGCGAGGCCTTCCTAGCATAGGGTGACAGCATGCCAACTGAAACCAACACAAGGCTCTTCGAAGTAACTACAAAGGATCTCGATGGGTTGCCCGACGCACGTGGCGAGAGCGTGAGATCCATGCTCAAAGCCGACCATGGGATCGATGTCCTCTCCGTACGAGTCATTCTTGGCTACCAAGTCAAATCCGATATTTCTGACGAAGAAGCCGAGTCCCTGATTTACGACTTATTCGCGGACCCGGTGATCGAAGTCGGGTCAATGGGATCCAGGATGTTGGATGATTTCCCGAACCCCCCCGAAGCAGCAATTCAGGTCGGTTTCAAGCCAGGCGTTACGGATAACTCCGGCCAAGCCGGACTGGACGGCCTGACGACCCTGTTTCCAAACCAAACATCGGCAATGGTGGCCACATTCGCCACATATGCCTTCTGGGAGTCAGAGGATAGCATCTCACCAGATGACTTGGCAGCCATCCTACACAATCCGATGATTGAGAGGGCGGCAGTGGCAGGCAGAGATGACTGCGCAAAGAGGGCCTGGCCTCTCCTTGAGTTCCCTGAAATGCCTCCAGCAATCTTCCAGGAGCCAGCAACCGTTGATTTAGAGGTCAGTGACGAAGAGCTAATCGAAATCAGTGAGAAGGGACTGCTGGCGTTGAACCTCGATGAGATGAGGGCGATACAAGCACACTACCGAGACCCCCTAGTTAGGTCTGTAAGGAAAGAGACGGGGCTCCCTCCTGATCGTCCTACAGATGCAGAGCTGGAATGTCTTGCTCAGACGTGGTCAGAGCACTGTTCGCACAAGATTTTCGCAGCCAGAATTAGGCACACCGACAAGGTGACAGGCGAGGATTCGACAATCGACTCCCTGTTCAAGACCCACATTATGCAACCCACTCTTGATATCCAGGCAGACGTAGATTGGCTGCTCAGCATCTTCCACGACAACTCAGGGGTCATCTCATGGAACGACGACTGGAGCGTCTGCATCAAGGCCGAGACTCACAATAGCCCCAGCGCGCTAGATCCCTATGGAGGGGCCATCACAGGTATAGTGGGGGTGAATAGAGACATCCTAGGCACTGGACTCGGAGCTAGGCCGATCGCAAATACCGATGTATTCTGCTTCGGCCCTCCAGACTACTCGGGAGACATCCCACCAGGGTTATTCCATCCCTCGAGAGTTTTCAGAGGGGTACACTCGGGGGTCAGGTCGGGTGGAAACGAGTCTGGAATTCCGACGGTGAACGGGGCAATAGTATTCGACGAGCGGTATATCGGCAAGCCACTGGTTTTCTGCGGTACCGTTGGACTCATGCCTCGTTTGCTTTCGGACGGCAGAGAGAGTCACGTGAAAACCCCACACCCGGGTGACATCGTCTACATGGTCGGCGGCCGCGTCGGAAGTGACGGGATTCACGGCGCTACCTTCTCCAGTCTAGAACTGACTGAGGAGAGCCCGAGCTCTGCAGTCCAGATCGGAGATCCAATCACCCAGAAGAAGATGCTCGACATGATCCTCGAGGCGAGGGACGCGGGCTTGATTCAAGTCATCACGGACAACGGAGCCGGCGGGCTTTCCAGCAGTGTGGGAGAGATGGCAGAACTCACTGGTGGTGCGGAACTAGATCTGGGGGCGGTCCCTCTGAAGCAGGCCGGACTCTCATCTTGGGAGATACTGGTTTCCGAGTCTCAAGAGAGAATGACTGTGGGTGTCAATCCAGTAGACTGCGCCGACTTTGAGGCACTAGCTGCTCTGCATGAGGTGGAGGCTACCGCAGTCGGCTCGTTCACTGATTCCGGGGCCTTCGTCGTCCGACACGGTGAGACGCCGGTGGCCAACCTGACGATCGATTTCCTTTTCGATGGTTGCCCTCAACTCGTTCTCGAGTCCGAGTGGCAACCACCTGTCCATTTGCCAGTAGAAACGCCTGATTTAGACGAGTTCGGGATGGGGGATATTCTCGGTAGATTACTATCCAGACCGAACGTCGCTAGCAAGGAGTGGTGGGTTCGATCTTACGATCATGAGGTCATAGCCCAGAGCGTGATCAAGCCATTCGTTGGTGCTAACCACGATGCTCCGGGGGATGCAGCGGTGATTGCCCCATTGCAGGGCGGAACCCAGGGACTGGTCGTTTCGAATGGCATCGCCCCTAGATACTCAGATATCGACGCCTATGCCATGGCTGCCGCCTCTGTGGACGAGGCGCTGCGCAACGCTGTATGTGTCGGGGTGGACTTGGACCTCATCTCAGGTCTGGATAACTTCTGCTGGCCCGACCCGATTGAATCTTCCAAGACCCCGGATGGGAAATACAAGCTCGCTCAATTAGTGAGGGCCAATCGGGCTTTGGATGATGTATGCAGGGCATATCGACTCCCATGTATCAGCGGAAAGGACTCCATGAAGAACGACGCTATGCTGGGGGGTGAGAAGATCAGCGTCCCCCCTACGCTTCTGTTCAGCCTCCTCGGGAATCACCATGACGTCCGCAAGGCAGTCTCATCAGACTTCAAGAAGCCAGGCGATGTCATATTCCTAGTCGGCCAGACGCACCAGGAGCTCGGTGCTAGCGAACTTTCGTACATGCTTCGAGATGAGGGTGCCGGAGGGATAGGGGGGGCAGTACCTGAGATAGACCCAGAGAGGAACATGTCTGCCTACAGGGCCCTGTCTGCAGCAATGAGGGACGAACTTGTGGCGAGTGCGCACGACTGTAGTGACGGTGGGCTGGCTGTGGCATTGGCAGAGTGCTGCTTCGGATCAGACTCAGGAGCGAAGGTGGACATTACCCCAATGTGGTCGGACTGCGAACATCTGGATGTCTGGGGGGCTCTGTTCGGCGAGAGCCTAGGTAGGATCTTGGTGAGCACTAGGCCAGAAGACAGGCAATCCTTCGAGAAGTCAATGGAGGGTGTTGTCTGCCACCACATCGGAGACGTGTTGGAGGGAGACAAAATCTCATTCAGCAGAGATGAACATGTCATATTGTCCGCGTCCATGCAGGTTTTGAGGGACTCGTGGAAGGGCACTTTGCATGGTGGAGGGGTATGATGGAGCCGAGGGTCGCCGTGCTTTCCGGCTTCGGGATTAACTGCGAGACCGAAACCATGGCCGTTTTCGAAATGGCCGGCGCTTCTGCTGAAAGGGTCCATGTCAATAGACTGGTGAATGAGGAGGCCCGACTGTCTGACTACCAGATCATGGCCATCCCCGGAGGCTTCTCCTTCGGTGATCACCTAGGAAGCGGCAGGTTGCTGGGAAATCGACTCAGATTCGGACTCAGGGAACAAGTCAGGGAGTTCGTTACCTCCGGGAAACCGGTCATTGGCATCTGCAACGGTTTCCAGGTCCTTGTCAAGATGGGTCTGCTGCCAGGTGATGACGAAGTCAGCCTCACTCAGACCGCATCACTTGCTCTCAACGACAGTGGGCACTACGAGAACAGATGGGCAACTCTGGAATTTGATCCAGAAAGCCCCTGTATCTGGACAGAAGGACTCGATCGAATCCGAGTCCCTGTTCGTCATGGGGAGGGCAAGTTCGTCACAGACGATGCTACTCTAATGGACAAGTGGGCAGATTCAGGGCAGTTGGTCGCCCGTTACGTTGACCCTGCAACAACATACCCCAGCGCCGGAGATGAACCACTCCCATATCCGATTTCCCCCAACCAGAGCTGGAGGAACGTTGCCGGTGTCTGCGATCCTTCAGGACTAGTTTTCGGGTTGATGCCCCACCCAGAGGCCAACCACTCAACATGGCTAGGTGCTACTTGGACCAGAGAGGACCTGGTTCACGGAGAGGGAGAAGGCATGGGGATTTTCCACAACGCTGTCAGGAACGTCCTGCAAGCCTAACCAACTATTTCGAGGGCCCTCTTGAAGGCAGCCAGCACCAGGACCACCACCAGCAACCCTTTGATTCCACTTTGGGATGACACCCGTGATCCATATCTCGAACCAAGAAAACCTCCTACCAGTACTACGGACGCGAATGGAACTAGGAGCCCTGGGTCCAAGTCAATTCTACCAGCAAGCCCTGCTCCAGCTAGCCCAGCTATGGAGTTTAACCAGACGAAAAGAGAAGTGGTTGCAGCCGCCTCTTTTGCTTTGGCCCATCTCCCGAGCATCAGAGCAGGGAGAAGGAAGATCCCTCCCCCCAATCCTATCACCCCACTGGCCAAGCCGATACTTCCCCCAACCCACGCGGCTTTGGTAGCACTGGGTCGCACCGCCTCGCTAACTCCCGCGTCACCTGAAACCAAGCGCCAAGCTGCTACAATCAACGCAAGTGAGAGCAAGGTGTCGTACACGGCCCCTTCCACGAGCATGAACCCCCCAAGGGCGGCCATGGGCACGCTTGCTGAGATGAAGGGAACAGATAGTTCCCGGACATGGTGTCCAGATCTGTGATAGTGCCAGAAGGCTATCCCCGCTACAATGAGATTCAGAGACCATGCATATTGCTTGAGCCAAATAGACTCAGATGCAGCAAAAGTCGTCATCGACAGCACTGCTAGGTACCCCGAAGCCCCTCCGAGCCCAACCGAGGAGTAGAGGGCCGCCACCGAGAACAGGGCCAATAGGACCAGCACCAACTCCATGGAAACCACGAGGACCGCTTTGGGAAGGACACTTCAACTCCACCGTTTCTCGGTATTCATGGAGAGGGGTGTATCTCTGGAACGAGCCTTGGAGATAGCGACCCAGCTCTCCATGCAAAGAAACCCAGAGGCCCTGCCACTGGACCAGGCTTCAGGGAGGATACTGTTCGATGATCTCAGCTCCAACGTGGACGACCCTCGTTTCGACAACTCAGCCATGGATGGTTGGGCAGTCAGAGAGGGAGATTGCAAAGAATCAGGGACAGTATTGAGGATAGTTGGAACCAGTCAAGCCGGCTCCACAGAAGTCCCACTGGTGGGCAAGGGGGAGGCCTGCAGCATAATGACGGGAGCCCCTATCCCGGAGGGTGCCGATGCTATCGTGATTGTGGAAGAATCTACGGCACATGGTGACTCAGTCACAATCAACGGACCAGCTAGACCCGGATTCATTCGTAGGAGGGGCGAGAACCTCACCAAAGGAGAACGCCCCTTGAAATCTGGAAACCTAATGACCCCATCGGCAATATCACTTGCTGCAACAATGGGGCACGACATGGTGTCCGTAGTTCGTCAACCCTCGATAGCAGTGATAGGAGTAGGAGATGAGCTCACCCCCCCAGGTGAGCCCCTGTCCGAGAACTCGATATACGAATCCAATACGTTCGGAATCTCCTCGCTCGTGAAGAAGATGGGAGGAATCCCAAGGAGATACGCACTAATTCGAGACAGTATCGACGATCTTAGGGAAGCCCTTGACGGGGCAGCAGAATCTTGCGATGCCATCATCACTAGCGGAGGGGTAAGTATGGGCAAGTGGGATATCGTCAGACAGATAATGGAGGAAGAAGGAGATGTCAAATTCTGGAGGATTATGATGAGACCCGGAGGCCCCCCCCTCTTCGGCTCTTGGAAGGGAAAACCTATCTTCGGCCTCCCTGGCAATCCGGTTAGCAGCCATGTCGTCTTCACGGTCTTGGTGGCACCTTGGATGTCCAAGAGCATGGGATCAGACGAACCGCATGGCTCCAGGATGGCAAACAGGGTCCGGGTCACGATGCAGGAGCCCCTCAACGGGGCCCCCGGTAAACTATGCATGAGGAGAATTTCAATCAGGCAAGAGGGGGACTCTCTGGTAGCCTCCACCAGTACTCACCAAGGAAGCGGCAATATCCACAGCATGGTTGCCCATAACGGGCTCTCTCTGCTGCCTCCCGACACGAATTGCGAGAAGGGTGACACTATCGATGCCCTATGGCTATCTTGAGCCATTAACCCTAAGAGCGCCCGATTCCGATTTCCCTCCGTGTTCGCAGAGTGCATCGACTGCAGGGGCACAAAGGGTATGTGCGGAATATCCCCATGCCCTCTTCTTTCCGAGGTCAAGCGCAGACTCCCCCAAAGAGAGGCAACAACTCTTGCCGACATCGCAGGTCCAAGCCCCCCGTCCCTATTCGTAGGAAGGTACGGATACCCGAACGTCAGAGTCGGACCAAGCGTGTCTTGGATTCATGGAAAAGGGGAACATCTGCCATCCAGTGGGGATCCAGCAGATCTCTTCGGACAAACTCTCGAGGAGGTGGCAGCCAGACATGCCAACTTGGTTACTGGTGGCAGAAGAATGGCAACGAACACCACCGGTGAATCCAGTCGAGTACTCGAGGCCACCCAGATAATCGCAATGTCGTCAGGTTCAGTTGACGTGGAGCTCGACTTCGATCGACCAGTACCGATTGGCGGCCCACCGTCCTTTGACACGATGAGCACCCCCCTAGGCCCATCCGGGGGATTGGTCAGCGCCGACGTTGTCAGCCATGCCAGTATTAGCAGGAAGGTCGACTCAGTCGCAAACGAGACCGATCTCCTCGCTAACGAGGCCATGGGGGAGCTAACCTCTTCTGGGATAGGAGAGTCCCACATTTCCAGAATACTGTCCTCTGGCCTTCTTGGAAAGGAAGGGAAAAGGAAACTAGTTCCAACAAGGTGGGGAATTACTGCAACTGACGACACCCTCTCCAAGCAGTGCTGGGCGAGAGTCCGCGACCTCCCTTCGCTGGACAAGTACATGGTATTCGAAGCAACCTACCTTGACAACCGATTCCACGTCATCCTCACACCAGGGCTATGGGCATTCCAGATGCTAGAAGCCTGGTGCCAAGGCTCTGTTTGGGGGTCTTCTGAAAACGTCCTCGACGACTGGGAGGAGGTGGAGCCAAGATCGGAATATGCAAACTCAATCACGGGCGCATACTATGCTGCCCGCCTAGCGGTCCTGGAGCACATGGAGGCCATCGGGAGATCAGGATCATGCATGGTTTGGCGAGACATTGGGCCCGGTTATTGGGCACCTGTCGGAGTATGGCTAATCAGAGAGACAGTAAGGAATGCTATGAAGAGCAAGGCAACGGTTTTCGACACATTGGCGGAAGCAGTTTCTTATTTGGCACCAAGGGTTTCTTCTCCGGAAGAAGCAAAGCGCTCTTGGTTTGCAAACAGAGGGAGGCAAACCACCCTTGCCTCATTCTGAGAAGATTGTTCAGGCATGGATTGAAAGGAGCGCGCTGTGACTGCTTACTCTGCCCGAGGTGATGCGATGTCTGACAAGAAGAAGAACGGTTTCTCCAAGCACGGTTGGATAGAGGTAAAGGGGGCTCGAACTCACAATCTCAAGGACATAGACGTCAGCATTCCCAGAGGCATGTTCGTAGTGATCTCAGGAGTGTCCGGTTCTGGCAAGTCAAGCCTCGCATTCGACACCCTCTATGCAGAGGGTCAGAGGAGGTATGTGGAGAGCCTAAGCTCCTATGCGAGGCAGTTCCTGGGGCAGATGAAGAAGCCAGATTGCGACTCGATCGAGGGGTTATCTCCTGCCATCAGCATTGACCAGAAGCAGGGAAGCCACAACCCTCGTTCCACTGTTGCTACAGTTACCGAGATGATGGACTACATGAGACTACTATGGGCAAGGGTGGGACTCCCACACTGCCCTGAATGCGACCGGGAGGTTAGCAGGCGAACCGTCCAGGAGATAGTAGACGACGTCCTATGGAGGTTCGAGGGACATGGAATCGCAATCTGGAGTCCTACGATTAGGAACAGGAAGGGGACGCATGCTGATTTGTTTACTGCTCTGGTAGATCAGGGATACCTTGCCGGAAAGGTAAACGGAAGGGAGGCGAGTTTCGAAGACCCCCCTCGGCTGGAGAAGAACCTGAGACACGATATCGACGTAAGGATCGACAGGATGCTACTGACCCCGGCCAATAGGCAGAGACTCACAGAAGCAATAGAGTCTGGATTGAGACTAGGAGCAGGATCAGTCGCAGTAGAGAGCCTAAGTGCTCCCAAGCCAGGGGATGACAACTCGGAAGAGCAGAGGTTCAGAACTGAGGAGGGAGAGGTAATCGCATACTCGGAGGAGTTCGCATGTCCCACTCACGGTGCATTCCTACCGGAGATGAGCCCAAGGGTCTTCTCTTTCAACAACCCCCTAGGAGCATGTCCGACTTGCCAGGGCCTCGGCGTTGAGAGGTCGTTCTCGCACGACCTGGTCATCGACAGAACCGCGACAGTGGGGGAGGGATGCATTAGGCCATTCCGGAGGTCAATGATGTCCGGCTGGTATCGCAGCCAGATGACTCAGACCTGCGAACACTTCGGAATTCCAACAGACGTACCATTTGGGGAACTGGATGATGACAGCAGGGACATCATGCTCAATGGATCAGGGGGCGAATCAATAGACTTCGAATTCAATTCAGAGAAGGGATCCTCCTACACGATGTCCAGGCCATGGGAGGGAGTGTTCTCCCGACTCTCCCGCACATACAAGGACACGAGCTCGGAGCGCACTAGGTCACGCCTCTCTTCTTTCATGACCGATGAGCCATGCACCAACTGCCTTGGCGACAAACTCAATGATGCCGTATGCAAGGTCACGGTAGGCGGAATCAACCTCCCTGGAATCTCCAAGTGCAGCGTTCTCGAGGCTCTCGCAGTGGTACAGAACTGGAGGCTCGGGGGTCTGGATGACACATGGGAGAAACTGGACCGAGAAGCCCCCTCGAGCATCACAGTAAGAGCCACGGAGAAGCTGGATGAGAGATCCATGTACATAGGGAAGGAGATCATCAAGGAGATAGAATCCCGACTCCGATTCCTAGCCTTGGTTGGTCTGGATTATCTGACGTTGGACAGGAGGGCCAACACCCTCTCGGGAGGGGAGAGCCAGAGGATCCGGCTGGCAACTCAAATTGGAACACGCCTCACTGGCGTCATGTACGTCCTAGACGAGCCCAGCATTGGACTCCACCCCCGTGATAACGACCGACTATTGGAGACGCTGAGGGAACTCACGGATCTCGGCAACACCCTACTGGTCGTTGAGCATGACGAGGCCACCATGAAGCAGGCCGATTGGCTGGTCGACCTAGGTCCCGGTGCCGGGAAGGATGGCGGGAGATTAATCGTCAACGGGACTTACGACGAACTCCTCGCTAACGAGGAAAGCATGACTGCAGCGTACCTTTCCGGGAGGCAGACCATCCCAATCCCCGATGACAGGGTCGAGCCAGCAAAGGACAGATGGGTCACAATCTCCGGCGCTAGGCAGAACAACCTCCAGGACATCGAAGTTGAAATCCCGATGGGTTGCATGGTAGCAGTAACAGGGGTTTCAGGCTCAGGAAAGTCCTCATTGGTCACGGAGACACTCGCACCAGCACTCCTGAGGGAACTGCACGGCACCGACTCAACCCCCGGGGCCGTGGATTCCATTTCAGGTTTGGAAATGGTGGACAAGGCCATCGTGATCAATCAGTCCCCAATAGGGCGAACCCCGAGGTCAAACCCAGCAACTTACACAGGTGCCTTTGGTCCTATCAGAGAACTCTTCTCTCAAACAAAGATGGCCAAGGAGAGGGGGTACGAGCCCGGTCAGTTCTCGTTCAATGTCAGAGGAGGCAGGTGCGAGGCGTGCAGCGGAGCGGGTTCGACAAAACTGGAGATGAACTTCCTCCCTGATGTATGGGTTACTTGCGATGTCTGCAAGGGCAAGAGGTACACTCGGGAGACTCTCGAGGTGAAGTGGAGAGGAAAGACAATTCACGATATTCTGGAGATGAGCGTGGATGAGGCGTGCGAGTTCTTTGAGAACCAACCAAGGATCCATAAAATCGTCCAGACGGTCAGTGATGTCGGTCTGGGATACATTCGCCTAGGGCAGCCTGCGACGACCCTCTCGGGTGGAGAGGCCCAGAGAGTAAAGCTCTCCACGGAACTCCATAAAACCCCCAGAAAGCACACATTCTACATCCTCGACGAACCGACCACAGGCCTCGCCCTGTCTGACGTTCACCAACTCATAGATGTCCTCCTCAGGCTGCGGCGCAACGGACACACGGTCATCGTCATCGAGCACCACCTAGACGTCATCAAGTGCGCAGATTGGATAATCGACCTCGGCCCAGAGGGCGGCGAGCTAGGAGGGGAAGTAGTGGTGGCCGGAACCCCGGATGAAGTCGCTAGGGAGCCCGGCAGCTACACTGGGCAGCATCTGATTGGTATGTTCTAATCGATTCCGGGCCAACCCTTGAGAAGGGCCACACCGACCGGATTACAATGTACAGGTCGAGAAACCCAGCACTGAATGACTCAACTTTCGAGAAGTCCGCATACAAGGGAGCTTCGTGGTGGGAAGACTACGAGTCTAACATGATGACAATAGAGGGGGTCGCCGAGAAGACCGGGATCCTCCTCCTCATTACCGCAACCACCGCACTGGCAACCGCATTCTCAATGCCAGAATCCGCACCATTGATCGCTTTGGGTGCAATTGGAGGATTCATTATGGCAATGGTAGTCATATTTTCAGGTTCCCAGAATCCTTCCCTAATCTGTGCCTATGCCGCACTAGAGGGCTTGGTGATTGGGGGCTTTACTTGGTTTGTCGAGGTGGGACTGGATCTTCCTGGAATTGGAATAGTCGCTGCTATACTGACGTTCATGATACTGGGGGGTATGCTTGCGATTTACCGTGCCGGGCTTATTAGTTGGGACAGGAACCTGGCAATTGCGGTAGGGTCCGCCGTTTTCGCCATCATCATGCTCTATCTCTTCTCATTCGTGGGGGCGGTAACCGGTTGGTTTCATGTTCCATACATCCACGGTGCAGGACCAGTTGGGATTGGTTTCTCGTTGTTCGTCATTGGAATAGGGGCCCTCTGCCTGGTCGCAGACTTCGACTTCATCGAGAAGGGCGTCGAGAGAGGGGCCCCGAAACAGATGGAATGGAGGGCAGCCTTCGGTCTCATGATTACACTGATTTGGCTCTATCTCGAAGTACTGGAGTTGCTGGCTAAAGTTGCCATAGCATCGAGGCGATAGAAGATGCAAACAGACCTCATACTGGCTCTCGCCGCCGCGGGTGTAGCCCTCGGGCTCTTCGAAGGCATCCGTCCCGGACCACTGCTGACGATGGTAATTCGCGAGACCCTTACGGGAGGGTGGTCGGCTGGAGTAAGAGCCGCATCCGCACCGATAGTCACAGATGGACCTCTCATCATCGTCAGCGTCTTCCTATCGGGTTGGGTCGCAGAACAGCCTTCGATATTGTTCCTGATCTCACTACTCGGGGCTGGCTTCTTGGTTTGGTTCGGAATAGACTGCTTCAGGATAGAGCCACCTGATCCGGAGATAACTCAGGGGGAGGTCACGGGATCTTTCAGGAGAGGGGTGATGACCAACCTGCTGAACCCGAACGTCTACGTCTTCTGGTTCCTCATCGGCGGACCGCTGATGGCTGCCGCTGCAGACGAGGAACCACTCGCACCAGTCGCTTACGCCCTCTCCTTCCTCATTTCCATCATCATCGTGAAGGTCACCATCGCTTACTTCTTCGATCGCACTAGAGGAAGACTCTCACCCAGGGGGTATCGCTTCGCCCTCGGGGTCTGCGGAATCGGGATGTTCGCATTTGCCGCCGGGTTCGCTTACCATGCTTACGGGCTAGTTCCAGAGATATTCTGAACTCGAATCACAGGGTGCTTGGCCCGCCTATCGGCATTTCCTGCACTGTCACACCAGCCCTTAGCGAGGGTCCCACCGAAATGGTCCCGTATATCCCTTGGTCGACTATGTTGTGCGAGAGGCCGAACCAAGCGCGTCCGTGTGCATCGACTAGTATGTCGATGAAGTCCCCGAAGCCCCCGCATCTGTTGTAACCGCAGTCTACGGTAGTATCCAATGGGTCCCCCACATCGTTAACCTGCACCGTCGTGATTAGCGGCATAGGGCTGAATGCATCAGTAATCATCCCGATGTACCCATTCCAATTGTCTCCTCCGGAGTCTCCGATGTATGCGAACGCCACCATGCCCGAGTCTCCAGCAGCGATTGCCGGGAATCCAGTTCCATTCAACCCGGCAGGAGGGGCGATCATCAGAGGGGCACTCCAACTGCCCCCTTCGTCTGTTGAATAGCTGTAGTATGGCATGTTGTCAGAACCAATCCACATCGCGTGGACGTTGTCCTCCTCGTCGGGGTAAACCTGCGCCTCCTCGAAGTTCCAAGTCTGGGCAGTCCCTGTGGTTTCGGTCGGGAGGGGGTGCTCGGACCAGGTGAGCCCCCCATTCGTGCTCTTGTAAATCGAGTAGCCTTCTCCGTTGCAACCGGGGTTACCTCGGTAGAAGTTCCCATTGTTGGAGCCAACCATGTGACCAGTCAGACCACCGCTGTTGCAGTCAGTCGGCGCCCCTGGGACCTCCGGCCCCCATGTCGCCCCGCCGTCATTGCTGGTCGAGCAAACGGGATACGGGTAGTTCCCGTTCACGCAGAAAACCCATGTCGTTTCGTGGAAAAGAGCATTGTAGGGCGAAGAGGCGATGGTCTGGTGATCCTGAACCGACCAACCTGTAGCGGGTGTCGGGCCTATCCATGTCCCCCCCTCATTGTCAGACCATTCGACAGTCATACCGAGGAGCGCATGCATGTCGAACTTCATGATGCGATCAGTCCAGGGGTCGACGTACACGTAGGGATCGTTGCTGTTCGCTACTGGCAACAGTGCGCTATATACGTCTTGACAAGTGTATTCGGAAATGTTGGTCATCCCAATGAGGCCACTGCACTGCACAATCGCAGTCGAACCAGCGATTCCGTTCCCCCAGCTGCTCATGTACAGGTTGTCCTGCGATGTGATTCCGATAGTTGGTTCGAAGGTCGAGAACCCTATTCCATAGTAAGTCCCAATTGCACACACTGGGGCGTTACCATCTGTTAGATTCCCGGCTTCTGGATTCAGGGTTGCATCCGTCGCGTTAGCAAAGTGGTACCATGTCGTGTTGCTAATCGATCCACCCTGTTCCGCACACAGAGTATCGAACAAACCAGGTTCCTCGACGACCTCTTTGTCTTCTCCGAAGCACCCACTCACTGAAGATAATATCATGAGGGAAACAATACTCAGTGCGACGACTCTCACGATACAGCGGCCGAGCCATCCCTACATCAGTTGAACGGATTGATGGCCATAGGGGTGAAAACAGTAAGATAACGACTCTCTCGCACAATTCACCCAAGGAGAAGGGTTGAGTTTCCACCGGCTGGCAACGGCTCGAGATATGACAACTCCCCGTACAGTGAAGGCCCCTCCATCAGGGTGCCAATGATCGCCTCATCGAATCCGGCTGCGTTATGAGCCAAGGCGATCCAAGGCCTCCCCTCGTCATCGATCTCAACGTCAATGAAGTCCCCGAACCCACCGCACCTAACGTCTCCGCAGTCAAGGGTGATGTCCAGTGGGTCACTAGGGTCGTTGACTGCCACGCTCGTTATCAGCGGCCTCTCGGCAAAGGAATCCGTCATGATTGCCATGTATCCCGACCACCCTCCAGTGCCGTTCCCCTCGTCATAGTCCTCTACCTCGCCGATGTAACCCAAAACTACCCTCCCTTCGGCTCCCGCGAATATCGTTGGGAAACCGGTCTCAACGACCCCCGGTGCTGCGACCATCATCGGGGCGCTCCATGTAGCCCCTTGATCTCGAGAGTTTGCATACCATGGCTTGAGGTCGTCCCCAATCCAAGTTGCGTGTACATTTCCACCGTCATCCACCGCGGTTGCCACCTCGTGGGCGTGCCATCCGTCCTGCATCCCCACTTCGGTTGTTATCGTGTGTTCCGTCCAACTGTACCCACCATCAAGGGAGCGGTACACTGCAGGGCCTTCGCATGAGGGGTTGCCTCTGTATATCGACCCGTCAGAACCCCCGGCCAGATGCCCATGAAGACCTGAGCATTGGGGAAAACTCTCCACTGGGAAACCGATCCTCTGAACGTCCCATGACAGGCCCCCGTTAAGCGACCTTGAGCATTGGGCTCCAGCAGCCGGGGACCCTGTATTGATGCAGTAGACGTAGATAACAGGATGGAAAGCAGTTACGCCCGGTGGAGGGGGCATCGAGGCAATGCTCTGGTGGTCCTGGGTCACGTAGTACCCTTCTACTGGGTAGGGAATGCTCCATGAATCTCCGTCATTGTCCGAGTACTCAACGAACATGGATACGAGAACGTGCATGTCGAATTTGACGATTCTGTCGGTGAATTTGTCCACGTAGATGTAGGGGTCGTTCGAGTTCGGGGTTTGCCCAGAGTCATCATCGATCTGGCCGAATGGCCCGACGTCCTCCCAAGTTTGTCCCTTGTCCATTGACCTGATGATGTGGGTCCCATCTCCAAGGCCGTTCCAGTTGGTAAAGAAAATAGCTCCAGAAGAGGTGATTCCGAGAGTTGGCTCGAACGTATCGAAACCGGTCCCATAGTACGTCGCACTGGAGAAGAAAGGCGTGCTATTCCCCGAGAAGTTAGTAGAAATGTTCGATGCCAAGATCGCACTGGGGTCTGTGGCGTCCACCGCCCAACGTTCCGAGGGGGTTCCCGGGAAGTGGAACCAGGTGGTGACGGGCACATCTCGTCCGAAATCGAATGTCCCATTGACAAGCTCTTCCACCGGGTCATCCTCCCACCAAGTACAACCCGTAGTGCTTGAGCAGATCACAAGGAAACAGAGGAGTTGCGCAATCTTCGTCAAAACATCACCCCAACCAATCGTTTTCCAGAATCGCGGGAACGGTCTCGAGCAACGACACCTCTGGACCCCTCCATTCCATGCCCAAATCCCTCTCAGCGGGGGAAGCATCCCAGAAGAGCCTCTTCCCAAGATGGGCCCTCGCCCATGCGACACTAATCTTTGGATGGAAGAGCGATACCAGCAATGAGAGTGAGTATGGCAACTGCCTCGTAGGGATCCTCAAGTCCGGATTTGCCTTCTTCAGTGACTTGGCTATGTCCCTGAACCACATCTGCCCGGACACGACCAAGTATCTTCCAGCATTGTCCCCCTTGGTCAGAGCCCTCACATGTGCCTCAGCGACATCTCGGACATCAACGATGCTGATGTGCATAGGGACCACAGCGGGGATCTCCCGGTTCAATAGGGTCATCACGAACGAGGGGCTCCCATCCAGATGCCTCTTCGATAGAGGCGGACCTAGGACGACACAGGGATTGATCGTCACCATCCTCGGACCAGACTCGTCCTTCTTCTCGTGCCATTCCCTGACAATCCTCTCGGAGCTGAACTTGGCCAACCCATACGGATTGTTCTCAAGGGTGGCATCGTCTGCCCACGATTCAGTGGTCAGGGTCTGACCGTCCCTCCACTTCTGCGGCCTTATTGCAGCAGTGGAGGATGTGTGAACTAGGTGCTCGACCGTTCCGGATTTGTCAATCGCATTCAGGACGTTCTTCGTACCAATGACACTGGGGTCCACGATCTTCTCCTGCGGCCTCTTGGACTTGAGAACCACAACCGCTGCTGTGTGAATCACCGATCTGCATCCAGAAACGGCACTATGGACCGAATCACCATCGAGGAGGTCCATCTCTACTATTTCCAAACCCCCTCCTTCAGCGACTTCCATCTCTCTGAGATGTTCAATCCTCTCGGGATCCGAAGAGTCCCTCACGGTCCCTCTCACGACTCTTCCCTTGGAAAGGAGATTAGCTACGATATGGCTGCCAATGTAACCACTAGCACCGGTAACTAAGACCACTCCGTCCTCGTTACTCGGTTCTACCATGTCACTGGTTGCCCGACGAGTCACCTTTGTTTTTGCGGGAGTTGGAGAAACTGGGTGACCACCAATTCGCACGCCCCATGAGCCTCATTGCTGAAGGCACAACTATCGCTCGCACGATGGTAGCATCCACGAAAACCGCAACAGCTAGGGCTAAACCGATCGATTTTATGATCATCACGTCTGCAAAGATGAATCCCGAGAAGACTGCAATCATGATTGCAGCTGCCCCAGTAATCAACCTTCCAGAAGCCTGCAATCCCTCTGAAACGGCACGAGTGTTGTCTTCAGTTTCCAGCCAGGACTCATGAATCCTGGAGAGCATCAGAACTTCGTAGTCCATCGAGAGCCCGAAAGCAATTCCGAACACCAGTGGGGGAACCATCAGATCGAGTGGCTGTGGAGTGAAATT
The DNA here is from genome assembly GCA_002457155.1 of Marine Group II euryarchaeote MED-G35. Lineage (GTDB taxonomy): Archaea > Thermoplasmatota > Poseidoniia > Poseidoniales > Thalassarchaeaceae > UBA36. Next base: position 19,961 of record NTJS01000015.1, read on the forward strand.
CAGCGGACCAGCCAAGAGCCCATCCTGGAATACAACAACTATCAGTCCGAAGGATGCGGTTATTGAGAGGATGTTCATGAATACGGCTTTTATCGGTACCAGGACAGAGTGAACTTGGAACCACACCAATACCATGGTTACAATCAGCACGAATGCCAGTGCTGCTGGGATCCGCTCTCGTAGGTGATCCTTCATATCGACCTCGTAGGAAGTCCAACTACCTACCAGCACCTCTTCTTCGCTGTCTGATGTGAACGATCTCATGTCCTTGATCAACTGCTCTGCCTCATCGCTCCCACTAGGATACTCGATCGGCACGTTGATCATAGCAATCGAGTTTGATACGGTAGTCACCCAAGTGACTCTATGCTCCTGAGGCCATTGGTCAATTCCTGAGTCGAACAAAGAGGGATTGCAGAGAGGGTGTTCCACGCTGACTACCCCTTCCACACCAGCGACATCCTGGCACATTTCCGAGACCGAAACTGCAAGTGTCTTGGAATAGGGGTCTTGACCGTCCTCGAAGACTATCACGAGGGGGACGAACGAGGCGGCGAAGGCGGGGAACTCCTCCTCCAGAATCTCGTATGCCTGCCTTGACTCCAGGTCCGGAGGCAGGGTGTCTAGACCCCCCGCCGTCAACTCGACATGTAGGAAAGGCACCCCCATCAGAAGGAGGACCCCCATAGAGGGAACCAACCATCTCATAGGATTCTTCATCACCTTCGTAGAGAACTCCTCCCAGAAGCGCCCACCCTCATCTCCCCACGGCAATGGGACAGGGAGGCTGTCTATCCTGCGCCCAATGAGTGAAAGCAAAGCAGGCAACAGGGTCAGCGAGTAGATCAACGCCCCTAGGACAGCTAGGAACGCCCCCATGCCCATCGATGGCATATGCGTGGCGGTGAAGTAAAACAGAGTGCACAGGCCCACTGCGACAGTAGCACCAGAGTACAGTATCGCCCGACCCGCAGTCGACATCATCGTAGCCAACGCACCCTCTACGTCCTGCCCCTTGCCAAGTTCCTCACGGAACCTGCTGATCATGAACAGGCTGTAGTCTATCGAGACTGCAATGCCAATGAGAGAAATCATTGAGACCGAGTATTGGGTCATCGAGAACCAACGTGATACATAGAAGGCCAGACCAGTGGCCATTGGGAACATGCACATCACTACAGCCATGGGGAGCAATGAGGCGACGACCGTCCTGAAGACGAAGAGGAGGATGATCATTGACAGAGGGATACCTATGATTTCGGCCCTGATCTGGTCTTCCTCAAGCAACCGGTCGAAGTCGGAATCGATGATGAGGCTGCCAGAAACGAGAACTTCCAACTCATCGCTGTCCACAGACGACTTGATGTCAGATACCTCATCGGAAATCTCCTCCTCCGTACCGTTGAATTTTACGAATGCAACAACTCTGTGCCCATTGATGGAGACATGACGGGCTAGATGAGATGGGTCCTCTGGATTGTCATAGGCGAGGCTAATCTCCAGAACGCCCAGGGATATTTCTTCCAAACCACCTAGAGAATTCCGTACTTCCTGCTCGAACGCCGGATCATCCCACTCGAGAGACTCGTGGGTGAAGATGTAACTCACGCTGTTCGTCGAGACTACGGGTAACTCTTCGCTGACCAACTCAAGAGCCCGACCCGACTCTATTGACGAGGGAGGAGCATTCCCGTCGTCGAATTCATTCCCTTGTGAAATCAACATCACAGATGCCAATATAGAGATTAGGGAAGCAGCGATTACCAGGTTTCTTCTTCGGTGTATCGACCTCCCGGTCCTCGATAGCAACCCCTCCATGGTCGCTCGGCAAAAACTCGAGTTTATCTATTTCACTAGGTGCAGTGTTGAGCATTGATAGACTCACGAGCCTAAGCTAGGGATGACACTGATTCCACAACAAGGGAGAGGTTCTGGCCACTCCCCTCCAAGTCATCTCTCGTAGCCTCTCCAGAAAGTACCAGAATGCCGTGCACACCCGCCCTTTCCGCCATCTCCATATCGGTATACAGGCGATCCCCAACCATAGCGCAATTGGCTGGCTCAAGACCGAGTTCCTCGATCTTGTGCAGTATCATCCCCTTGTTGGGCTTCCCGCAGATATGCTTTGGCCTCACGCCCGTAGTAGCCTCGAATAGGGCCATGTAAGCACCGGTGTCAGGCAGGCCGCCATCGGGTGACGGGCATACCATGTCGGGGTGACTGGCTACCATCGGGACCTTGTTGTGTAGGTGAACTGAAGCCGTGGACAACTTATCGTAACTGATCTCCGTGTCATAACCGAGAACCACCAATTCCGGTTCGTCTGAACTAGTGGAAATCCCATGCTCCTCGAGCATCCCCCTCATCCCCTCGGTCCCCACTAGGAACGTTTCAGACACTCCCTCTTTGGTTAGCCAAGCAATTAGATCGTGAGTGGAAAGCAAAACCTCCCCCTCATCGGCTTCGATACCCAGTCCACTTAGCTTCTCCAAGTACTGCCCAACCGACTTGCTAGAGTTATTGGAGAGGAAGAACCTCCTAATTCCACGATTTTCCAGTCTGTCCAGGAACTCAGATGCCCCCCCGATAAGGTTGTCTCCGAGGTATATCGTCCCATCAAGGTCCAAGAAAACGGCAGCGATCCCATCTAGAGACTTGTCCAATTCGCTTCCCACGTTCCAATCACATCATGGCAACAATATAGTCTTGAATAGGAACCAAGGACTCCAGAGTGCCTTCTGAGCCTCTTTGTCCGCAATCATTCCCGTCAGCATATCACCCATCTCCTTCTTCCTGGAGGACTTGCCGACGAACCAATTCATCAACCTCTTCCACTTTACCACCTTTTGCAGTCTGTGCGAGTTGGTTAACTCCTTGCCCAGTGTGCCCCAAAGATCAGTCATGTACTCAATTGCCTGCTCCTCTGGAAAGCCCCCTGCGTGTTCGTCCTTGTCGAAGTGATTCGCAGCCATCTTCGCAGACAGTAGCCCGTTGCCGATCCCCTCTCCGCTGAATGGGTCGACCAGGCTAGCGGCATCCCCAACACACATCACCCCCGCCCCCGCGGTCCTCCTCGGTTGGTATGAGGGGGGATTCTTCCTGGGGGAACCGAAGGGCAGCTGCCATCCCTTCTGGGATCCCTCGACTATCTTTGCATCCTTGAACCGCTCTTTGAAAACCGGATGGCTCTCGATTACCCAACGCTGTTTTTTCTTCAGGGACTTGCTATCACCGGTCTGCTTCCTCTGCTCAGAAATGACCATTCCAATCCCGACGTTCACCACTCCCTCTTGGACGGGGAACAGCCAGAAGTATCCCGGGATAACCCCTTCAATGAAGTGAATCTCAATAGGCCCCTGGCTCCCTTCGAAACCACCAACCCCCTCCCAGTATTCTCTGTAACCACCACAGTAGTGGTCATCATCCCTCATCGGCTCCCCATGAATCCCTTCCACCAGCTTCGTGGCTACGGGGCATCTATACCCACCAGCGCCAACCGTCAGAGCGGAAGAGAAGCTCAATGTCGGACTCTCAGAGGATCTCCCACCGAAACTCCCGGAGACTCCAGTGATTTTTCCTCCTTCCTCAAGAACCTCTTTCACGCTGAATCCCTGGATTACTGATCCCCCAGCTTCGTTGACTATCTCTGTGGCCCTCTTGAACATCATGTAGTCGAATTGCTTCCTTGGTAGCGAGTAGCCAGCCATCTTCTTCTCTAATTCATCTTGTGGAAGCATCACCTTCACAGTATTTCCATTGGCTGAGCCGAATACGATCGAATCGACCGTGAAGTGAGGAGTATCTTCGACCATCTCCTTCACACCGAGCTCCTTGACGTGAGACAGCGACTTCCCTCCGACGGCGTCCCCGCAAACCTTGTCCCTAGGCCAAATTCCCTTCTCAATCAGAAGCACCTTGCAGCCATTCATTGCATTGTAAGAGGCGGCGGCAGAGCCACTCGGACCGCCCCCAACCACGATTACATCGAACGAGGAACCATCCTCTGGGACCTCTCCTGTGTCTATCGGGCCTTCCCAAGCTTCCATCTTGGATTCGATGGGAGAGGTATCATCATTCAAACTATGCCATTGGGTTCTTCCGTAATCGATACTACGGGTCGCCATGAGCACAATCATGTGGATAGTGCAGACAACCCTGCCCGGCGAACTGAATGAAGCCGAAGTGGGTATGTGGTGCCAATCAATAATCGACTCGAATCTAGCCGCTTGCGTAGACATAAAGAGAACAAACTCAGTTTTTCGTTGGGAAGGAGAAATCCAGAATACTCACGAATGGGAAATACAAATTAGGACCTCTGAATCCAGAAAAAAGGAATTAATTTCCAAAATAAAATCCGAACATTCCTATGACGTTCCGCAGATAATCTGGTGGTCTGTTGAGTCTACGAAAGAATACTACGATTGGGTTCAAGGCTGAGACGCTCTTCGTGACACATGGAGATAGTGGAAATCCTTCGTCCGGCAAAGAAGGTGCCTTCTGTCTGGTGGAGCTCCCCAGACCCAATGTCATTGAGGCCAAAGTGGTCTACAATGACCATTCTAGTAATTGGAGAATTTATATTCGGACTCGGGGACTCTCTTCTGATTGCAGCTGGGATTGGAAATACCCCGTGGACGGTCTTAGCGGAAGGAATCTCTAACTATGTCGAAATTTGGACTATAGGGGAGGCAACGTTCTTCGTAAGCATCGCAGTAATGTTTCTCTGGATTCCCATCAAGGAGATTCCCGGAATCGGAACAATCCTGAATGCCATCATTATCGCCCTCACAATTCATGTCATGGTTCCAATATTGCCTCAGCCTGAGAGTTTCAGCGGCTCTATTATCATGGCTTCCTCCGGAATAATCCTCGTTGGAATCGGGAGTTCGATGTACCTGACCGCAAATCTCGGACCGGGGCCGAGGGATGGGTGGATGACAGGTCTGCAAAGGGTAACTGGAGTCCCAATCGGGAGGGTCAGAATCACCTTGGAGGTCTCGGTACTAATTATCGGAGTAATCCTCGGAGGGACCTTCGGGTTCGGGACGATTCTATTCGCTGTAGCAATCGGCCCTGTGGTGGCTTCCTGCTTGGCCATAGCCGGAAGAATAGGATCAACATAGGACGCGCCGCGCCTTGTTGTTCGTCTCTATAGGGAGGTTCATGGGCATCCACCGATAGCCGCAACCATGGGAGGACACGGGGTCATTCAGAGGTACAGGGAGTTCCTACCAGTTTCCGAAGACACCTGCATCATCTCCCTGAACGAGGGAAACACACCTCTCATCCAATCCTACAATCTTGTCCAGGCAATAGGCGGGGGCTTCAGGTTGTTCATAAAATACGAGGGACTCAATCCCACAGCCTCGTTCAAGGATCGGGGGATGACCATGGCCGTGACCAAAGCCGTCGAGAACGGCGTCCGGGCAATAGTCTGCGCCAGTACTGGCAATACCAGCGCTTCTGCAGCAGCCTACGCGTCTCGTGCCGGTTTGACATGCGTGGTTCTGATCCCAGAGGGCAAGATATCCTATGGAAAGATGGCCCAAGCCCTAATCCATGGAGCCAAGACGATAGAGATCAGAGGCAACTTCGACGATGCGTTGGAATTAGTAAGGGAGTTGGGCATGAGGGACGACATCGAGATTGTCAACAGCATCAATCCGTTCAGGATTCAGGGCCAGAAGACCGCCGCCTTCGAGGTCTGTGACGAGCTCGGATATGCACCCGATATGCACTTCCTGCCAGTTGGAAACGCGGGAAACATCACATCCTACTGGATGGGGTACAACGAGTACAAGGACGCCGGCAAATCCAATTCACTACCGAGGATGATGGGTTGGCAGGCAGAGGGCTCAGCCCCTATCGTGGAGGGCCATGTGGTCAATTCCCCGGAGACAGTGGCAACGGCAATCAGAATAGGAAACCCAGCGAGTTGGGAACAAGCGGTGAGGGCCTCCGAAGAATCATCGGGGACAATCGGCAGTGTCTCTGATGATGAGATTCTAGATGCTCACAGGATGCTTGCCAGAACGGAGGGGGTTTTCGTCGAACCTGCATCGGCCGCTGGTATCGCTGGCCTCGTCAAGAGCCATGCGAGGGGGGAGATCCCACAAGACTCGACCGTAGTGGTCACAGTGACCGGGCACGGTCTGAAGGATCCGGGCATTGCGATCGAGAACGCCAGGGCGAGGTCCGTAGTGACCGAATCCAATATCCAATCCGTCCTTGATGCCATAGGTATGGAATGAGCACAATTATTGCTAACCGGCCAATCGCGTGCCATGGGCGACAAGTTCTCTGAACGCAAGTTTTCCACCAAGGTTGTTTGGTCCGGAACCAATAATTTGGAGGGTTCGGCTGTAACACCAATTTTCACCACCTCTACGTATCGCCTCAATGATTCGAGGTATCGCGATTGGGCCGATGGCGGTCAGCACTCCCTAATCTACAGCCGTTGGTCTAGCGTGAACTCTGAGGCCGTATCCTCCAAGGTAGCCGCACTGGAGGGTGCCGAGGACGGAGAGACGCTTGCAAGTGGTATGGCAGCGATCTCTTCCACCCTCCTATCACTGCTTTCGAAAGGCGATCACATGGTGACCTCACCAGACATCTATGGGGGGACCTACGGTCTCCTAACTTCCGAATTCCCTAGGTTCGGCATCGACGTAACAATGGCAGACATCAGGGACCCATCTTCCTTCGAGGCGGCGATAAATGAGAATACCAAGGTGCTCTACGTCGAGACCATAACCAACCCCTTACTCAAGGTGTGTGACTTGGAGGCAATGGCATCAATCGCAAAGGAGCACGGTCTTATTTCCGTCGTAGACAACACATTCGCAACTCCTTGGGCCTGCCGCCCCATTTCAATGGGTTTCGACGTCGTAATTCACTCTGGAACCAAATTCCTGAACGGGCACACGGACCTGACAGCAGGAATAGTGGTAGGGAGGGCCGATCTAATCAAGGGGGTCTTCGAAACCAAAACGAAACTAGGTGGAACCGCAGATCCGCAGATGTGCTATCTTCTCGAGAGAGGGATGAGGACCCTGCATGCTAGAATGCCAATCCATGCATCAAACTCTTCGGAACTCGCTCGAAGGCTGGAAGGACACCCGGCTATATCCAGAGTCAATCACCCATCTCTACCGAGCTACGCTGACTACGAGGTCGCCAAGCGAATAGTCCCAAATGGGACAGGGATGCTATCATTCGCCGTCCGAGGAGGAGACGAGAGCGCCATGCGCTTCGTAAGGGCACTACAGATCATCTTCGAAGCAACCAGCCTCGGGGGGATAGAGAGCCTGGTTTCGTGCCCCTTCAACACAAGCCACATCTTCGTTCCCGAGGAGGTCCGCCTCGAGGCCGGTATCCTACCTGGATTCGTGAGGATGAGCGTTGGAATAGAGGATGTTGACGACCTATGGTCAGACATCGAACAGGCTCTCGAAGCCAGTCAATCCTGAACAGGTGCTAAGATGGACCCCGCTCTCTTGGTAGCCACTCTCGTTTTCATTATCCCGATGTGCTTTAGCCCAGGACCCAACAACGTGCTATGCGCGGCCCATGGCTCTCAGCATGGATTCAAGGGAACGCTAACCCTAATCTCAGGCATGGCTGTCGGTTGGTCAATCCTTGGCCTATTCGTTGGTGGGGCAACCGTCTTCATTGAGGATAACAAGGAGTTCTTCGATCTCCTGACATACATCGGAGCCGGATACATAGCCTACCTCTCATTCAAGATCGCAACATCCGACCCGTTGGCGGAGGAATCCGAAGAGAACGAGCGCCTCGGGTTCTCCACTGGTGTCGCCATCCAGTTCGTGAACGGCAAGGCATGGATCCACTTCCTCGTCCTGATGACCACATTCGGAGCCCTATTCGGGACAGGCTTCGCGGGAAAGGCACTGCTAGTACTCCTCAACGTGATGTTCGGCCTTCCCGCTGTGATGTCATGGGCAGCGTTTGGAACTGTTCTGAGGAGAGCATTCTCAACTCCGAGTTCCGCTATCGCACTCAACAGGGTAATGGGGGCCTCGCTATTCACAGTGGCGGTTTGGATTGTCATCCATTAATGGTGCAGAGGGCAGGATTCGAACCTGCGAAGCACTACGCACTGGGACCTCATCCCAGCCCCTTTGACCGCTCGGGTACCTCTGCTCGTGAGTCACCGGGCTTACGAAGGCCTATTTCAGAGGTATCCTAACTTCCACATCACCAGGTATCCGATGGGGAGCAAGGGCAAGCAGACTGCAAAGGCCCTTCGGAAAGCCCTCCACACGCCGTCTTCGTGTCCTTCGGGGATATTATCAGCGACCACTACAACCAACTCCTCGATTAGATCTGCGCCCGGGGATCCGCTATTGGCCAAACTACTCACTCAGAACCTTATCCCGACCTTGGCAGCCATCGGTGGCATCTGACCCGTCTTCGCATAGTAGAACAACGACGCCCTGTTCACCGCTTCGACGGTGGAGAAGAATAGAACCGCAAACAGGAGGCCTATCGCCAGGATAACAATTCCAAGAGCGACACCCAAGTCACCGAACATCATCAGAGGAACGGATACACAAATCAACAGGACTATGCAGAGAGTCATTAGTAGCCCGGTTCCAATATGGGACGCCACATCCTCGCCCCAAGTCCTCTTGAACAGCTCTGTGCTCTTCCCCATGCTATCTAGCACTCCTGCCCTTTCCAGAACGATCATGGGTATCACAAAGAATGTAACAACCCACCAAGCAATGCCTATGATGAAACTGGCCAAACCCGCAACAAACCTTAGCGGCACAGGCGCATTCTCGTCATGAGAAAGACCCTCTAGGATATTGATGAATAGCCCAACCGTCCCTGCAATTATCCCCCAGACCAGAATCTGCGGTAGGCACTTCATAGCTTGCCCAATGCCGTACGAGAAGCTTGGATTCGTCCCCGAGCTGAGGCGCTCGTAGGCGCTTGCGATTATCGCAGCGTTCCAGAAGACCGTGATTACTGAAACTAACAAGTAGAATACGAACCAAATTGCCATGTGAGCAACAGCCAACTCGCTGCCACACTCGTCACCAACGCACTCAGGGTCCGAGGCGATAACATCCAAGCCGACCGAGCCGGAGACCGCCGCACCGATTGCCACAAGAGAAAATAGGGCCGAAAGAAAGGTGTACACCATTAGCTCTGGATCAGCTCTGACCACTGCCATCCCAAGTCTCGTCATCTTCCAGCCTCGGGAGATCCTCTCACCAATACCTATCCTTCGCCCGCCTCTGCGCAACATCCACGCATCCGTCACCGTCGTCATGGTGGAATTCTAGTGGGTTGGAGTAATAATGATATTCACGGAATCACCAACCGAGACGCTGCCTTCCTGTACAACGCGTGCCAACCACCTCGACCAACCAAACTCCTGTTCGTGGTCGACTCTACCGAACCTTCTACCAATGAACGACTCACCGATCTTCGAGCAAGGGGCACAAGGCTCGCTGAGCTCCATAACTACGTCACCAACCTCCAGCCTCGACCCCTCTGCCAGGGAATCCCACTCTACTCCCTGAACTGTTAGGTTCTCGCCTGTCGACCCGACCTCTATCGGATGACCCTCCTGCTTCAGTTCCTCGATTCGCTCGAGGGAGAAGATGCAGACCGCTCTATCGGGA
>NTJS01000016.1 GCA_002457155.1 Marine Group II euryarchaeote MED-G35
TCCCTCAAACCCTGGCTCTCCAGTGACTCCCCCGTACTCCCGCATGCGGATGGCCCCATGTTGTCTAGTAGAATCACTACCGGCTCTGTGCCATTCCTAGTTTTCTGACTTTGCGACCATGCTCTCGCAGCAAGAATTGCTTGACTTTGGTCTTGGACCTCTATCACGGTGAATTTTGCATTGGCTTCCAAATCAATAGAGGATATTGCACTTGGAATGGAATTCTCCGGCTCGCCATCCGGTGAACTCACGCTCAAGTCATTCTCCTTGATCATCAGCGCATCGCTTCTGCTAAGCCTATGCGTGAGTCCACCACCAACGTGAACCGCCCATTTGTCCAACAAGCCCCACGATGTCTTCCTTGTACAGGCAACCTCGACCCCGTCCGCCTCTCTAACCCATTCAGACGTAAGGGTCGCAATCCCCGACAGTCTGCCTAGGATGTTCAGAAGCACCCTCTCGCAACTTAGCACGCTTGCAGAGGGGCCACTCAGGGATAGAATCTTATCTCCGGTGGAAATTCTATCCCCATCCCCTACAAACCAATTGATGTTGCAACTTGGGAAGAAGTCCTCTATCAGTACGTCAATCGGCACTTTCCCACAAACAACCCCCTCTCCCTTGGAGTAGGCCATTGACTCCACAACATCCCCTGAACCCTCGTCGGATGCCAGATCGTCAGACAAGTGGGCAATCAACCACCTTGTAATCGACTTCCTGAAAAGCTCGGTGGGAGCCTCAGACCCCCCCGGCCGGATTAGCAGGTGAGATCGGTCGTGCGGCAGGCTTCCCACGTGCGTTCGAATGGAAACCCCTCCTTGAATGGTCCTAGTTTTCGATAGCAACTATCCTAGGGAGTCCAACCCTGATTCAGCTGCTGCTAAGCAAGCCAGTATGTCATCTACAGAAGCCCTTGATCTTCCTAGGCCTTCAGAGGAAACGACAACCCTCAACTGAGCCCGATCACCATCCTCCATCAATTCGACAATGAAATCCTCCGGATCGTCGGGGGAAATTGCCGCTAGCAGAGCTTCTCCACGGGCAAACTCGCCCTTCCAGATTATCGATGCCTTGACCTCGCCCATCAAACTCCCCAGAACCGGTTTCCTTGTACCAACTCGTCATCTTCGACAAATGACTGCACTATAGTCCTGAGAAGATAGTACATCATCATCGAAATGATGGGGAGCCCCCAGTCGTCACCTAACTGATCGAACGTAGGGCTATATTGCTCTCCCGACGTAATCGCCAGCACCACGTCAATAGTGGCAGCGAGGAAGGTGTAGATCACCACAGAGAGGCCAATTAGCAGAACGCTTCTCCCAGTGAACGTCCCCTCCTTCCACCTCAGCACACCGAGTGCCAGCAAGAAAGATAGCGCACCCCCAACTATCCACTGCAGGACCTCGTCGAATAGCCCTACTAGATGCTCGAATTCAGAAGACTGTTCGGGCACCGGGTCATCCAATCCAGCCCATATGGTTGCAATAGCCAGAAACAGGCTCACTATCGACATACCCCAGAGCAATGATGAGAAAAGCCCACCAGTCGCACTGTCCCTCATCTCCATCGCCACGCGCTCCATCTGCGCCTCTAGCCCTAGTCCCTTTCCCAATACCCACAGTCCTATCAGAAGGGGCAGCGATCCTATCAGGGCGATGCCATTTGGGAGGATCAGGCCCAGTCCGATGATGATTAGGAATACTGCAAGAGGAACGAGCAATCTGGATCGGAACCGGGGGTCCTCGATCGCCTTCACAATGTAGTAGTAGGTCCCCTCTATTCCCTTCGATTGCCTGACTATTACCTTCTCAACTGTGTCCACCCTCACTCTGGAAGTCACTATCGGGAGGGAAGCTTCGTCATCCGCGCCATCGGTAACTAGCACGGCTGCATCGGGTTGGAAGTCCTGGATGACTTCGTCCAATTGACTAGCAATGGCCCGATCGCTCCTAGGGCCAACACGAACGTCGCCAGTAAGAATCGCTATCTGGACCTCATCACTTGCACTGGCTCCCTCAGCCAACCTATCGTGGTGATGGAGGGCCCCTAGAATCGCATTGGTGTCTGATTCCTCCGGGTCTGCAATCCCCAATCTGAGAGCAGCAGTCAGGCATGATTTTCTCCCAACAACCGGCCCCCTAATGCCAGATTTGACGCCCAGGTCGTTATCTCTGTCGATTGTGATTACAAGCGTTCGTACTATTCCCCCGTCCCCCTTGGAGAGGGTTGGAGAGCACCTCCTTATGAGGAATTGGCCGAACTGCTACTTTGGCCGTTATCAGTATCACCTGACTCGACTCTATCAGAATTGAACCGCCTTCTCTGCTTAGCCCTGATGTACTTCAGCGGGTGGGTCAGCCACTCCTGGTCACACAACCGATCCTCTCCAGTTTGAACCGGGCATCTCGCATTGGTCTTCAGAGCAGAGCACCCATGGGGGGTATACTCCCTTTCGTAAATCTGATTCACTTGGTAAGAAGTAGTGTCTGCATTGTAGTCCGGAGCATTTGCGTAGAAATTACAGGTCTGTTCCTGCTGCAGACCAATGGAACGGGAGAAGGCTGCAAGGAAGACCCTACCAACGTGGTTGACGTTAACCCCCTGGTTCAATTCCGAAACCGCAGATTCGAAGCAGGGGGGCCAATCATCCCTAATCGCAGCCGTCATCGGCATCTCCTCCTTGACCCTCTCTGAAAGCAGACCAACAATCCTCTCCACCGGATCGGCGAACTTCGCAGCGAACTCATCATCCATCCTTGCCATCCTCTCCTCGCAACTTTCCCGTAGGCTCTCTCTAATCCGCTCTTTGATCAATCGCGAGGCCCTCCCACGGCCAGATTCTCCAGCACCAGCGTCCAAGCACACCCATCCCTGCTTCACTGGTCTGTTCACTAGCCTCCAGTATTTTCCAGAAATCTTGGGACTAAGCTCGATGAAATCCACCATAGGGATCCAGTAATCCTCCGAACCCTTTGAATCAACCTTGGTAACAATTCCAGAGAGGAATGAGGACGAAATCAACTCGAAGTTGGCAGAGTCCATTCCCAGGAGCCTGTCCGCTCTGCTGGACTCGCCCTCTATCCATCTCGAAAGTAGCCGCTCGTCGAACGAAGCGCAAACTATCAGCATAGCATGAAGAAAAGAGAGAGATTCTGTCATCCTCCCTACCTCTGTAGAGATATCAATGCTGGACGACGCCCCCTCGCCTTCCTGCTGTAGAACGGAATCCACCAGCCTCAACATGCCTCTGACCCTGACGTCCTCCAGCCAAGGAGCATCTATCAGGTCCTCAACGGTAATCCCATTTTCATCCAACATAGCCCTGATGTAAGCACTTCCTTGTGGGAGGAACGGATAGCGCGCTAGTAACCCTTCGTCATCGATTTCCGGGGCGCTGATGGGCATTGGCACGTCTTTCAGAGTTCCACGAGGGTTCTTCAATACTTACCGAGCCCTTCCACTGGAGAGTATGACGTACCCGCAAAGACTCACTGATTTGGAACCGTCCTTGCCTTCATTGGTCGATTTACAGGGGGATGTGAGGGAGCATTTTGGCTGGGATGAGTCTGATGACTCAGAGAGCGCGCAAGCGATGATTCACAGAGTGGAGTCCTCTCACTTGGACAAATGGGCTAGACACAATAGGGCGGTTTCACTATCCAGACTATTCAGGAGGCTTGTCATAAGAAAGGCTGGAGTCGCAATCCTCGGAGCGGCAATCGAGCCCGAAGAGTTGGTGAGCATACTTTCCGAGCCAACTCTGATAGTTGCTGCTGATGGAGCGGCAGGAGTGATTTCGGAGCTTCCCGACTCACTATCCGAAAAGGCATGGTCCAGAGTGGCATTCATCGTGAGCGATGCCGATGGAGGAGAGGGAACAATTGAGGCCGTAAGAAGGGCAGTCCCTTTTTTCCTCCATGCACACGGGGACAACCGAAAGGACTGGGACTCACTATTGCAATTTGCAGAAGAACAGGCAAATCCTCCTGATCTGATACTCACTCACCAGACTCCAGAAAGCATTCCAGGAATGCACAACCCAGGGGGATTCACCGATGGGGATCGCGCTGCTTGCATCCTAACGGCTCTTGGGGTTAGAAATAATCGAATCGAGATGCTTGGAACGCGGGCAGACGTCGTCGGCCGGTGGTCAGGAAAGACACAAGAAAAGATGAAAATCGAGAAACTCCAGTGGATGAGGCAGATCCTAAGCATCCAGGGACTTTGGGAAGACTAGACTTCGAAAATGCCGGCTTCCACATTGGAACCATCCGGCTGAACCACACCAGAGTACTCTTCAGACTCGCCCCTATTGTTTACAACCACCTTGAAGTCTATTTCTCCAGCATCGCCTTCAGTTTCGAAATGTCTGACATGCACGGAATAAGATCCAGCCGGGGGGGCATTCTCCCATGTAATTGACCTCCTTCCAGATTTCGGGTCGAAGTCAGACATGTCGAAGTTTCCCCCTCCCATTCCTTCGGGACTGAAGAATGACACTTGATCGCCGCTTGAATCAACAACGGACAACCCCAGGTCCCCAGCTCCCTCCCAACTCAGGTTGACTGAGACGCCATCTTGAACCGTCCCGACTCGCCTGCGAAGTGCATCAACGTCTCTAGCTTCAGTGAAATCCTCCGGGGCCCCCTCTTCCTGGGGTAATGTCAGTTCGGGGACCTCTCCATCGGGTCCTGCAATTGCGAACTTCGCTACGAATTGCAAGTCGTTGCTCTTTACCAATGACCCTTCGTAGAAACGCTTGCTCTCCCCAATGGTCAGGCTAACTGTAAAATCGGTAGAATTCTTCCTGTGAATCCTAGATAGGAAGGGGACCCATGAGAAGATTCCTCTTGTGTGGATTTTGTAGTGCCTTACTCCAACTCTGTACACTCCTGGAGGGGGGGTCTTTGTCCAAACGATGTTCTCAACAGGAGACTTTGATGTTGGTTTGAAGTTCATGTCGATATCTAACTCTCCTCCACAACTCGAAGTCCTGTTGTCGTGGTAGATGTGCTCTCCGGAGGGGGTTATCACGTGGAGATCTAGATCATTCCAGTTGTCCCACATCAGACTGATTTGCACGGACCCCCTCTTTGCACCTTCTCTTTCCAGCCTCTTCTCCAGAGCAGTAGCACCTTTAGTTGATATTTCAGCCTCTTGAACGCCAGGACCGATAGCCTGCGAGCCTTCGCCCAGTGAACCTGCAACGGTTGGACTACCAGACCTGTCTCTACCCCTCGTCCTGCCTCTTCTCGAAACCGCACCTGCTAGAATCTCATCGGGGACGTTTCTTCTTGTTGACGGGAGGATGGTCCTCCTTGATTGAGAACGCATTATTCTGAATAAGCCGTTGAATGTGGCCAGCAGAATAAGCACGATGATAATGATGGATACAGCGTCCGCCACGTGACTGAACGTGAGCGGTGACTTTTCATAACATCGGTCGTAACCCTTTCCGATCTTCAAGACTACAATTTTCCTCCGGTTGTTTCATAATGATTGGTAGTCTCCTCTACGAGGAGGGGAGCGGAAGCGATGGGAACACATGTCATTTCAAACCTTGCCACATACTCACAAAAGGCCACAGATAGGGCTAGCAAGGCCACGATTCTAGTCGCCTTACTCTTCCTGTCTCCCTTGTTAGCAGGTATTCCGTCATCACCGGCTGAAGATGTTCCGATGATGACTTCGGGGCGTTCCCTAGATCCGGATGTCGCAGTAACCGATCTTCATGTTACCACTCCCTCGGTCCTCATCGCAGGCGTACCCACACTCTCCCCCGAGAACCATATTATCAGAGTTGGAATCCTGAACATAGGCGGTTCGGTAGCGGAGGGGAACGTTACTCTGAAGATCGACGGGGTGCTAGTTGACTACAGGAACGTAACCATAAATCCAGGAGCAGGCGCAAACCACTTGCTCTACTGGGACGCCTCCTCAGTGATAGATTCAGGATTGCAAATCACCGCCTCTTGGGAGGTTGCGCCTTCTTCTTCGGATTCAAATTCGAGCAATGACGTGATGTCTCTCAACAATGTCAACGTTGTTGCTGTTGAAGATGCCACAGACATTGCCGACTCCCTACCAGCAGACGGCTCATCCCTGGCTCGAGCAATGTGGGTGGGAGCCATTACAGCGGTGAATACGGGGAACCAGCCAGTAGATGTCACGGCGCAATTAACCCTGACTCCCTCCCTCGGTGGTCCTAGCGTTTCCCTCTCTTCTTCCACTGAGCAACTATTGCCCGGAAGCCTAGCAAGCCCACCCTCCCCGCAGAATATCTCCGTCTCCTTCGATGGCTCTAACCTAGAGGGCGACTACACTTTGGGGGGAAACCTCCTGATCTCGGGGGTGTCTCAGGACACAGTAACAATAGAATCAAGGATAGTAAACTTCGTTGCCCTGAGGGCTTCCCTCCTCCCAGCCAACAATAGGAACATTGACCCCGGTTCTCAAACGGTCCTGAACTTCATCCTGCAGAACTCTGGCACAGTCAGCGATGACTTCGAGGTTCTCCAGTCGAACAACTCGGCACCAACCGATTACTGGGTCAACGCCTCCGATACAATATACCCCGTATCTTCTCCTCTCACTGTAGCAGCAGGAGATACCGAGGCAATCCAAATCAACGTAGACGTTCCTTCCGATGCCTCTAATGGGGATTCGGTGCTGGTCACAGTAACTATCCAAAGCCAAACAGCGGGCTACGTCTTGGAAGCCACCACGATGGTGATGGCTGGAGGCACCTATTCTTCTGATATTTTCCAGAACCACAGTCACCATTTGGGGAAGAATTTCGCAAACCTCACCCCAGGGACCGATAGGACCCTAGAGTACACCCTAAAGAACACCGGGACAGCTCCTGCTCAGTACCAGATCGACGTCGGAGCAACAGAGTCGGTCCCGTTTTGGAACATACACTCCCCGGTGACAGTCACTGATGTTTTACTGCCCAACGAGACCCGTGCAATTCCAGTAACGATCTCCACTCCGCACCTAGAGATGCCACTCAACCCGTCTTGGAAGGTATCATCGATTGAACAGGTCGATCTAATCGTTCAAGCCATACCCATGGAGGGGGGGGTGCCAGCAACGAACCAGACCACTCTCCTGATTGACAGCATCGTCGAGTTGGACATCTCCGTCAGTGGGGGCGCCAGTGACATCACAGTGGACGATATTTTGGCAGGGAACTTCAATCGGTGGGTTGACTATGAGGTTACCATCGTGCATAACCTCGGGTCCAATGACACTCTAGCTCAAGTCTCCCTCAGTCCCTCCGTAGGAAATGGCATGTCATTCGTACAGGACACCCCTCTAGCTGGATCCAGTCCCGCTGAGCTACAGAGGTGGACGGCAGCAGCAGCTCCGTCTACAATGGAACTGGAGCCAGGGGAGATAGGATACGGAACCGTAGCACTGGCATTCAACCCCAACCCGGCAGAGTTCCCATACCCTTCAGCAGGCACACTCACATTCTCATTCAAAGCCACATCTGATTGGGGCTCCTTCCCAGGAACCATCTCTCGCAATGCAACTGCTACCGTCTCGGTGAACATAGCGGAGATATGGTCAGCAGAGATCATTTCCTCTGGTGTCGCTGTAGGCGACCCTGGAACGTCCATCGTAACCAATCTGACTCTGAAGAACACCGGAAACGACGTTGCAAACTTCACATTGGGTTATGTTTCAAAGACAGACTGGACGATTTCCCTGGCCTCTCCAGCAGCGAACTTGCTACAGTCCAGAACCAATCTTTTCCCCGACAATGGAACTGGTGGGAGGGCCTTCCAAGACCAGTTCGAAATTGTAGTCACAGCAATCCCCCCATCTTCGGCCAGTGCCGATGAAGTACACGAAATATGGGTATATGCGAACTCTTCAGAAACCGGAGAACTAATGGCATACGCGCCAGCCTTGATCCGACTAACCGAGATTGTCTCAGCCGAGTTCTTCCCCATCCAATCGAAGGCGGTGATCGCATCCTCGGAGACCTCCGATCTCTCGGAGACCAACAGGGTGGGTCAGAAAACAATAATCACAGTTCTAAACAACACCGGCAATACCAACATTACCTATGACCTCGCTTTGGAAACCTCGGATGGAGACAAACTCGCCGTCTGCTTCAATGAGGCAGGGGCCTGTGAGATGAACACCACCCAGTTGGTTCCACCCGGTTCACAGGGAATTGTGAGGGTCTATGCAAAGGCAAGCCTACTCGCAAGGGCCGACGTGTCCCAGAGTTTCAATCTGACAGCGCACCACAACGGCACTCTGTTGTCCACCAGTGTTTGGAATGTTCAAGTCGCACCCGATCATCGTATTGACTTCATTGGAACATCCGAATTCGAAGCCGCTCCCGGTAATTCGGTGGAAATCGAGGTGACCATGATCAACAGGGGGAACTTGATGGAGACGCTTAATCTGACAGCAGACTTCGGGAACTCGAACAACTGGACTTACACCGTAAACGAATCTGCATTCACTATCGAGCCGGAAACCAGTCACAAGGTCATGCTCACTATCACGCTCCCCAGTCTGAACAATGGAGGGGAGATTCTAGAGGCATATGTGACTCACAACATCACACTGAGGGCAGTCAACATCACGGACCCATTCCCAACATGGCCATCTACGATCACGGTCAACGGAACCGTTCAGAGTGTCCCACTCCAAGACAGGGTCGCCATGGGGGGTGGGGTCCCTGCAGGATCTAAGGCGATTCGCATCGAGGTACTCCCGGTGTTCGACGTGCAGTTGGTGGAGTCACCGGAGAGGATTGCAATTGTTCCCGGAGTTGACCGAGAGATTCAATTCGTGATGGAGAACAAGGGCAATGCCCAGATGCAATTGACCGTACAGTGGGAGACAGAAGATCTCGATCTAACTATGGATAGGTTCAGCGTAGCCAACAATATCGGCTCAACCAGCCTAACTCTGGGCGTCGGCCAGACCAGCTCATTCACGTTCACATTCAATACCCTGCAAGCAGACCATTGGCAAGGGGAGACCGGGTCCTTCACACTAATTCGCACACCGGTTGGGATTGATGTCGACCCACAGCAGGACACCACCCCAATCATTGTGGTCAGGGCTCAGACCGATGACGAGTACCAAATCAGCTCCGACTCAGCCGGGGACCTTGCATGCGAGGGCAACGCCGACCCGAACTGCAGACAGATAGAGATCCCATGGACCAACATCAACTCATGGGGCAACTCATCAGACGCAGAGAGGACCTTCACCCTAGCCATGAACGGGAAGAGGGATCCCTATGACTCCGCTGCCGATCTCCCGGAAAGGTTGGTGCCATCGATTTCCTATCCCCTCGTGCATTGGGGGATGAGCATTGACCACGACCCATCCACCGGCGGCATGTGCCTACTTGCCGACCAGGGCCAGGGCATCGCCGCTACCACGGCAACTGTAGCTACTTGCAACTCAGCATGGGATCTAGAACCATCTACCCCGTATGAAGGAGGGGCACGTGAGGGCCATGGAGGGACGATCACCATCCAGATAATCATCCCAGACAAGAAGAACCTCGCTCCCGGCGACGGTTGGGACATCTTCCTGCAACTAAGGAACCCCCAAGAGAGCACTAACACGGAATACTCCACCGATCTCGTGGTCAAACTCAGGATGTCGGAATCTACCGACCCCCTCATCGACAGCGTCTCATTCCGGAGCGACGGAGAAGAGGGAGACCTGACATGGATCGATGTCACAGTGATCAATGCGGGCAATGCAGTGATGCCAACCAACGTCAACGTCGTTCTAGACTGCTCTGGAACGCCATACGCGACGATTATCAACCCATATTCCTCAGAGACACTGCCCGTTCTAGGACCCGGGGAAAATGCCACTGCATCGTGGGCCATCCAGTTGAATCCCATTCCATGGTTCTCATCCTCAGAGACACTGGAGTGCACGGTGTCCTTGGAGTTCCCCTTGAGCATTACCCAACAGGGAGGGATATTCGGGAACGTAGTGGAGAACGACAACTACGAAGCCGACCTATCAATCAAATCATGGTCTACGCCGAGTATCACCCTTTCGGGGATCAGCCTCCCGTCAGCCGCTCTGGCCGGACTAGCCATCCTTTTCGTGGCACTCTCCCTGCTAAGACAGGGAATGGATGAGTCAGAGAGTCGCCTCCATGCTTCTGCATACGTGGCATCCATGGGGTTCGGAATTCTCTCGCTAACCGGCCTCTCAACATGGCTGACCCTGATTTGCGCAATAGCCTCAGTAATATTCGCTGCCTTTGTGGCATGGCTCTCCTCGAGCGAGCTTCAGGCCATTCATGATGATAGGAAGAAGTCCAGGATAGGAACGATGTCACTACTTGAGGACCACGACAAGGAACAGAAAAACACTCGTAAGGAGCTACGAGCAATAATCTCCTGTGCCCCATATGCCTTCCTGCCGTTCGTGCTGATTACCCCAGCACTCGCAATAGACACGGGGTCGACCTCAATTATCACGATAATATCCTTCATGGCGATTTCCCCGATCCTGGTCCACATGATTCTGCGTTTCCTAGATAGCTCATACGACACGCTATACAGCCAACTAGCGGACATCGAACTGCGGGCTATACGAATCAAGAAGATTCTGGGAAGGGCCGGAAACAAACCAGGAGGAGGAAGCTGAATTGGCCAGAGAACAAGCACCAGCGATCGGAGGGGCCGAGGCCACCCTGAAGAGGATAGACTACATCGAGGAAGAGGCGGAGAATATCCAGTTCGCAATATGGGCCAACAGGCCGATGAGCGCCAAGAAGATGCTGAAGACACTGTCACAGGAGGTCGATGAGGCTGAGGGCCAAATCATGGACCTCTACAGGGCCCTTTCCTCGCTAGAACGCTCCCTAGAGGAGCTCGAGCAGATGTCCGAGGGGGACCGCAGTGCCTGGGACCTCACGATGCTGGGGCTACAGCACCTCAGAGAGGGTAACTGGGGGGCGGCTGCCGATTGCGTAGAGGGGGCCGTCGCTTCCATGGGAAGGGATGGCTTGGAACGCTCCCTAAACACGCTTGGAAGGCACCTCAACGAGATGGGTGAGCTAAGCGACATAGAGGAGATAGCACTTACTCTGGTCAACCAGGGAAAGAAGGCACTAGACTCAGACCTGTCATCGTCCGCCAAGGCCTTCGAGGACGCGATTAGCGCACTCGGCCCAGTTGCAGTGACCGAAGCGACCAGCCCATTCCTCGTGAACAGCTTCTTCCTCTCCATAGGAACAACATGGCCAGAGGGCAAGGACCACGCCCTGATGGTAATCACACTCGAGAACACCGGAGAGAACAACATCTCAACGATGAGGCTGGCACCGCCAATCCCGTACGGGTGGTCATCGACTCCGAAGATGTGCGAAATACCTGAGATACCTCCCGAGGGATTCATAGAAATCGGGATCGAGATCCGCCCCTCGGGATCGTTCCCCCAGACCGCGCTTCTCGGTAGCAGCCTGAACATCGCCACCGGGTACCATGTGGATTACGGTTCCCTGAGGGTCCAGACAAGAGTAGAAAACAGGACTCCGAACACCATGCAGGGACTACTCCTCGACCCATGGATGCCCGACGGCTTCGAGACCCTTAGGCTCCCCTTAGTCGAGAACCTAGGTCCCGGGGACGTGATTCACGTTCCCATCGAGGTACTGAACCTAAGAGAAGCAGTCGGAATAGGCAGCTAACTTCCACATTCTGAACAGCCGAAAAACCCTCATTTTCCACTAGTCTCATAAGTGATTAGCGCCCACGAGGGGGTACAGGTGAACGCATAATGAGCGAAGAATACCATACAGTAGAAAGAAATCTAGAGGAGGGCTCAATCGGTATCGGGGCAATGATTGTCTTCATTGCACTGATCCTAGTGGCCGCAGTGGCCTCGACGATTATCATAAAGACGGCTGAAGAGCTACAGCAGAACGCAGAGCAGACGAGCAGTGACACCAGGAAGGAGATTTCCGGGAAGATAAACATCGTAAATGCCATGGTGAACAGATCGGGATTGGATACAGACTCCAATGTCGATAGCATCGTTTTCACCGGTAAGGTGGCAGCAGGTGCGGTGAACCTCCAAGTCCAGAACATCGACTGGCTTCTGACATGCGGCGACGACGCATCCTACGGATTGGTCGGTGGGAACCTGGCGACAACCGACGCAGGCGGGGAAGCTCCATTCGACGCAGGCGAGTCACCCAATGCCGACAAGTTGGATGGCACTGACTACGATCCAACCGATGAGCTGACTGCAGGAACCGTATTCAAGTTCGACATATTCCTCGATGGAGGGGCGTGTGACACGCTCGCGGAAGCAGGCGACACGCTGCTGTTGAAGATCATAGTAATAGATGGAGGTACGACGGTCACAGAGCTGACAATAGACTCCATCTCAGCAGGGAGTTCGGTGGTTTAGATGAGTCACGACAACAGCTTCGAGACAGCGGAAGCACGAAGGGATGAGTCCGGCTCCATCGGTATCGGTGCCATGATCGTCTTCATCGCCCTGATCCTAGTGGCCGCAGTGGCCTCGACGATCATAATCAAGACGGCCGAGGAACTGCAGCAGAACGCAGAGCAGACGAGCAGCGACACAAGGCAGCAGATTTCCGGTAAGGTTTCGGTCGTAGACATCGTAATCAAGGAAGTCGGTGACGAACTCGGCACTGGCGCGACGCACGTTGCGCAGATTGACGTAATCTGGAGGGTTGCCTCTGGATCCACAGGGATCTTCCCCCCTGACATCAGCTACTATATCACCTGCGAGGTCTCACCGTCAGTCGGTGCCTTCTTCGACACCGGTGACTTGGATGCGAAGAACCTCACCGATGACAGCGTCCCCGCCGACTCCTACGAGCTTTCGGCTGGGAACACCTACTACACGTCGATAACACTTGCGAACGCTGACAGCGATGGTAACAATGCCCTGGCCATAGCTGATGCTGGTAACGGATGCGACGTCCTCTTCACGCAAGGGGCTAATATTGACATGAGGATTTCCGTCGACGGTGGTGGGGACACCGCCATCGAGCTGAAGGTCGATTCGCTGACCTACGGTGCATCGATAATGTGATCCGGATGCTCTGGAGGTCAAATCAACTTTGAGCCTCTGGAGATGGTGGTTTTGCTATGGGAATGCTCGATAAGTTCAGGAACGCCGTCGGGGATGCAGACCAAGGGATGTCAAACAGGTTAGACAAGGCAGCCAAGCTCTCTGTAGAGCATGTCGACATACCCACTGAGTTCAGGCCCACCGATCTAGAGGCGTGGCTGTTCGCACCATCCGGGACAAGGGTGGGCGTTCTGGGAGACCCTCAGGCCAGTCAGGGACAGGACAAGATCCCCGAGCTCGTTGACATGGTCAAGGACAGGTTCGAGAGACTGGAGACAGCCATGGACCTGATGGAGGCCAACATCAAGATGACCGCTCAGCAGACCGCGAAGATAGCGGCTGAATCGGTCACTGTCTCCGCTCCCGCTCCTTCAGACGGAGGAGGCGGTGGTTCTGCGGACGTAATTCACACAGTTGGCGACGACGGGTCAGTGACCAGCCGACCAGCCGAGGGCTCGCCGCAAGATTCCCAAGCAACTGCAGGTGGTTTGCCAGGAGGCCCGGGCCTACTAGACCTGTACGAGGCGCAGTCCCTAGCGGTAAACCCGTTCCTGAAGGGCTCAGAGGAGGATGCCCTGATGCATGGCCCTAGCGTGGATCCGACGAAGATAGCCGCCCTCCTGCTTGACCACTTGAGCGGGACGGACGCCCTCATCTTCCTGGGCGCAGCCTCAAAGTCGGGAGTCATCACGCCAACGGAGGGCAAGACGCTCAGCGCCATCGTTTCCCTGGCAGAACCCGGAGAGGCATCCGAAGGAGCACCATCCGTGAACAACAGGATCCTGCTAACCTTCGCTGCCCTCATAGAGGCTTGGAGGGCCCAGGGGACTCCCTAGGGGGATGGGGTTTGGCTGGCTCTAGCGTAGCGGCGATGGTCGTCGGCACCGTCTTCATCATGATCTTCGGGATGGCCACCGTATCTCTGGTTGATACGGTCAATGAATCCGCAAAGATCACCAATTTCGAGTTGTCCGACCCGGAGGTTCTCCTCGTCAGCGTGACTGACAAGGAGGAGTCAACCGGGCCGGGAGAGTCAGTATCACTAGTCAGCGGGGGCGGCGATTACACCGATGGGGATACTTGCGGAGTCACCGCCAGCACCGGGAGTGGTATGCAAGTCGACGTATCGACCAACGGCATCAATGTGGTCACTGGGATTGCAGTTACTGTAGGTTTTGAGGGGTCCGGATATACCGATGGGGACACCATCACCATCAACTGCGGAGGCGGGAATGCTACTGGGACCCTCGATATCCACGACCAGAACGTCATAATCATCAGAAACTCCGGATCAGAGACGGTCGACCTATCTCATATTTCGATCACGCTATCTGACACCCCTACAGTTGTACAGGGCATCCCCTTCCTGTTTACCGACCACTACTCGGGCAGCAATCTGTACCTGTTCCCAGGGGAGGAACTTTCCACCGACGCATTCCCATTGTCCCCGACCAGTCACGGTTTCTCAATAGGGGACGATCCCGATAGGGCATTTCTGGCCATTTACAATCACAATGACGCAGTGTCAGTAACAATTACATGAGGGGATAATATGGCAAGCGGACCCTCTGAGATTATCCTGCTGATTGCCGGATTGATCGTCGCTGGCCTGGTATCCGGAGTCCTCCTAGAGTCATGGGATGACATGGACCGCGCAATAGAAGACAGGGGGAAGGAGGGCGCCGAAGACGTCAGAACACGGGCATCACTAGTGAACGATCCCAGCAACATGCCCTGGGACGATACAGATAAGACTGCGACTGTCTACATCCAGAACTCGGGAGAGACCTTGTTGAACCTCGAAACAGTCGGAGTCTACATCGATTCCTTCTCTCTGAGCGTGTCTGTTGCCGACTCTTCTACGGAATGGGTTCCAGGGCAAATAGTCAAGTTCACAGTCGATGACACGAGCGATACCCTGAGTTACACAGGGACCAACGATGTAATAATGACAATAACTGTTGTATCGTCTGCCACTGGTTACGCCGGGGCATACACCGTATCGGAGGAAGTCAGACTTGTCACAACCTAATGAGAACAACTTCGAGTTCGGAGTGATCCAGGACAGCCTAGGACAAAGCATGGGCACGGCAATCCCAAACAGGGCTCTCATGCTAGTATGTGGGGGGATTGGCTCGGGGAAGAGCATCATCGGGCAGAGGATGTCTTTCGGTATGACTGCCAATGACGTCAAAGTCGCGCTATTCACTACTGAGCTAACCACTAGGGGATGGCTCGAGCAGGTTGCCAGCATTGGTTACTACATGGACAAGAAGATCGACGAGGGATTATTCCACCTTATCTCCAGCTTCGGAGTAATTGCCGAGCCCACTGAGGAAACCGTCACCCTCCTTGACTTACTGGATTCCCCTGCATCAAAAGAGGCCGAGGTCGTTATCATCGACAGAGCATCAGAGCTAATGCCAGAGGAGATGTCCGGCAAGGATCTTCTGAGGATTCTCAGGAGGTTCACATCCGAAGGGAGGACACTGATACTCACGATCGATCCAGATGAGATGGAGAGCGGAGTCCTCAGGGATATGAAGAATTCCGCCGAGATTCTTCTGGATATGATGACTGCAGTCGTCGGAGGGCAGATGGTGAGAACCGTGGGAGTAACTAGGTTCCTAAGGGCAGCGGGACCGGTGACGGAGAGAATAGGCTGGAAGGTGATGCCAGAGATGGGATTCATCGTGGATATCACAGCAGTTGCATGAGGGGGTTTTGAATGGTCACGGAACAGGAAGCAGGCGAAGAAGGATCCGAAAAGCCAGCATTCAAAATCGAGCCAGGTGACCTGGGAGGCCTCATGGCCGAGTATCCACACATCCGAGAATGGATCGAGGAGTTCGAAGCAAAGCACGGTTCCAGACCGATATATTACGGCCCACTCGACAGGGACGCTAAGAGCGTCAGCCCTCGAAACCTGATCTACGCTACCAGGCCACCGTGCTTCGCTCACGTATACTCCCCACCAGAGGGAGCGGAAGGAGCCGGGAACACATTCTGGTTCGGCCTAGAGCCAACCATCACTATGGAGGAGGAGGACCTAAGGGACCAGATCGTGGAGAGACTTCTCCGAGACGCACCTCAGAAGGAGCGATTCGACAACGACGCCGAGTTCATCGCAATGATACACGAGATGATGGATGAGATGACCACGACCACGACATCCTCCCTCCTTTCCAACCCGCTCGTCAACCAAGCCAGAGAGCTAATCGGATTGGGAGAGGCGCCGTTGAAGGTGACGCCAGAGCAACTGGACCGTCTGAAATACGTCGTAGTGAGGGATCTGGTCAACAACGGCCCACTAGAGACGCTTCTGGCCGACGAGATGCTAGAGGACATACACTCCATCGGACTAACGAGGATTAACATGGACCACAAGGTATTCCCGATGCTGACGTCGAATATCGCATTCAAGGACCAGGAGCTACTTACCAAGTACCTCAGATCGATGTCAGAGCGGATTGGGAGACCAGTTTCAGACAGCAAGCCAATCGTCGACGGGGCCCTACTAGATGGCTCGAGAATTAACATCATCTACAGTGATGACGTCTCGATTCAGGGTTCTTCGTTCACTATCAGGAAGTTCGCCGAGGAGACCATCTCGATTATCCAGTTGATCAAGTGGAAGACGTTATCCGCCCAGATGGCGGCATATATCTGGCTAGGGCTAGAGTCTGGGATGTCGTGCCTGGTATCTGGAGAGACCGCATCCGGGAAGACAACTACTCTCAATGCCGTTCTCCCGTTCATCGATCACAACGTGAAGATATACACCGCAGAGGACACTCCCGAGGTCAAGGTCGCCCACACCATCTGGCAGCGACTGATTACCCGAGACTCGAAGAACGAGGACTCCAGAGTGGAGATGTTCGACTTGTTGAAGGCGGCTCTCAGATCCAGGCCCCGATACATCATCATCGGAGAGATCAGGGGTGTAGAGGGTGCAATCGCCTTCCAAGCAATGCAGACAGGGCACCCAGTTATGGGAACATTCCACGCCTCAAACATAGTCAAACTGATTCAGAGATTTACTGGAGACCCCATCAACGTCCCAGCTCGATTCTTCGACAATCTCAATTTCGCAATCTTCCAAGAGGTCGTCGAGGCACCTGGAGGTGGGATTGCACGGAGAATCACAGGGGTAAGCGAGGTCATCGGATTCGACAAGACTGCAGATGGGATTCTGACTCGGAACATGTTCGAGTGGGATCCCGTTGCGGACGAGGTCTACTTCAGGGGGATGTTCCAATCAGACATGCTGGAGAACAAGATCGCACCTAGGATGGGATTCCGCAGCAAGAGGGACATCTACGATGAGCTCCATAGGAGGACCGAGGCAATTCAGAGGATGTGTGACCGTGACCTTACTCATTACGACGACGTGTTCGACCTTCTGGACGTCTACTACAAGGAAGGTTGGGACAGGTTCGCCTCATCTCTTGAGACATGGACAGGAATTAATCACTAGGTGGTGGGGAGAAATGGAGGATAAGGCCACCACGTGGGAAATCGCTCTCCTACGACTTGGGATGCCATTCAGTAGATACCTTCTCTTCTTCTCCCTCCCTGCGACGACGCTCGGGCTAATAGCAGGAATTACGGTTTGGTTCACGGTTAGCGACGTCATTACCGGTGTAAACGCAGTCTTCCTCATCCTTGTTTTCCCCCTACTCTCTTTCGCTGCGACGTTAGCATACCCAGTAGCACAGGTCTCCGCAGAGGCTATCCAGATCGAGCAGGACATGCACATGTTCATGACCAGGATGGGCATTCTCTCGATGGGCGAATCAGCTGAGAAGGGGATGTTCGACGTCCTCAAGGAGATGGGTGACTACGGTGCCCTTGCACATGAGATCCAAGCGATCGAGACCCTAGTGACCAAGTGGCACACAAATCTGCCCGAGGCAGCTAGGATAGTCGGGCGTCAGAGCCCATCCGCGATCTGGAGCGATTTCCTGGATAGGATGGCTTTCTCTGTAGAGGTCGGTCAGCCTATCGGAGAGTTCTTCACTAGCGAGAACGAGACATTCGACCAGGCATTTACAACTATCTACGATGCCAGACTAGAGCAGCTGGACACTCTCAGGGAGACTTTCGTATCTCTTACCACCACGGGCCTGCTTCTGCTGGTGGTCGCGGGTCTCCACCTAATCCTCTTCCAGACGGGAGCAGATACCAACAATCCGTTCGAAGTAATCCTCAGGGCACGGTGGGTCCTCTTAGCTGGGGCAATGTTCGCCTTGCTACAGATAGGTGCGTGGTATCTATTCACACTGGTGATCCCAGATGAGGACCTATTCGCCAAGCACGGATTCAACACCGAGCAGGCTATCGATATGCGAAGGTCGTGGATTTTCGCCGCGATTCTTGGGGTCTTGATGGTAACCATGCTTTTTGCGGTATTCATCTTCTTCGGGACAGACATCCTATTCAGTCAATGGAAGTACTATGGCCTTCTCGTTATCGCAGCAATGATGTCTCCTCTCCTAGCACCATCATTGCTCGTCCAACAGGAGGAGGCGCGAGTGAGGAGGAGAGACGAGGCATTCCCCGAGTTCATTAGGGCTTTCGGCGGTACTGCTCAGGCAAGGGCACAGGAGCCAAGTGCTATGGTAAAAGCCCTCTCTGGTATCGACTTCGGGGCGCTTGACAACTCAATCTCCAATCTGGAGAAGCGGCTTTCGATGAGGATCGACAGCGATTACTCATGGGACTGGTTCGCAGCCGATAACAACTCGATGCTCGTCTCACGATTCACGAGGGTGTTCATCGAAGGCTCATCCTCTACCGGAGAGGCTGGTCTTGTTGGGGACATGGTCTCCCAAAGCACGACCACCCTCCTCGGACTGCGGCAGAGGAGACAGATATCTGCCAATGTGATGAGGAGCGTGTCCTATGGCCTCCTGATTGCGATGATCATCGCACTGAACATCACCACTTCCATCATAGCAGGACTGGGAGAGACGATCGCATCGGTCGCCCAGGGACTAGTGGATAGCACGGGGGAGGTGGGAACAGCTGCCGGAGGTGTAGACGTGGCCCTCCCCGCTCTATCGGAGACCGGTGGAATTGACCAGAATATCCGGGTCTTCACTTACATGGGATCATTCCTAGTGGTGATTTCCATCTTGGTACTCGGGCTTATCACTGCAAGGATTAGGGGAGGGGGCACGACACTCGTCCTTGGGCAGATGATTCAGATGATGTGGATAGCCGGAATTGCGAATTTCTTCAGTGCATGGATACTGGATCAGTCTGTCGGACTATTCCAATCCGGCGGCTAGCGATAGCGCAGAAGCCTTGATGACACCGGAGCATATCCTATCGGTATGGCCGACCCACTCCTCTCCACTCTTCGGATATCACTTCTCGTCATATGCATGTTCGCAGCGGCTAGATCAGATTTTCAAACTCTTTCTGTCCGGGATGATCACTGGATCAGGTGGTCAATTCCGGCCTCTCTGGTACTATTGCTCGAGATGGCCTCATCAAACGCAGGGATTGAGAACATATGCATGACCTTCGCCCTATTAGCTATCTTCTCATTCTGCTTCTCGTCTCCTCCCGACCTCCGAAATTTCGGAGAATGGGGTCGACGAGAGGCAATTCTCTCGATTTTCTATTCCCTAGGTGCCTTGGGACTGGTTGGGGGTGCGGTTTCATACTCCGAAACAGACTTTGTCGATCTGCTACTCGGCGACGAGTCCCCTAACACCGCACTTTGGTGGAGCATGATCGGGGCGTCATTGACTGCAACAGTATTCTACAGCTCATGGAGATTCGGACTAATACCAGGAGGGGCGGATGTGAAGGCACTCATACTAATGACACTCTTCTTCCCGTCTTGGGCTTTCGTCCCCGAGCAGATTTACCCACTAGCTGAAGACCCAATATTCAGGATGCCACCATCGATGGTCATGTTTGTATGGGCAGCCGCAGCATTCCTCATCGCACCACCCGTTATTTTCGTTCAAAATGCCACTAGGGGCAACATCACCTCTATTCCCGATTTGAAGATGGCATGGCACGCCACTAAGAAGAAAATCTCCGAGGTTAGCCAATTCTCAGAGATGGAAGCAAACCCATCTTGGATTCTAACCGAGATTATCCAGAAGAACGGTGAAAACACCGTCGTGAATCGAATCCTCCCGTCCAGCAAGTCGACCATTGGCACAGAGAGGGAATCTGATTTGGCACTATTGGAGGAAATGGGCTTGGATAGCGTCTGGATCACAAGTAAGCACCCCTTCCTGGTATACCTATTCTTGGCAATTCTGCCGATGCTGCTTCTTGGCGACCCTCTTGCATACCTAATCAGATGAAGTCCTCCAGGGTCATCACAGTGACCCTGTCGTTGTTGAACAGCGAATCTACACTCGACGACATCCACCCGACCCTCTGCTTTGTGTAGTCATCCACTCCATATTCCTCCATCACTTCCTCAGTGATCTGGATATACTTCCTGACTGCTCCCTCTGAGACAGTAAGTACAATGTTCCCACCACATCCGGAGTCCATTTCCCCTCCTGTGAAACCACCTGAAGGCCTACCCTTATGCTTGATGCACTTTCCCGCCAGAGGCATCCTACGGTACGACTCGCCACATTTTACGCATCTAATCTTCTGTCTCGTGTATGCCATCAGGTTCCCTCTCATGTCTGGGAGGAAGTGAGACTCAATCACTTGTTTCGCGACTCTCTCAGCCGCAACAGGACGCAACAACCTCCCCAGACTCAACTGACTGTCCAACTTGTCCTTCATGGTAACGAGAGTCTTGTAAGAGGAGTTTTCCGGACCAGCGTCCAGTGGACCAGAATCATGAGTCCACCCATACCCTCGAATTTCTCCGATCATCCCAAGTCTATTCTCGACTATATCCACTAAACTCCTGACTTCCTTCGGATGCGGTTGTCCAAGGGTCGACTCGTAGAACTCCCTGCTGTAACTCCAAGAGCAGTCCACGTTCAATGCCTCCTTGTCAATTTCACTTGGATTCAATCTAGTTGTCAGGACAAGGGGGGCGTCCATCCTGCCTCCTCTGTTTGCCGGTAGTATCGTTTGAGTGAAGTTTAGCAAACCATCCATCAGCATCATTATGCTGTCTTCGTCACCATCGCAATTCCTCCTCTTTGCAGCATGGAAGAGGGGGTGGGCATAACCAGCGGAAGCATCAGTCCAACCAATGATTCTGCATGCAACCCCTCCAGAGGTATGGGGGGCGAGACCAATGGCGATATGCCCCACTATGTCTTGCAGGCTCTTTGCCTCGTAGAAAGCACTCACCCCATAGAACCTAACCAGTAGGTCATCAACAAATGAGCAAGTGGATAGTAGGTGGTCGGAAGCCAAACTAGAAGGAATGAAGTCCTGAGGTAGCAACTCCAGTATCTGATCGTCATTCCTCAATGGCTCTCCCATGAAATCGTGAGTATAACCCAGTTCCAGCAACCTCTTCCATGGAGTTTTGATTTCTGATGGTTTGAAGTGT
Source organism: Marine Group II euryarchaeote MED-G35 (assembly GCA_002457155.1). GTDB lineage: Archaea > Thermoplasmatota > Poseidoniia > Poseidoniales > Thalassarchaeaceae > UBA36. The sequence continues at coordinate 21,623 of NTJS01000016.1, forward strand.
GTGACCGGGACATCACTCATGTCAAATCTGGAGGTTCCGTCTCTGAAAACAGAAACTCCGTGCAGACCTCTGAGAATTCCCTTCTCCAACTGTTCCGGGGACTGATCTTCGGAGAATAGTCCTTTGACGGCTTTGATCTTCTTTGGGATTCTATCCAGTCCAAGCTTCCTTCTCTTTACCTCGATAATGGAACCAAGATTCACTGCGGTCCTCTCCCCCTTTCTTCTTCCCCTCTTCCTTCTAGGGGCACTAACAGTCTTCCCGCCGCATTCCACGGGCTCAGATGGATCCGGTCTGTGATGACAAGTGACATGCGGGCTCTCCTTCCCGCATGTCTGACAGATCCTAGGACCTACCACAATTCTAATCGATCCCTTTTTCGAGGCTTCTGATACTAATCTCTGTGGCCCTCCATTATCACCAATCGGGAAAATCGAGTGTACAAGGGGACTCATCTCCCTAGCTCCCGATTTCTCCGGTCTCCCCATCCTAGCTCCAATTCTACAGGGGATTGAATCCTCCCATCTGGGAAGAACGGAGACTCTTCTGACTATTTGCAGGGTTCGCTCTACCCGGTAGTCATCCAATCTACTCTGTGCTTCCAGTCCCTCTGAACCCCGTCCAACAGATTGAACCTGATTTTGGTAGTTGGAGATCTTGTCTGCAATATCAGATACGATAGGCTTCACATCCTTCCGAGCAAGAATCTTCCCTAGAGAATCATCCAGCCCCAGTCCATCCAATAGACTCTCCCAGTGTTTTGGAACCAATATGTCTGAGCCTTCGTGTCGATGCTCTATTCCCAGCGTCATTAGAGATGATTTGACCAGCCCATGTCGTGATACTTCTGTCCAACGAGCCCACTCTCCCAATATCGGTTGGCCGAATGATAATTTTTCCCCATCTGGCGAGTGTGGCCACCCAGCCACTACATCTCTAATTCTAAGTATCGAATCTTCGATACATCCTTTCTCAATTATCGAATCAACTAATTCAGGAACGAACTGAATTGGTAAATCAGACCACCAATGATTCCAAGGAGGGGGGACAGCCGTACCGTAGCAAATCGAGATATCCCGAACCTGGCTCCAAGATAGGTCCAAAACCTTGAGGAAAGAAATCCACTCCCTCCGTCTCCAATCTCTCTCCAAGGACGACTCTCCTCCACGTTTAATTGCTCCATTGAAGGGCATTCCAGGAGGGAGCCCGGACCTTTTCACTCCAAGAATATCAGAGAACTTCTCGACCTTGTCATGTGTGTCAAGTGAATCTGCAACATCTACCGCCCACCAATCTACGGAGTATGATGAGGGAACCAGTGGTTTGTTGTTCTCTAGGAATTCCCCATAACCCAGAAGTATTTCACCCACATCCCAAATTGAATCCAACTCACCTTCACACTCATTCCATTGGTTCTCAGTACATACTCTCAGGAACTTTCCGTTCTTCATGAGCACAGTCGGGCCATCAATCTCAATGCAGGGTGTGACTGCACATGCCTTACCAGGGCCCTCAATCTTCATTTGAGTGCCAACCGCCAGAAAACCCCCCATTGCCTCCATCGTAATCGGATTTAGACCTGCAGCTGCGAGCCCAGTCGCCCTGCTTCTCCCATATCTGAGCCGAAATCCACCAGGCTCACGCGGTTCACCAAAAACCGGCCTACCGGCAATCACATCTTCCATGTATTTCCCTTCCTTTTTGATCAGCCTTCGCTTCTCCTCCGTCCCCTTGGAGTCTCCACCCTTTTGCTTGTCAACGAATTTGGAAATGAACTCCCAACCGGGGACGTTCAGCCTCTCCGTGTGAGCCTGAATTTTTGGCGCCTTGAGGCACAAGCCTTCTCCAATTACCAACATTACACCACCCCTAACTCGGGTTCTAAAGGTGCCATTTTCATTGACTATGTTCTTGACTTCTTTGTAACCAGCACATTCCATTCTCTCCGTCTCTTCGCCGTTAATCATTACTGGGCACTCTTTGACAATAGTCTCCGTCTCCTCCGGAGGCGGTTTGTATTGGAGATTGGCTCGATATAGTCCAAACTCTTCCTTCACTCTCTCCACTTCAGGGACTGTTGGGATGTACCTGCCTACTCCAATTTCCCTTCGCAGAATATCCCCAATGAGGACACCTAGGGCTTGGGCAGTACCCCCTGCAGCCCGAATCGGCCCACAGAAGTCGATTGAAAGAAACTCAGAACCATCAGCATTGCTCATGATTCTGACATCCCCAATTCCATCTAGAGGAGCAACTAGTACTGCTTCGGTAAGTACTGCAAGACCAACTCTCAGACCAGAGTCTATGGCTCTCCTTCTATCACCGGTTGCCGCATGCATTTCCTTTGTCACAGAAATTGCGATCATGATTGCCGCCGTTTCCCGGTCGTGCTCCTGGAGAAGACCCCTTAGGCGACCTTCGATTTTCAAAGGCGACCGACTCCGCTTTGTTGGGTCAATGAATAGATACGGGTCTTCGAGTAACTTCTCCGTCCTGCTTGCCAAATCAGATGCTCTGGGAATTTCGACCGACTCTGAAAAATCAAAACCCTTCTTCTTTGCAACGCTAGCGATTGAATAAGCCCGCTCTATCCTCTCGTCCAGTGATTCATAGTATGCCATTCTCTCTGACTCGAGCCTGTCAATGTCCATTTCCGCAATTTTTGGGCTTTTGGTCATGTCTCTTCCTCGCTACAGCACCCCCCACTCGGAGACGACCGTCCAAGAACATTGACCGCCATCTCGTCAAAAATCCATTCCAACTAAGGCAACCTTCATCCCATTCCGTCTAGGCCATAACAGGTAGAATGACATCAACTACAGTAGAGCAGGCGAGAGAAAGGCTGATCGAGAGGATTCGAGACTTGGCCTATCTTTACTCCGAAAAAGATGACTTTACCCTTGCCAGTGGTAGGAAGAGCAAGCACTTCTTCGACATGAAACCAGTGATGATGGATCCCGAATGTGCCCATCTATTGGGGGTGCTTATTCATCATCAAATTGAGACAATCGGCCAAGTAGATGCTGTGGGGGGGCTCGAACTGGGAGCGGTCCCCCTTACTGGAATTGCAATTGCAAAGGCTGGACGTGGCTCCTCACTAAAGGGATTCATAGTTAGGAAGGAACCCAAGGGAAGAGGTGGTAGGAAGACAGGAAACCCACCTGGAATAGAGGGCTCAAGTCTTGAGAGAGGTTACAGAATAGTACTCTTGGAAGATGTGACCACTACTGGAGGATCCGCATTGAAGGCAGCGCAGAGGCTAATGGAGATGGGATGTGATGTCGCATCCTGCATCACCATATTAGACAGGCAGGAAGGCGGCTTGGAAGCATTTCAAGAAGCAGGAATCCCCCTCATCCCACTTACTCTCAAGTCAGAAATTGCGAGTTGAACAAATGGGGCAGCATGAAATAGACTCCGAGAGCCTACCTCATCATCCCTCCAAGCTAGATAGAAAGGAGTACATCGGGATAGGGGAGTTCTTCTCCATAGATATGAGAACTGGAGTTATCGATGATGTTCAAGAGTTCCCAGAGATGAGAAAACCGTCTTACAAAATTAGAGTGGATTTCGGACCCGTGGTCGGAAAACTATGGAGCTCTGCACAAATCACAAACTATTCTCGATCTCAGCTAATCGGCAGATCAGTTGTAGCCGCGATAAATCTTGGAGAAAAGACTCTTCCGACCGGGTTTGTTTCCCAATTCCTCATTCTGGGTGCTCTTGATGCAGACGGAACTGTTAGGCTTCTGGAGCTTCCAGAGGGAACTTCTCCCGGATCAACGATAGCATAGGCTACCAACCATACCATATTGAACTTGGAACGGCCGAAACACAATATGACTTACGTGAGGATGACTACAAGCGCTGGAGAAATTGACATAGAGTTGTATACTGATGAATGCCCAGAGACTACTGGGAATTTCCTAAAATTGGTGGATGACGGATTCTATGACGGATTACACTTTCATCGTGTAATCAAGGACTTCATGATCCAAGGAGGGTGCCCCCACTCCAGTGATGCAAACAATGGAAGGGCCGGGACGGGGGGGCCGGGTTGGAAAATTCCCTGTGAGCCTTCAGCATTGGGAAAGAAGCATGACAAGCCAGGAATCTTCTCAATGGCAAATGCAGGTCCAAACACCGGGGGCTCGCAATTCTTCCTCACCACCGTAGTCACTCCATGGCTTGACGGTAGACATGCAGTATTCGGAGAGGTCGCCAAGGGAATGGAAGTGGTGAGGTCAATCGAATCCACAGAGACACTTCCTGGTGACAGGCCTTCCTCACCTCAGAAGATTATCAAGGTAGAACGAGTCTAAAATCAAG
>NTJS01000017.1 GCA_002457155.1 Marine Group II euryarchaeote MED-G35
CTCTCCACAAACCGAAAGTCACGTCGTAAAAGAATCCGGCTAGGAGGACGGTTGTAAGAACGGCGGATGCGATGCCAAGTAGGCCGACATATGTCATAGGGATGAACAGGAGAGTCTCGGTCGATTTGAACCTCCACTCTAAGTAAGGCCATACTAGGAGTGTGATGGTGGCTGTCCAGAACCCCAGGCCGATGATTGCCTGGCTCTGTTGAATTCGCCAGTATTGCCTCATCAGCCACTTCTTCATGAGAGCCCCCTCCGGAAGCGTCACCTTTCAGAATTGCCCATTATCGTGGCGAGATGGTGCGGTCTGTGGTCACTCTTCCTCGGTCTTCGGAATTGAGCTGGGATTCCCAGATACCCCGAAGTGAGATTGGACGACTGGGGCGTTGGAAACCGCCGGATCGATCTCTGCGATGCCGTCGACTAGGATGAATCGCCTGGTGACCCTGTGTCTGCTGCCGAAGGTAGAGAGCAGCCTCTCCATGGCGTCTTCTTCATCGGTGGCCACAACGTCCACTGAGAATGGTTGGTCTCTCTTGCCTGCCCTATACGACCCGTGCGCTCTGAATGCCTTCATGGCGCGGCCGAGATAGGCTCCTGATTTAACCGAAGCGGGTGGCTAGTTCCTCAAGGTTCAAGTGGGCGCCTGTTTGGTTCGTTCCGAATTCGTATGACAGTGAACACCCCTGCCGAGGACGAAGGACGAGGTCTGCGAGATCGTTTGGCGGACATTCCTCGTGATAGGCTGGTGGATGAAGTGGTGTCCAGGTGGGATGACATGATCAGGCTGGAAGGGGAGGTCGCCAACCTCAGACGTAGGGTGAGGGAGGCGGAACTGATCACCCAGAGCGGGGGAGTCGATGGGGCGTTGATTGGGGGCTTGGAAGAGCGCCTAAGGGTTGCAGACACGAAGGTGAGGCAGCTAGAGGGGCTAGTGCAGAATGAGAAGGCGCGAAGAGAAGGTGCGGAAGCTGAGTCTAGCAGATTGGCTGAACTGCAAGAAGAAAATGCAAGGCTCCTAAGGAACGAGGAGGAGCTCCTTCTTCTGGTTCTGGATATGGAAGCGCAGATTGACAGACTATCTTCAGACTCGTGACGGAGGGGGCTATGGGTCTACTCTTCGGAGTCTTCCTCGTTTCGGCCGGCGAGTGAACCGACTGCACCGAAAAGACCCGAAATCACGGACTTAGCGACGGTCATTCCACCTGATATCGCAGGGAGGATCGGGTTAGAGTCAACTGGGAGGCTTGCTTTCTCCCTGATGTCAGGAATGAAGGGCTCTATCTCCCTGTTGTCGAACCAAAGGGAGCCGCACTTCAGGCAACCGTCCACTTCTATGGAAGCCCCCTGTGTGGTGGTGACCGGTCCCTTCACCATCTCCCCCTGGCAGGTAGGGCATCGGTATCCAGCGGGTAGGCCGTCGAAAACAGAGTTCCTGAGATTTCTGAGATTTGTCTGTCTCATGTTCGTATTCAACCATCGATCGCTGGCTAGTATCCCTCTGCAGGAACTGCAGAAGTGCATATGGCCCTCCACGACATCGCCCTGTCCCCTCATTTCGGAGTTACAACAGGGACAGATGGCCTCGGTCACGGCATCCCACCGAGGGGGTGGGGTATGAGTATGCCTGCGGTACGTGCGTCATGCGATGCCGCTAATCATGTCTGAAAGGACTGCTTGGAGCTCGCTGGCATCCTCGTACTCCTCTGTAATGTTCCCCGTAATTATCCAATCAGCACCGGCTTCGGCGGCTGCTCTTGCGGCATGAGGGTCCCGAATCCCGCCGCCGACAATAATCGGGAGGTCGCATGACGTTTTGGCTGCCTTGATCAAATCTGGGTTTACTGGGAGTTCGGCACCGCTACCCGCCTCGAGATATAATAACTTGAATCCGAGGAACTGCGCTGCCATGGCATACCCCTCTACTCTATCCGTTTGATGAGGGCCGATGAGATCTGCCTTGCCAACCTGGCCAGCCTTCCCTCCTGGTTCGCAAATCAAGTACCCCATCGGGACTGGTTCTATTCCTGCTTTCTTCACGAAGGGGGCTCCCTTCACCTGCTCCCCTATGAGGAAACGCTGGTCCAACGAGTTCATGAGCATCATGAACGTGATTCCATCTGCTGCAGGGGACAGTGCTGCTGCGCCTTGGGGAAATAAGACGACGGGGATCTGCCCAGAGTGCCCGTCTATGTCGGAGTCTTGGCTTGCTGCCCATGTGACTAATTCCAGAGCCTCCTTGATTGCGACAATGGTGGCATGCACATTGTCCATGTCAGTATCTGAGGACCCGCCTACTAGGATCATGCTGGACCCGGCGTGGGCTGCAGCCAAGGCCCTGTTAGCGGCTATTTCAGGAGTCTGGTCGGCGGGGTCTATGACTATCGCGTGTCTGGTGCCGGAGGTCCTGTCACACATGTATTCGCCGATTGCGCCCATGTTAATCACCTACTGTTCAACGGGGTGTATTATTGTATCAACAATAGTCTGAGCTAGTTTAATCCCCAATTCAACCTCCTCTGAGATGAAGGTGGACGGTTGCTCTCCGACCCACGTCATCTCCTGCAGAGAGAAGTCGTTTGATTCTGGTATTTCCCTGCCCCAGATCTCGGTTGTTCCGTCCGATCTATCTCCGAAGACGTTTGTCCGAGTAGCGTCTTCGGTTCTACAGACGAATCCGTACCATCGTGCTGATTTCTGGCTGGTCTGCCTGAGGTCCAACAGGTGGTCGGTTTGAATGGCACCATTGCCCATCGATCCCGCGCCTACGAATGTTACCTCCTTTTCCGAAGCAGTTGTAACCCTCGTTCTGAGGAGGAATGTGCACCCTCTTTTCGAAAGTTGGATTCCTAAGGCTTTGAGGAACCAGGAGCCCCGAACCGCTGTGGATGTGGTCGCCGGCTTTTGCGAAGACATGTCCGAAATCCAGTGGGGGGGGCATGGTGGCCATGAGGAGATTAGGCCCGGCACCTCCCCGATTAAACCAATCTCTGCCCTGTCTGTGATCAGACTGACCTCTGATTCTGGTGCGAGATCAAGAAGTCGGTGACCCACACATATCGCGCTTAGAGAGTCGCCCAGAATGGTAATGCTCGTCATGCAAGCACACCAAGGGGGATGGCCTTTTCTTCGTCCTCGAGAGATAGGGCGTGCACTGGGCAGGCTGGGATGCAGTGCTCACAGTGTGTGCAACTGGGCTCGTCCACGATTACCAGTAAGCCTTCGAGAACGAGGGCGTTCACAGGACAGAGGGCGACGCAAGCTGCGCAACCAAAACAACGATCCTCGTCCACTACGAAAACTGTCGCACTCTGCCTTGGCATGTTGTTGGGCAGAGTTAGTCACATCTCAAAGTTACCCCCCAACCCCTTTGTTTCCGGTGCATGGAAATATTTCGAGGGAAAATAAGAGTATCTTCATATTTTTTTATTAGTTTTGACAGCCATCTGAAGGTCTTCAGTTTGCATACTATAATGGTTACACACAGTAGAGAAAATGTCGGATATTGAACACATCTTACTCCACAGGAAATAAGGGGGGTGGGGGTGGGTGTGATTCATATCCCCCCTGCCTCCGACAATATTTCGTGGTACTGTATACAGCAGGGTCGTCGACATCATATCCAGACCATGTTCCCGATGGAATCAGATTCCATTTCTTAGGTGGGGCACGGGAAGTAGGAAACGTTGGTTGCGTTATTGAAGACAGAACTGGCACCAGGGTCCTCATCGACTATGGGCTAGCTCCAACAAAACCGCCGAAATACCCATCCGAAGCCCCTCCAGTGAAAGATGCAATATTCACACATGCCCACATAGACCACATTGGAATGGCTCCATGGCTTACATCCCATGGAACAATGCTCCACGGCACCGATCTCACTGCAGCCGTTTCAGAAATAATGTGGGCTGACACCTACAAAGTCTCAGATATCGAGGGTTACCCGCTTGCTTGGGACAAGCGAGACATGGAGGCCGCCCTAGACTCATGGATCCCTCATCAGTTCAACACGTGGTTCAATGTCGGCGAGTGGAAATGCAGGTTGCATCCTGCAGGACACATACCAGGCGCTGCTATGGTCGAGATTCAGACACCAGAGGCAACGATCCTCTGGTCGGGAGATATCGACACTAGGGACAGCCCCAATGCACCAAGGGCGACACCAGTGGATTGCGACATTCTCTGCCTAGAGGGGACATATGGGAGGAGGACCCATCCTGACAGGGCAGAGGAGGAGGGGAGATTCGTCTCCCGAGTACTGGAAGTCGTATCCAGAGGGGGGGTAGCGTTGGTTCCCGCCTTCGCTTCAGGAAGAGGACAGGATATCCTTCGGATACTCCACAGAGAGGCACCGGGTCTCGATGTACACTACGATGGAATGGGCACCAGGGTAACTAGGGAATGGCTCGGATGCCCCGAGTTCATCCATGACTCCCGCGCGATGGAAGCCGCTTACCGATGGTCCCGGAGGGTCACGGGGAAGTCGGACAGGAAGAAGGCACTTGGGGCCGATGTGATTGTAACGACAAGCGGTATGCTGGATGGTGGCCCAGCACTGTGGTACTTGAACAGGTTGAGGCACGATGGATCCAATGCCATCCTGCTGACTGGTTACCAAGCTGAGGGCTCCGGCGGAAGGAGACTGCTAGAGAGGGGGGCCCTTCCCATTTTCGGAAAACAGACTCGGATTCCCCTCGAGATTGACAAGTTCGACCTCTCCAACCACGCCGACCACCCCTCCCTCTGCAAATTCGCCAGTGACTGTGACCCCTCTCACGTGGTGTTATTCCACGCCGACGAAGAAGCAGCCGAGGCCCTCGCAGAAGACATTGGAGTGGAAAGGAAGGTCCATATTCCCACCAATGACGACACTCTGGAGATCCCCCTATCTTGATGCGGGGCCGAAAAACACCTCAATCCTCACGCATTATACATAAGCCGTAGTGTCTCTGGCGCAATCAGGTGAGTGAAAACTCACCACTACAAAAGAAACAATGGTGAAAAAATGGAAGCATTAGACAAAATGTTTGGAGTAACGGAAGCAGGGAGCGATGTCAATACCGAGCTTAGAGCCGGTGGCGCAACGTTCCTGACAATGGCCTACATCCTTCTAGTGAACCCGTCAATGCTGTCTGCGACAGGCATCCCCTTCGAGGATGCCCTGTTCGCGACAGCGATGGCCGCGTTCGTTGGATGTATGGTCATGGCGTTCTGGGCGAATCTACCCTTCGCTCTAGCGCCAGGAATGGGCCTGAACGCCTACTTCGCGTTCACGGTCGCCGCGCCTTGGGCGATGGCAGTGCCATGGGAAATCGCATTGGCTGCGATCCTAGTGCAGGGAGTCATCTTCTTGATTCTCTCACTGCCCCAAGTAGGCGTTAGGACGGCAATGATCAACGCCATCCCCACGGATCTGAAGATAGCCACGGGAGCCGGTATCGGCATGTTCCTGGCCATCATCGGCCTGAGGGAGATGGGTTGGGTGCAAGGCGACAACGCCACGCTGGTAAATCTAGGCGACACAGGCGCGATGGATCCGATGGCATCGGGTGCGTTCTGGGCCATGATCGGACTAATCACCATAGCCGTGCTGATGGTAAGAAAGGTCCCAGGTGCAATCATCGCCGGTATAGCACTGGTGTCTGTGATTGGCTGGCTTCTGGGCGTCAATGACCCCTACAACGAGGGATACGCGGTAGTCAACTATTGCTTTGGTGCAACAGAGACAGTAATGACCAATACTTTCGAGGAGATTACTGTTCCAGTCTTAGATGCCAACGGCGCTCAAGTAATCATTTGCGATTATACCCATAACTTCGTCGCGGGCGTTCCAGGTGAGGGCGTAGCAGAGCCACCAACCAAGATATTCGATTTCGTGGGCCTACCTGAAGAAACGCTCTTCGCCGCAGTAACGGCACTCGGGGACATCTCCGGGTCCGATCTTGGATGGGGCGGATTCATCTCGGTGATGGTCACCTTCCTGTTCGTCGACGTCTTCGACACGGCTGGCACCCTGTACTCTGTGGGCCGCCAGGCAGGATATGTCGACGAGAACGACGAGCTTCACAACTCTGACGAGGCATTCATGTCCGACGCCGCCGCGACCATAGTCGGCGCGCTTTGCGGAACGAGCACCACCACCACCTACATCGAGTCTGCTGCTGGAATTGAGGAGGGCGGCAAGACCGGCCTCACAGCAGCCACCGTAGGTGTTCTGATGCTGTCCGGGCTGTTCTTCGCTGACATCTTCGCATCAATCCCGCAATACGCAATGGCCTGCGCCCTTGTCGTAGTGGGTGCCATGATGATGAGGCAGGCAGCCGACATCGACTGGTCGAACTCGACCATGGCGGTACCCGCTTTCCTCACAATGGTGATGATGCCCTTCACTTACTCGATCGCCGATGGAATCGCATGGGGGATAATCTCCTACTGCGCAATCATGGCTGGTTCCGGGAAGGGTAGGGAAATCAACCCCGTAGTGGGGGCAATCGCCGTATTCATGATAATGTTCTACATGAGCATTGACGGGGATGGAACCATCCTCGACATGATACTCGGGGCTTGAGAGCACAAGGTAACGACGTAACTGGGAGCCGTGTCGGGGGCCGATGCCCCCGATCGGCATCCACAGCATTAGAACGTGTGAAGGAGCAATCGCGATGGACGACGAGCTACTGACTAGGATTAAAGCGACCATACGAACAGTTCCAGACTTCCCCATCGATGGAATCATGTTCAGGGACATCACACCAGTCCTAGGCGAACCGGGTTTGGTTTCTTCCATCACCGATCGGTTCGCCGAGGACCTCCAACAACTCGAATGGTACCCGGACGTCATCGTCGGTCCCGAAGCCAGGGGCTTCATCTTCGGGCCTTTGCTGGCTGACCGGCTCGGCTGTGGTTTTGTCCCGGTCAGGAAGCCAGGCAAACTCCCAGCTCCCTCGCGAAGGGTCGAGTACTCGCTCGAGTACGGCTCAAACGCCCTCGAAATGCACGAAGACGCCATCGAACCCGGTCAGAAGGCCATCATCATCGACGATCTGCTAGCAACAGGAGGGACCATCTCAGCATGTGCAAGGCTCTGCGAGGAATCCGCTGCAATAGTCCTAGGGGCCCTTTTTCTGATCGAATTGGACGGGCTTGGTGCTAGGGAGACGATAGCCCCGGTCGAAGCACATTCCCTCGTGACCTACCCCGCCTGAGACGAACCACTCCCCGATTCTTTCAAAGGGAACCCGCCTCTCCTACACTCGATATCATGGCTGACGAGGGTAGCAAACCAACCCCGCCACCACCACCACCACTGTCATCTGCACCCCCTCCTCCCGCACCCCCTAAGCCAGCAGCGGCCCCCCAACCCGCCGCTCCTCCCGCACCCCCTAAGCAACCCCCTCCTTCTACACCAAGACCACCCAACGCAACCCCTCCGACGAAGCGCAGGCCACAGGGCAAGAAGAGGAGGCCGGCACCGAAGGGAACCCCTCGGGGCAAGAAGAGGAGGCCGGCACCGAAGAAGGGTAAACCAGGACAGCCCCCAATAGGTAAGAGGAAGAAGGGAGGCCGAATCAAGATCAAGCTCGGTTTGAGGGCAAAGAAGATGTCCGAGGAGACTGACGAGTACACGGATCAGATAGGATGGACCACTTCTGGCGCAGAGACCGTGCTAAGCGATCTGAAGGACATCGAGGAAGTGACCAAGAAGGAGCCAGAGACACTCACCCATCATTGCTCAATGTGCGGCAGTAGGATGCAGATACCCCGGCCAAAGAGAGAGAGGTACAGGGTCATATGCGCACATCCAGAATGCGGTCACGAAGATCGAATCGGCTTCTGAATGTGGCCGAAAAGGACAACCTCTAATGGGCAATACGCGCCCAGCATCCTCTGAAACATGACTATCCCCTTGGCATGTACAACTTGACCAGAATCGAATTAACGAACGCTACAAGTGCCGATATTGCTGCAGCCCCAGTCATTCCTTCCACGAAGGCGTACTGCGCATTTTCAATCAACTCGATTCCAATAATGTTTCCTTGGGCCAACAACTCATTCCCGATTCTAATTGCAGCAGGGAAAGACTCGGAAATCAATGTCGATTGCGCCTCGAGACCCGCGGGGACGACCATCTCATTCTGGTATATCTCATTCACAGCACTTCCTACGATTGCGATGCCAAAAGCGCCCCCGACCTCCCTGCTAGCGTCATTCGTCGCACTACCGACGCCAGCCTTGTCATGAGGGATCGAATCCATCACCATGGTGGTGGACGGTGCCATAGTCAAGCCCATGCCCACACCAATCAAGAAGAAAATTACAGCGAGCGTCCAATACGGTGTCCCAACCCCCACTGTAGTGAAGATCAACATCGCCGTCCCAATAACCGCAAGTCCGAATGAAACAACGTTGTTGCTCCCGAATCTTTCGCACAACCTGTCACTATTCGCCGCACTGGGCATTAACCCCAGAGGCAGGGGGAGGAATCGCAACGCTGCTTCCCAAGCACTCCTTTCCCTAACCAACTGGAAGTGCAGCATCTGGGTGAACATGAAGGAGAACATCACGAAGAATGCTAGGCTTATTGCAATCAAACCTAGAGAGAACCCCCTGTTTTGGAAGAACTCGATAGGGAGCATCGGGTGCTCCGCTTTCCGCTCCCACCAAATGAAAAGGAACGACAGAACCACACCCATGGCCCCGAGTGCCAAGAACTCCACACTTCTCCACCCCAAACTGGGCCCCTCGATTATCGCAAAGAGAACAAATCCAAGGGCCCCCACAGAAAGAGCACCCCCAATCGGGTCCATTGGAGACCCCGCTACATCCCTGGAGTTGGGGACAAGAAGGATGCTGAGGGCCATCGCCAATGCAATAATTGGCGGATTTATCCAGAAGACAGCCCTCCAATCGAAGTTTTCTACCGCCCAACCACCTACTAGGAGACCGATAGGAGCGCCAACCCCTGCCATCCCGACCCAGATGCCTACTGCCTTCCCCCTTTCTTCAGGAGGGAAGACGACGACAATAACGGAGAGAGTTGCCGGCATTACCAGGGCCGCACCAAGGCCCATCAAGGCTCTAGCACCGATTACTTGCTCCGAAGTAGTGGCATACTGGGCTGTTAACGCAGAGACCAAACCCACGATAGAAAGCCCGACCAGCAACGCATGCTTTCTTCCGAACCTGTCACCGAATGCGCCCATCACAAGGAGCAAACCACCGAACACGATTACGTATGCATCCATGATCCATTGCAATTCGGTGTTATCGGCCCCCAATTCCTTCGAAAGTTCAGGCAAGGCGACGTTAACTGTGACATTGTTGAGAAGGGTGATTACCAGACTCAAACTCATAATCCCCAGAATCAACCAGCGTCTTCGGTGGATTGTTTCGGGGTCCATGTTCGCTTCGTTGGAAAGGACCCTAATAATCAACAGGTTTCAAGCCGTTCACCTGTCGTCAGTGGTTGATGTTACGCCCAGGGCTGGCACTGGCAACCACGCTGATGCTGGTGCTGATGCCGTTCTCGGGGTGCCTCCAGGATGACAACACAACGAACGAGGTCGAGGACGAAAAATCACCACCCGGAGTGTTCGTCACAGGACCAGACGGCCAACCGGCAGACGAAACCCCTCTTCCGTTGGTGTTCAACTTCAGTGACGTAGGTGAGGACGGAGCGGAGCCCAGCCTGGGGGTGACATCGAGCGGCTGCATCTTCTTCATCGCATTCGAGAAGGTAATGCGATCCTGCGATCACGGAGATTCGTGGGTGGACGTCACTGGCCCATTGTGCGCATTCCAGACAAACGACCCGTATGGATGGGTCGATCCAGTAACTGACAGGATCTTCAATGTCCAGATGCAAGGTCTGGAGACCTCTTGGATTTGCTGGAGCGACGACGATGGGGAAACCTGGGTAGGAAATCCCCACGACTCAGGATCGACACCAATCAACGACCACATAAAACTGGCAACTGGACCCTGGACGGGAAGTGGTTACGGCATCGGGGGCCTGGTATCGCAAGCGTTCTACGATCAAGCGGTTTACTACTGCTACAACAAAGGAATCGGAATCTTCTGCTACACTAGCTTCGACGGTGGGGCGACGTTCGAGGCAGGGGGGTTGCTAGTTGGACTAGCTACGAGCAACGGGGGCCTTCATGGGGCCATCACCTCCGCGCCTGATGGAACAGTCTATGTCACGCCTAGAGTCGAGACTCCCACGGTCATTGTCTCCAAGGACAATGGACTGACATGGTTCGAACGTACGATGGGTGAGGATCAAGGGACCCCATACCCCAGGAAGAACTCAGAGGTGGCCACCGACACTCAATCGAATGCGTACCACATCTGGACGGGCGCCGACGAGGGCGTATACATGGCAACTAGCATCGACTCCGGGGAGTCATGGACCCAGACCAGCATGCGTATCAGCCCAAGCCAAGTAATCTCGACCGCCTTCCCTCAAATCGATGCTGGCGATCCCGGCCGTATCGCGATAACCTACCTCGGTAGTGAGAATGGCAGCGAGTTGAACCAATCCAACATCGATGGAGATCCGTGGGATGGTAATGCCCACTACGCCAACGCCAATGTCAGCTACTACCTCTATGTCACATACAGCCTGAATGCACTTGACCCTAATCCGGTGTTCCATACCGTCCGAGCCTCCCCAGATCCTGTTCAGATAGGTAGCATATGCCTCAACAGCGGCGACTGTCGTGATATCGGTGGCTCCAACAGGAACCTCCTGGACTTCAATGACCTGCATATTGACAGAGAAGGACGAGTGTACATCGCCTTCGCCGACGGATGCACTGGCCCTTGCGCCACCGATGGCAACTCCACACCAGAGGACTCCAGAAGCAGGCGAGGCATTCTCTGCTACCTTGGAAGCGGACCGAGCCTGCTGGAAGGCTTCGGGGTCTTATCTGCCTTCGAATCCGAGTGACTCTCATAACGCGCTTCGCGTAGCATTCACCATGTCGCTTCCCAGAAGGGCCATGGAGCAGATGGGCTTCTCGGTCTGCTGCCTCATGTGCGATGCGCCAGACGTAGCCGGCTCCATCAGATGCAAGGAATGCATCAAGGGACACACCAGAGCTAGGGACCGGCTAACATCCGGCAAAGCTAGAACAAAGGCACAACGCCTCGCGAGGGAACTAGTCACGATGCTAGCCGACCCTTTCAGCCACACCGACGACGACTCCCACGGTAAATGGATGCAAACATATTCCGAAATGATACGCGAGCACCAGCATGACCCCAAGAAGGTCGGCGAGAGTCGCTTGAGAAGCCAGAGACTCTCCAGAAAGACCTCCTTGATCAGGGAGGTGGGCAACAAGAACAAGTGGGTGGAGAACCCACCTGACGATTCGCAAATGGAGGAAATGCGAGAGATACTTCGGGATGGGGACTCAAAACCACCAATGACGTGGGACGACCTCATCTCCGAGATAGAAGAAATTCTGGACGATTGAATTCGAATAGCATTGATATCAGACGATTGAGACCAGTATTCGATGGCAGCGGAGAGGGACCCCCGGGCATGGAGGGTAGACGACGACCCCCTCGAAGCCCGTCAGAGGGCAAGCAGTCACTCGGCTGCTAGGGATGACGGAACGTGGAGGCAGCCACGAATCCGCATAGTCCAGATGGATCAAGGTGGGAGGATGACTTCCAGCTTCTTCGGAGACCCACGAACCATGGGTTCGGCTTCTATGCACAGAGGGTCGATATGGCACTTCTCTAGAACAGAGATCAACCATCTCGCCATAGCCACGGGTGCTTTCACGCTGGCACTAGCACTGATGTTCGATGGAGGGGTTTTGGATGGTGTGTCCTCCGAATTCCCGAATTATTGCCTGCTGTCTTTGATTTCGCTTGCACCGGCATTCATCCTGCACGAGTTCGCTCACAAGTTCGTAGCCAAGTACTACGGCTGTTGGGCAGAGTTCAGGGCAGATCCGGGGGGCTTGAGGTTCGGCTTGATCCTAGCCGCATTCCTCGGGATTGTATTCATGGCACCCGGAGCGGTGATGGTCGCGGGGAATGCTACGAGGAACCAATTCGGCAAGATTGCGGTCGCAGGTCCGATTACCAACATGGCTCTATGGGCTCTGGGATACAGTGCATGGCTTGTCCTAGGGGGTTTCGTGGGTCTAATAGACATCGTCATCGGATACTGGCTGTGGGGCAATGCCATCCTTTGCGCATTCAACATGCTTCCTTTCGGTCCTCTGGACGGGAAGAAGATCAAGACGTGGTCAGAACCCATCTTCTACATCTGCCTCAGTGTAGCAATAGCCATGGTCTACATCACAATGAATACCAGTGGGATTCTGTAGCCGGGCGGCTTCGAGCTAGATTAACGCATTCAGAACCGGCTGCTCGTCACAGTGGAAGAAGGTCATTAACGCCCACCACGTGATCATGTCGAGGCTGTTAACAAGATTCGCGACTCCCGTGTTCTCTTCGCCGTAGTCCTTGCCGGTTGTGTCCATCCACTGCTCCATCTCTTCTAGGGTGTCACAAGTTTGGTGATAGCACCAGTACCCGTCTACGAGCCCGCCGAACCCAACGGTGACCGTGCCGAGGTTGTCTTGGAAGCTGGCATGGTCACTTCGTGCGGTGGTGTCCTCGTAGACGATTACCTCGGGCCGTTCCATGTCCAACCATACGTCCGTCTTCCACGTTTCTGCCGAGTAGTTGGCCCCCACCAGGGTGCCCATCTGATCCTCTAGTCCCAAAGCATCTGCTCCTATCCAGTTGGATAGCCCTACCATCCCAGGTTGGTCGAGACTGTCGTGGTTCGGACCAGGTCCGATGTAGACGCGCATAGGCCACACCTCCGTGTCCTTCGGATAACCACCTTCGTCTATCTGGGGGTCCGGGTCCCCGTGGGGAGCACCCCCTCCCCCTGGCCAGTTCACACCTGCCATGTCGAGATTGATGTAGTTAGTAACCGTGACATCGGGGTTGTCCTCCTTGACGTAGTAGTCTGTCCAATAATCAGACCCCCTCTTGCCCCCCTCTTCTCCAGACCAAAGGCAGAACACCATCGTCCTCCTGCTCTCGAACTCGACGAGAGCACGAGCGGTTTCCAGAACCATGGAAGTTCCCGCGGAGTTGTCGTATGCACCGACGCGAGTTCCATACGTCCTCGAACCAGTGACATGTGGGTCAAGTAAGACCAAGTTCGCAGGAGGCGCTATGTCGAAGTGAGCGCCGAAAACCAACCATTCGTCCGTGAAGACGCTCCCCCACTTGTAGGCGCATACATTGTACGACTCGGGGTTTTGGTTGCCCATGATGTCAGTGAACTCGAACCGATGACTCATCACCTCGAGGCCGAAGGATGATAACTCGGAAATAAGGTACTGGGCTGCATCCTCGTATGCGAGGTTCCCCTGACCGGCCCATCTGTCCCAGTATCCTGCCTTTCCATCGACCGGGTCCAGTGAATTAGCCGGGTCAGTGATTTCGTGTAGCCTCTCGTAGACAACTCTCCCATGAACCACCCCCGATGAGTGTGTACCCCCTTCACCCTCTGGGACCGTCCCTGCCCTTTCCGATAGCAAGGTCTTCACCATGACGGCTCCACCCGATTCCTGACTAGCGTTTAGTGAATCCAATGATGTGTTGGCACTAGCTCTGCTTACCGCAAAGCCAGATTCTCCCTCTGCGCCACCTCTCTCCAACCAAGAACCCCAAGACTCGTTAGCGGCTCTGATAGGCCAATTGGACCTCCCCTCGTCTCCGACTAGCATTACGAGCAGCGAGACCCTCGGTGGGGCGAGTATGTCGAGGGTAACGGACGACCCCTTGGCGATGTCCACTACAGTTGAGTTCTGTACGAAACCAGTAACGGGATCCCTAACCAAGTATGGAACGAAGACAGACATACCTTGCCCTGCCTCTAACGTAACATCCTGGAAGACCCCCGAGACCAAGGTTCCTGGAACAACCTCAAGATCTTCTGATGTCAGACTGGATTCGCTACTCCCAAAGCAACCGCTCAGGGGTGCAGAGAGTACGACGAAAACCATCAGAAAGGCTCTCATGTGACCTCACTAAGTGGTTACCAGCCTTCTCTTGATCACGATGCCATTGTCCGACACCTGAAGGACTTCGACGGTCGGTTGAGGAGGGATGTAACCCACGGGTGAAGCGACCGATTCCTCGAGCGCCACGAGCGCCTCGGCCCTCCTCTTCCTCCTCTTCCGTGTCATCCTTCTTCTGACTCTCCAAAGGGAGAAAAGAAGAAGTCCGATTAAGTAGAATTGAATCTGTGAAATTACCCACATAGGGGTAAGGAGGGCGTTGAACCCAATACTGTCATCATACACCCCCGGTGCGATTTCGTAGGTGATGACCTGGCGCTGAGACACGTTATCGATTTCAGATGTCAGCCTCCCCTTGCTGGATGTCAAATCTTCAAGTTGGATCCCAAGCGGCATCGTGATCGTAACGAACCCGAAAAGGCTCAGCCCCATCTCACTGGGCCCCATGTCCGAAAGCTTCGATGTAGGGACATCAACCAATGGGACAAGCCCCTCTTCACCCGCTGTGGGAATCCGGATCCCCTCGGCACTAACCATGCTCGCCGAGAGCGCATCCGTCAAACCACCCATTGCGGAAACCATCGGAGTTAGGAACGGAGCCACAAGGGTATTCGCAGGGTCTGTCGCCACTACCCCTCCCTCCAAATCCCCCTCTCCCCTTGCTATGTCGATCAACTCAATCCATGAGTTGTCTATTCCAGCAGTAATCTTCACACTCGGGATGTCTATGCTGAAAACAATCCCCCGCTCGTCACCGATAGAATCGTCGTTGTCGACAAGCTCATTGTATGGGAGTTGGATGTCCACAACCAAACCGGACATGTCCAGATTTCCCCAGCCATTCCCTTCTTCCTCCACCAGATCACGAGAATAATCCCTGATGTAATACTCGATGTCTTTCCCGAGGCTCTCTGCGTATGCCGGAAGACCAGTGGTGTTATGCGAGGAAAGGGGAACAGTCTGTTCGCAGTAGCTCCTCCCGTTATCGCAAAGTGAGAACGTCTTCTCCAGGGGGTCCCCTCTAGAGCCGATCTCGGCCAAAGTTCTGAATAGATCGGCTGGTAACACACCCAGTTCCAAGCTGGTAGTGTCAGAGGTCATAGAATCAAGAGAGTCTTCAGGAAGGGCAATCCTGTGCACTGTGAGATCCACAGATAGGGAGAACTCAATAGAAACACCCTTGGTGACAGGCAGGCTGGAGATTGAAATCTCAGCGATGTCCAAATCTGCTTCGACATAACCACAGCTCTTCGAAATCGAGGGGCAAACTACGTCAGGTGTATTGTCGAAGCACCCTTCGTTCGCAGTGTCCCTGCAAATCGCATGATCCCATGAGAAAGACTCGGATCCCGTGAGTCCTATGTTCCCGTCATGGTTCCCAGATGACCTGTATGTTAGGACGATTGAATCCCCCCCTCCGGTTGTAGAAGCCCATGTGGGGAGGACGATCGTCATCGTCAGGTCCGCACTGACTCCATTTGGGAGGAGATCACCGATGAATGACTCCATCGCGTCATCGCTCAGTACAGTGGAGAACTCTACCCCCGAGTTCAGAAGTTTGCTGAGGTCTTCCCCAGAAACCGAGTTCATGAAACCCGAGTCCCCCAGGTTCCCACCTAGGAGATCCGCGAGACTAAGGGGGAACGTGTGACTGACTGACCGCATGTAGACGGGATACGTGTCATCCATGGCCACAGCCCCCTCCATGCAGTAATGCACCCCTCTAGTGCAGGGGAAGCCATGAGTGTGGTTCAGGCCCCCAGGATCCAACGGTGCCTGGGTCGCGGAAGTCCAGGTGAAGTCCCCCATTGCCACAGTCAGGCCCTCCTTGGAGCTAGCAAGGGCCTGGCCTATTCCCGAGACTGGGATATTGTCGGACAGGTCCCCCAGGTCCATCAGACCCGTGTGATAAGCCATACGTATCCCATCCGACGTGATTACAGGGATGGTGGCCTTGTTCGCCGGCATCAACCGGGGGACGCCCCAACTAGTCATGGAGCTGGATTGGATTTGGTATATCCCCACGACGACCTCGATGAACGAGTTGCTCTCATCGGAGAGATCCACCGAGACCCTCAGATCCAGGCTCTTGTCCAAGGGGCTTACATCCACGACATCCGTCCCATCAACATCCCTGTATCCCATCGTCATGTCCAAATCGGCTTGAAGATACGGCTCATTGGGATTGACGCGGTTATCCACGCTCCACAGGCCGGATTTGTACGCCACGCCATCATCATCCACTTCTCCAACCTCATCCCCTACCCAACCACCTGCATTGGCGACGGTGGCGTAAGTCGGTGGTTGGATTGCATAGGTCCCCTTGTGTCCTGGATTCACCCTCACATCGAAATTGGTTGTTATCTGGGAACCCATCACCAGCAAACCCTCCAGCGCCGTGTCAAGGTTCGAGGCACTCACCCCATTGAGTCCGTAGGTGCTGAAAATGGGGAGAGTGATGTTGACGTTTGTCGAGATGCAAATCGGGGGCTCGAATGCGTTTCCATCGCTGTCTAGCAGAGGGTCTAACTGGCAATCCACACCAGACATCGTCCCTGAGTCATCGGGGATGAAGACTCTGTCCGACCACGTGGTATCTGGGGTCGAAGATCCGCCCCAGTTTGACAAGAAACTCGAGATTGAACCGTCTATCTCTGACAGGAGAGACTCTTGGATGGTAGGGGACGACGCGTCATTTGGGTCGGTGTTCTCGTCGAAGGCCGATCTCAGAACATCCGCCGGTAACCCATCGTTCCCCATTATGTTGTCAGACTGAAGGGCATTGGCCATCGCCACCGAGTTGAATAGACCCATTCCCGATTTGTCCCACTCCCTGATTGCCCATGATGCCTGGAACTGTATCTCGGTGGGGCTTGTCATGTTGAAGTGGAACATCCCTTCGACCCAGTCGGTGACGTCGGCTGTCCCGTCGTCGCCATCGGTCCTATCGTCACAAACGCCACCGAGGGTGGAGGGGGAGTCTTGGCATATCGTCATCTCATCGAAACCAACATCGGAAACCGCAACTGGTGCGAATGCTTGGACCATGAAGAGAACGGATAGGATAATTGCCGTTCCCCCCCACTCGTACTGTGAGTGAGTCTTAGCGTGCCGCTCAGCCATAGCGCAATGACTCTAAGAGTCATTGTTAATGGATTCGGTGGGGGGTATCAGAAACAGACGAGAACCGACTCATTTCTCGGTCTGCTTGTACCACAATTCAGTCTCTGACGGGGCATCATCCGCAGAGCCCTCCGATCCAGGGGCGATGGAAACAGGACTGGGTGCTACCTGCCCGCCTTGGATCTGTATCACACGTCCTTCAGCATCTACCTGGTAAGTTGTGGGGGTCTCTTCTTTCATGGTCAGGGCTAGAATCAACCCGAGAAGCAGGATAAGCCCTCCACAGCACAAACAGGAACTCCCGCCCACACCTGCGAAGATGCCACCAAACAAGTCCCCCAAGACAACATCGTCATTGGTCACCCACACCGGTTGGTTGGACTCGAACACCATTTCTCCTCTGAAGCACGCCAAGCAGCTTCGACCAACCTTGGCGAAACCCCCTCTCCCCTTCTCGGCGCCATCTTCAACATCGCATGTCTTACTGCCATCGGTGCTAGCTTGGAAGTAGAAGCCCCCCCCTAGCCCCTCGTCCCAGTCATTGGTGTCCGGACTCTCAGTGATAGTAATCTCGATATCATCGCAGTGGTCCCAGGACCCGTCCCCGTCGGCATCGATGTAGTCTGCCTTCACCCAGAACGAGAATCCTAAGTCACCCCTTCCGTCATCGTCAACAATTACCAAGGAGGCGCCATCCGAATTTTCTGCGGCCCATTCTGACCCCGCGGCGTCTATTGCCGTACCTGCAATAAAAACCATGACGACCCCCAACAGGAAAACGACTCCGCCGATGGCAAGCGTTACCTTCGCTCCCGTGTGCATAGACCCCCCCCGAGGTCCTGTTTAACAAATCAACCTATGAAGACCGAGAGGCAGGTCAGACTAGCATCGACCTCCCTGAACTCGGTCATGTCGATTGTTGTAATCGAGAAGCCAGCATCCATCATCAGCTGCCTTGACTTCTTGTACCCATCAGCCATGATGACCCGGTCTCCGTACGCGATGGTGTTTGCCGCGTACCCCTCCTCCTCTGGGATCCAAATCACCTCCTCTGCGAACGCCAGATCCTTCTCTGTCAGGTGCCCCTCTGCTGCCACCATCGTGCCAGCCCTCGGGCTAGAGCAAACCGTGGTCAGGTGCAGGGTGCTCTTCGGTACGTCGAATATCTGCACGTCCATGCCAACACTCCTAGCCCGCTCGGATAGGAAATCGACCCCCGCCCTGTTAGTCCTGGTAGAAACCCCCACTAGGAACCGGTCATCGTAGAAAACGACGTCACCACCATCCAGAGTCGCCCCGGCAGGCATTCTGTGAATCTCGAAATCGTCTGAGAGGAACTCGGCGATCGAGTCCTGCTCCCCATTCCTACTGGGATGACCAAGGTTGGGAATCACCGCACAGTCATCAAGGATTACAGCCGTGTCCTCTGTGAAGCTGCAGTCAGGGAATCCCTCAAGGGGAGGTAGGACGACTACCTCCGTGCCATGGGCTCTGAGGGCTGCGAAATACGAGTCCTGCGCACCCCTAGCCGCCTCGTAATCAGGCACTCTCGTCGTGAAGAAGTTGGAAACGGCATCGGTGTATTCGGGTGAGACCTCACGAGTTAGAGCTCGCCCTCTGGTTCGGTCGAAGGTTCCAGGCACGAACACCCCCGGGCATCCCCATTCATAATGATTAGTAGACCGGAAGCGGTTTTCCTGAATCCGGTAATCACTGACCCATCTCATTATGGACGGCCATCCTGGTAGAAAAACCACAGAGGGAACGCTCGATGGTAAAACTAGAATCACTCCTAGAAGCCAGAAACAGGCACATCAGCCAAGCTCTGTCCATTGCACACGGCACGCCTCTCCACATAGTGAGGGGGGAGATGCAGTACCTCCATGCATCCGATGGGACCCGGTACCTCGACCTGGTGAACAACGTCTCCCACGTGGGCCATTGCAACCCTCTCGTCGTCGAGGCCGGCCAGAGGCAGATGTCCTTGTTGAACACAAATAGCCGCTACGTTTACTCCGGTTTGACAGAGTACCTTTCGAGACTCGCCGGCACCTTGCCCGACGAGCTTAGCGTTGGCTTCATGGTCAATTCTGGATCAGAGGCCAATGAGTTGGCCGTTCGCCTAGCAAGGGCCCATTCCGGGAACCACGACATGGTGGTCATCGAGGGGGCATATCATGGGCACACCGGGATGTTGATCGACCTGAGTCCCTACAAGTTCAGAGGACCCGGTGGCAAGGGTGAGCCAGAGCCATGGGTCCATGTCATCCCTATCCCAGACGCCTACCGCAGACCTGATTCGGAATTCAACAAGGAACTCAGGGCAGGCATTTCAGAAGCGGCCCCGGTAGCAGGCCTGTTGATCGAATCCATGCTTTCATGCGCGGGGCAGGTCCCACTCCCGAGAGGGTATCTCGAGGAAGCTGCATCTGCTGTAAGGGAAGCCGGGGGACTATTGATCGCCGACGAGGTGCAAGTCGGATTCGGGAGGGTTGGCTCTCACATGTGGGCATTCCAGGAGAGCGGAGCCGTGCCCGACATCGTAGTGATGGGGAAGCCAATCGGGAATGGCCATCCGATGGCAGCGGTCTTCACGACCCCTGAGATCGCTTCTTCGTTCGATGGTATGGAGTTCTTCAGCACGTTCGGAGGAAACCCGGTCTCATGCGCGATCGGGATGGCCGTCATGGATGTGATCAAGAGGGACGGGCTCATGAAAAGGGCGAGCGAGCTAGGGCTCCGGTTCAGAGACGGGCTTGAGTCCCTCAAGGAGTCCCACGAACTGATTGGAGACGTTCGAGGGAGGGGGCTGTTCCTAGGGATCGAGATGGTCAGAGACCGAGGCACCCTGGAACCCGCATCAAAGGAAGCGTCAACAGTAGTCGATTCCATGAGGGAGCGAGGCGTTCTTCTGAGCACAGACGGACCCCTCCACAATGTCATCAAGATCAAGCCCCCGATGGTGCTGAGCGAAGAAGACGTCGACGAAACACTCTCCAAGCTCGGTTTGTGCCTTTCCGAGATTTTACGTAACAACACTTATGCATGATTGACGTAAGCAAATTCCGATGGAAGAAGCCCCACAACAAGGACAACCAATTGCAGCGCCCGCATTCAGCCCCCGCCCACAGCAGATGATGGGGTTCGTGGATGCCCTAACGACAGTGTTCAGGAACAAGTACGCCACTTTCTCCGGAAGGGCATCACGGTCGGAATACTGGTGGGGGTACTTGGGATATGTCGTCATCGCCACCGTCTTACAGATCGTTGGGTTAGTTGGGGCAGCTGCCCTTTTGAACGTCAATGAAAGTCTCGCAGGGCTAGTAATTCTAATTCCCTATCTGGCTATTCTTGGAATGATCATCCCAACCATAGCCGTCTCTGTCAGGAGATTGCACGACACCGGGAAGAGCGGCTGGATGCTACTCATCATATTTATCCCCTGCATCGGAATTATTCTTTGGATCGTCTGGATGGTCGAGGACGGACAGGCCCACGACAACACGTATGGGCCAGTTCCCACTAACATGATGGAATAGTCAGAACCCGCAAGAACACCTTTTGCGGCTTTTTGCGCGGAATACCGAGCATTTGGCACAGATTATGATATGGTTTTGCACCTACTGGGACTCCAAGGTGAACAGGAAATGAATCCAGTAAAGAGCGAGAGGACGGAGCAGAACAGGAAGAAAGTCACGATGGGTGTCGTCGCACTCGCAGTGGTGTCACTGCTAGCCGGCGCATCAGTGGCAGCGACCCTGGAGGACTACGCTGCACCGGTTTACGCAGAGGCGGACCCCTTCGAGGGAGCAGTCGACGATGTGACCGGAGAGGACACATGGGAGGCCAAGGAAACCGACGACAAGCCACTGGGCAAGCACATCAGGAAGGCAATGAAGAGTCGGATGAACGACAGGATGGAGGACAGGACCGAGCACCTCGAGAAGAGGATCGACATCAACTCCAACCTTATCATAGCCTTCCAGTTCTGCCTCGACCGCGCGGACTGCACAGCAGACGCCGACTCACTATCCGAGATGATTGAGAAGCTAACATGGGCCATTGATGGGATGCAGGCCGAGGTAGACGGCACAGACTCCGTGGACGCTGCTGTCAAGGCTGACAAGACCGATGACGATCAGATTTGCATAAGGGTAGAAAATGGAGTCTACCACTACGATTGTGACGATGAGGAATACAAGGACTGGGATGAGAGAAAGCGCTGGGACGAGGCCGAGAGGATGGAGTTCGCAGAGGAGAAGTCCACCCAACTCGTGACCGCCCAGGAGGCAATTGCCTTCTGCATCGAGAGCGAGGATTGCTCGGCCGACTCAGAGACATTAGAGAATGCCCTAGGGCACATGCTCTCCCGGGCAGAGCACCACAGTGAGTGCGCAGACGAACGAAGATGCGACAGGGACCATGACATGAGGAAGGGATTCAGAGGCAGAATGGGAAGCGCGCTCTGCAAGATGGTAGACAGGTGCGAGGACCGTGGAACGCATCACGCCCCCCCTCCCATAGAAATCACACAGGAGATGTGCGAGTCCAGGATGGGAGTCTGGACAGAGGCCGCAGACCGCGGTGACGGCGTATTCTACTGCGATTGGAGCGAACTGGAAGAGGATCAAGAAAGAGAGGGCGACGACAGAGAGGATGAGGGGGAGTCCCCTGACAACCAAGCGGACTGCGAGGCTAGCGGCGGAACATGGTATGAGGACAGGCAACATTGCCAGATTGAGTAATCACGGACAACAATAGCGGCTTGGTGCGCGCAACGCACCGAGCCGCCCAACATTCACAACTACGCTAGTGGCGGACAACACATGGATGGGATATCCGGAGAGGGTCAGGAACCCCCCATGGACAGGGTAGCTAGGATCACTCTGGCATTGGGCGGATTCATGTTGATACTTCTAATCGCGGTTCCATTCACCTTCGAATCCGACACATCCGGATACTTCGCTTCTTACGTGATTTACTCGCTGTTCCTCACCAGCGTCGGCGTAATCATCGGCGTATCGCTGATGTGGCTAAACGACCCGCGCAGACAACCGGCCCCTGAAAGCAAGGATACCCTGAGCACACCTAGGATGCTTTCGGCAGACCAGCAAACAGTGGTCGGAATCCTATCGTCAAGCAACGGCTCGATGTGGCAGGCCGAACTAGTCAGAGAGACCGGGTTCACCGATTCCAAGGCAAGCAGGCTCCTGACACGGATGGAGGCAGAAGGCCACATTAGGAGGATTAGGGACGGAATGGGTAAGCGAGTAGAACTATCCGAGGAGGGAAACTGATGTCACAAGGAAAGGGCAGCAATGGGGGAATGGTAATGATCGCCGTCCTAGCAGTAGCGATACTAGCAATCTCTCTCCAAGTTCTGATGTCAATGGAGACCTCTCTCGAGGAGGGCAGAGGACCACAGGGAGGAGCCCCATTCGCAATACTCTCGCTGATGTTTTTGATAGTGGCACTGATCCTACTCATGTTGACTCAGATACGAAGCGGAACCGGTAAATTCACGACGGACAATATGCGAATAGCTGCGCTGATGGCGGCGATGTTCATCATTGGAATGCTGATTGAGCCCACAATTCCTAGGCCAGGAGGCCCCCCGGGTGGTTTCTTCGGAGCCATCTTCATCCTCATCCCGGTGCTGCTAATCGCTGCCATGCTGGCACCAATGATTCCGAGAAGGTCGGACGAAGAGGAGTAGGATGACACCTACTCACAGGGATCCAGGCCTAGAGAAGGCCCTCCAAGGGGCACTTGATGACGGCTCCTCGGTATGGGCAGTAGGCGATATCCATGGATACAGGGAAGAGTTTGAGATTCTCCTAGACAAACTCGAACTAACTGAGGGTGACATGGTGATATGTGTCGGCGACTTGATCGACAGAGGCCCGGATAGCCAGGGGGTACTCTCCATTGTCAGCGAGAGCGATCGTATCTTCTCGATCAAGGGCAACCATGAGCTTCTGATGTCCCTCGCTCTTGGGGAGAATCCCCACCGTGAGGATTTCTGGGTTGACAGAGTAGGAGGTAGGGCCACTCTAGACTCCATGGGAAGCAGAGAACAGGAGAAGAGGGAGAAAGCAAGACTCTGGCTGAATTACACCGACAGCCTGCCAACGGAAGTCATCCTGAATCGATTCCGCCTAGCCCACTCCGGATACAGGGCGGACAAACCCCTCGACGAGCAAACGGATGAGGAACGCCTCAAGTCCCGAGAGGTATTCCGAGCCACCAAACCCTTGGATCCTCAGAGGCAGATTATCGCAGGACACACTCCTGTGCAGATGCTCTCGAACTTCGATGTAGATCCACCCGAAGGAGGCATTTGGAGGAGCCCGGTCCTGTTGGAAGACAACCGCCCCTCCGCAGTCTTGCTCGATACGGGAATTGTCCTCAGAGATCCGACCCATCGACCTAGGATTTCAGCATATGATCTTCAGACGGGACGGGTCGAAGAGGTTCACAGGATCAATCAGGTACTGGCCTGAGGCAAACAATCATCCTCTCGAACGAATCCATTCGGACAGTATATGCTAATCACTCAGAATTTCCACCAATTGGGAAGCACCGCTATCCAACTCGCACTCCCAAATCGTGTGAACTCTCCAGCCAATCTCCTGCAATGACATCTCCTTCTTCCTGTCTCTTTCGACGTTCTTCTCGAATTTATTGCTCCAATAGTCGACGTTCGATTTGGGAAGCCTCAGGCTGCACTTCGGGCACCTATGCCAGAAGCAGCCGTGGACAAAGATAGCCAGCTTTCTCCCAGGAAACGATATGTCTGGCCTGCAGATGTACCGACCTTCCTCTCCATCGATCCTCCAATGGAGACGATAACCCGGAAAACCAGAGGTCCTCAGGAGCCCCCTAACGATTAATTCAGGCTTAGTATTCGTAGACTTATTCGCGACCATCACATTGCGAACCGCTGGAGAAGATGCATTGGGCACCTCCATATGGAATCACCCCCCTACTCGCCGTTCCAATTCAGCACGCCCACAAGGGCTGGCATCCCCCAGACCATCAGGGCAGGACCAATCTCGCCAATGGTGAAACCATTGGACAAGAATTCGAGGCCCATAGCCATGCAGACGATGAACCAGACGAATACGGGTCCGCAAATCACAGCCGCGAGCCTGGCCTGCTCCTGACCCTCGGTCATGAAAGCAGCATACGCCAGGAAAACCGAGATCAGCGACATGAAGCCGAGGGTTGCTAGAATTTCATCCAAATCTCCCTCATGCGCGCTTGCATTACCAATGACGCCCAGTCCAGTGTGAACTAGCAGCGTCACAATCAGCCACTTCTTCGGTTCCATCATCCATTCGTACGGGTCTTCCATGATTGAATGCAGCACTAGGAGGAAAATGAACCTTCATGCAACCAACCTACTTGGCGCTCTATGGGAGGGGGCCGGAACCACTGACCTCCGCCAGCCACTCCATAGACGAGCGATAGTCGGCTTCTGACTCCATGTCGTCCTCCAGCACGAGTGCTTTGGCTGCGTCCCAGACAGCAGTCAGAGCGGGTACCCAGTCGCCGCCCTTGTCGCGACTCTCCTCGTCGAATCTCCATGCATCGGACTCTGTCCTTTCATGCACCACTAGCCACGCCCAACCCATCGCCGACTCCAAGCCCCTGCCTTTCCTGGCCATTGAGACTGTAGAAGCAACGCCATCGTCAGCAGCCTTT
Source organism: Marine Group II euryarchaeote MED-G35 (assembly GCA_002457155.1). Taxonomy (GTDB): domain Archaea; phylum Thermoplasmatota; class Poseidoniia; order Poseidoniales; family Thalassarchaeaceae; genus UBA36. The sequence goes on from NTJS01000017.1 coordinate 24,897, forward strand.
CTGACTAGACGATCGGCGAATGACAACGGTTCCGGTAGGGCAACGCTCTCCCAGGGCAGCCTGTCGAGCCTCATTGCCGTGCTAAGAGAGTCGTTCAGCTCGCGCAGGAAAGCCCCGAAACCTTGCTTCCTCTTCGCCTGGCGCGAGTGAATCTTCTCGGCATCGTCCCCTGTAAGGTTATACATCCCCTCCAGGATAGTTGATCCATAGTCATCCCACAGGGAGACTAGTACTGGGTGGCAAGACGAGTCTTCGAGTCTTATCACCCGGTCCTCGAGGTCAAGGACGACCCCGTCTGACCTCACGTGCAACCCACCTTCGGTGGAGTCGAGGATGCAGGACAACGCTCTGCGCTCGTCCTCGGTGCCACCCATGTGATTGAGGAATCCCGCTCTATCCTCCTCTGCGAACCAGTTGTTTCCAACGACGAATCCGTCGGTAATAGAGTTCAGAATGCTGGCTCTGCATGCACGAGAAACGACATTGTCCTCCAAGGACATCTTTAGCCACGTGCTGAGGACCTCCCCGACCCTCTCCATTCCCTCTTCTGGTAAGGGCCTGTTTTCCGGCCAACCCTCTGGTCTCCACATCCACGAGGCTTCACAGACCTCTCCAAGCTTGTTTGGCGGCATCATCGAGACTGCTATGCTACGAGCTAGCGACTCGTCCGTTTTAGCGAGAGCCGCATGGGATAGGCCGACCGTTGTACCATCGGAGAAGTCCAGCCTGAGCCAACCCTCTGGTGTGTTCGAACCGGAACCGACGATCTCCTCGCTCAGGCCAATCGACCATTTGCACTCAGCTCCTTCGAGATCCACTGAGGTGTTG
>NTJS01000018.1 GCA_002457155.1 Marine Group II euryarchaeote MED-G35
CGAAGATTTTTTCTACGATGGATACATATCAGATGGCCTCTCTTCGCACACTTATGGCCGACGTAGTAATCGTGAGAGAGTGCAGACACGGGCAAGTTCGTGTACTCTATGGAGACATCGTTGGTGTCGAAGGCGATGTAATGGTCATTCCTGCGAATAGTAGGCTCGCTGGTAGAGAAGGCCTAGATGAAAGGATGCAGCAAGCTGCTGGAGAAGAACTGAGGGAGGCATGTGCAAACATTGCGAAGGAAAAGAGGAAATCGAATCTTCAACCATGCGGAGTGGGAGAAGCAGTGACTACACCTGCCTTTGACCTTCCCGCATCTAATCTTGTGCACGTAGTTGGTCCTGATTGTAGGAGACCGACTCAGGATAATTTCAGGAGGGAATTGATGAGGAATTCATATGATGCTCTTTTCGAAGCGGTGGAGAGCCTCAAGCCTAGGAAGACCCTGGTCCTACCCCCTCTGGGAATGGACGTGTTCGCATACCCTCACAGAGAAGGAGCCAGGATGACTATGGAAATCATCCTCCCATGGATGGACGGGGAAAAAGACCCCGGAGTGGACATGGTTCTGATTGTAACTAACGAAGACAATTATCTAAACAACATGAAGACGGTCTACAGAGAAAGTGAGGACCAGTTCCCTGGTGTAGACAGGACTAGGGACTACAGAAAGGGAAAGTTTCAGTGATTGGGACCGGTGTCCTCAATAACCCTGAGAATTGGATAGACCCGTGGGAACCAGCTATGAGCGAGAACTGCGCTCGGTTCTAGCTGGTGAATTGAAGGGAGTTCGTGCAGTGACTAGGTCATGCAGTGAGGTAGAGAGAGCTAGGGCGATGAAGGTGATGCAGAGGCCTTTCCTAGTGGTCAGGGCACCGGGTAGCGGTTCGGAGGGTACGGGAGATTTACTCGCTCTGAGGGGGGACATGTGCTTCCCCATCGAAGTCAAGACCTCAAAGGTCGACAGGATTTACCTCTCGGGTAGGACTATGGATCAGTACAAGGCACTGAAATCTACTGGAGAGAAGTGCGGCCTCCTCCCCCTATACGCATTCAGGCTAAAGGGAGTCAGGGGCGACAGTTGGAGAATAATGAGAGTTGAGGTTGAGGGTCTGACTGGGAAACTAAGGCACCTCTCAAGGAGCATCCCCCCGCTCCCTCTAACGAGCAGGGGAACCCCACATCTGGACTGGAATGCAGGTATGCCAGTTCACCGGTTCTTGTCTTTGGTTTGCAAGTCAAACGGAGCTGGCGGTATTGTATCGGAATCAGGGATTAACAATGCAAAAGAGTCGGCATTAGGCTAGTTAGAACGTCCAGAAAGGAGTTCTTCAATAGAATCAAGTTTTTTCTTCAGCATCTCGATATCTTGTTCAATCCGGTCCAAACCGGCTTGGGTCAGAATCCTGCTGATGCTTTCTCTCTCCCTTGAAAGGGAGTCTATCCTTCTATTAGCACTCCGTGAGGAATCAGTTGCACCAAGAGACATGAGTCTCGGAAACGGTTGACAGTATTCTCTCTTACGTTTGAGAGCAGGTTGAAGAAAGAAGGGCGGACGTGCCTTGCTATGGCCGAGGAAGCAGAGAGCCGGGGAATTCTCGTCCCACTTCTGCTACTATTCCTCGCCTACTACCTAGGTGCTCCGATTTGGTTGGTGATTCTGCTAGGAATGTGGTATTCTGGGTTGGTATACGCAGAGTCCACGGGGGTCCTGGACAGGTTCGATGCTACCAGGGCTCTGGGGGTGATTCTGATGATTAGAACCAAGAGAGGGATGAGATTTCTAGACTTCGTCTCTAAGCCTAAGAGATTCTGGCGAGGCTACGGGGAACTCTCGATTTGGCTCTGCTTCTTTGTAATGTTCATGGTAGTTCTACTACTGATTCTGAGTGCTATAGCAGTAGCAGTAAGCCCCCCAGATGACCCTCTTCCCGCGAGTGATCTGCTTCTGATTCCGGGCGTAACAAGCTTCGTGCCATTCTGGTGGCCGGCCTTAGCTCTAATCGTGGCGATTGTGATTCACGAGTATAGTCACGGCATCCAGGCAAGAGCGCATGGGATGAGGCTGCGGAGCTTCGGGGTTCTGCAATTGGGTCCTTTGCCGGTAGGAGCATTCGCAGAACCAGAGGAGTCGGAGATTGAAAGAGCGCCCCGTAGAGAGAGGTTGAGGCTCTTTGCGGCGGGTCCTTCGATCAATATTTTCGCCACATACGTCGTACTGATCCTCCTGTCTTCTGTCGCCAGTGGAATGGTTGCAGAAAACGAAGGCGTCCATGCTAGAGGGATAGTTGTTGGAGGGGGTGCCGAAGAAGCTGGCTTGCTCCCCTACGAGACAATAACCCACATTGATGGGATGAAAATTGAGGGATACTCGGACTTCTCTAGTGAAATGGATGACATTGCTGCTGGGGATGAGGCTGTGTTAACAGTTCAATCGTGGTCTGATGATAGTGAGTCGTGGTCTGAAAGGACATTGGTGGTCACAATGGGCGATCGATACCAATACTACATCGATGAGTGCGATGGAGACGAAGCGTGCATCGAGGATACCAACAAACTGCTCGATTTCTGGGGCGTTAAACCTGGAGATGCATTCTTGGGTGTTTCCAACCTAGTGTCCTCAACAGGAGGAGTCGATGGTTATGCCAATATTGTCGAGGGAGAATATTCTGCATTCGGGACGGCGTTAAGCACGGCCGTCAGACCCCTATTGATGCTGAATGTTCCAATTGCAAATGATGGCCAGACGATGATTCCACAGGAGAGGGTGATGCTGATTGCAGGCGATGGGGCGATTGCATCCATGCTAGGAACTGATGGGATGTTGACGATTTTCGACTTTCTTTTCTGGCTAGTGTGGATAAACTTCCTACTGGGTTTCGCTAATCTGATTCCAATGATTCCTTTCGATGGCGGTCATCTGGTTCGAGATGGAATTCACTCCTTCCTGAGGAAGGTGAGCAAGAATTCTCATCCGATGCGCATAGAGATGCTGTCCAATAGAATCAGCAGCCTTAGCAGCATCTTCATTCTTCTAGTGCTATTGATCCCGGTTATTATTCCGTGGATTATCTAGCTAGTCACTCTTCTTCGTCGATCTTCCTAGGCTCGTGTACCTCTCGGAAGACTACCTTTGCCACTCCGACATTCTCCCTCAGAGTTGTGACCAATGAGAACTTGGTGAATGCCCAGTTCTGATCATATGCCATCTCCTCTGGGAGTGTCATGGTTAGGTCATCGCCATCGAAATCGATTTCGAAGTCCTCCCTGCCGGTGTTCATCTTCATTAGCGTCTGGACCTTCTCTTCCCTGTCCTCAACAACCTTGACGATCTGGTAGCTGTACCTCAGGGTTACGCCTGCAAGTGGGTGGTTGTAGTCTATTCTTGCTCTACCAGCACTCATGAACTGGAGGATACCGTTTCTACCGCCAATCTCCACGGGAGCGCCAATTGCGAGTGTGTTCGGATCCCTAACGCTACGAAGGAGTACGTTCTGTGAGATTGTCTCGATCTTGTTCTGATCCCTGTCTCCGTAAGCTTCCTCAGGCTCGATGTCGAACTCGTAGTCCTTGCCAGACTCGGCCTCAGCCAAGTGTGTCTCGAAACCAGGAATCAAACGCCCATCACCTACAGTAGTAATCATCGGCGAGTACTCTCTGTTCTCGTCATGAAGATCGTGCTCCTTAGCAACCTCTTCCCTAGTTGTCTCGATCAGCTTGTCATTGCTAGCATTGTACAAATCATAGTCAATATGAACGATTGAGCCATTATCCATCATAGCACCTCAGGGGCCTCGCGACCGGCTCCCCCTTTTTCATTCAAACGGTGTGATATTTCTCATTCCAACGCTACGTCTTGGTAATGATGAGAGTGCACTGCCCAAGATAACCAGAAGCCAGCCTGTCCAGACTAGGTGACTCCCCGGAAGGTGATGAATTGTGACCCTTACCTCTTCGACCTGATCGGTCTGTCCCAGTATCATTGAAGAAAGAAGGTCATTGGACTGAAGGAGGTCTAGAATTACAATGGTGTCTCCAGTCATCCCGGACATTCTATCCACTTCTGATCTGGCTGATACAGCTCCCGATGGAGAATCGAATCTTAGCATCCCGGGCCTTATCGTTCCAATGATCTCACCTTCGTCTCTAACTTCGATTACAACTCCAACGTAACCGTTCCCAATTTCATAGTCATATCCATCTTCCCCGGCAGAGAAGATTTCTACTTCGGTGAACAATAGCTCCATGCCCTGATGCTCGGTGGGGACGTCCTTCTCCAAGGTAACGAAATGAGAAGGATCTGTCCGATCTACTAGAGTGGTTGTCAGAACGTGGCCGACTAGTAGAATGAGGATCCCAGCATGAGCAATATGGGTCCCTAATAATCTGGCCTTTGATGTCTGAGGGGTGCCGCCACTCCTGAGTAGTTCTGGGAGGATCTCTCTAGACTTACTCCAGAGTCTAACAAATGTTGGGGGAATCGCGAATACTAGCCAAGTGAGGATGAATAAGGACAATGCTCCTCTGGAAATACTGTCGGTAATCGGCTGGCTCTGGTTTCCTGGGAGTTCGAAGTTTCCAGAGTTTGCTGCCAGAAGTACCGATATCATAGTAGTAATGACCAATAAAACGATTCCAGCCTTACCACTGATTTTCTCCCCCCATGCATAAAGTGCCAAACCAACTGCAAGCAATGAAATTAGAGGAGCGCCGTAATACTCGTGCGCAGCGATATTGGTACCCTCAATCTCTACTGTCAACAGAATCCATGTCAACAAGAGAAATGCCATGGAAAGATACCATGGGAACGAACGAGAAGAAATGGCCCTCTTTTTGGCATCAGTAATTGCACCAATTATCCAAGAAAAGTCATCCTTCTCTTCCTCTGGAATGACCCAGACTAGCAGGAATGGTGCTATTCCAGCCAGGGACTGATACCATTCGGAAATCCACCCCCATCCTGAGAAAAGCATCAGCAGGACCCCCATGGAGACCCAATGTAGTGGGGGTTCGTCTCGGTCTCCAAAGACCAGGAGGGTCATTATTGCAAGTCCGAAGAAAAGCACAGCCGATGAACCGATCCAAAGACCCACAGCAGCGAAGTAGACTAGCAGAGAGATGGCGAGGGTCCTGTTCGCCTCGAACAACGTCTTCGACCCCCATGACTGGATATGGGTCACTTGCTCTCTCAGGACGTGCGCGACTGATAGGAAGAGGAGACCGACGACGGCGAAGAGATAGACCATGACCTCGAATCCAACGGCGGAGAAATCGATGATCTCGATGACTCGGACATAGGGATCTCTAGGGAGAGAATTCTCACCATCGCCAACGAATGCATGGACCGAGGCCCAGACCCCGTTCGCCCTGGTAACTAGGGTGGCATGCATGACGAGAGCTCCACAAACCATCCCCAGAGCAGGTGTGAATGCAAAGGGAGTGGTTGCCTGGGGCTTGGCTCTGGCGTGCAGAATAGCTAGGAGCGCGAGCCACGGAAGCAGGGAGCCTGTCTCGACTGGGTCCCATGCCCAGTATCCCCCCCAGTCCAAAACAGTGTAGGCCCAAAGGCCACCGAGGCCTATGCCCACGGTGCCCGCTAGGAATGAGTAGCGAGCCCATCGAATCATCGAGTCGTGAGTCTCCTTCGATGGACGAGAACTGATTAGGCCAGACATTGCGATGCTAGCGGTTGCCAGACAAAGGGAGTAGTAAACGAAAACCACGGGTGGGTGGATAACCATCAGATCAGTCTGTAGCAATGGGCTTATTTCTCCCGCAGATCCAGGAGTTGCAGGGGCGAATGGGCGTAGGGCAGCCGAGACTAGGAGGAGTAAAGACGTCCATGAGTGCATTACTCGAATCGTCATGTTATCGATCCTTTGATCTCTGGTCATCGACCATGTGATCACGCTCATAATTGAGGCCCACATCAGAAGAGGTCCTGATCTGCTTCCCCAAACGGCAGAAATACGATAGGAAAGGGGAAGTCCTTCTCCTACATATCTCGAGACCAAGTCCAGTGAAGTCGCCTCGAAAAGGAAGGATACAGCGAGAAGTAGGAATGGCGCTGATTGTGCTGCCATTGAAGTTGTCCGGACAAGGGGTTCGGAACTGGATTCAGGACGAATGACAAGATATGCGCTAACGAGCAGGGCTAGGAAGACTAGGGTATATCCGAGGAAGGTGAGCATTGTTCACCATCCGTAATACTTCGCCCTGCTGTATCCAAAGGCCAGCATCGCTGGGACGATCCTCTTGAAGTATAGTCCGGGCCTTCTAAGCAATAGCCTGAATCCAACCATTGCCTTTCCCGTTGCTCCCATGTCTGACATCTCATCCGGGAAGCATGTAGCCATTACTGACATCTCATCGTCGGACAGTTCGAAGAGTGCGGTCTTGCCCCTCAGTATTTTGTCGTAGGGTGGGAACTCAGCCTTCCACAGTCTAGTGTACTCTGACAGTCTCTCCGAACTGAGGTCTCCTTCCGAGATTGCCTTGGCAGCAGTCTGGGCTGCGAAAACTGCTGATTTCAGAGCTAGGTGGGAGCCTCCCTCGAATAGAGGTGAAGTGAAGCCAGCAGCGTCACCGACGAGCATCAGCCCATCGTGATGGGTCCTATCGAATGGCCCGGATATGGGTATCGTACCGCCGAAGGCCGGACTACCCTTCTCCTTCCAAGGGGGCAGGGATTGTTCCAAGTCGGAGAAATGGGTGTCCGCTATGAACTCGTCCAGAGCCTTCTTTGTCCTAGGCTTGTCCTCGGTAACTAGACCAATGTTGGCACGTCCGTCGCACTTCGGAATCATCCATAGATATCCCTTCTCAGCATATTTTGGCCAGATGTAGAAGTCCAGGTAGCCATCAGTGGGAACCTCCAGCAACTCGTACTGCATGCCTGCCACGACCTTGCCCTTCGGATTCAATGGGACGTCCCCATCGGGCTTCACCAAGCGAGAACAGACTGCAGCCACTCCTGAGGCATCGATTACTATCTTGGCTCTGATGGGGAACTGATCACCCTTGCCGTCACATATCCAACCTCCGAAGGAGTCTCCTTCCACCCTCTCCATCGAGAGAAGTTTGTGGCGGAGATGGAGACTTGCACCAGCAGCAACCGCTTCTTCGGCTATCCACCTCTCGAAGAGGTGCTTCTCCAGGACGTATCCCTCCTCGGTCAGGCACTTCTCGGTGCCATCGGGGAATATCACCCGGATTCCCTTGACCCTCTTGCTAATCACTTCATCGGGGAGATCCAGATTGAGGTTCTGGCAGGCAATCTCGGAGATGCACTCGCCGCAGTGGACTGGGGTCCCGATCTCTGGGTGGTCCTCGATAATGATAGTCGAGAGCCCCTGCCTAGAGCACTGTAGAGCGGCGTTGCCACCACCCGGACCGGCTCCCACAACAAGAACATCACATACGGTTCCTGCCCCGTCCACGGATTATCGGTAGAGCACCCATCAAAGAATCCGTCGGTTTGCAGGGACCCCTAGGAGGCGAACCTTCTCATGTCAGAGGCATCACGAATCCCCATGGGCTGGAGGAGTCTAGAGGAGTTCATCAGAGCCCTAGAGATTAGGGGCGAGTTGCTAAGGGTCGGCCATCCCGTTGACGTGAGGTTCGAAGCCGGATGCATAGCAGACCGTTTGGTCAAGATGGGTGGTCCAGCTGTGGTCTTCGATCAACCTAGACTTGAGGATGGCAGCATCAGCAGATTCCCTCTTGCGATGAATCTCTTCGGAACAAGAGAGCGGACAAACCTAGCTTTAGGAGTGGGTGAGCCCAGTGAGATTGGAGAAATGATGGTCGGTTTGATGAAGCCCGACATAGGTGGCATCATGAAGAGGCCGTGGACTGGAATCAAACTACTCAGGCAAGGAATCTCAATGGCCCCAAATAGGGTCTCGAGAGGAAAGTGCCAGCAAGTAAGGATCGATGACCCAGATGTGACGAAACTGCCGATTCCTGTCACTTGGCCAGATGACGGAGGGCCGTTCATGACCCTTCCACTGGTTGTAACCGCGGACCCGAAGTCCGGAGAACACAACATGGGGATGTACCGGAGTCAGGTCTTCGGACCAAAGGAAGTCGGACTTCATTGGCAGAAGCACAAACACGGAGCAGATCATGCAGATTCCGCGGAGGGGAGAATGCCAGTGGCAATCTGCCTAGGAGGACCGCCTCAGGTAATCTTCAGCTCTATCTCTCCACTACCTGATAATCTGACGGAATACGAATTCGCAGGTCTTCTGAGTGGGAAGAGGTTGAGGATCACAAAATGCCTAACGAACGACCTCTGGGTTCCAGCGGATTGTGACTTCGTTATCGAGGGATACACTATCCCAGGCGAGACTAGGACCGAAGGTCCGTTCGGGGATCACTTCGGCCACTACTCGCTTGAAGACGAGTACCCAGTGATGCACATAACTGCAATCACTCACAAGAAGGACCCGACGGTTCCGATGACAATAGTAGGAGTCCCCCCCATGGAGGATGGCTATCTCGGTGAGGCGATTGGGGATGCTTTGTTACCTGTTCTGAAGTTCCAACATCGGGATGTTATTGACACATTCCTACCGTTGGAGACGGGTTTTCACAATCTAGCCATCGTTTCCTCCAGACAAAGATTCCCTCGTCAGGCAAGGAAAACCGCACTGGGACTACTAGGTGCTGGTCAGATGATGTTCCTCAAGGTGGTAGTAGTTGTGGATGAGGATCATATCGTGAAGAATCTCGACTCCCTGCTTGATGCCCTAGAAATGAAAGTCAGTATCCCAGATGACCTAGTGACTCTGAAGGGAATGGTAGCTGACTCATTGGCACACACTTCCCCTTGGGAGAACATCCATGACAAGTTGATAATCGATGCGACATCACCAGTAGATGGAGACCCAATAGAACCTGTCGAGATGCCCCCGGTAAGCAATTCACTGGTCATTTCTGCTTCAGCAATTGATGGTGTTGTTCAGGCTAGAATGCTACGTCCTTCAATGATGGTAATAACTGCTGAAATCGAAGGAGGTCCCAAGCCAGAGGAGAGCATGGAGGATGGCAACGAACAGATGGCCAATCTCCAGAGGGAGGCAATCGCTTCAATCAGGACTGCTATTTGGGGGTTGGAGGCATCCAAGGGATTGAGGTGGTTGTTCATTACCGACTCGGATGCTGACTTGGAAAGTGAAGATTGGAGGAGGAGGTTGCTATGGCAGTTATTCTGCAGATTCGACGTCGGAAGAGATCTGCACTTCGACGAGTCGCAGTCGAGGGTTGCGTGGGACGCGACTGCTCCGATTCCATCGGAAGGGGGGCCTTTGCCAGTTCGAAGATGGCCTGCAGTGACTCTGCATGACCCCGAACTCGTTCAGAGGATCGATGCCTGGCTTTCAAAGAGGTTGTAGTATGGATCTGAAGGTGATATTGGAGTTCGTCAAGGTGGAGCACACCCTGTTCTCCCTGCCCTTCGTTCTGATCGGATTCGTACTAGCAGACAACCAATTCGGAAGCGAGAGTCTGGATGTCTTCTGGATAATCATTGCAGCAGTCGGCGCAAGAGGCCTTGCAATGGCGCTGAACAGGATAATTGATCGAGAAATCGATTCTTCCAATCCCAGAACTTCCTCCAGACATTTGCCATCGGGTACGATGTCGATGCAAACTGCTTGGATTCTCTCAGCCGTTTTTCTCGGGATGCTCTTGTTCGCTGCATGGATGTTGAACGAAGTGGCTCTGAAGATGGCTTGGCTTCCAGTGATTGCATTCGTTATCTACCCGTATACGAAGAGGATCTCATGGATTTGTCACTTCTGGATAGGTTTCTGCTTGGCCCTTGCTCCAGCAGGTGCATGGGTCGCTATCGCAGCGGACACACATGGTTGGGCATCCATCACTGGAATGCATGACGGTCGGACTGAGTTCCTATGGTTCCCAGAGGTATTCTTCATTTCATTGGGTGTGGCTCTCTGGATATCTGCCTTCGATATCAACTACGCCCTAATGGACAAAGATGTGGACAGGGAACAGGGGATTCGCTCTTTCCCTGCCAGTTATGGAGATGTAGCGACTAGAAATCTTAGCGTTGCTTTGACCATAGGGTGGATGGTGTGCTTTCTCCTAACAGGGATGCACGAGTTCACCGAAACCAGAAGGTTTCGGCATACTCTCTGGATCGTGTCAGTTATTTCCATGGCACTGATGAACATCTACGTGATGGTGAAAACTGCCGAGTCCGCGTCAGAATCTGAGGAAGACATGGAGAGGTATCAGAAGATCCTATTTCGTTCGTCCATGCTGACAGGGTGGATTCTGCTCGCCAGTATGGCATACGTAGACTACTTCAGTGACGGGTTGCTTGATTGAGGCGTTGGGATGTTCAGACTTCAAGCAGATTATGAGACCGCTGGTGACCAGCAGCAGGCTATTGACCAGTTAGTGGGGCAATTGAATGAAGGGCAGGAAAGATGTGTTCTCCTTGGTGTGACTGGATCGGGGAAGACCTTCGCAATGGCCAAGGTCATCGAGAAGCTGCAACTTCCGACATTGATTCTTTCACACAACAAGACCCTGGCAAGACAGATCTGGCAAGAGATGTCGGGACTTTTCCCAGAAAACTCCGTTGAGTACTTCGTTAGCTATTACGACTACTACCAGCCAGAGGCGTACATCCCCGGTCGAGACCTATACATCGACAAGGAACTCCAGATGAACGAACGCATCGAACAGGAGAGGTTCTCGACCGTGGCCTCTTTAGTTTCCAGGCCCGATGTCATCACGGTGGGAACCGTTTCCACAATCTACGGCCTCAACCCACCCGAGGTGTTCCAGCAGAATCACCTAAGGCTGCACGTTGGCCAGAAAGCAGACCCTCAGGAAACCGTCAGAGATCTAGTCGATTTACAGTATAGGAGGACAACGGGTGAGATTGCCAGGGGTGATGTTCGACTCAGGGGCGAGGTTCTCGATGTGTGGATGCCAAGCAGAGATGACCCACTCAGGGTAAGGTTCGGTTGGGACGGAATTGAGAGGATACAAGTCTGCGAGGCAGTCTCATGGGAACCCCTAGATGACTTCGAAGAGGCTTGGGTTCATCCTAGAGAATTCTACATGACGAGCGAGGAGAGGTTCAATCAAGCACTGGAGGACATTGAGCACGAATTAGATACCAGATTAGACTGGTTCGAGTCGAATGACGGGGGCTTGGAGGCACACAGACTCGAGCAAAGAACGAGATTTGATCTAGAAATGCTGAACGAAGTTGGTTCATGCAAGGGAGTGGAGAACTATTCCATGCACTTCGATGGACGGACCAGAGGGGAGAGATCGTACTGTCTGCTGGACTTCTTCGCTAGCAATGGAGAGCAATTCCATGGTGGTTCGGATAGATATCTAGTTATCATGGATGAATCGCACGTCACACTCCCACAAGTTGGAGGGATGTATGGTGGGGACTTCTCCAGGAAGAAGAACTTGGTCGATCATGGATTCAGGTTGCCGTCAGCATATGACAATCGTCCTCTTCGAGTTGACGAGTTTCAAGACCTGATTCCCCAGATGATGTATGTCAGCGCGACTCCGGGTGAGAGGGAGCTGAGGCATTTGGCAGAGGTTACCGGGCAAGAAGTACCCCCGGGGCTTATTCATGTTGATGGGGGAGGGGGAGCTAAGAAATCCGAAATTGGGAAGCCCAAATCAAAGCACAGTATGGAGGATTTGCTTGACGAGATAGACGGCATAGCGAAGATGGAAATTCGTCCGACTGGTCTTCTTGACCCCGGGATTGAAGTGAGGGCTACTGAAGGGCAGGTTCAGGACCTGCTAAGCGAAATCGGTGATCGAGTTAGTCGGGATCAGAGGGTTCTGGTCACAGTGATGACGATCAAGTTTGCAGAGGAAGTTGCAGAGTACTTGGAGAGAATGGGGGTCAAAGCACACTATCTACACAGTGAGATTGACACTCTAGAGCGTACAGAGATAATCAAGGCTCTAAGACTAGGGCTGATTGACGTGATTGTGGGAATCAATTTGCTGAGGGAGGGGTTGGACATTCCCGAAGTCTCATTGGTTGCAATCTTCGATGCTGACAAGCAGGGTTTCCTCAGAAACGAACGATCACTGCTGCAGACAATAGGAAGGGCATCTAGGAATGTGGATGGGTCCGTAATTCTGTATGCAGACTCAGTCTCTCCTGCAATGGAGGCAGCAATCAGCCAGACCGTGAGGAGAAGATCCCTCCAGGGAAAGCACAACGAAGAGAATGGTATCGTACCAAAGACCATTCAGAAGGCCCTTCCTGAAATGGGGGCCGAAATCGCCGACCTACTCTCGGGTGTTGCAGGATCTGGGAGCAGCGGAGGTCGGAGAATGGTTGCCAAGCCACCGGGTAAGAAGGGTTTGGAAGGCCTTGCCAAAAGATTCGGTCTGGGTGCAGGGGTTTGGAATTCTTCGGATTCGGTACTTGAGAATGTCAGCCAGCCGGAATGGATCGGGGATCCTGAAGGATTGGAAGACGAAGGTGAAGGTCAGTCAAATCTCATTTCTAGGTTGGAAAAGGAGATGAAGCAAGCGGCGGATAGACTTGACTTCGAGAGAGCGGCTAACCTGAGGGACAGAATCTTCAATCTTCATAATGCGACCAATTGAAGCCAAGTGTCCAGTGCGGTCCCCATGAGCGGATACTCGCGAGACGACTTTGATGTCCCAGTCGAGGACTATGACTTCTCAAGCGTATCCGACGTTCGCAGTCTGATTGACCAGATGGGTAGGGCAGGTGGTTTCACAGCATCGAAGTTGTCACGTGCCAGAGATATTCTGAGGAAGGCGATTTCGCTATCTGATGAAGAAGGGAATCTCAATTGGCTTTCATTCCCAGCCTGTCTTTGTGCCACAGGAACCAGGGGGTTCTTCGTTGAGGCATTGAAGAGAAGAGCATACAACGTTGTGGTCACTACGTGTGGCACTCTTGATCATGACATAGCAAGGACATTCAGAGACTACTTCCACGGTGATTTCAGTCTGGACGACATTGCCTTGGGCAGAGAAGGTCTGAACAGATTGGGCAATGTAGTGATTCCTAACGAATGCTATGGAGAGATACTAGAGAGAGTCCTGCTTCCTTGGCTAAGTGAGATTGAGGATGAGAGGAAGGCGAAGGATAGTAGCAATCCCTGGAGGGGTTTCGGGTCAGTGGAACTTTGTTGGGCAATAGGAGACAGGATAGATGATGAAAGCTCACTATTGTACTGGGTTGCAAAGAACAGGATCCCAATGGTTATCCCGGGCCTCACTGATGGTTCAATAGGATCACAATTATTCATGCATAGGCAAAGAAGCCCTGACTTCATGGTAGACGTCCTAGCAGATGAGCAGGTTCTATCTGACCTTATTTGGACTGCAAATGAAAGTCATGGACTAATGATCGGCGGAGGGATCTCGAAGCATCACGTAATCTGGTGGAACCAATTCAGGGAGGACTCTGGGATGGATTCGGCTGTCTCTATTACAACTGCACCGGAGTATGATGGGTCACTATCTGGTGCTAGACTCAAGGAAGCGATTTCTTGGGGGAAAATCAGACCTGAGGCGGATCAGATAGTTGTTGAGGGCGAAGCGAGTCTGATTCTTCCACTACTCGGATCTGATCTGTTTCGTCATGATTGAGAAGTGTGCCGGAGAAACGGCTATTAATCTGCTTTTTCCGATGTGATGATATGTCAGTTAGAGGAATGATTCAGGACATGATAAACGAAATGACCGATGCTCTCGGTGACGCCGAGAAGCATGACTCTGGGAATAATGCTGCAGGTACACGAATTCGGAAGGTAATGCAGACATGCAAAGGTCTTGCCCAAGATGTTAGAGTTAAGGTTCAAGGCGACAAAAACTCACGTTGAGTTATTTGCGCTGGCTATCATTTCCATCAGAGAGACTCTCATTGGCACCAATGGATGCCAACCATCTCCCCCCGATCTAACCAGAGCTTCGTGGAGTTTGCTTAGGTCGGGTCTTTCTTCAATCTTCGAATGTAGACCCCTTACTGGGCTGGGGACTTCGGACAACGATTCAATGGTATGAGAATGTTTGATTGAATTATTGTAACGGTCCCACAATACTCTGATTTCGTCGGTGACACCTTCCATTTCCCACGCCCTTCTACCGCACATCGTATATTTCCCATTGAGCGTGTTTTCTTTATCGCTCAAGCAAATTGTAGAAATCGCGTCGACCACATCCCGTACGTTTACCCAGTATCTGATATTGGATTCCGGGTCTGGTTTCTTTCCACTCATAATTTTCTCAATCCAATCGATCATAACCGCATTCCCCCATTTCCCTCCACCATTTGGGATTATGACATCAGATAATTCGATTACAATTCCTGAATCGGGGGAACTAGAACCGAGAGGGATGATTGCGATGTCTCCACTCTCCTGACTGTCGATCTGAATCGTTACTTCTGCCCTCGCTGGTTCGGCAACGAGGCGAGCTCCAGACCTCTCGAGCCTTGCCTCGAGGGCTTCTCTCAGTCCGTCTGATGAACCTGAAACATGCACACTTCTGGGCATGGAAACGCATCTGTTTAGTTGGCCTCGATAGTCTTGGACGTGAAATTCAGGAGTGCTTCCCTCAGAATATCCACGATCATATCTATCTCCTCGGAAGTTATTGCGAAGTGGGGGGTGAATCTCAGAGCATTCTGGCCACCATGGATTACTCCGAGGCCATTTTTCCTGCACCATTCTTCGACATATCCGAATCCAACCACAGGGAGTTTCTCTGGATCTAATTCAGCACAAAGGAGGAGTCCTGTTCCTTGAACCTCGGTAATCGTACCAGGCATCTCCTCAGCGAGAGTTCTCAATTTAGCAACGAATTCAACACCCCTTTCCTTGATATTTTTCCTCAATTCTGGGGTTACTCGGTCAAGGACTGAGACTGCAGTTTCCAAAGCTCTTGGATTCGTCGTCATAGTATTCCCATAAATTCCTACGACGTATAATTCAGCGGCCTGCTCTGAGAGACCGACGACTGAGAGTGGGTATTGGCCGGCATTAAGGGCCTTTGACCAAGTCTCCATGTCTGGAACCAAACAGTCCTCAAAACCATCATAATCAACGATACTTAGACATCCTTGCCCTCTCAGTCCGGCTTGGATTGAGTCAACGATTAGCATACTCCCATGCTGCGAACAAAGAGTTCTGGCTAGATCATAGAACTCCCTAGTTACACACAGCCCAGGATTGCCCTCTCCCATCACGGGTTCCATTGCCATCAATTCGATGAAGAAGCCCTCTTTATCTGCACGCTCGAAAGCAGATCTGAGTGAGTCTAGATCGTTGCTTGGTACGAAGATTACGTTATCCCTCTCACGGAATGAGGCTAGATTCTTCTCATACTTCTCACTGCACGAATCTGAAATCTGAGCAGGCCTCTGCGTCCTTCCATGGAAGGCCTCAACTAGCGCCAGCATCTTGGTTGGTTTGCCCTCGTGTCTTCCGCCCTTGCCAGTAACTCTGAGAGTGTTTGCATCTGCAATTCGGATAGATATTGTTACAGATTCTGAACCGCTATTCAAACAGACAAACCTGGAGAACGGGCAGCGGCCCCTAGTATGGCCTACTTCCTTTCTAAGACGTTCAGAGAGTCGCTTCTGGCTGAATGATGGCGTCATTACATTAGCCATCACCCAATTCTGCTGCATTGACTGTATTACGTCATCAGGCCCATGGCCCATTCCAAGCATCCCATATCCCCCATTATCGTGAAGGACCGCCCCATGGGAGGTGACTATCCAAGGACCTCGAGCTGCAATTGCGACGTACGGATTAACAGTGGCGGCGGAATAGAAGTTGACATAATCAGATTGAAGATGTGCAACTAAATCACTCTCTTTCATGGAAAATAGCTCATCGCCCATGTCGTTGATTAGACTCTGGAAGTTTTCAGTTGCCTCCTCTATAGCCCTACTAAGGGATGGATCAGTCTCTAGGAAATCGGAGATAACTGAGTCCTTTAGACCGTTAGTCTGTGCTTGACCTGATCGAGAGCGAATTTCGGTTAGGGCAGCTAGTTTACCATCCACGTGCAGGGCAAAGGATGGATGCACATCAACATTCTCCGGAAATGGTCTGAGTTCGTGAAAATAGTGGCCGGAACGTGAAAACTCGTTTTTCTGATAATCATTAATAAAATTAAACTAAAATCAATTTTCCAATTGAAAAATTCATTCTTACTAAAAAATTTCAATTGAATTATCAGTCTTGATTAACGAATAATATAAGTGCCACTCCAATGTCTGAGGCTCAGGAGAAGCAACGGGGATGCACTCCTCCCTGAGGGAGAGAAATGGTAGAAGATTACGAAATACAAGAAATGATACACAGAGATGTCTACGTTGGAGAAAAACACGTGGGAGTGGTAGTTGGCGAGAGATTCCACCCTAGAGACGAGTTCGTTAGGTCACTGAGGATCAAAGTGGAGGACGACGTGGCTAGTGAATTCATGAGGAAACCTGCAGATCTGGCTCCCCTGGCGAAAGAGTTGGTTCACAGCATTAGACCAGACGGTGGGATCAAACTTTCAAAATCAATGAGGGAACTGCAGAGAAGGTGGAGAAACACGGTTAGGATCCAAGAGGATCTCTATGCCCCGGATGAGTTGTTAGATAGAGCAGTACTAGACAATGATGGCATGGACATTGGCAATGTCGTGGAGCTTATCAAAATAAAGCGCACATACAAGGGTCTCCTAGTGAAACCCCATTTTATGGTTAGAGCCAGACATGGCCTCCCTGAGACAATAGCAGTACCCTGTGGACAATTGGCCAAGACTACTTCTAGACTCGATGAAGTCATTCTGAAGTGCACCTTTTCCAGATTAGTGACTCTGCCCAGTTTCTTGAAATTGAATGACGAAGGTTACGAAGAAGAGTGAGTGAATCCTTGAGTAGCCTTCAAATCACAATCCCATGTGCCGATGATGCTCAAGGGCGCGTAGCTTAGTTTGGCTGGAGCACCCGGCTGATAACCGGGAGGTCACAGGTTCAAATCCTGTCGTGCCCACCAAAATTCATCATTTTCTGGGTTTCTGGATGATAAGAAGCATCATGAAGGGACCTCCTTTCCCTGTCATCAAATGCCTGTTCTTAGCGGCGCCTCAGGCGCTGGGATTGCTGAGAAACTAGCCCCAATCCTTGACATGGAGCACGTAGCTCTCGAAAGCAGGAGGTTCCCTGACGGAGAAGCCTATGTCAGGATCCCTCCCGAATCAATAGAGTCTGTAAGATCGGAATCAGTTGTTCTGGTATCCAATACGTTCCCCGATTCAGGGATAATGCAGACTCTGTTACTTCTGGGGGCAATTCGAGACGTCAGGAAAGGGGATCTTTCTAGCTTGAAGGGGGAGTGGTCGGGAGATACCGAAGACGTTGGTCCTGGTGTTTTCTTGGCGATTCCCTACTATGGTTATGCTAGGCAAGACAAGAGGTTCTCCGCAGGTGAGTCTATTTCGGCGAAAATAGTGACGGAAGTTGTTTCAAGGTATTGCGATGGTATTGCAATTCTGGACCTGCATTCTCCAGAGGTTCTGGAGGGAATGGATGTGCCAATTGAGTTCGTTAGTTCGATGCCTGAGATAGCGGAGAAGCTGCAGAACGGAATCTCTCCGGACTTCATCCTGAGCCCTGACAAGGGTGCTATCTCCAGAGCGACGGAGGTAGCTGGCCTAATCGGATGCGATTTTTCCTACCTCGAGAAGACCAGGATTGATGCTCATACAATTGAGCACACCCCCAAGGACCTAGACGTCTCTGGCAAGGTTGTAGCGATAGTGGATGACATGATCAGCACCGGAGGCACGATTTGCAGGGCTAGTGACGCACTAAGAAGGCAGGGCGCTACAGAGGTCCACGCAGCATGCACGCATGGCCTATTCACAGGGGGGGCATTGTCCCGACTAGCAAATCATGTGGATGGAGTATACACAACCGATTCTCTTCCAAATCCTAGGGCTAGCGTGTCTGCAGCACCCGCATTGGCAAGAGGTTTGAGTAGGCTCATGGAGAAAGTCGCACATAACGACTGACTGGAGGCAATACGCTGCGTTTATATCGGTCATGCCGTGCGGCGGCTTACTAACACGAGGAGATGTTCCAATGAGTGTACATATTGTTTTCGAAACACCCCAAGACGTACAAGAGCAAGTTTACGAGATGGTCAAGAGCCTAGGCAAAGATGGCAAGGGCCGACTGAAGAAGGGGGCCAACGAGGTCACCAAGTCTGCAGAGAGAGGAACTGCGCAGATGGTCGTAATGGCTGAGAATGTAAACCCGGGAGAGTTGCTTGCACATATTCCGATGATTTGTAAGGAGAAGGAAATTCCATTCATCTATGTTGAGGATCAGGCATACCTAGCAGAAGCTGCTGGAATGAGCACTGGGACCAGGACGGCCGCAATTGCGGTTATGCAGGTCGAGAAAGAGGGCATGGATCGATTCAACGAGGTAAAGTCGCACTTCGAGACCCTATCGTCATGATTTGGAGGTTTGAAGGATGGCAACCGAAGCATGGCCCGCTGAAGTCGTCGAGATAGTAGGCAGAACAGGCCTAACTGGAGAGGCGATGCAGGTCAAGGTAAGAGTGCTAGACTCTGACAACCCGAGAGACGTTGGAAGAATCATCACAAGGAACGTACTAGGTCCCGTTCGGGGCCCTGATCCTGTGACTGGGGAGGGTGGAGACATCCTAATGCTCAGAGATACAGGTCGAGAGGCGAGAAGGATAGGCTCCAGGTGATTATGATGCCAGAGCAGCGGATTTGCAGTTTCACAAACGAGGAGATTGAGCCTGGTACTGGCATGATGTTCGTCAAGAGGGATGGTTCAGTCTACTGGTTCAAGGACAGCAAGTCCCGCAAGAACATGCTCAAGCTGAAGAGGAACGCGAGGAGACTCAAGTGGACTCGTCGCTACGAGAAGGGCGGCATCAAGTAATCTCGAGGATTACTCGTCTTTTCGCTCCCACCATGGAGAGTCTCCAGTAGTTTGAATCGGAATGGGGCCATCAGACTGGTGGGGTTTTCCATCCTGATGCTTCCAACAGTAATCAGTCGATCTATAGGTCAGGGTCGACAACTGCCAAATTCGCACTTCTTGCTCTGTCTCTGCTGATTGGCAAGTCTAGCAGGCTTACGCTCACCCGTTGTTGCTGCCAATGCGCCACCAGCAAAGAACACATCCAGTAAGCAGCAGAGGAGTTCAAGAAGTTGTACTACCACGAATCTTGATATCTAGGAGCAAAGATAACTGTGCCTACGTCACTGAGCAGTGATTCTGTAGTCGACCCTTGCCCTGTCGTTCTCATCGCTGGATAATAGTCCGCCTTGATCTGGTGGCTGAGCATCTCCGCAGTCTGTATTGTCAATGACTGTGACGTACGTCCCAGCATCGATCGTAGCCTCTAGGTTTGCCGCATCGGTGTTTGGATCACTGAGATCGGCAAGATAGACGAAGCTGTCGCAATCCTCGTACTTCTGGTAATTTACCTCGGTCATGGTGTAGAGATCGATGTTCGGGCCCTCCTGCTTGTCCAGAGCAATCCTGATTGTAGATGCTGATTCGATGGTCCAAGTTAGCTTGATGTGCTCGTCCTCGTTGACGAATGTGTTGTCATCGAAAAGTTCTCTCTCTGGGTTAACTGTGTCATTAACACCGTCCAAGCATCCTGGGAGCAACAGACAAACCGACAATAGCAATGGGATTGGCATATTCATGCCATTCCGTCTTGATACTAGGCTCATCAAGCATTTGCTCTGGTGACTTCGTTGAAATAGGGAGGTTGTTTCGGCCGGGGCATGGGAGAAATGCAGACGACCTTCGTGATGATCAAACCTGACGGTGTACAGAGAGGCTTGGTGGCCGAAATTATTGGCAGATTCGAGACCAAGGGTCTACGACTAGTCGGTCTCAGGCAGTTGACCCCTCCTCTAGAGTTAGCAGAGGCACACTATGAGGTTCACAACGAGCGCCCCTTCTACACGGGACTCATCGAGTTCATCACATCTGGCCCTGTAGTGGCTATGGCATGGACTGGAGTCGATGCAATCAGCGTGGCTCGCAACATAATCGGGCCAACCGATGGTCGCACTGCCGCTCCCGGAACAATCAGAGGGGACTTCGCAATGGACATCGGTCACAATGTGATCCATGGCTCAGACGGGGAGGACACAGCCTCCTTCGAGTTGGGGCTTTGGTTCCCAGATGGTCTGGTCGACTGGACCCGTGACGCAGAGACGCACATCTACGAGTGATTAATCAATTCTGAAGGGGAAGGAGCATGAGGTGGGTAGAATGTCAGAACGTAGACAACCCATCGTCGCTGTCCTAGGCCATGTTGACCATGGTAAGACATCCTTGCTAGATCACGTAAGATCCCTTGGGGAGCAGGGGCGCTCCTCGGTGATGGACAGGGAGGCTGGAGGTATTACCCAGCATATCGGGGCCACCGAAGTACCATCGGAAATCCTGAATGATTTGTGTGCGCCGCTATTAGGAGGGAAGACGTTCGACTCCCCGGGACTACTTTTCATTGATACGCCAGGGCACCATTCGTTCTCATCACTCCGTGCTCGAGGAGGCTCTCTCGCGGATATTGCGATTCTAATTGTTGATGTGATGGAGGGTTGCAGGCCACAAACCAGAGAGTCGCTGAGAATCCTGAAGCAATCGAAGACCCCCTTCGTTGTCGCTGGGAACAAGGTCGACAGGATCCATGGGTGGCAGTGCCAAGAAGGGAGGTCGATGGCCATCTCGATGAGGGATCAGACAAAGGAGGTGCAGGGCCTATTCGATCAGAAATACTGGGAACTTGTAGGACAGTTTGCCGAAGAGGGCTTCAACCTAGAGAGGTATGAGAGAATCAAGGATTTCACCAAGGAGATTGCAATGGTTCCAGTTTCTGCTAGGGAAGGAGAGGGCATTCAGGATCTGCTAGCGGTTGTAATTGGCCTAGCAGAACGATACCTATCAGACCAGTTGACAGATGTGGATGGTTCTGGGGAAGCTACAGTCTTGGAGATGAAGGAGGAGAGGGGTCTCGGGAAGACCCTGGATCTGATCCTCCACAGAGGTTCCATCCGCAAGGGGGATGAGATAGTACTAGTCAGCGATAGGGGAGGAGTTAGCACCCATGTGAAGGGACTCTTCTCCCCAAGAGGGATGAGCGAAATGAGAGATGCTGGTGATAGGTGGGATAACGCCGAGACTGCTTACGCGGCTGCTGGAATCAAGATTAGCGCACCCTCGTTGGAGGGAGTTCTGGTAGGAACGACACTGCGAGTAGTTTCCTCCGACGAAGAGAAAGATATTGCAATGGCGGCAGCGAACGAGGAGGCTAATCTCTCGATAGATCTCGACGAGGAGGGCGTCTGCATCAAGTCGGACACGGTTGGTGGCCTCGAGGCTCTGGCGAAGGAACTCAGAGAGATAGACGTTCCAATTAGGGAGGCATCGATTGGAAAGGTCAGCCGCAGGGATGTTCGTAGCGCTGAGGCATCTTCAGATCCACTAAACCGATTGATTATGGCATTCAGCACAGAAATTCTCGAAGAGGCAGAGGAAGAAGTAGCATCCTCCGAAGCAGGAGTCAAGCACATTGGATCCGACATTATCTACAGAATTCTGGAAGAACGAGAAGAATGGGTAGAAGCCAGGAAATCAGAACTTGAAGAAGAGAGAAGAGAATTGGTCGTATATCCTGGCAGGATTATGCTTCTCCCTGATCATACATTCAGGATCTCGAAGCCGGCTGTTGTTGGAGTAAGGGTTCTCGCTGGTAGAATCCACATAGGACAGGGGCTTCTCAAAGATGGAGCGAAGGTAGGGCGAATAAAATCCATCAGATCTGGGCAAGAGAGCATGAAGGAAGCAAAGCAGGGGGCTGAAGTCGCAATATCGGTTGATGGTGTTACAGTGGGAAGGCAAATCGACGAGGGAGATGTACTCCTGGTTGACATTCCAGAGTCACATGCAAGGAAACTTAGGAAGATGGAGATGACCTCAATGGAGGAGGACGTCTACGAGGAGTTACTGGCCATACACAGGAAGGAAGACCACTTCTGGGGCAGATAAGACAAGAGCATTGGATGTTCAAAGTCACCTAACACTCAAGTAGTCATGGAATCGGCCTAGGAAACAAGAGGGTTCAGTGTGACGATTGCTCAGGGTGGTGGTTCTAGCTCAAAGGACCTCATTAGATCGGTCTCTGGGCATGCTAACAATCTCATGAGCGAGGTTGCGAAGGTCATTATTGGCAAGCCAGAAAACATTCGCAAGGTGGCAATTGGGATACTAGCCAACGGAAACATCCTGATTGAAGACAACCCCGGCCTGGCAAAGACTCTGATGTCGAATACTTTCGCTGAAGCCCTAGGTTGCAAGTTCAAGAGAGTCCAGTTCACTCCTGATCTGCTCCCGGCGGATATCATTGGGACTTACATGTATGACCAGAAAACTGGAGAATTCAGACCTAGGTTCGGCCCTCTATTCACCAACATACTTCTAGCAGATGAGATTAACAGGGCCCCTCCGAAGACCCAGGCCGCTCTCCTCGAGGCTATGGAGGAGAAGCAAGTAACAATTGAGGGGATAACGCACAAACTCCCTGCACCATTCGTAACAATGGCAACACAGAACCCAATTGAGCAGGAGGGGACCTATCCTCTCCCCGAGGCTCAGATGGACCGATTCCTCATGAAGATGAGTATGGGGTACCCATCGATGGATGAAGAGAAGGCGATATTGCAGCGAAGGAAACTACGAGGAAAGGACTCCTATGATATTGAACAGATTGTCGAGCCTCGAAAGGTTGTGGCGATGCAGAAGGCTCTGGAAACCGTTCACATCGATCCGGGTATCCTGGGATACATCGTTCAAGTCGTTCAGAGGACCCGGGCAGATCCAAGAATAGAGGCTGGAGCTTCACCTAGGGCAAGCCAGGGTCTTTTCAAAGCATCAAGAGCATCTGCCGCAATTGATGGAAGGGACTACGTGATTCCTGATGACGTAAAGGGAGTCGCTATGGATGTGGTCAGTCACAGGATTGTACTCAAGCCTGAGTCGAAGATTCGAGGAGTAACAGGAAGGCGGATCGTGAATAAGATCCTCAGTGAAGTTAACGTCCCAGTAATACAGTAATCGGGAATCCCAATTAACCGAATGCCATAGTCACCCACGTGGCGGTGGTGATAGCCTGTGTGAATCACAAAGGTGGTTGTTCTCGAACAACCACTGCAGTTAATCTGGCCTCTTCTCTGGCGTTGGGGAGTGAAGATTACGGAATCCGAAGCAGAAAGGTCTTGCTAGTGGATATGGATCCGAAGGGGAACGTAGCAACGACCTTCGGTGTTGACAAGAGAAGCGTTGGCCCCACAATGAACGAATTGTTCTCTCGGGGAGTAGACGATCACTCCCTAAAACTGGAGGATTGCATACTTGGGCCGGATCTACTCTCAAGATCGATGAAAGCTACTTGGAAGAAGAACAACCCGGAGAAATCTAGGGGACCTCCCAAGCACATTGGAATCAGGAACTTGTGGATCCTCCCAGCAGATCTGGATCTGTCTGGAATCGAAGTGGACCTAGCGACAAGGGTTGGCAGGGAAAATAGGCTCAAACTAGCCCTTTCCGAGGCAGTAGAGAATTTCGATGTGATAATTATCGACACCCCCGCATCTCTTGGTCTGCTTACCGTAAATTCCCTATGTGCGGCAGACTGTATCCTGATCCCCATCCAAGCCGAATTCTATGCATTGGAAGGTATGGGTCAGCTGATCTCTTCAATTAGAGAGGTTCAGAAATCGGTGAATCCAGGTCTGGGACTGTTGGGAATTCTGATGACTATGGTCCAATCTAGGAGCAAGTTATGCGAAACAGTAACCGAGCATGCTCGAAAGCACTTCGGAGACAGGGTCTTTGACTCGCAGATTCCCAGATCGGTGGCCATAGCAGAGTCTCCTCTAGAGGGTGCCCCCATAGTGATTGCACAGAAGCCAAACAAGTCAAATCCTGCTAGTCGATCATACTGGGAGTTTGCAAGAGAAGCGGATGGGAGAATTAGAGCAATTACTGAACCATAGGGCTACTATGAGCCGGTTTGGTCCATCACCCTATGCCTTGCGTCAAGAAGGGCTGTTTCCATCTTTAGTCGGATTTCCGATTCTAGGGTCTTGAGCATCTCCTTGATGTCCTTCTCTGACATGTCTCCTCTCTTCGACATCTGCTTCTCAAGGTTTGACATCATCTCCGTCTCCCTCTCCTTGACGAAATCGGCAACTCTCTGCTCCATCTCAACCTCACTCTCTAGAGCCAGTTCTTGTCTTCTAAGGCCTAGTGCTGCCTCCATACTCTCCTTCTCAGCCCTAAACCTCCGGTCTAGCTCACCAATGGCGGCTCTTTCGGATTCTTCCTGGAGCGCCTTGGTCCTGACACTGATGTCGGATTTCAATTCCTTCTCAAGCGACTCTCTTTCGCTCTCAAGCTGCTTCTCCATCTTTGCCTCATGCTTCCGCCTCTTCTTGGCAATGCTGTCTCGCATCTTTATTTCCTGCTCTAGCCTAAATGCCTCGGCCTTTCGATGAACCTCAGACTCCATTGCTTCTCGAAGATCCATCTCAACCCTGCGTTCCATTCTCTCCAATCCCTGGTTGGCCTCCAGCTCTAGCCTCTCCTCGAGGAATGCTTTCCTTCGAGTGAACTCTACTTCCATTTCCCCTCTGAGCCTATCTCTAATCCTTGATGAGTGGGCCTCAATCCTTCTATCCCTCTCTAGATCTAGTTGATCTCGAAGTCTGTTCTCCTCTCTACGAAGACGATGCAGCATTTCTTCCCGGAGAAGTCTCTCCTCTCTCTCCAATGCCTCCTTCTCTAGTCTCTCGAGTTCATCCTCCAACTCGTCCCTGAGGTCAGCCTCAATCTGCTGTAATTGCTCTTCGAATAGAATCTCGTTAGCCTTCCTCATTGCACCTTGCATCCCCGAGACTCTCTCTGTCATCTCAGAAATTCTCATTCTCCTCTCTCTCCTGATTCCGGAGCGGAGTGTTGACTCTTCATCCAATCTTTCTCGGGCCCTTGCTGCAGCTCCCATTGCTGTGGAGGATAGGGCATGCTCTGCTCTCAGAGCATCCAGTTCGTCCAAACCCTCTGACTCGCTCGAGTCTGCCGGCTTGCTCTCACTCACGTGCCCATCCCCGATTCGACGCCCTTTTCGGGGTATTTGAGACAAGAGGGTTGAAAATGGCAAGAAATGCCAGTTTCTAACGGCTATTGG
>NTJS01000019.1 GCA_002457155.1 Marine Group II euryarchaeote MED-G35
CTTATCTCTCGTCCACCCTGGCTTAGGATAAAGGACAGGTTCAGAGGACACCCAGATGGAAGCACCCTGAGAAAGGAGCTTTCCAGCCAACTAAGGGAATTCAAAGGAACAGATGGAAAGGCTAGGTTCTCCACCATTAAGGGGAATGTGAATCTATACAGGCTCTACATAGAGAGGTCACTGCAGATCTCTCAGAGTGGCGGGAGAGTGAGGCTAGTAGTTCCGAGTTCGGTTCTTAGGGAAAAAAGCAGTCTGCCCCTCAGGAAGCTCCTGGTAGAGTCTAACTGTTGGGATTCTGTCTGGTCGTTCCCGGAAGACTCGAGGCTTCTTTTTGGGGGGTCACAAGGAGTGTCAGTAATCGGAATCACCGTAGGTGAAGAGACTGACGTTCTGACTAGTTTCGGACCTCTTTTGGTCGATGACCTTGCGCCTGGGAGGGGACTCGCCTCCGATTCCCCTTTCTTCGAGCTCGAGAGAGGGCCTTGGTCGTCCTGGACCGACACTTCATGGGCGGTTCCGAAGATGCCTAGAGACGACGTGGGTAGAAGCATGACAATCATGGCGATTGGTAAGCTAGCCGACAAGCCCAGATTGGTCGAAGAGGGGACTGGTCTGAACCCTAGCGGCAGAGCAATCAAGGTTAGAGTGGGCGAGGTGGAGAGTTCTGTCTGGAAAAAGGAAATCTGTGATTGGACCGGTAAGGACGGTGAGGTACCATTCATCAGGGCTGCTCACATCAATTTCAAAGATGGGAAAGGTGTTCTTGGGCATCCTGCCTTTGAGTTGAATTCAGAGGGTGGAAAATCCGCATGGAAGGGACCCAGCGAGATGTTGGTCCAAAGCCGTATTGTTTGTCAGTCGGTTGTAAATCCTCAATCTGAGAGGAGACTGGTGTGGGCAGTGGTTCCCGAGGGATGCGTGTTGGGAAACTCGGTTAGCTTCCTGGATCTTCCGAACGAAGTCAAGGACAGCCTTAGTGAAAAGTTCGGCTCACTGGAAGGGGGCTTGGATTTCTTAGCGGGTCGACTAAATTCCGAAGAGCTTGATTTGTGGTCCAGGGCTTGGGCTGCAAACAACAACGTGAACAACTACGAGATTGAGATGCTTCCGTTCGAGGTTGAAGAAGACGTCGTCCCCTTCTCACTACTGAGGAACGAAGGCCGTCTTGATTGAGGAAAGCGGATTTCTGTTTCCTAGTTCCGGAAAACTACTCATTTTGAGAATGGATTAATATCCTTGGTTTGCATACGCGGTACGTTCCCAACTCGGAATTGACAAAGGAGAGACGCATGGGAATAAATCCGAAGATTGGAATCACAGGTCTGCCCCGTTCTGGAAAATCTGCCGTCCTCCAGAAGGTTGTCGACATGATTTCCGAAGAAGGGAGCGGCTTCAGGAGGACCAGAGGTCCATCCCCTCCAGAACATGTCGTAGGAGGGATGAGGTGCGAGCCAGTGATCGAGAACGGAGAGAGAGTCGGGTACGCCTGTGTCAACATACTCACTGGTGAGAAGGGGGTAATGGCACACCGGGAGATTGACTCGAGGAATCGAATTCTCGGATTTGGAATAGACCCTACTGAGATAGACAGAGTTGGCGTTCCTGCGATAATGGACAGCATTGGAAATTGTGAGATTATGGTGATTGACGAGGTAGGAAAGTTCACTGTTGAAAGCGAGGGTTTCGTCAATGTGGTCAGACTTGCTCTTCAGCATGACATACCCACGCTACTCACTCTCCACAAGAAGAGCAGGCACCCCCTGCTTCAGGACATCCGAAGGAGAGATGACGCGCGGATTCTGGAGGTGACTCCGGTCAACAGATCGCTCCTGCCATATAAAATTCACAAGCTTATCCAAGAGTTGTGAGCGATCTTCGGTCAAGTTGATGCGAAATGCCGGATGCGTCGAAGCATGGAGTCGCCAGCATCCAGATTGACTAGGCTCCTCGTTGGATTCATCCTCGCCCTGATGGTGATGACTTCGATTTCGATTCTGAGTGAAGGCGAGTTCTCAATCTCAGACACTCTGGTGGCGGCCCCCATTGCGATCAGCGTAGTGGCTTGCATCCTTCTTTTCGTGATTGTTACAGGTAGGAACCGCCCCCAGGGATCCTGGGTGACAGACCCTTGGATTAGCAGGGAACCCGAGGATGAAATGCGTTCAAGGCTTGAAAGAGAGAGGGACGAGGCTAGTATGCAAGACCTAGGATCCAAATGGGCTAGGATGGAAATGGAGCATCTCGAGTCTAAACACGGCGAGGAGTAGAGAGCGAAACCTTGACCCTGCTCCCCCTGCTCGAATGGCTGGGTGATAGTGTGGGAGACGTTCCTAGTGACTTGAGATACACCAAAGAACACGAGTGGGTAAGAGTTGAGGGAGACGAAGTCGGTATCGGAATTACTGATTTCGCCCAGAACGCTCTGACGGAAGTAGTGTGGGTGGAACTCCCCGAAGTGGATTCAGTAATCGAAGTGATGGAAGCATTCGCTAGTGTAGAATCTGTGAAATCGGTCAGTGAGATCTACGCGCCTGTGGCAGGAACCGTGATCGAGGTCAACGAGTCGCTCGAGGATGCGCCCGAGCAGATCAATGAAGACCCATATGGAGAGGGGTGGATCTGCAAAATCAAGACCGATGCGGATGTTGACGTGAGTGAGCTTCTCGATTCGGAAAGCTACTCCGCATTGATCGGAGACTGAAGATGAGCGAAGTAAGAAGCGTTCACATCTACGTAGACGGTTCTTGCAGCGAGAATCGCAATGTGACCTCAGAGACGAGGGCTGGATGGGGGCTTTGTGTGATAGTCAATGACGGGGGTTCCGGAAACGGCAAGGGGCACCTACTCACAGAGTTGAACGGAGAAGTGATCACAAATCAAGGTGAGAAGGGGTATTTGGGAGCTGAAGTAGGTTCGAACAACACGGCAGAGCTATCGGCGATAGCACACGCCCTGAGATGGATACTGAGCGAATCGGAGATAGAGTCTGTAACCATAAGGGGGGACTCGAACTACGCGCTGAACATAGCCTCTGGTATGTGGACGGCGAAGGCCAATCAGACCCTCGCGCGAAGAGTCAGAGATTTGTGGGATGAGGTCTCGGGAATAATTTCCCTAGTGGGGGAGCACGTGCCCGCACATAGGGGGCACCGGTGGAACGAGCGAGCAGATCACCTTGCGTTCCGTGCGATGCAGGGAGAATCCCCTCTCCCACTTCAGTTCTGGAAACCGGGAAATAGATAGTCTCATTCTTCCTTCAACGGCCCCAATGAGAGATAGGCGTATATCGACTGAAGTGCAAGAAGAAGTCCGATCAGGGTTAGAACCAAACCAGTTGGTTCGGGCAAGTATGATTGCAATGTATTCCCCGAAATCCATGCCAAGAGCAGAGTGGCCAGGGCTGCTGCGAAAACTCGTCTGACGGATTCCTCCGGTTTCTGCCATAAGTCAATCCATGGAATCAGGCCCTTTCTCTTGAACGTGTATCGGTACCATGCTACATAGCCCATCGAAATACCTGTAATTCCAATCACGCCCGTCGAGAACCCAGGGTCATCCCAGGGGCCTCTCGGAGCGACTCTGAAGACCACTGAATCCAGAATCATCAGCACTGAAGCGATTGCAAACAGAAGCCACTCAGGATCGTTGGATTCGATGTTCGTGTTCTCTTCCACAGATTGACGAGTCCGTGCCGTAGTAATGATGTATTGCTCTTGGTTGCGAAGCACGAGCAGAATGGTCAGCATCCACTATTCAGACGTGATCGCCGCCTCGAAGAGGCTGGATGGTGTTGTTCTGAGGACCCCAGTGGTGAGTTCACCGGAGATTGATGAAATGGCCGGGAGGAGGGTGTTCATGAAGTGCGAAAACCTCCAGCACGTGGGTGCGTTCAAATTCAGGGGGGCGACTAATGCCGTGAAGATTCTAGGAGGGGATGCCGAGTCTGGCCTGTGCACCCATAGCAGCGGCAATCATGGACAGGCAGTTGCTTTAGCAGCTAAGCAGAGAGGGGTCCCAGCATTCATCGTGATGCCGAAAAATGCGCCCAAGGTGAAGGTAAACGGTGTCAGGAGCCATGGAGCCGAGGTGATTCTGTGTGAGCCTAACCTGGAGGCCAGAATTGCGACTGCAAGCTCGGTTCTGGAGCGAACCGGGTCGACCTTCATCCATCCGTTTGACAATACGGACGTCATAGCTGGCCAGGGAACCGCTGCGAAAGAGATGATCGAGGAGTGTGGGAATCTGGATGCTGTCTTATCCCCCATAGGAGGTGGTGGATTAATGTCCGGTACTTGCATCTCAACTAGATCTCTACTTCCAGATGCACTGATTTTCGGGTCGGAGCCCCAAGGGGCCGATGATGCCGCTAGATCATTGGAGTCTGGTGAATATGTACCGCAGACAGGACCGGATACGATCTGCGACGGACTCCTTACAAGCATGGGGGAAATAACGTGGCCAATCATCAAGAGTCACGTTGAGGAAATCATCAGAGTGGGAGATGACGAGGTCCTTATTGCGATGACCTTGATTCACCAGACCTTCGGGATGATCGTGGAACCTAGTGGTGCCATCTCTCTAGCCGCGGTGCTGAAGGAAGAGTTCAGAGCCAAGGAAGGAATTGACTCGATTGGGATAATCTTGTGTGGTGGCAACGTAGACCCTGAGAATCTACCATTCTCCATAGAATAATGTGCTAACAGATAATAGTTCAATTGATGGCCGCGTCCCAATGGCCCTAGTTTTTGATAGGATTAAATCGACGCCTGGCGAAGCACTGCTTCTACTGACTGCCCTGGTAACACTCGTGTACTCGTTGAACTTCATGTTCTTCTCCGCGTGTTACACGACTGGAGGCGAGGACTGCTTCACCCTGCTGAGCAATGGTCTGGGTGGTTCGACTCTGGATGTGTCCTATGGCGCTGGTGCTCCAGAAACCGCATTCAACGGAATCCTGATGTTCGGGATTTTCATATCAACTGGGCTGATCCTCAATGAGGGAGCCCGTGGGATGTGGAAGGTGATGCTTCCAGTTCTCGCTGGGCTCATAGTAGCGAGCGCGGTAATCTGGATGTTCTGGAACGATGCCAGCGAGGCTAGCGAGGCTCCCAAGTTCCTTACTCCCATCGTGACCATCACCTATGCGGCGGCATACCTCATGCTGCGCGCAGAAGACGAGGTTGACGAGGGCCTGGACTCAATCTCATTTGGAATCGGCATCAAAGACCCAGTCGCTTTGATGGGTCTGGCCATAGTTATCGCTACGGGGCTCTTCTACGTGATCCGGCAAATCGTTAACCCCGAGTCTGTGATTGACGCAGTCACCCCAGGGGCTGCAAGCGATGGTCTGCTAGCACCCACAAAGGTGACTGTTGCCTTCACTGGAGCGCTTCTCCTTACTTACGTTCTATGGGCGACCATGATCCTGACCCAAGGGGCCAAAGGGATGTGGCCAGTAGCGCACCCCGCGCTATTCGCTTTCCTCACTATTACAATCGCCAACTACTTCAGTTTCGTCTTCGGCCCGTTGAGGGAGTTCTCTGAGCAGAATCAGATGGATGCGATTTCCGGACCGGCGACTATGCTCCTGTTCCTGCTGGTCTACCTCAGACTGAGGGACGAGGGCATCGAGGAAGGTATGACTTACCAGGGCGAGCCCATGGATTCGGTATCGTTCGATCGTTTCTTCGTGATGGGCGCGATTGCGATATCGGCTGCATTCATGCTCGTGGAGATCTCAGGGCTGTGAATAGGTGGAGCACGAGCCGGGATTTGCACCCGGGTCCATGGATCTGCAGTCCATTGCATAGCTGCTCTGCCACTCGTGCTTAGCCACGCCGAGCCTACTTTCTTTCTTGAAGACTATCCGAGCGCCGGCATACCTTCATTGAGTGACTACTCGTGTGAAAGACGTGCCTCGTGTCTCTTCCCGGTTCGATGGACTGGGTGTTGGTTTCGCCCCCTACCTGCAACCCCCTGGGCAGGGAGTGATCAGATGGACCGTGGGGGAACCCGGTTTCGACACACCGTCCCCAATCATCGATGCCGCAATCAGCGGACTCGAGGAAGGGAAGACGAAATACACCAGAGGAGCAGGTTCGATGGCGCTTTGCGAGGCCGTGTCGGACTACCTCGCGGAGCACCATGGTATCGAGGCTCCTGCTGAAGATATCGTCGTGACCCCAGGAGCGAAGCAGGCTCTGCTCTACTCCTTCCTGATTACGACCATGCCCGGTGACGAGGCCATTTTGCTTTCGCCTTCGTGGGCATCCTACGAGCCTATGCTGGAGTTCATTGGTGCTAAACCAGTTCACGTAAAGGTGAACATGGAGAACTTCCATCCTAATTTGGGTGCAATCAAGGAAGCGATAACAGACAAGACTACGATGATTCTGATCAACTCTCCTTGCAACCCCACAGGTGCGGTCTTCACACCCGAGGAGATTGCTGGGATAGTTGATATCGCGGTCGAGCATGACCTCTGGATAGTTTCTGATGAAATATACGGGCGAATGATCTGGGTCGACTGGCCACACGTTTCCCCCTCGACCCTGCCGGGCGGGATGGAGAGGACCATCGTGGTCAACGGGTGGTCCAAGTCATGGGCAATGACTGGCATGCGAGTCGGATTCCTCACTGGCCCTAGCGAGGCGATGAAGGCTGCTGTGAAGAGCCAGGCAAACTCCGCCTCGCACATCCCGACATTCATGATGGAAGCAGCCAGGGTTGCTCTGAAATGCGAAGGCTCGGTTTTGGAATTCAACGAAGAGTATCTCAAGAGGAGGAAGATGATGATGGATGGTTTGGACTCCCTGCCCGGAATAAGGGTCCCTGAGCCCGAGGGGGCCTTCTACGTCTTCGCGGATGTGTCTGGCACCGGGATGAGTGACGTGGAGTTCGCAGATGGGGCCCTGGAAGCAGGAGTTCAGCTGATTCCAGCGTCACTAATCACAGGGGGAGAAGGATTCGTCAGGGTGTCTTACGCGGCTGACGAGGAAGCAATAGTGGAAGGGTTGCGGAGACTCGAGGCGTGGCTTGGAGAAGAGTGAGTTTGAAATCTCGGTGACTTGGCTGGACCGGTGTGACTGAGGCTGATTCTGCGGGTTCCCACGTCCTTCTGGACTACGTGGACTATCAGAGGGGAAAAGAAGGGGATGGGGTGTGGGTCCTCGGAGTTCTGAGAGACTGCGTTCGAGAATCTGGTGTGCGTGAGGTCCATTCCCATGTCGAGATCTTCGATGGGACGCAAAGCCCCCTTGGATTCGCAGCGGCAGTGCTGATTGACGAGAGTCACGTTACAGCTCACTGTTACTCGGAGAGGGGGCTGCTGGCGATTGACGTCTTCACATGTGGAGGAAGTGACGCAGACTCAGTGGCAGATATGATTCACGGGAGGCTCGTTTCCGAGAACCCTGGACTGAGGCTGGTTTTCAGAAAGAGAGTAGAGCGATTTCGGAGTGATTAGATGACTGTTCGAGACTTCATCGAGACACATTACAGCCACTTCAACGCGGGTGAGCTTGCCAGATGCATAGAGTCACTGAGGGGATTCCTGGACAGCGATGGGCGACTGATGGTTACTCTTGCAGGGGCGATGTCAACGGCGGAGATAGGGAAGAGCCTGGCTCCGGCAATCAGAGAACAGAAGGTGCATTCGATTTGCTGCACCGGGGCGAATCTAGAGGAGGAACTGTTCGGACTCGTCTCCAGATCAGATTACGAGAGAATCCCGAATTGGAGGCATCAGAGCAAGCAAGAAGACGCGGCCCTTCATGACAGGGGGATGAACAGAGTAACCGACGTGGCGATACCGGAGAGCGCCTTCACAACGGTGGGGAAGAAGATGCTGTCGCTTTGGGAGGAGACTGAGGCGGTGGGGGACAGTCGCTTCCCTCACGAATACGTGTATGACCTGATACTCCATGGTGAGATCGAGTTGTCATCCCCTCCAGAGGAGTCTTGGTTGGTCGCTGCAGCGGATGCGAACCTGCCAATTTTCACCCCCGGCTGGGAGGATTCGACGCTGGGTAATCTACTAGCTGCCAGAGTGATAGACTGCACCCTGAAGACCAATTCCATCGTCAAGGGGGGTTTGGATGCGATGCAGGCTCTCGCCGATTGGTATCGGGAGGATGACTCCCCCACTGGAATGCTTCAGGTGGGTGGTGGGATATCGGGAGATTTCGCAATCTCCGTGGTCCCCATGCTTAGGCAGGACGCCGGGGTGGAGGTCCCTCTATGGGCGTGGTTCGCTCAGATCTCAGAGTCTCGGCCCTCCTTCGGAGGCTACTCTGGTGCACCTCCTGCAGAGAAGATTAGTTGGGGGAAGCTAGGGGTGGACACCCCCCAGTTTGTGATAGAGTCCGATGCGAGTATCGTTCTGCCACTGATTCTATCCTCATTGGAATAGATCCGGATAGTTTTCCACATTCTCCGATATTCGCAGTAGCTGGTTGTACTTCGATGTCCTGTCTGATCTCGCTGGCGCTCCTGTCTTAATCTGCATCGAATTGGTCCCGACGGCCAGATCTGAGATTATGTCATCCGAAGTCTCACCGGATCGGTGGCTGATTATCGTCCCGAAACCGGCCTCGCGGGATTTGCCTATCACCTCCATGGTCTCGGTGAAGGTCCCTATTTGGTTGAGTTTGATTAGGATGGCGTTTGACGCTCCGATGTCTATTCCCTTCTCGAGGCGCTGTGGGTTGGTAACGTACAGGTCATCGCCGACGATCTGCACTCTGTGTCCTTCTCGAGAGGTGAAGTCGACCCATGAGTCCCAATCGTCCTCGCCGAATGGGTCCTCGATGGACACTATCGGGTAGTCATCCAGCCACTTCGAGTAAATCTCCCCTAGATCTGCTCCCGAAATGACTGTTCCGTCGATATGGTATTTGGTGCCGTCAAAGAACTCCTGCGCTGCAACGTCCAATGCGATTGAGACCTGCTTGCCTGGGGAATATCCGGCTCTCTCTATCGCCTCGTTGACGAGCCTCAGTCCCTCCTCGTTTCTGGAGAGGTTCGGTGCAAAACCGCCTTCGTCGCCAACCCCCCCAAGCAGGCCTTCCTGCTTTAGCGTGGTCTTGAGAGCGTGATAGATCTCGACGCCGGCTCTGAGGGCCTCGGAGAATTCTTCGAAGCCATGTGGAACCACCATGAACTCCTGGACATCGACGTTCGATTCAGCGTGAGCTCCCCCATTCAGTATGTTCATCATCGGGACTGGTAGGCTAGACGGTCCGCCTTGGCAGATGTGGTTCCACAGTTCGCCCCGTGATGCTGCTCTGAGGCAGGACAGGGAGACGCCTAGTGTGGCATTGGCACCAAGGACTCCTTTGTTCTCGGAGCCATCCAGTTCGATGAGCAGGTCGTCTATCTCTTCCTGGTTTGATGGGTCCATCCCGATGAGTGCCTCGCGAATGGGCCCGTTCACGTTGTTTACCGCTTCTTGGACTCCCTTGCCCATCCATCTGTCTCCACCGTCTCTCAGTTCCACGGCTTCGTGGGTCCCTGTGCTCGCTCCTGATGGGACTGCTGCTCTGCCCCTCAATGAGCCATCTACGTAGCAGTCGACTTCTACTGTAGGGTTTCCGCGTGAATCGATTATTGCCCGAGCGAAGATGTCGCTGATAGCGGCACCCATTGGCACACCCAGGGGTACTTGGCTTCTCAAGGTAGCGCTAGTTCCACCTAAGTGTTCAACCAACTTAGCCAACGGGAAACCTTGCTCTGAATCTCCGGGACTTCCAGTTCCGATCTGCAGCAGCACTCCCAGCAGAGTTGCTCCTCATTGGGGGAGATGGAGAATAGCTCTGCTCTGATTAGCACCCCGTCTGCCTCGTTGGACTTGGCACGATTGTCATCGACGAAGCAATGGAGCAGATGCTTGGGATAATGGTGAATGCGTCCGGATTCCGGGCAGCAGAGCATCACACTCCTCGGGAGGAAAATCAGCGATGAGCCCGTGGATGGGTCGAGTTCGTGCCCCTCTATCCTAGTGCCGTTCAATAGGGATGCTACATCTATGTTGTACCACTGAGAATGAGAGTGAGAGATGTCCAGTCCCGAGACATCGTCCAAGTACTCCTGAATCCTGAGTTGGGAGGCGGTCTCCTCCTGACTCATGGTAGTGCAGTGAAGCCATCCCATTTGAACGCAACCAAGGGTTCGTGAATGCCTGATAGCCGAAAAGGGGCAGGTTTCATCGCTGAAACAATGACAAAACATCAAGAAATAACCATAAGTTGTACGTTTTTCGGAGGATTCGATGAGTAATGTCGATTCCCTTGACAGGGCCATCCTCTCCTTCCTTAGAGAGTCTGCGAGAGCCCCGTACGTTGAGATTGCCAAGGGCGTAGGAGTCACCGAGAGGACGGTGAGGACCCGAATCAAGCGACTCGAGGACGAGGGCGTGATCAGGGGGTACACGGTTCGGGAGTCTGGGATTGGACTGACTGCCCTGATTCGGCTCAAGGTAGGCCCGGGGACTGAGATAGGTTCCCTCGCAGGGGAGTTCGCCGGATGGGCAGGAGTCGAGTGCGTGTACGAGATTAGCGGGGATGCCGACTTGGTTGCCGTGGTTCACGTTGACGATACGGTGGCTCTCAGGGACATGCTGGATAGGATGTGGCTAGCGGCCCCTGGGGACATCAGCTCGACTCAGACCGAACTCGTCCTGGAGCAGTACTAGCTCCGAGTGGTTGTGAAACAGAAACTAGTCACTGTGACGCAACATTGTGGCCATCTTTGAATCGGTAACTGTAATTATTGACTCCCGCACCCGGAATCAATGGCTCTCAAGGACCTGTTGACAGAAAACTTCCTTGGAGTTGCCTCCGGAATCTCCGTTGTGGCAATGATAGTCATGGCAACTTCGTTCTGGGCATTCGCTATGGAGGATGTTTCCGTCCAAGGAGATGATGATGATTCCGAAATCGAGCAGATTCCCCCTCCTTCATTGCCGAATCCGTCTTCGGTAGTGGATGACATCGAGACGCTTGCCGACTTCGGTTATCGCAAGATCGACACCGTCGCCCACGCCAACGCGGGCGACTTCATTGAGCTGAGGATGGCTGACCTCGGGTACGATGTAGAGATCCAAGAGTTCGCCACTGCGGAGTGCGGCTATTGCAGGAACTACGTGGCAACCTACGAAGGACTAGACCCGGATTCGTGGATCGTGGTAGGTGGCCACTATGACGCGATATGCTACTCGCAGCAGGTGGTCATCGGCATCGAATACCCCGGATGTACGTCCGAGGGAGCCTATGACGACGCCACGGGAGTGGCATCCATACTAGAGCTCGCTCGCCTGATGATGGAGTGGGGAGGGACTCCCGAGCACACCTGGAAGTTTGCCGCGTGGGACTACGAAGAGTGGCAGGGCAGTGGGTCCGCAGAGGGCGGCGGGATGGGGAGCCTGCACTTCGTGGAGAATCTGCCAGAGGGTGTGGAAATCGCCACCTACGTCAACCTAGACATGTACGGACTCAACTGGCCCGTCGAGACCCAGATCGCCAGCCAGCTAAGCGGCTGCGACGAGGACTACTACCACCTCTACCTATTCACCTCTCCAGTGGACGACTGGTCCTACTACTCGGACAGGGGGCTCAACGTCACCGACGGCATGGTGGAGAACGCCTCCGACCTGCAGTTCAGGCTGAGCTCGGTGCTGTACAACGACCTGTCGTACCCGATGGAGTGGGTCCAGGTAATCGACGACACGAAGGGAAACTCAGACCACTACAACTTCATCATGCACGGATGGCCTGCGACCTGGTTCAGGGGGATGCACGAGTTCATCCAAGAAACCGGGGACACGTGCGAGCAGTCTCCGAAGCACGCTCCCTCGGACAGGGTGGACGTGCTCTACCAGCTATCCGGAGGGAGATCGGGCCTAGAGTCAGGAATGGAGACCGGGCTAGACGCGCTGGCTATGCTGATGTGGAGCGACGTCCAAGGACAATGGTAGCAGCCTCTAGAGTCTGTTTTGTTGAATTGCAAGAGTCAAATTACGAAGACCCTGGGAGATTCTGGCCAGCCTGCCGCATTGCAAGAGTCATCCACATCGGCCATCTGAATCATCATGTGGGCAAATCCTGCACCATAGGTGCTGGAGTTCCACCAGAGGGAGCCGGCGAACTCCCCGGTGGTGGAGTTGGAGTCGATGCAGAAGTAATTCCAGGACCCGGAGCCACCCGATATCGGATCATTGAAGTCGTACTGGTGGACGACGACCTTCCTACCTGGTTCGACTACGTGCCCAGAGAGATTGTACTGCGTGTCCAGATTGAATGTATGACAAGGTATAGTGGACGTGATAACGACTCCTCTGTACGCAAATGCGTAATCCGGGCAGTTGTACTCTGAGAACGAAAACGAAGTAGCAGGTGTGGACAGGTTGGTGTTATTGGAGACGTACTCCATGCCCACCCATGCGAGGCCAGCAGAGACGTTTGCCAACTCTTCGAAGAAGAACGGGATGTGGTTCCAGTTAACATCCAGCACGTGGAAGTGCAGGTGTGGACCACTGCTGTATCCGGTGTTGCCGAGTAACCCTATCTGATGCCCTTGATCGACCGACTCGCCGACGCTGACATTCACGGAGTTATATTTCAGGTGGGCGTAAACTGAGTAGGTGGAGTCCCCGTGATCAATGTAGACGACGTTCGCGTGCCGGCAGTTACTCAGAGAAATGCCAGCATCGATGCAGTTGATGGTCCCATCCTCCTTGACGTGAATGACCACGCCCGCCTTGTACGCCACGATCGGGGTTCCATCGTATTCGTCGGCATCCCAAAAGTCCACGGCGTAGTAACCATCATCATAGTGTGAGAAGACGCCATTGAACGTCTGTCCGGCTGAGACATTGGTTCCGGCTGGGAAGGGGAGCCTGCCCCATGGCAAGTCGTTGCGAACGCACTCTCCCAAGTACAGCGTCGTGCCCTGTCCGCATGGATGGAGGTCCAGTGCCATCTGGGTAATCTCAGCTTGCAGTGCCGCTATCTCACCTTGGAGGTTGGACACGGACTGCTGGAGGGTTGCTATTGTGACATTGTTCTCAGAAATTGTCTGCTGCAAGGTGGTGATTGTCGAGTTGAGTTGGTCGGAGAGGGCATCCCTGTCGACGATATCCTGCTGGAGCTCGGAAATCTCGGATGACATCGTGGACATCATGTAGTTCTGAGTTTCTATCGTGCTGTTCTTCTGGGCTATCGTGCTGTTCTTCTGTGATAGGAGCAGGTCTCTCAAAATGATGGCGTTATGTAACTCGTCAATCGTGAATTGTAGACTACTGTTGTTCGTTGCATCCTCCATCTCTGCCTCCAGAGCGATGATCTGCGCATCTCGGGACGCAATCGTCGATTCCAAATCCACAATGATGCTGTTTAGGTTGGAAATCTCCCCGTTCAATGATGCAATCGAGTTCTCCAACTGGGTGATCGCATTACTCTTGTTTTCGATCTGTACGTTTAATTGGCCGATTCTCTGACCCTGGGAATAGGCTAAGTCGGAGACGGTCGCAATCTCTTCCTCCAAAATTGAAATCTCCCCTTCTAGGATGGCAATCTCGTCCTCCATGGTGGCGATTGCAGTGCCATCAACTGGCTTATTCTGGGTATCAGTATCCTCCGAGGCAGAATCATTCCCTGCGCACCCAGCTAGACTCGCTAGGATGGCTATGGTGGAAATGAAGATTGATGCGACTCTGCGCATGGCAAGTATTGGTGAGATTTAGCATCTAGTCTTTTGTGCTACCTTGGTTTGGAGAGAAGGTACCTGAAATACTGTATCTTACCGGATTTCAGGGCCTCGTATACGGGGGTTCCGGGAACTCCGCCGAAGGTCTCGAAGCTCTTCCTCAGAGAGGCTGGGGAGCTCTGCCGTATCATCTCCCTCCTGCCCTCGTCGATCAGGTCCAGAGCATCGACCACGTTCTTCGTCACGTCGGACCTTGAGTCTATTCTGAAGCCGGTCGTCAGGAACTGGTCGTGCATCTTCTCCATCGTCCTGGAGTCACGCATATCCGTCCAGCAGAACTTCCCCCCCGGCCTCAGGACTCTGAAGACCTCGCTCAGGAAGTCGGGAATGTTCGCGTAGCAGTGGGAAGACTCGACGTTGTATGTGATGTCGAATGACTCGTCCGGCAGGGGCAGTTCCTGTGCATTTCCCTCCTTGAATTCCAGGTTATCCTGATCGGAGAACCATTCCTGGGAGAGTCCCACCGCCTCTGCAGAGTAGTCTACTGCCAACAGCGACTTTGGCTTGTACGTCCTTGCGATCCAGCTGGCCCCACCCCCCCTGCCGGACCCGATCTCGAGGACCTCTTTGCCTCCCATGTCCACGTCCCTGATGTTCATGTTGTAGAGTTGGATGAACAGCCTGTCTGGCTCGTCTCCCTCGGAGAGTTTGAGCTCAGAGTCATCTGTGAAGCCGTAGTTCATGAATCGGAAGTTCGGGTCCGT
Organism: Marine Group II euryarchaeote MED-G35; assembly: GCA_002457155.1. Classification (GTDB taxonomy): domain Archaea; phylum Thermoplasmatota; class Poseidoniia; order Poseidoniales; family Thalassarchaeaceae; genus UBA36. Next base: position 14,466 of record NTJS01000019.1, read on the forward strand.
CTGAGAACGTGCCATCCTCTGGTACAGGCCCCTCCACATCCGCATCCGAATACCAGACGGAGCGAGTCGCATCACCGTGTAGAACGCCCTTGCAGGGAGACCCATTGCCAAGCTAGCACCTATTCCTTCCACTTCACCGAGCATCCGATGCTCTCGGTCCTTGCAACGGAGACCTTCGCCCCGGTAGCGAGTGCCTCCATGGCATCCTCCAATTCCGAGGTCTTGGCATGGGAGGGGTCTCTCGGGGAGTCGTCCAGCCGACCTCTGTATACCACCACTGAATCCGCGTTCAGGAGGTAGAACTCCGGCGTTCTCTCGGCTCCGTAAGAAAGGGCCACCTCCTGCGAGGAGTCGTGGAGGTAGGCGTAGGTCATCCCCCTGTTGGCCCTCTTGACCATATTGGCCCAAGAATCGGATTCGTACTTCACGGGGTCGTTGGAGTTTATTCCCACGAATCCGAGTCCGTTCTTCCTAGCGACTTCCGCGGCGTTCTCTATTCTGGGCTCGGAGCCGACTACGTATGGGCAATGGTTGCATGTGAAAAAGACCACGGCACCGTTCTCGCCCATAACATCCTGGAGCGAGAGTGTTCCTCCTCCAGAGTTTACGTTCGCGTTCGGGAGTTCGAAGTCGGGTGCTATTGAGCCCGGTTCAACCATCTGCTGGGAGTGCATGTCAGGTCGTCAGAGTGGGTGGTGTTCAATCCTTTGGAAGGAGGGCTTCTCTCCGGGAGGTGATCTGCGCCCTGCATTCCTCCAGCCTCCTCCTAGCGAGCCTGTTCTGGGAATCAACGTCGAGGACCTTCCTCCAGGCACCCGCGGCCTTCTCGGTGTCTTTTCCTTCATGGAGGATGGCGGCTATTCTCAGTCTGGCATCGAGGTGCTGGGGGTCGGCCCTTACTGCGCCCTCGAAGTCTGACATCGCCTCATCTGACCTCCCGAAGTCTAGGTACAGGAGTCCTCTCTGGTACCATGCCTCGGATAGACTTGGGTTCGTCTCTATTGCTTTGTTTAGTGGCTTTTCTGCCTGCTCTGACTTCTCCATCGCAATCATGCAGGTTCCGAGGTGGACGAGACCCATCGAGTGGCTGCCGTTCAATCTGAGGAGTTCGCGTAGCTCTGACTCGGCTTTATCCCAGTCACCCTGATTCATGAGGATCTCGGATTTCCTCAATCGGGCTAGTTCGTGATTGGGACGGTCCTCGACCAATCTGTTAGCATCGTCCAGAGCCAGTGCCAGATCGTCGCGGAGCAGGGCTGCCGATGACCTGTTGAGTCTGGCTCGAGTATGTTTGGGATCGATGTGGAGGCTCTGGGAGAAGAGTTTCGTGGCCTCCTCGAGACGCCCGTTTCTCGCCGCAATTATGCCTCGAATGAACGGCACTGTCGGGTTATCCTTCAGAGTGGTGGTGGCCTCCAGAGTGAGTGCATTTGCCTGTTCCAGATCTCCTGTTTCGAGGGAGAGTTGCGCTTCTTCGAGGGAGATCGATGGGTGATCTGGAATCAGCCTTCGTGCTCTTACTAGTGCTACCTCGGCCTCATCGAATGCCTTCTGGTACCTCAGGGCCCTGGCCCTCCCAAGCCAAGCGAGGCCGGATTCCCTGTCGATTTCCACGGCCCTGTCGAACGAGACGAGCGCATCGATAACGGACATGGGGTCGATTTTCCCAGTTTCATCTCGGTGTTCGTCCGAATCCACTAGGCTTAGTCTGCCTTTCATAACATGCAGTGTGGCTGAGCTCCAGGATTCCTCGGGTGCATCGCCGAGAGTCTTACGTGCGGACTCAGCGGAGCCACTGGCCAACCAGAGTTGGCTAAGTTTGCCCCTTGCCTCTGCGTCGCCTGGTGTTCTAGATAGATGCTCCTCGAGGACCTCTATCGCAGCATCGGTCCTCCCATCGTTATCGAGAATCTCGGATTCCAGAATCACTGTGTACTCTCCGAGAGCTTTTGCCCTCCTGATGCACTTCAGTGCGTCCTTGATCTTCCCGCTTTCCGCTGCGACCAGTCGTGCCTTCAGTGACCATGCCTGTCCATAGCCCTGGTCTCTCTCGATCGCGGCATCAACCGATTCAAGTGCTGCTCTGAATTCCCCTAGGAGGAGTTGCTTGGCTGCCTTCTCGATCAAACCAGAAGCGGTATTCGATTGGGTCGCTCCACCAACGTCTGAGTCTCGCGCCCTCTGGGCGATGAGGGATAGTTCACCCTCCTCTTCAGAGGGTGTTGATGCCACTCCTAGAGCCTCTAGCCTCTTTCTGTTTCTGATGAGTCTCTCGTCATCCGTACTGTCTAGGAGGATCGACTGTTCGTTGAGGACCGCGATGTCGTCTGGGACGATCGCCAGCAGCCGCTCGAGTGTCCTGTCTAGTGAATCGAAGTCTCCGTTCCCCCTCTGAATCTCGGAGAGAGACCTGAGCGCTGACTCGTCTTCTGGGTCTAGGTCATTTGCCCTCTGGAAGCAATCTGCTGCCCAGTCGAATCGTTCCACGGAGTGGAAAAGCTCCCCGGCTCGTCGGTGCTCGGCTGCTGAAAGTTCGACGTCCTCGGCTTTCATCTCTGCTTCTGTAAGGATGGCGGCAAGCCTCTTGGAGAGTGGCTTTAGACCTTGGACAATACTGCGCTCGTCCTCGGGTCCGTCTTCTGGATAGTGGCTCAAGAGTGCTTTGACGGCATGGCTAACAATAGCGCAAGACTCGCTGTTGCTGACTGGGATTCCCTGGTTGAACAGGAGTGACTCGGCGGCCTCAAGAGACTTGTGCACGCCTAGCAGGTCGTGAACCTCAGGAGCATCGGATAGGATGGTGTCCACTCCCCTAGAGAGTAGGTCCAGCCTCTCGGAAGTCTCTGTCAGGTTGCCCTTCATGGAGCCCAGTTTCAAGGCCAGTCTCTTCCTCTGCCTCAATACCGATTTATGCCTTATCCACAGTGCAAGTAGGGTTACAGATAGAACACCATAGAGAGTAAGTATCGCCATGGTGGTCTGTTGCATCAGTCCCAGCGGGCATGAGAGACTTTTGATGGCTTCTGCTATGCCAACCCTTCAGAGGGGCATTATTGGCAAGGAATCACCCTGCCAGAAATGGGTCTCTGAAACTCACTCTAAGTCCTTTACAGAGTAGGCTTGCACTCCAAGCTTCAGGGATTGTGCCCCTACAGTCTTACCAACTACAGTGTTGATTCCTGCACCAGAGGCGAGCTCGTGAATCCTATCGGTAACCTTGCCCGAGAAAACCAGTCCTTGGGCTCCATCGGACTTTCCGAGGGCTGCTTCCAAGGCTTTGGCTCCCACTGGATCGGAGCCTGTTCCATCCTCGAGAATAATCACGGCGTGATTGGCCTTTAGCCCGTCCATCATCGGTGCCCAGCCCTTGATCTCATCTGGGGCCTCCAATGACGCCTTTCCCTTTCCGACTGCTTTGTCGTCGTCCTTCTGTATCTCGGTCTGGATCCTAGAGACTGCCTTTGAGGCGGCTTCCTTCTGTCCAAGGCACTTCGTCACTACCTTGCCCTCGAGGTGCTCGACTTCCCTACTCTGAGGAGCAAAGGCGACGTGTGTCAGGGACTTACCTAGCTTTCCGCTGATTTCCATCAGCAGCAGCTTGCCTCCGCGATCCCCGTCCAGGAATGCAGTAACCGTCTTCTTGTTTGCCGCGAGTTCAGCCAATTCTGACTTGATGCCGGACCCCATTGTGGCGATCGCGTTCTTGATGCCGAACTTCAATAGGTTCCTGACGTCGTTCCTACCCTCGACGATTATTATCGAATCCGAGTTTTTCACGTTGGGGCCTGCGGTCATCTCCTCGAAGTCGACCTCGGTGTCCAATGTTAGTACTGCCTTGACTTCGTCTATGATGTTCTTCGACTCGCCGGAGGCGGAGTTCACAATCTGCAGCAGAAGCTGCTTGGCCCTGTCGATAACGTGATCCCTCTTTGCGGATCTGATGTTCTCGATATCCTTGACCTTGATCACTGCTTTGCATGGACCGATCCTGTCGATCGTCTCTAGCGCGGCGCCGATAACTGCGGTGCTGACTTGGTCTATCGAAGATGATACTTCGATAGATCCCTGTACACGGCCCTTGTGGTTGTTCAAACTGACATCCACGTGGCCAATTCTTCCTGTTCTCTGGAGCTTCCTAAGTTGGAGCCCCTCTCCCAGGAGTCCTTCGGTCTGGCCGAATATGGCTCCGACCACGTCTTTGCGTGCTACGGTCCCATCGACTCTAATTGTTGCGTGTATTACGTATTTTCCTTCACTTGACATATTGTTCAATTCCTTCGCTTATCGGCCCCAAACGGGGGCCTTGCCCCCTTTTTCGCCGTTTCGGCAGGGGGGGTTCGGATGGGCGCAAGGCGCCCGGGAGTGGCTGATTAGCAATCTATCCGGAGCACGGGGCATTCATGAATGCTCCTGTTTGCCTTGGATACCGATTTTCGATAAAACCTAGTCGTTAAGGACGGGTGCCCGTCATGAGGGGTCGTGGCAGAACAGGCGTGGGCTGAGGATGACCGTTCCAGGGTTTTCTTGAATGCATCTAGGCTCGCTCTAAGAGACGGACAGTTGTCAAACGGAGAGAAGAGGATTCTCGTGAAACTTGCTCATGCATTAAGCCTTGAAGAGGGTGAGCCGAGGAGGATCTATGATGCGATTCTATCTGGAGAGGAAGACCAGATTAGAGGGTCCTCGATAGATAAGAGCGAGATGAGGTTGGTCTACGGCCAGGTTCTCGAAGCCATGCTGATTCACACAGACAGATCCGATGACGTGTTGGCACAAATCGCTTATCTCAGGAAGATGTTCCTAATCGAGGATTCCGAGCATCGGGCGATTGCTAGAAGCCTAGACCGGCAGTTGGAAGAAATCGTGCACAGGTCGTTTATTGACGAATACAGAATGCGACTAAATGACTCGGTGGACAATCTACGCGATATTTTCGATAGCGTCAAAATACTCTCTAGGAAGCAGTAGTTCAGATGAGTAGCGAGCGTATTCTGGACAAGTTCCTCGAAGAGCAGCCTAGGAGATCTCACAAATCCCATCGTAACCTAGCGAAAATCGTCCGAGAGGCATACCCTATAGGGGTCCCGGCGATGATTATGAAGTCAAGTACAGACCGGCTCGGTAGCTCCGCTGGGTACTCTTTCCATCTTGGCACACCCGATGAAATCCTGAGGAGGATCGCTTCGTGGCTAATTACCGAGGCGGGGGAAGACCAACGGGTCTTGTGGAAGCTGATACCACTTCTCTGGAAGAGGCATGGGAGGGAGGACGTCGCACTCTCGGCGTTGCTCCTAGCCAACTTGGATAACGAGAGAGGTGGAGTCGATCCATGGGTGGTTCTAGCCTCCTCAATCAACTCCACGGAGCCTGCCGAGGCTCTGCTTCTTAGCATCGAGGAGGTTTTTCGTGCGGGTCATGATGGCCCTAGTGACGAGTTGCTGAAATCATGGTGCGAGGGAAGGCTGGTAGAATCTCACCTGGCTCTCATTTCAGCATTTGCGGCGATCAACGCCGACAGGGAGATAGGAAGTGAAGTGATTGGCCAACTTGTCATGGTGAAGGTACCCGTTGGAGATTCGCTTCTAGGTAGGATTAGAGACAGGGTGGCATCTGGAATACCATAGCACTAATTCATCGGTAGCCCCTCTGGCGGTCATGGTCGAGCGGTTACTGCCATCAGATGATCCAGTAGCAGAGGAAGTTCTGGAGTGGACCATAAAGAGGGATGCCGAGGACATTACCCAACTAATGGAGTGGCTTGCAGAGACCTCTGCTAGAAAGGATAGGGAGATGCTGATCAACAGAGCATTGGACCTGATGGAAGAGATTAATCACGCCTTGAGGCGCTTGGACGAGTTGAGGTAGCAGGATGCGTTCTCTGTTGCTAGCGGGGGGGAGGTCCTCCCGGATGGGTCGAGACAAAGCACTGGTAGAGGTCGATGGGTCCACCATGATAGAGAGGGTGGCGATCTCACTCGCCACAGCCAACCTAGAGCCGATTAGAATTGCAGTCGCAAAACCCGAAGACGTTGAGGAATACGGTTCAGCCATTGGTCTCGATCTGGACATTGAGTGGGTTCTCGATTCGATGACATACGCGGGCCCAATCGATGCGATAGAAGAGGCTCTCCTGGATCCGAAATGCGAAGATAGAGTTCTGCAACTGGCCACGGTGGACTATCCCTGGATCTCGTCGGATGTGTTTCTCTCACTCCAAGAGAGGCTTGGGGAGGATGATTGTCTAATCATGCCCCATGATGGAGAGAGGGGGCATCCACTACTATCCTTGATTCGCACCAAGGAAGTCCTCGAGATTATCAAAGGTGACAGGAGGCCACTTCGAGTGCAGTTCACGGAGGCCAAGCATTCGGTACTCTTGGAGGACCCGTCAATTCTTCTGAATGTGAATACGCCTGAGGACCTAGAGTGAGATCTGACCGGTGCAGAGCAAATCGATTACCTCGGGATAGAGGACGTGTTCGACTAACTTGACTCTCTCTTGGAGGGAAGCCTCGTCATCATCAGGCATCACTGGGACTTCCCTTTGTGCCAGGATGGGTCCGGAGTCCACTCCCTCGTCAACCAGATGCACAGTACATCCAGTCATTGTAACCCCGGCCGAGAGGACATCTCGATGAGCATGGGCGCCAGGGAATTCTGGTAGCAATGAGGGGTGGACGTTGACTATCCTGCCCTTCCACTTTTCGACGAATGAGGGAGTCAAGATCCTCATGTAGCCGCTTAGAACTATCAGTTCCGCTCCGGATGACTGAAGGTTTCTTTCCACAATTTCTTCGTGAGCCAGGCGACGTTCTGAGATAGGGTGTTCAGTAGGAACTGGAATTCCCTTGGACTCGATTCCAGATTTCCTCCCATGCTCGAGGCCCCCGGCTTCTTCGCTATCTGCCAGCACCAACACCGTCCGATGAGAGCGGGGCTCCTTCGCTTGGAATCTCAACAGAGAGGAAAGACCGGACCCCCCTCCGGAAATCAGCACTGCTAATCTGAGAGGGTCTTCAATGGAACCGATGCGCGGGGGTAAGAAGGGAGTTCCCATGCTCACGTGGTGGGGAGTTCTCGCTTGAGTCTTCGGAATGAAAATTAAAGCAGTGTATTGGCTGCGATTAGTCATATTACATGGAGAGGATCGAGAGTCTTGACGAGATCGTCGAGAGATACTGCGTGTCTAGCAACCCAGTTCTCAGACGATTTTATTTCTGGCTCGGGCTGCTTTTTGTTGGGTTCGCAATCATTGGAATCTGGGTCCCAGGGTGGCCTACGGTCTCATGGGCGGTTCCAGCTGCCTTCCTATTCTCGTATTCGAGTGAGAGGATGTTCAGGTGGACAATGACAAATCGCTTCTTTGGCTCTGCAATGTTCGAGTACTATGCAACAGGGAAGACCATTCCTCAGCACGCAAAATCTGGTATTATTGCTCTGATAGCACTCATGTCCACTACTTCGGCGATTTTCGTTTGGTATGTTTCGACGTTGGGTGGCGGTAGGGTTTCGGATCCTTCTTCCTGGGATGGGGCAGACCCCGGTTTCGGTGCTATCAGCATCATTCTCGTGGGAATCGTAGGCGCGTGGTATGTCGGGGCGAAGGTACGAACGAGGGAAATTGGCTAACTGAAACTATTTTGCATGTGGCCAATACCCAGAGGTCAGAGTTACATGGATTTCGACACAATCTCAGTAAGAGGAAAAAGCAAGCCAGACCCAACAACCGGTGCGATAATCCCACCAATCTACCAGACTGCGACTTATGTGCTGGAGGAGATAGGGGTGGACAAGGGGTTCGACTACACCAGGTCTTCAAACCCAACAAGGCAGGAACTGGAGAATCACTTGGCCGCCCTGGAAGGTGGGAAGCATGGGATTGCGTTCTCCAGTGGGATGGCCAGTGCGGACAGTTGTATGAAGCTACTAAGCCAAGGCGATCATGTTGTTTGCTGCGATGACGTGTATGGTGGCACTGCAAGGCTGTTCAACAATCTCATGACGAACTATGGTGTTGAGTTCACCTACGTGGACTCGCAGGTAGCTTCGAATGTCGAAGAAGCCATTCGTCCTGAAACGAAGATGGTCTGGGTAGAGACGCCGACGAACCCCCTCCTGAAGGTCACAGACCTCGAAGCGGTGGGGAAGATCGCGAAGAGCCATGATCTTCTGTATGTGGTCGACACTACCTTCGCGACCCCCGTCTTCCTCCGGCCGTTGGAGTACGGAGCCGATTTGGTACTCCACAGCACGACCAAGTATCTGAGCGGCCACAACCAGATCATCGGTGGCGTAATCGTAACCGATCGGACTGACCTCTTCGAACGGCTGAAGTACATCCAGAAGAGCGTTGGCGCGGTTCCCAGCCCCTTCGATTGCTGGCTTGTGATAATGGGCCTCAAGACCCTGCACCTCAGGATGCAGAGGCACTGGGAGAATGCAGAGAAGATCGCAGCGTACCTGGAAAGGCATCCCAAGGTTTCGAAGGTGGTCTATCCCGGATTGGAGTCCCACCCGATGCACGAAGTCGCGAAAGCCCAGATGAAGGGTTTCAGCGGAATGATTTCCTTCGAGTTGGAGGGTGGTCTGGAGGCTGGAAAGAAGTTGATGAATTCCGTCGAGTTGTGCCTCCTAGCTGAGAGCCTCGGAGCAGTTGAGACGATGATTACCCATCCCGCCACGATGACCCACGCGGAGGTCCCTCGGGAAGAGAGGCTCGCTAGGGGTTTCGAGGACGGGCTAGTGAGGCTATCAGTGGGAATAGAGGATCCCGCTGACTTGATTGCCGATTTGGAGAAGGCATTCAAGAAGGTGTGATCAATCCCAATCGTCAGGTTCCCAACCGTTCTCCCTGAGCCAATCGTCGTTGTAGAACTTCGATAGGTATGGGTTGCCGGAGTCGGGTAGTACCGCGACCACCATCGCATCCTCGCCGTTTTCCTCTGCCTTCTTGGCGATGT
>NTJS01000002.1 GCA_002457155.1 Marine Group II euryarchaeote MED-G35
CCCTCTGAGAGGATCTGCATCAGCATTTCCCTGCCGTATGGGTGCTCCTTTAGGAGAAGATAAGCGAACTTCGGTTTGCCCATGATACTGAACTTCGCAGGGGTCATTGATACCCCTAATTTTCGGTCATAAGGGCTCAAATCCCCCATCAGATGCAATTAATCGCCTCCCCAACCTTCAAAATGGGGCTTTGGCTCGCCCGGCTCGCTATGTCAATGGTATACAACAGCAAGATGAAGGAAGCAATAAAGGCTGGCGGGTGCAACACCGCTGGAGACGCCTCGGGCGCTCTAAACGCAGCAGTGGAAGCTGCAGTTGCATCAGCAGTGGCTCGATGCGGCTCTAATGGCCGCAAGACGATCCGCGCACACGACATCGGAAGCGGAAGCTCAGGCTCCGCTATGGTCGTAGCTAGCAGGGTCAAGGAGGCCTTCAAGGCACACGGCTGCAACACCGGTGGAGACGCAATGGGCGCAATGAACGCTCTAGCAGAGTCCGCTGTGTCCGATGCAGTGGCAAGGGCCCAAGCAAACGGCCGAAAGACCGTTCGTGCGAGCGACTTCTGAAGTCCTAGTACTTCGAGTCAGATCGGCAATGGCCGAACATAACCCCTTACGGGTGCTCCGAGATATTCTCGGAGCGCCCGATAGGGGCCCAGAAAAGAACTCACGTCCAGCGCATCCTCGCTACCTAGGTCGGAATGAAGACTCCGCTTCGATGGTTTCACAAGGAATCGTAATCGCGAACCACCATGGAAAGAGAAACCGAGGAGAAGAACGCATCATCCGGGATGCAGGATAATCTGGTACCGGAGAGGGTTGTCGATGGCCTCCCTACGATGTACTGCTTCGAGACCTGCCCTTTCTGCTTCAAGGTCAAGGCCCTACTCGGCTCACGCGGGATAGAGTATTCGAAGGTCGAGGTCGACCCTACCTTCAAGACGCAGCTGAAGTGGTCTGAATGGGGCAAGGTCCCAATTTTCGTCGATGTGGATGGGACGCAGGTGAACGACTCAAACCACATCCTCCACTACATCGACTCCAATGGTTCAGCGGCATTTCCACGAATGGGGGAGGATCCTGATCAGGATAGGTGGATGGATTTCTCCAACAGCGTCCTGGGGAAGTCCATAGTGGCTGTAATTTACACCTCGTACAGGACCTCGGTGCAGGCACTTGACTACGTTACCAGGGTTGACAATTTCTCCTTCGGTAGCCGCCTCATTAACAAGTGGTTGGGAGGGCTAATCATGCGGATGGTGGGCAAGAGCAGGGCCAAGATGTTCGACCTCCCTCCCCGAGAGAATCTCCAACATCAACTCGACCTCATGTCGGAGGGGATTCGAGGAGACTTCTTCGGGAACGAAGAGCCGAACGGTGCCGATTTCGCAAACTTCGGGATCCTCAGGTCGATGCAGGGCCTGAATGGGTTCGACATCGTCGAGGATCACCATGTGGTGTCTGGATGGTACGCAAGGATGCAACAGCACTCTGGCGTCTTTTGAATCCATGAGTGCTGTGTGAAGGGTTATTATGACTCATTGCGGCCAATGCTCCATGACAATACTTCCAGACGCAGACCTCCCATTCGACGCAAGCATGTTGGACCGCTTAGCGGAAGTTTCAATCCGTGTGGGGCTGAACCTGCAGGAAGGCCAAGACCTAATCATCACCGGGGCCGTTGAGGCCCTCCCTCTAATCCGTAGATTATCCGCTGAGGCATACAAGAATGGGGCCGGAGTAGTCTCGACTATTTTGAGCGATGATGAGCTTCAACTCTCTCGCTACGAGCATGCCTCGGATGAGAGTCTGGACCGTGCTCCCGATTGGATTTTCAAGGCGATGGGGGAGGCGTACAACAACAATACGGCTAGGCTAGCTGTTGTTGCCGATAACCCGCTCAATCTGGTGGGACAGGATCCAGCTAGAGTGGCGAAGGTCGGCAAGGCCATGTCCATCGCATCAAAACCTGCGATGGAGCCAATAACGCAGTTTTCCACAAACTGGAACATTGTGTCATACCCCGGGCTAGCCTGGGCGAGGCTAGTCTTCCCAAACAAGGGTGACGATGATGCAGTGGCAGCACTCGCGGATGCCATCTTCTCCATATCAAGGGTAGACTGTGAAGATCCTATCGCGGAGTGGGAAAGACATCAGAAGGAGCTTACCAAAAAGCAGCAGTGGCTAAACGAGAAGTCATTTCACTCTCTACATTACACGGCTCCCGGAACGGACTTCACGCTCGGACTCGCGGACAATCATCAGTGGAAAGGGGGTGCGAGCACCACTCTGAACGGGATCACCTGCACGCCAAACATCCCAACCGAGGAGGTCTTCACGACCCCACACTCATTGAGGGCTGAAGGCACCGTAAGAGCAACCAAGCCACTAGTCCATAGAGGTACACTCATCGATGGTATAGAGGTGAAATTCAAAGGAGGAAAAATCATCGATGCCAAGGCCGAAATAGGTGAAGAAGTCTTCCTCGAGCTACTCAAAACAGACGAGGGAGCAAGTAGATTGGGGGAAGTCGCATTGGTCCCAAATTCTTCACCCATTAGCACTTCCGGATTGCTATTCTACAAAACTCTGTTCGACGAAAACGCATCCTGCCACATAGCGCTGGGACAGTGCTACTCAAAGTGCTTCAACGGAGACATCGGCAAAGACCCAGAAGCGGTTGCTGCCGCCGGGGGAAACTCATCTAACATCCACGTGGATTGGATGATAGGCTCCGCCGAGCTTGACATAGACGGAATCTCAGAGGACGGAGTGAGGACACCGGTAATGCGCAGAGGGGAATGGGCCTTCGACTGAATGAAGAAAATATCTCTGCACATAGAGCAGGGAACATTTACGTATGTGCGAAGCGAATTGTTCTCAGTGGTTATTACCTACCAACCCATTGAAATGATAGTATTATTAGTCACCGTCTTCAACCGCAATACATGACCAAAGACATACTGAAAACCACCACCAAGAACCCACGTTTTCTTTACATCATGGTGCAGAGTAAAGACGGGGACGACGTGAATATTCGCATCCCACTAATCCTCATCAATTTGGCCATGAAATTCCACCACTTCATCCCCAGAAGCGCTAGGAAGGTCATGGAGGACGAGGGTGTCGATCTGGATCGATTCATAGACGAAGTCCCTGCGGAGGAGTTGCTGGAAGCAGTCAAGGAATTCGACGTCAACATCGTCAGCAGTGACGGTGACACTGTCAGGGTGTTCTGCGAGTGATTCTACAGCGGAAGAGCTTCAGTGCTTGCTCCATGATATTCTCTAGCGTTGAGCGCCTCGAATGATGTATGGAAATGACTGTCAAGGAATTGGCGTGAAATCTGTAATTGCTTCACGAACTATGGGAGCCACTTCCTTAGCATACAGCTCAATCGAGCTCATCAACTGCTCATGTGGCATCCCGCCATTACTATATTTCAAATCAAATCTAGAAGCCTGAAGTAATTTTGAGTTTCTAATTATCTTCTGTGCCACAGTCTCAGGCGAGCCCACATACATCGAGCCTTCGGGGCCAACTCCAAACTCAAACTGTTCGTAAGTGACCGGAGGCCAACCACGCTCTCGACCGATTCTTCCAAACATCTCTCGATAATGAGGCCAAATCTCTGATTTAGCCTGATCATCTGTTTCAGCAATGTGTCCTGGACTGTGTACGGAAACCGGTAGATTAGGTTGTCCAAACTGAGCTAGTGCTCTGTGGTATAGATCAACGAAAGGTGTGAAGCGTGATGGTTGCCCCCCTATAATCGCGAGACAAAGAGGTATTCCATGTCTTGCAGCGCGGACTACTGACTCCTGACTCCCCCCCACCCCAATCCAAGAACGCAAACTCCCACGTTCTGTGGTTGGGTACACTCTTTGCTTGTGTAAAGGTGTACGAATTGTCCCCTCCCAATCAAACTCATCTTCGTTTCTTAGTAAAGAGAAAATTTCCAACTTCTCTTCAAAGAGCCTTTCATAATCTTCCATCCTATGTCCAAAAAGTGGAAACGACTCAGTAAATGAACCACGACCGAGAATTACTTCGGCTCGTCCATTAGAGAGTGCGTCTAGAGTAGCAAATCTCTCGTAAACCCTAATTGGATCGTCAGAATTCAGTACTGTAACGGCCGTGCCAAGACGGATTCTTTCCGTTCTACTGGCAATTGCTCCTAGGACAACCTCTGGTGCTGTGACCGCAAAGTCATCTCGGTGGTGCTCTCCAACACCAAAGAAATCCAAGCCTAATTCATCGGCCAGAACCGCCTCTTCAACGACGTTTCTCAGTACTACATGATGCTCTTCAAATTGCCCTTCTGCAGATCTTGTCACATCACCAAAAGTGTTCAACCCAAGTTGAAACATAGGATTAGCGAGCAATGAATCCTCTTTCATTTTAACTGCCTCAGCCAACTAGGCTAATGAAATTGAGACGCTACAGAGTGAGATGCCACATATCTAATCCATCTAGGAAAAACTGAACTGCGGTTGTTACAATCAGAAGGCCCATAATGCGAGTGATGGCCTTCGTGCTGTTTTCCCCTATTGCATTCTTCATGTTCGAAGCAAGGTAGAACAAAGACAGCGTAATCGACATCACTACGAGGATTGCTAGAGAGACGGTGCTGAACCCATAAATCGTGCCCATCAGGATTACGAGTGTAATCGACCCTGGTCCTGCAATCATTGGCATCCCGAGGGGTACTAGGCTAAAATCGACGGAATCATCCACTGCAATCTCTCCACCTGATGCCACGGGTATGACCTTGCCAGAGGGTTTCCGCCCCTCCTTGAGCATGTTCATCCCCACAATCCCCAACATCAGCCCACCGGCAATTCGAAGGCTATACATTTCCACTCCGATGTGATTCAGTAGACTCTCACCTACAACAAGGAAGGCCAGCAGAACTAGGGCAGCGAATGCACAGGCACGAGTAGCGATCGCTCTCAGATCATCCTTTCCTAATTCGCTTCCCATGGTTAGGAAAAGGGCTATCGATGCGGGCGGGTCAACTATCACAATCAGGGGCACGATTACTAGCGAGAGGGTTATCAAATCCATGAGCGCCGCCCGACTGCAGCACCTATTTGAATATTACAATTAGAAGCACTCAATCCGAAGCGCTCAGATTGTCATTAATGCATATCTCATACTCATAGCCCCCCTGGGACCATCATCGTTAGGACCTCCCCGTTACAGACTAATTCGATGTCTTCCGGGAGGTTGATTCCACCAGCTCCCCATGATGCGCTAATTTTCTCTCCGATATTGGAATAATGCTCACTATCTATGACCGCGTCCATGGTCTCCATGTCGGGCCAAATTGTCCCCGCAATGATCCTCTCTCCATCGGCAACCAGAGCCCCTCTAAGGCATCCTTTCTCCATTGCGTATTCCAGAAAGTTATCCTTCCAGACTTTCACCATTTCTTCTGTAACTTCATTGCCGCCAGTTTTGACGACCCAGTACCTTGCTATTGGCATGGCCACACACCGATACTAATCCGTATAACCGTTCCGAATCCCCCCTCGCAAAGTACTCCCTATGCTGGGAACTCTAATGGCACTACATCATAGAGGGGGGCCCTTGGGATTGACCGTGGACAACGAAGAGGCTACCAAAGAGAATCTCGACTCTTGGGACGAGTTGGCCAGCGTCCACGCCCAGGGGAGCGGGGCTGAGTTCTACCGGATAGAGCAGTGGCTCGCAGGTGAGTCAAAGCTGGCTCCGTGGGAGATTGAGGAAGTTGGCCCGGTAGTGGGTAAGTCCCTACTGCACCTGCAGTGTCACATCGGTACCGACACGCTGTCGTGGTCCCGTGAGGGGGCGACGGTTACTGGTCTGGACTACTCGCCCAGTGCTATTAGAGAGGCAGAGAGGTTCGCGGGCATGGTGGGCGCGGATAACTCCCGTTTCGTCGTCAGTAGAGTCAAGGACGCCGTGGAATCTCTCGAGGGAGAGGAGTTCGACATCGTCTACACGGGTAGGGGCGCACTCTGCTGGCTACCAGACATCGAGCAATGGGCGTCCGTTTGCAGCAGCCTGGTCAAGCAGGGTGGCATGCTGTACCTGGAGGAGTCCACCCCTATGGTCAACGCGTTAGAGCCAATGGCTATCGAAGGGGGGTCGGTCTTCGGTCTGAGGTACGATTTGTTCAATACGGAGGCTGTGAGTGAAGTTAGTGAGGGCAGTTACGCCGACCCTGATTACCCCGGTTCGAGGACGAGTCACTGCTGGGAATACAGGTATGGCACCATAATCAACGCCCTTGTCTCCAACGACTTCAGGATAGATCTATTGAACGAGAGGGATGAACTATTCTTCGACCCATTCCCAGAGAAACTGGTCGAATCAAGGCCGAACTATTGGAAATTAAAGGAAGGGGAGACGAGGTTTCCACTCAGCTTCACCCTCAAGGCTACAAGGTTGTAATCGAGGGTTCTACCTACAGGCCCAATAATTCAGTATTTGCTACCCATTGGTCTAAGCAGATACCAATTGATTAGGCTGGGTCGCCTTATAGGCCTGAACCGCAATGAGTGCCCCCGCCAACTGCGGAGCTATGTGTAACCAGAGAACCTCTGTTAATTTTAATTCGCCAACTGCAACTAAAGAAATAGATACAGCAGGGTTGAATGAAGCCATAGATACTACACCCACAGTAAGTGCTCCCGCAAACACAACTGATGCTATCGCGAAGCCGAAGTAATGATTTCCAGAAGTTTTCTCTGAAGTAGCTACGTTCAATATTACAAATACTAAGGCAAACGTAAACAATAATTCTGCTAATAGGACAGATGAATAATTATGACTGCTTAACAACGAGACAGCCTCTAATGGTATTTGGTACTCTTCAGTATAGATTTGTATAGATACTATAGCACCAGTGATTCCAGCAAGAACCTGTGTAGAAATATATGGCAACACATCTGATTTATCACAGGCACCCCTAATCCAGACCCCCATCGTCACTGCCGGATTGAAGTGAGCCCCGGAGATATGTCCAAGTCCGTATATCATTACCATTAATGTTGCAGCAATTGGGAAGGCTGGATGAGTTGATGATGAAGATCCGAATACTGCAGTGAGACAAATGGTCAGAGTTAGAAAGAAGGTTCCGATGAATTCGGCAATCAGCTTTTGTTGGAGTGGATGCTCGGTCATATCCTTGGCGATAATCGAACACTCATCAACATTTGTTAACACCCACAAAGCAACCTATGTATTGCATGGTATCATGAACTCTGCTCAATATTTCGGATGTCTCATAGAGGGGGGCGTACCTTGCCAAGTTCATGGACATCCGCCCCCTTATCAATCTGGGAAGGCTGGTAGTCGTTTTCTTGTTCATCCTATTTGTCATCTTCAGCAGAACCTCGATGCTCAGAGACAACCCCCTTAGTGGCATCTTGGGGTGACTGGGGGTGCCCTAGATGATGCCCGCATACACTAGGGGTCCTGATGAGGTCGGCTGAACTCAAGTTAGATATTCTATTGTGGAAATTTTAATATGGAACCGCTTTGACTTCATTTTGGGTGAAAAAAATGAAAGGACAGATAACAAAATTAGGATTGGCGGCGAGTGCGGCATCAATTGTTGCATCGGTGTATATATTCTTCATGCACGACGGTGGAGATCCCGACTTGGGTATTTTTGTGGGTTTATGGGCACCGACTCTAATCCTATTTTCTCAAGAAATTGACAAAATGATGGATTGATCAAGTAACCTTGGGCACTCGTAGGCAGTCTTCCATGTTTAGTGTAATTCTGAATGCCACTGCCCCCCTATGAATGACGAATACATCATGGAGAGGACTCAAGACCCCACATTGTAGCGACGACTCATGGGTCCAACACAGGTGTTCATTCTACTACTCCACCCCTTCGCGGCACTGCTCGTCATTCGAGAGTTTGTTCGACAGCGCGAATGGCGTAAACAGAGCATCGCACTGAAGGGCGCCGATAGGGTTGCGGCGCTTGAGCGCCACGAGACCGAGGGGGAGCGGCTTTTTCGCCTAGTTATTGCCGTAATCGGCCTCGCCTTTTTGGCTCGTATCGCATCGACTTTTCTGGCTGATGAAGACCTTGGAATCAGGGCTTTGCTCCCCGGTCATTTCCATGGTTGGAGTGGTTTACTTGGGCTCGGTTTGATGATATATTTGTGGAGTCTTGGGCGCAAGACCAGCTCGAAGAAGGCTGCTGGTGAATCATTCGCACGGATGAAGGATTTGCACGGCAGGTTATCGGATGTGATGATGGGGCTAATCATCATTCACGCTTTCCTAGGTTTTCTATACCTGCTACAACTCATCGGATGATCTCATTACGCATACATCATAGAGCAGACCCCAATTCGAAATCATGGATTTCAGTCCCCCATCTAGTCCTCCTGGCGAACCCTCGAAACTAGGAAATCTGCATATTGCCCTATTCGTTGGTCTCGTCGCATCCATTCTTTACTGGTTCTTCTAATCCACTACGTCACAAAGTAACCGTGGTACTCAGTGGCATATACCACGCTACCGATCATTACGTACTCAGAATAACTGATTAAGGTAGGAAAACTCGCTAATCCGTGAGCACCCCCCTCCTTGGCCTCGTTATTTTGGGCGTAGTTACCTTGGTGGTTATCCTCATCATGGTGCCATTCGAGAAGATCTTCGGCAGGGGTGGTGGAGAATCCACCAGCTTTCATTTGCGTCCGCCAATGCTTATCAGTATCCATTTGAAAAATGCTTGGACCCTGTCTGAACAGCGGGTGGATGTCACTGCGTCCTACAAGGTCGGCTATATTCCAAAGGCCTACGCGCATGCGCGTCTGTCGGGCTTCTCTGACCGCCAAGTTGAGGAAGTGGCAGAGAGTTTGTCTTTGGAGGGCCTTGAAGCTGCCCTCAGAGAACTGTACATCCCACAGTTACTCCCAACAGGCGGTGGGTACCTACATGCAATCGGGCCCAAGACAGACGAACTTCTTTTCGGATTCGGGTTATTCCTAGCCGATGCCAACATAGAAACCGTCACGGATTCGGATGAAAACGGCCACTTCGCTTCCCTGGGGAAATATAAGATGAAAATCCACACTTCATTTAGGGGCATGCTCGCTAAGGACAAAATACGAATTAGCTTCGATGCTATCTGGGAAATTAGCACCCCACTGCTCCTAAGCCCCGAGCACCGATTACAGATTCATGAAGAAGCGAAAGAAATCATCTTTGGAAAGGCTCGTCTTCTCGTTGCCAGAACCACCACCAAACAAATCAGCAATGAACCAGGCCGTTTCTTTGAACTGCTCTTTGATTTTGTCAATGACGGACTGCTTGAGGGCCGACTTTCCAACGGACACAGAAAAGGACTCGGGCTCGTTGGTATCGAAGAAATCAATGAAATCACCAGCAGAGAAGGCATCATCTTCACTACCCTTCGCCCATAACTCAGAATAATGGGTTTGGAGTTAGAACCCAGGTTTATGGATGCGTCATTCGTCCTCTAAGTGAAGATATCCAGACAATAGAAGACCAGCCGCCATTACCATAGGTGGTGCCCAATTAACAGGATCCTCCGTGAATCCATAACCCAAATCACCAGCTGCAAGGAACACTAGTATGAAATTAAGGATATTACATCCTCCAATCGTCATTGCAAGAATCGCCTGAGATTTCCCTTCAACAAATTGGCCAGAAACTACAGAAATAATTGCGATGGTGAGGTAAGTAGCAGCCCACGCTTTCTCGTAGAAAGCGTCGTTAGCTGTGTAATCAGCACCCCAACCCGTTTCCGCTGCGTTCATGATTTCAGCGTAAGTCAACAACATAAAGATTGTAAATATTGTACCTACACCTGTCAGCCACCACTTTGGTTTCATGTATTGTTTAATTGCATCCATGCGATCACTCTCATATGTAATTCAGGAAATCGGCATATAGTCATTTCATCGGTAAGGGAACCCCTCTATGGCGAATTTAATGGAAAACAAACCATTCCCTGGTAAGAAATTGAAAACTAAGCAAATGTGGCATATAGTAACCAACACCATGAAGTAAGCAAAATCAAACTGCTAGTAACGAAAATTCTAGATCGCCACAATAGTCGATTATTAGTTAGTGTTACCCATGCATGAATGCACCTTGCAAGAACAAATGCTGCGGCTAATCCTAGCAATACATTGTCTACACCGTCTAATACCATTGCAGTAATACATCCTGCAAAGAATAACATTGGTGTTTCAAACATATTAGTGAAATGTTGATCTGCTTGCAAAACATATCTAGGGGGTTTTTCTCCTTCAAATGTTTTGAAATAACGCCAATCTGTACCTTCCTTTACTGCTTTTTCTCTCCTCAAACGCATCACAATACCAACATAAAAAGTGAGTAAGACTTGAGCGAACAACGGAATTAGCATCCACTTAATTTCCATATTTGGAATCAGGGTCTTCCAGTGCTTAACTAATTTGGTCCATATACTTCTAATCGTTAAAGGGTATGAAATTAGGTCATGGGCAAAATAATCAGTACCGATTCGTACCTGAGACCGATGGCTATGCCCTTGAACCTAGCAACCCATCGAGTTAATCTACTGAAGCCCTTAGTGGCATCCATGCTACCTTCATTCAACGTTCTCGGGGGCGATTTGGATGCCTGCTCCACTAAACCTCTCACCGGTTGGTATAGGGATGGATGCTGCAACACAGACCGCAATGACCGTGGTTTGCACACCGTTTGCTGCCTAGTTACCAAGGAGTTCCTGGAGTTCGCACGCTCCCAGGGAAATGACCTGATCACACCGGTGCCGGAGCACGGATTCCCCGGTCTGTCCCCCGGCGACAGGTGGTGCGTCTGCGCACAGACATGGCAAGATGCCGTTGAGGAAGGCGTGGCCTGTCCCGTGGTCATTTCTGCCACTCACGAGGAGACTCTGCAAATCGTTTCCCTGGAAACTCTCAAGGATCATGCAATCTGAGGGTACCGTAGTAGATGGTGTTTCAAACCGCTTCCTCATCAAAAAATAACTTCTTGATGATATAAGACACTAGGAAGATGAACAAAGCCCAGGTGAAGCAGAAACGTAACCATTGCCAGTGAATGCCTGGAAGGAGCATGAAATCGACAGAGGGTGATAGCCTTGAATGGTTGCCCCAACCATCATCATGATGCGGGCGTAAACAAGGGGTACCAATGTCAACAATTGTCCGGACTTGTAATATCTCCCTCCCTACTTCCGATAACATGGAAGACGCAGACAGACTTACCGAAGCCGCGGAGAAAGAATGGTTAGAGACATGGGTGTCCGGGCCCGGAGAAAAGCGGTCAAAACTTCTAGATCCAGGTACCAATGCCCCGGAACTCGAATTGCTGGACCACACAGGAAAATCTCGCAAACTGTCATCATTTTGGTCGGAAGGTCCGGCACTGATGATGTTCTGGCGCCACTTTGGTTGTGGATGTGGGCTCGATCGAGCGTCGAGACTCAATGAAGAATACGCAGACTACCTAGCCGCAGGGATAAATCCCGTCATTATTGGCCAGGGGGAGCCGGAGAGAGCTGCTTTGTATCGGGAGAAGTATGGCATTTCCTGTCCTATCCTCTGCGATCCTGAGCTCTTATCTTACTCGGCCTACGGGCTCGCAAACTTCGGAGTTGAACAGGTACTCTACGATGCCCCCGAGGAGACTTGGTGCCACTCAATGGAGGTGGGAATCGAATTCCAAGAGGCTCGTCGTGCCATAGAACGCCCACTCGTAGACAATCCATGGATGTCAACAGGAGAGTTCCTCGTTTTGCCCTCGGGCATGATTCGCACCTCCTATGCCTACCAATATTGCTCAGACTACCCCGACCCCCGGGTTTTCCTTGTTGCAGCCAAGATGTTCTAGTAGGCATCATATCCCCTAGGGGATGATGGTTTTATTCCAAAACCCAACCTCGCATGTTTGTGAGACGGTCGGCAATTTTGGTTTTCCTTCTTCTCACCTCAGTACCCTTCTCTGGGTGCTTGGCAGAAGAGAGCATCAAGGAAGATAATCTATTCATAGATGATGAAAGTGAACTTATTGACCCCGAGGGACCTGATTACTGCGGCGATTTCGATGGCGATGGGGAGCCTGATTGCCCCCTAAGCGGATACGTTCCGGACACGAATCCGTGGTGGTGCAACTCTACCGGGTCTGGAGGGCATCATGTGGATAGCGCATACACAGGGATGACCAAGGGAGAGCTTGACCCAGAATCGTGTGAGACTCTCACATACGAGTTGAAGGATGCGATTGAGTGGGCTACGCAGTGGCCGACCCTAGGTGATGCTGAGGATTCGGGCTACACGATGGCAGTCGGCTATACCGAGGGCATGGGCACTCATCACGTCATGCTCAATGGATTCTCTATGGATAATCCTGGATTCGATCCCCAAGAACCGGAGTTCCCCGGTACACGGATTGACGATCTGTTTGAGCACGATAGGCCAGAGTTCCTGATGTATGCAGGTGTGGAGAGGGGTTCGGAACTAGTGGGTTTCGCATGGTTCGTCCACTCCACTGATGATTTGCCACCCGAGGGCTTCACAGGGAGTAACGACTGGTGGCACCGCCATAACTCACTGTGCTTCAGGACTAGTGAGTTCCTAGTCGTGGGGGAGGATCTCGATGAGGAGACCTGTGACGGCAGAGGTGGGGTCAACGTCATTCTAGGGGATTACTGGATGGCCCACGCCTGGGTAATCAGACCATGGCTGACATATGATGACGTTTTCACCAATCATCACCCCTGCCTCCATGAGGGTGGTTCAGAGAATGATACGGCTGCTGAATGCTGGGGCGAGAGTACTGAACATGTTGGGCACGACATCTAGTGCTCTGATACTCCGAGACGCCAACTGTCAGAGATAGCAGTGTGGTATCTTCCCCCATAGTGGGTATGGCGCCCTCGTCATACCCTCGTAAATGAAGGGCCCCCAAGTGGCAGATCGTCATATGGAACACACCATGGCCATGCAAATAGTGGGCGGCGTAGCGCTGCTAATAGGACTAAGAATGAACATTGATCCGGTTGGATTCAACAAGAGCATCTTCGGAGATGTCGAAGGTATCGACAGCGGAGAATCGTCTGCCATGAGGATGGCGATTGGCGGAGGTTTACTGGCCCTAGGGATAGTAAACATCTACTGCAGCTTCAATGTAGAAGATGCAGCAGCCGGCGCCATTATTACTAGTACCGCCATGGGTTTGGCAGCCTTCTTCGCTACAGTAGCGGCCCCCAAGTTCAGGGGCTACACGGACAGTATCCCAACCCTCCCGATGGTCGTGCTTCCGACCATGATTGCTATTTGCCTATACTCGGCTCTGATGTAGTCCCAAAACAGAATAGTGATACCGCCAGAGAGAAGACTGAAAATAAGGACTAACATGGAATCATGTGCACGAATCTTCTGGCAGCATCGGCATAGGGGCGATGATCGTATTCATCGCTCTGATACTGGTAGCGGCAGTGGCATCAAGTGTGATAATCAAAAGCGCGGAGGAACTATCTGAAAAAACCGACCAATCTAGAGACGATCGCCAGTTCTCCAAGGTCGAAATCTCGGATATCCAGGTTTTCAACTACGAGCCCTGTTGGGTGCACTCACATACAGACCCAGAGACATGCCCCAGTGGTTATCCGAGGGACAAGGGACATTATGAATTGGTGATGTACTTCTCAATATTGGGGGATGTCGAACTACAGGCAAGCGAGATCCACTATCAGGTCTCATGTGGCGGGGAGACCCTCCCAATCCTTTCCAATTTTCGAATAGTGACTTTTGGAACCCAATCGACATGGGATTCCCAGAGTAGCCTCGACCAAGGTTACACCGGTGCTCCGTTCAACAGACAAGCCGTGGTTCTCCCCGGCGAAGAGAAGGACAATACTGCGACTTCAATCGGCATCCTTGAGCCCGGAATAACATACGCTGTCATGATCGACCTATTCGACAATCAGAACACTGCTGGAGAGGCTGATGATGAGGGGTGCCGGATTTCCCTTGATTTTGTTATCGATCTCAATGTTTTCGTAGAGGGTGGAATCGATACTTATGCCATTATAGATTGCGACAGTTACCTGCTGGGATCATCTTGCTATTGAATTCGAACCCAACTACTCAACTTCTACGACATTCGTCGGAATCCCGGCTGATTCTGCCCTGTCAATCACTATCCTAGTCCACTTGCTCGTCGGAGATGGCATTGCTAGGACGTTTGTGGCGGCAGACAGAATCTTTTCAGTTAGTGTGTTCGGGGCCTCTCCCCTGTTCCTGTCTATCAGACTCCTCAGGGGGTCATTCCACTCCTCTGAGAAGACGGCTATCGGAATCAGGTTGTTGTCCGCCCATCTCTCGGCCATGTAGTCAACACCACTAGCACCACCGACAATGATTAGGTCCGGGTACGTGTTCTCTTCTATCCATTCCTCCAATGCCGCCTCGAAGATTTCGAAGTCGTAGAACCTGCTGCTGCCCACGATTGCGAGGTTGATCACGGACCCGTCGAGATTCAGGTCCTGCCCACCCAAGGTTTCGACAACTGTCTGCCCTGCCTCTTCCTTCATCAGTTGGCCATGGGAGTAAGCATGCATAAATGCTGCTAATCGCTAGAAGGCGACTTCAGGGGGTGACGCGACTCCTGTCTCTGGGGAAGAGCACCACCTCTCTCACGTTTCCCGCACCGGTTAGAACCATCAACAGTCTGGCCACTCCGAGCCCCCATCCAGCATGTGGCGGAGCCCCAAAGCGAAAACCGTCCGTGTAGAATGTGAAATCAGTCGGGTCCAGACCTACCTGCCTGAGATTCTGCTCCAATACCTCTACCCTGTGCTCCCTCGCGCCTCCGCTGGTCATTTCGTCCCGACCGAAGTTCAGGTCGAATCCACGGCTCAGCTGGCCCCCCTCGGAACCCTCCTCGCCTTGCTTGTGGTGGATGTAGAATGGCTTCATCGACATGGGCCATCGGGGGATGAAGTGGAAGCCGGGATACTGGGTTGCGATGATGTCGCAATGGTGGCTCTCTATGTCGTCCCCCCACTGGATTTCTCCCCCACCCGACTTCACAATCTCGATAGCATCGCAGTACGGTATGCGCGGGAATGGAAGCTCAGGAGCCTCAACAGTTACCGGACCCTTGCCTTGGGATTCCCTGTACTCGTTCACCACGCCAATTAGCGACATGTCGTTCTGGGAGATCTCTTTCCAGATGTGGTGTATCATCCTTTCTTGCACACCCATCACGTCCTCGTCGTCCATCCATGCACCTTCTATGTCGAATGAGACGAACTCGTTCAGATGCCTGTAGGTGTCGTGCTTCTCGGCCCGGAACGCCGGTCCGATCTCGAAGACCCTCTCCAATCCGCCGAGCACCGCTAGCTGCTTGTACAACTGGGGGCTCTGTGAGAGGTACGCATCCGTCTCGAAGTACTTCATGGGGAACAGGTTGGTCCCTCCTTCTGCGGCTGCGGCGATAATCTTCGGTGAATTGATTTCCTGGAATCCCTCTGTGATCAAGTGTTCCCTGCCATACTGGAGGACCTTGCTCCTGAGTTGGAACATTGCATTGACATGGGACCTCCTTAGGTCCAAGTGCCTATTGTCCAATCGCACGTCCAAGCCCACATTGACCTCGTCAGTTACCCCTACGGGGAGGGGTGTAGCAGCTTCGGCCAAGATGGCTCCAGATCCAACACTCACCTCGAACTCAGCAGGGGGCTCCGGCTCACCTTCTGCAACCTTCGGCGGGCGCTTCTTGGCGACCACTCCAGTAACTTGGATTGTCGACTCCCTGGTCGCTGACTGTATAGCCTCGAACAAAGTCTCGTCCATGTTGTCCCTCTTGAGGAATGCTTGGATCCGTCCGGTCCCATCTCTGAGCATAAGGAAGCATATCGCACCCCTTCCCCTGACTGTCTCGGCATAACCCGCGATGGTGACCTCTGAACCAACCAAGGACCCCCCGTCTCCAACAACCTGGCCGATGGTATGCGTTCGATACGACGTCGGCTTCCAGTTTGAACTGTCTCTCATGGCGTCACGTGACGGTCAGTGCCTTTGAAAGGTTTTGAGTGAATTTCATTCTTCTTCGCTTGCTACCTTGGCCGAAATCAGGAGGAAAGCAGTGTGACCCATCGGCTGGTTCCCTGGCCTAACTCCACCCTTGCTCGCCTTGACCCATCTCCTCTCGATCACCTCTCCGCTCCATTCCACGATGAGCCCCAGCCCCTCAACCTCATCCCATGATTTCTCCAACTGGGCAGTGGTCGGGCAGTAGCAGGCAAGTCTACCCCCAATACGAAGAAGTGGGGCAATCTCCGAGAGAACAGACCAAGGCTCTGCCATATCGATTATCACCGCGTCTAGGGCGTCGCATATCCCAGATGCCTGTCTGCTTGCGCTCGCTAGGTCCCCTTCGATCAAGTGCCAGTCTGGGAATTCCGGAAGGACCTGCTCTAGCCTCCTCATGTTCGAAGAACCAACCTCTGCATGCTCAATTCGATTCTCAACCGATATCAGAGTCCCAGAGCTACCTAGCACACTAGCTAGGTGCATAGCAAGGCCTCCAGAACCATGCCCTCCCTCGAGGACCTTGGAACCCACTCCAATTCCCATCCATGAAACCAGAAAGCCAGCGTCCTTTGCACCGATAACCTGGGCTCTTCGTGACATGTTTCTCCTAGCCTCGGGAAGTCTTGGTTCAACTATCGATAGTGACTTCTGTCCCACTGTGATGCGATCCCCCACCGAATATCCTTCAAGCATCTTCTCGGCATCAAACCTCCCTAGGCCCTTCACCTTGACCTCTCCAGGGACCCTATGGACAAGGTAGGCCCTACCGTCGTCCTCTCTCAGTGCAACCCATTCGCCGATGCTCTCGCCTCATTACGACGGGTTGAGGCGGACGTTTCAAGTCATTCAATCGCCAACCAATAATTTCGCCCTATAGGGCGAGGAGAATGATTATACTGGCCATACCTTCTGAAAATCCGATGGCATCGGTCGCAAGACTACTCCTCCAACCCTCGTTCTGGGTTTGCATCCTCCTCGCAGCCACCCCGCTTTCTTCCATGATCGATGTTCCCGAGAAGGAGGATTTCCAGAGGATTGAGCTTGACCAGGAGGTCGTACCATGGTATGCCTCTAGTCCTGGTCACAGCGTCTTCGGGGAGTACGTTGGAGCTCATTGGTGCGGCCCTTGCATGAGCAGTGCCACCCCATCGCTCGATAATCTGAAGACTTCTAATCCAGAGGATTTCACCTTCGTCTCATTCTTCGAATCGAGCAGCGACGGATGGCCTAGTGACGGTCCGATAAATCGGCAGACCCACATAATGCAGGCATCATCCGGATACCCCACATTTTCATTCGCCGACCAGCAATCAGGATCATGCTACAAGGTTGGTGCAGGGGGGACAAACTACTACGACAGCGACTTCTCAAATGGCGGTTGCATGAATGCATCCACCGGCGACTTTCAGCTAGAACTCTCAATGTCGCTCAACTCTAGCACCGAAGAGGTCTCAATAACGCTGGAAGCAGTATACGTCGGCTCCGACCCTTCAGTCGACGTCTTCGTCTATGGGGCAGTGACCGAGAAGGTCGGTGCCGACCCCTATGATAATGGTGTCAGACCACATCACAACTGGAGGGGATGGCTCCTGAACAGCGCCGACTCTGGTTTCCAGGAATTGACCCTGACTCAAGGGACATGGGAATCGCACACCTGGGTCGCTCCTCTAAGCCTGGTGAGGGCAGCAGCTGGAAACACCCAGTGGGAGAATTTCTGGCCAGTATTTGCCCTGATGGACGGCCCACACTCATCCTACAACGAGTTCCTGGTCGCGATTGATCCTGATATGGGTCCGTTGATTGACGTTGGAATCTTGGAGTTCGAGGTGGAGAACACAAACCAGATGCCAGGTTTCATTCCCGGAGATATTCTGCAAATCTCAGCAAGGGTCTCCAACAACGGGGTCGAACCATACTCAGAGGGAGGGGAGCTCGGAATCTACATCATCAGCGGCTCGGATGAGATTTACCTCGGAGGGCAGGCAATTGGGACTATCGGAGTGGCAGGCTCCTTCCTTCACCAGATCGATTTCGACACCTCTGAACTAGTGGCAATCCCCTCGGGGGTATCCACATTCAGGGCAAAACTGTTCGACATGGGCAGCGATCGCAATGCATCAAACGACTACGTCGATGATGTCGCATTACACGACATGCCACCAATTCCTTCGCAACCAGCAGCGACTGGCTCCACAACCTTCGAACGAGGGGACAGGGTTCAGTTCGAGACGTCTGCATTGCCCAATGACCTGGTTGACGAAATGTCCTCAATGACCCCACAGATGCAGTACTCAAAGTCGGGAGACAACGTTTGGGAGTCCTCTTGGATCTCTGAACCGGTGATGGAGGGCTCAGGTGCAAATTTGGTGTACGTCCACACGATACAAACCCCTCCCAATGCAGAATCGGGTAAGTATGACACCAGAGTGATGTGGGAGGACGCTGCAGGCCAGCAAAGCGAATGGCTACTAACAATCGAGGCCTTTGAGCTCAGCAACGCACTCCCTAGGGTCCTGAGCAGCAACGATGCTGGATTCGTTGGCACCCCTACTGTGAAGATTGACTCTACAGAGACGATTTCCCTCGTCGGCCTTGTCAGGGACGCCGAGACTCCGTTGTCTATGCTATCTATCACTAGCTCCGACCCCGAGTTCAAGGGGTGGAACTCTGCCACCTCTGAGATTACCGTTCTCTTCAACTCAATTCTGGATGATTCAATGGGCAACCCAATCCCCCAGGGAATCTCAATCTCCATCGACGATGGCGAGGACGTAAACAACGGACTTCTCCTGTTCAACGTTATCGAGAACGGAGCCCCAAGGTGGTCTCCGATACCCACTCAGGCAGTCTTCGAAGGCGGATCCGCCAGCACAATACTCACTGGATTCGTATCCGACTCCGATGAAAACGGCGATCCGGCCCCTGTATCCGAATTATCCTTGTCCATCGTATCGAACAGCAACGAAGACCTGATTCACGTTTCCATCGCGGACCAAACTATCACTGCGATCACCGCAAACGAGGACTACAACGGAGTGGCAGAGGTCGTGGTAATGGCGGACGACGGGGCAAAGTCATCCCAGACCTCCGTCGTCTTCTTTGTGATCAATGTCAACGACGCCCCCGAGATAGACATTTCTAGCCTCGAGGGGCTAACCATGAAGGCCGGGGAGACAGCATCCATCGGAATCCTACCACTGATGTCCGACGTCGATGACCCGGACGAGGAGATATGGGTCGACGTCGACACCTCGGTCCCCGGCTCAGTCCAATTCGATCACATCAACGGCGCCCTCAACATGATGTGGGAAGATCCAGGGGAGCACAACGTCAAACTCACTCTGATAGACAGCCATGGGGATTGGAGCTCATCGCAGTTCGTCGTCACCATCCTCGACGCAAAGCCCTTGACATGGCAAACAGACTTTGACCAGGGTGACTTGGAGGTCCAAATAGAGGATTTCGCAATCGGGTCCAATCCTACAGTGACGATCGCGTATGATGGAGACGTAGAACTGGTCGATTCCGAGGTCCGGTGGTCTATTTGCAACGGAATAGTCGGGATATGCCATTCAGCAGGGGCATCCGATGGCCTGGGCCCCTTCCAGGTGATTTCTTCTGATGGGTCCGGGCTCTCTATAGGAGACTACCTGACCCTTTCCGTGAAGGCGGTAGATGCCGATGGATGGGACCGTTCGACTCCCGAGCAGCTGGATATCCTAGTCCCAACCACGAATGAGCCTGAAACCCCCATACCGGAAGTAGAGGAGGATGACGACACGGAGGCGGACCAGCAGTCAGGAGGCGACGACTCTAGCCTCTCTGCAATGGAAATCGTCGTGGGAATACTTGTCCTGATGGTCTTCATCGGTGGAGGGACGATGGCCGGACTGTACTTCTCAGGGGCAATCGGCGGGAGCAGGGAGGGGGAATCCAAACCTCCTTATTCACCATCTCAAAACATTAGCCAGCCACAACAGGAAGAGACGGTTGACTTCGAGCACCCGGAAGAAATCCACCCTCCCCTGCCCGAGGGGGGCCTTCCCTCTGGCTGGACCATGGAGCAATGGAAGTACTACGGCGAGCAGTATCTCGAGAGGCAGAACCAGGGATAATGATCCCCAGACCGAGCAAACGCACCTTCAAGAAGGTGTTACTGGCAGGAAAGTCCCCGAGGGATAGCCATGACGGAACAGGACCAGCCGGACGAAGAAGTCAAGAAACCCGAAAAGGATCCACTAGACTCTTGGGAAGACGGCTCTGCATTCGGCGTCTCAGATGACTCTGACCCAGTATGCGACACTCCCGTCGAGGAGTGGATCGAGGGATTGGACATCGAGTCCACGGAGCAGGTCCCAATCCCGCCAAAACTAGTCGATCAGGTTATTGGCCAAGAAGCAGCTTCGATAGTGGTCAGGAAGGCCTCCGAGCAGAGGCGACACATGATCATGGTCGGAGAACCAGGCACAGGCAAGTCCATGCTCGCTCGCTCG
Organism: Marine Group II euryarchaeote MED-G35; assembly: GCA_002457155.1. Classification (GTDB taxonomy): domain Archaea; phylum Thermoplasmatota; class Poseidoniia; order Poseidoniales; family Thalassarchaeaceae; genus UBA36. The sequence goes on from NTJS01000002.1 coordinate 20,581, forward strand.
ATGACAGAGTTCCTCCCGCCCGAGCAGCTAGAGGACATATTGGTCTACAGAAATCACGAGGACGAGAACGAGCCGAAAGTTCGCACGGTCCCAGCAGGCAGGGGCTCCAGGCTCATCGCTGAGCGAAGGGCTCATGTGCGACAGCAGAGGGAGCGAACCAACAGGACCCTCCTGTTCATCGCCCTGGTCGTCGGCGCGGCCCTCTTGCTAGCGACTATCTCCTCGGGAGAGATACTCACGTTCATTTTCGGCTCGTTCATACTGGTTTTCGGCTACTTCTTCCTCAGGACCAGGCTCACCGCAGGCGATGAGTCCAACATCCCAAAACTGCTGATCAAGCACGAGAGGAGCGACGAGCCCCCTTTCATCGACGCAACCGGGACCCTCGCTGGAGCGCTTCTGGGAGACGTAAGGCACGACCCGTTCCAATCCGGTGCGGATCTCGCGACCCCCGCTCACGAGCGAGTAGAACCCGGAGCGGTCCACAGGGCCAACAAGGGCGTACTCTATATCGATGAGATCAGGATGCTCAGGATGGAGGAGCAACAGGCCCTTCTAGTAGCCATGCAGGAGAGGGAACTTTCCATCAGCGGGCGTTCGGAGAGGTCCTCGGGGGCCCTGACGAAGTCCGAGCCCGTTCCGACGGACTTCATCTTGGTCGCAGCCGGGAACCTCGATAGCATCCAGAACATGCATCCGGCACTGAGGAGCAGGATCAGGGGGTACGGATACGAGGTATACGTCAATACCGACATGAAGGATACAGAGAGGAACAGACGCAGGTTGATTCGATTTATTGCACAGGAGGTCAGGAACGAGATGGTCAAGGACTCCGGCAAGTCAATCCCTCACTTCGACAAGCAAGCTATCTCCCTAATCCTCAAGGAGGCACAGAGGAGAAGCGGGAGAAGGGGCAAACTGTCCCTCAGACTTCGTGAACTGGGGGGACTTGTCCGAATCGCAGGAGACTTGGCAGCGGAGGAATCCTCCTCACTCACACATTCCAAGCACGTGATAAGGGCAAGGGCAATCGCAAAGCCCCTGGAGCAGCAAGTGGCAGATAGGTACCTGGAGAGGCAGTCAGAGTACGCCATGCTCGTGAACGAGGGCACAAGGGTCGGCAGGGTGAACGGATTAGCCGTACTGGGGGCGGACACAGGTCTGTCAGACTACTCCGGAGTGGTCCTCCCGGTCGAGGCCATGGTTACCCCCACGCAGGGGAGGTCGGGCCAGGTAATCGCAACCGGGGGCCTATCTGACTTGGCAAAGGAGAGTGTCACAAACATCAGCGCTGTAGTGAAGAAGCTCACCGGCAAGGACATCAGGGACTTCGATTTGCACGTGCAGTTCCCAGGAACTCACAACGTGGACGGGGATAGCGCCTCCATAACCATGGCCACGGCAATCATCAGCGCCTTCGAGGGCGTTCCGATAGACCAGAACCTAGCGATGACTGGGTCATTGACCGTTCGCGGCGAGGTTCTCCCGATAGGTGGCGTCTCAGCCAAGATAGAGGCCGCAGCTAAGTCCGGGATTAAGCGAGTCATCATTCCGAGGTCGAACATGAACGATGTCCTAATCGACGAGAAATACGAGTCGCAGGTCGAGATCCTGGCTGTAGACTCACTCGATGAGGTTCTCGAGCACGCACTGGTCGGCAAGGAGGAGAAGGTGAGCCTAGTTGAGAGGCTAGCCCAGGTGATAGACACAATCTCCACTGGGACGGACAAGCAGCCATCCGCGTGAACCACTAACCAATTCTTGAAGTGCCACTTCTCGCAGCGGTGCCGGTACAATGCCTTCCAGACAACGCTCCCCAATGGGAATTCTGTTCCTCGTCGTCCTAGTGGACATGCTAGGACTCACCCTTGTCATCCCTTTCCTGACATACTTCGTACAGGATCTGGCCTCGGCTGAGGGGATAGTGGACACCGGCTCCCGCGACTTCTGGGTGGGAATCGTGATTGCAACCTACTCCCTAGCCCAGTTCATCTCGACCCCGATACTAGGGGCGATTTCGGATCGCCTGGGAAGGCGCCCAGTCCTTATGTTCGGCCTCGCGGCTAATTCGGTATTCTTCATCGTCTTCGGTTTGTCCGGCAGCCTCGCTATGGCGGTCATCGCCCGCTTCCTAGCCGGAGCTGGGAACGGCAACATCGCAGTAGCCAAGGCATACATCGGGGATATCAGCGAGGACGAAGAGGTAGCAGGCAGGATGGGCATGCTGGGTGCGGCATTCGGGCTCGGTTTCATGATCGGGCCATTCATCGGCGGGGTCCTCTCCGACCCAGCGACTGGCTTCGGTGGGCCCTTCGACAGCCAGTTCTGGATGGACTACCCCTATCTTCTGCCCTGCATCTTCTCCAGTGCCATGTCCTCGATAGCACTACTCCTTGCCTTCTTCAAGCTCCCTGAGAGTCTCTCGCCAGAGTCTAGGTCCGAGTCCGAGAAATCGCCAATTGCTCATCTCGGTGAGACGTTCTCAAGAATCACATCCGTGATGCGAATGCCAAACATCTCCTCTCTGGTAAACGTGAACTTTCTGTTCCTGATCGGATTCACCATGATGCATGGGACCTTCATACTCTTCACATCGATGGACCCGGATAGCGGCGGGCTAGGTTGGAGCGAGAGGGACAACGGATGGGCATTCGCATTCGTGGGCCTGCTAGGCGTCATCGTGCAGGGGGGTTTGATCAGACCACTTACTCGGAGGTTCAGCCTCAGGGGGATGATGATCGTGGGGACCGCTCTCACTGGCCTTGGGATCTCAAGCATCCCCTACGCCTCGTCGGAGGTCAGCTGGCTGATATTCGGCTCCTGCGCTGGTTTCGCGATTGGCAACGGGGTCTTCATGCCCACACAGAGCTCGCTTCTTACGTTCGCTACGAAGGATGGCGGATACGAGTTGGGGACAATTATGGGGGCACAGGAGGGACTTGGTGCCCTGGCTCGGATCATCGGCCCATTCCTCTCAGCAGTGATATGGGCCTCCACCGTTGAGGGTACGGGGCTTTGGTCTTACCACACTTGCTTCAGGGTCTCCGGGCTCTTCTTCCTAGCAGCACTTTTACTCCAACTCCGGTTACGGGCGCCCGGGGGGCGAAACCCCATGCCAGGGGGAACCTGATTTGTCCATACCAGCAGTCGTCGCCCATGGTGGTGCAGGAGCGGGTCCAGAGAGGCTGGCAAATGTTGAGAGGGCAGTGGCGATCGCTGCAGGAATTCTCGAGTCCGGAGGTTCTGCCGTGGAAGCGGCACTGGAGGCTTGCGTAGTTCTGGAGGATGACCCAGTTTTCAACGCCGGGACTGGCGCGGTCTTCAGGACTGATGGGTCTGTTCTCCTCGATGCCTCTATTCAGGTCTCGGACGGTAGGATGGGCTTCGTAATCGCAATGGAGGACACCCCTAACCCGATTAGGGTTGCAGCCGAACTACTTGACGAGGAAATAAACGGCCTAACTGGAGGAGGGGCAAGGACTTGGGCAGATGCCAAGGGCATCGAAAAGGCCCCAGTTGAGGGCAGACCCCCATTCAAGGAGGCTACCGACACGGTCGGAGTAATCGCTAGGGACCGTTCGGGCTCCATAGCCTGCGCAACAAGCACGGGTGGGTGCAGCGACAGGCCTCCTGGAAGGGTCGGTGACGTGCCACTGCCGGGATGCGGATTCTGGGTCCAAGACGGAGTCGGGGTGGGCGCGACAGGAATCGGCGAGGCGATCACAAGGGGGATGCTCAGCTTCAGGGTGGCAGAGAGGATCCTTGACTGCGGAGACCTCGAGGAGTCGATGATGTGGGCACTGGAAGAATGCTTGGAGGATGGTGCTGAGGTGGGGATGATAGCGCTTGGCTCAGAGGGCACCGGGCATGGCCTGGCCAACAGCGAGAACATGCCATGGTCATCGTGGATCGCAAGGAAGTGAACTCGCTCACTTGGGATGCGCTTAAGGAGGGGCCTATGTTGGAAGACACGGAGATGGGACCTTGTCAGATATCGATACTCGCATCAATCAGATTGCGCAGGTCCTCGGGCAACTAGACGACAACCAGGTGCCCCGCAACATCAGGTCGGCCTCGAAGGACGCCGTGGATAAGTGGCTCCTCAATGCTGGGAAGGACATGGATGTCAGGCTCGGAATGACCGCTTCGATATTGGATGAGATATTCAACGACCCCAACCTGCCAGGGCACTACGGGCCCCTATGCCTCCAGATACAAGCTGCACTGGAGGAGATGCTGAACGAAGTCAGCCGCTCCTGAGAATTGAAGAGCCAGACCCCATCAGTAAACCTGTTAGACATGTCCCAATGGACCAACCTCTCGTACGCAAACGTCGCCACGACCTCACCAAGGGCTCACCGCGTATCCTCTGAGTGGGCCGATTCGCTCGCTAGGGGCGGTGCTGCAGAGTTCGACGGGGAGGCTGAGAAGGAGGGGATGATGCCCCTAAGGCACGCAGCTTCGAAACTCCTCTCGTGCGGGGTCGGGGACGTATGCGTCGGCTCCAGTGCGACCGAGCTCCTTTGCTCGCTCGCTTGGGCGATATCGCCTCCCGAGGGATCCAACGTGGTCTCCAGTAGAGTGGCGTTCCCCTCCACCGTCTATCCTTGGTCCAGGGTCTGCGAGTCCAATGGCGCAGAGATCCGACTCGCCGAACACGATGACTCCCTGTACACTGACCCTGATGGCATATTGTCTTTGATCGATGAGAAGACCTCGGTAGTCACGGTCTCGCACGTGGAGTACTCCAATGGCCAGAGGTACGATCTCGAGAAACTCTCCGAAGCCGCCCACTCCGTGGGAGCACTACTAGTCGTGGATGCCACCCAATCGATGGGGATGGTACCTATCGACGCGTACTCCACCAAGGCAGACGCCATCATCTCCTCCGGATACAAGTGGTTGAGGGGGACTTACGGTGCAGCTGTCGGGTTCATCTCCCCCTCCGTGGTGAGCGACCTCAACCCGGGCCTGATAGGCTTCAGGAGCAACGCCGACCTATGGGACCTCCGAGCAGACAGGCTCGTTCTGCCCGATGACGCGAGCAGATTCGAGTACACCACCATTCACTTCGGAGCAGTCCTCGGACTAGCTGCGGCTATCGACGAACTGATTGGGATAGGGATGGAAGAGGTCTGGAGGCATGACTTGGAGCTCATCGACTCGCTGATCCAAGGGGTTCGGGACATGGGGGTCGAGATCGCCTCCCCACTGACAGAGACTGAGAGGAGTGCAATAGTCAGCCTGAGGCTTCCCAGCGGCACCAGCAGCGAGGACGTCGCAAAACGCCTGCAATCGGAATATTCTATCCTCGTAACCAGCCGATCGGGTCTGCTGCGAGTATCCCCGCATATCGACAACAACCTCCAAGAGATCGAGTCACTGTTATCGGCGCTGGATGAAATCCTATCATAGATATGGCTGTATTATTGCTCCCGCGATTACGAACATCACTACGGCAATGCCCCTATCGATAACCCTCCAGGCTCCCGGGCTGTTCAGGACGCCAGACAGCCTCTTAGCCCCGTAACCAAGCGAGAAGAAGAAAACGAATGAGGCCGTTGCAGCGCCAACTCCGAAGGCCAATCTCTCGTCTCCGATGAAACCAGTAGAAGCCCCACCGATTAGAAGTAGGGTGTCGAAGTAGACGTGAGGGTTCAGGAACGTGATCGCCAATAGAGTCGCCATGGTGGCCGACAAACTCCCTTCTGCATCTCCCTCGATGATAATCGCCTCTGGGTTCATCGACGACTTTACCCTCAGGAACCCATATCCAGACAGGAAGGCGGCTGCTCCGAAGGCAATGAACGACTCGGCACCCCCTATGCTAGAGACCAATGCCCCCACCCCCAGTATCCCGGCGGCAATCAGGCTGACATCAGCCAAGGAGCAAACCAGGCATGTCACAAAAACATAGGATCTCTTCAGGCCCTGCCTCATTACGAACGCATTTTGAGGTCCTATTGCGAGGATTAATCCCAAACTTAGAGCGAAACCTTCGAGTCCAGCAGACCCGACACTCATGCTCATGCCTTACTACGCTCTGAAGCCTTCTTCCTTAGACCGGTGTACCCGCACTTCCTGCAGGATCGTGGTGGCTTGATTCCACCGTGAGCGCGATGAGTTGCGGAGCATTTCATGCAGACCCACTTGATCAGGAGCCTTGCTTCCGCCTCAGGATGCCTCTGTGCCATGTTGTCGCGCGACCTGCCCGGCATTCATAACCGCTTCCCACGCCCCCCCATCCCATGTCCCTCCTCCAAAGCATTCAAACACATCTGGCCGTGTTACTAGTCACGTGCCAGCCAGCGTCGTGCTAGGTGCCCAATGGGGGGACGAGGGTAAGGGCAAGGCCATAGACCAACTTGCACCCAACTCCCAGTGGGCTGTTCGGTTCCAAGGAGGCAATAATGCCGGCCACACTATCGTAGCAGGGGGGACTACCCTCAAGATGCACCTACTGCCTTCGGGGATTACCTCTAGGGATTGCAAACTGGTACTTGGTTGCGGCATGGTGGTTGACCCCTGGGTCTTGGATAGGGAACTCAGGGAGTGGGCCGAACTCACGGGGGAACAACCCGAGGGGGAGAGGCTCTTCATCAGCGAGAGGGCTGCGGTCATACTGCCGTTCCATAGGCTATACGACTCGGCCGACAAGGTCGTCGGAACGACTGGTAGAGGGATCGGCCCGGCTTACAGGGACCGGACCGAGAGGGTCGGCCTCAGGTTCGTGGACATCGGACTCCTGTTGGGACGAGACTCCGAGATAGGGGATATGGCAAGGAGGATGAACGATCAGCTGGCCACAGTAGGAGTGGAGGATAGGATCGATCCCGAGCAGCTGAGCTCCGAACTTATCTGGATCCATGAGAGGTTCTCAAACGCCATCCGTGCTACTGGCCCGATGCTCGACTCGGCTCTGAACAGGGGGGACCAAGTCCTCCTCGAGGGAGCCCAGGGGGCAATGCTCGACATCGACCAAGGAACATACCCATTCGTGACGTCCTCGATCACTTGCAGGGCCAATGCGACTCATGGTGCGGGGATACATCCTGGGCACATCGAACAGTGCTTCGGCATCACCAAGGCTTACACCACTCGTGTGGGGAACGGGCCGTTCCCGACCGAACTCTCGCTTGAAGAGGGACCAGGAAAGCAGATGTCAGTGATCGGTCACGAGTTCGGGACGACCACTGGTCGCCCTCGAAGGACGGGGTGGCTAGACGCAGTGGCATTGAACGAGAGCCAGAGGCTCAACGGCTACACCGGCCTGGTGGTGACCAAGCTGGACGTCCTAGGGGGGCTGGAGGAGCTGAAGATATGCACCTCGTACGAGCTCGATGGCCAGGAGGTATCCCATCTTCCATCCTCCTCTGAGGAGCTAAGCAGGTGCAAGCCAGTCTACGAGACCCATCCCGGCTTCCCGGCCATGGAAGAGGCAGAGTGGATCCAGATCGCCGAGGAATCCAGGAAGGGCGGGGGGATGGATTCGCTACCGAGTTCTATCAGGGCATACCTAGCCAGGATAGAGGAGATATCAGGCGTCCCTGTGGTCAGCGTCGGTGTTGGCCCGGACCGACTGGCTTCCATAGCCAGTTCCGGAGGCCCCTTCGACATCGAGTTGTCCGAAGCAACCTTCTAATCGGTCCCCATTGCCGCAGACTCAATGGGATTCAAGTCCAGAGCGAAGAAGAGGAGGCTCGCCTCCGCTGGAGGCAAAGACGGATCCGCGAAGGAGGAGAAGGCCGAATTCGTCGGAGATTCCCCCTGTGACATCAAAGGATGCGGCAACTGGGCGGACAAGAAGGCAGGAGGCAGGAAGATGGCGTATGACAGGGCCGTCGATGTATGGGGGTCCTCCGGGATATCCCGAAAGGTCCGCAAGATTTCGCTCTGCAAGTCCTGCTACAGGGCATGGAAGAAGGAGAACAAGGGCCAGCCGAAGGAGTGGGAGTAGCCCAGATCCCCCCTGCGAAACTATGTTAGACGATTCGTCTTCCACCCAACCCATGAGCCAACCAGTAAATGAGCCCATCATGGGATACTCCTCGGGAAGCCCCGAGAGGACAGCGCTGAAGAACGAGATTGACAGACAGCTAGCCGAGGTCATCGAGATCCCATGCGTGATTAACGGGGAGCTCGTCTTCACTGGCAACACGGTCACCCAGGTCGTGCCCCATGACCACGGTCACGTGCTCGCAAACGTACACCTGGCAGGAAAGGCAGAGATGGAGGCCGCCTGCGAGGCTGCGGTGAATGCACAGGGGGAATGGATAGCCCTCGGACTCGAGGGGAGGTGCCGGGTGTTCGAGAGGAGCGCGGACCTGCTGGCAGGGGACTGGAGGATGCGTGTCAACGCATCGACAATGCTCAACCAGTCGAAGACGGCATTCCAGGCTGAGATAGACTCGGCCTGCGAACTGATCGACTTCTGGAGGTTCAACTGCCACTACGCCAGAGGCTTCCATGATGACCTGCAGCCGCTGGTCTCTCCCACGGGCGTCGAGAACTCCACAGAGATCCGTCCCTTGGAGGGATTCGTCCTGTCCATCACCCCGTTCAACTTCACTAGCATAGCAGCCAACCTGCCCAGTGCCCCGGCCATCGTCGGATGCACCTCGGTCTGGAAGCCGAGCAGGAACTCGTACCACTCTAACTACGTCCTCATGCAGCTGATGATGGAGGCAGGGCTCCCCCCAGGGGTGATCAACTTCCTCCCAGGCTCGGGAGCGGAGATCACAGGAGCGGCCCTGTCCAATCCGGACTTCGCCGGATTGCACTTCACCGGCTCGACATCGACCTTCCAGGGGCTCTGGCAGGAGATCGCCAAGGCACTGCCCGACCTGAGGTCCTACCCTCGGATAGTGGGCGAGACCGGAGGCAAGGACTTCGTCGTGGCCCATCCGGACTGCGACCACCGGGGCCTGTTGGTGGCTCTCCTGAGAGGCTCGTTCGAGTACCAGGGGCAGAAGTGCAGCGCGGCCAGCAGGGCGTACATCCCCTCATCTGTGTGGGGTGCGATAGGGGACGACCTGTGCTCTGAGGTCTCCAAGATCAAGATGGGCGATGCCCGGGACTTCACGAACTTCATGACCGCCGTCATCGATCAGAGGGCCTTCGACAAGATATCCGGCTACATCGAGAGGGCCAAGGACGACGATTCCTGCGAGGTGGTCGTCGGAGGGGGCCACGACGACTCCACCGGCTGGTTCATCGAGCCGACAATAATAGTCACGACCAACCCGGCCTCCGAGACGATGTGCGAGGAGATCTTCGGACCGGTCCTGACTGTGTACGTCTACGAAGACGACGACTTCGAGGGGGCGCTGGAGACGTGCGACAAGGGATCCCCATACGCCCTCACCGGATCCATCTTCGCCAACAACGAGGAGGACGTCCAGAGGGCGTTCGAGGCGCTGCGCTTCGCGGCTGGGAACTTCTACATCAACGACAAGCCAACCGGTGCCGTGGTGGCCCAGCAGCCGTTCGGTGGAGCCAGGGCAAGCGGGACCAACGACAAGGCCGGAGGGCCGCTCAACCTGCTTCGATGGATAAGCCCACGCTCCGTGAAGCGCACACTGGACATCCCACAGGACTGGGGATACCCGTTCATGCAGCCAGAGTGAGAATCGGCAAGGTTGAACTGCCCGCTCCCTACCGTACTCATGGGGAGCAACTTGCTGAGAGGTCGCCTAGGCGACGACCCGCGAACCTGATCTGGGTAATTCCAGCGGAGGAAGAGAAATGGAAACGAACACCGCATACATACTGACTGCTAGCGTACTGGCCGCCTTCGGGTACATCGGATACCAATCCGCAACGAAGGACATCGACGACGATGACTACCTCTCATCCAGGGGGACCCAGGGGTGGCTCGGGATAGGGCTGAGCCTGTTCGCCTCGGGAATGGGCGTCTGGGTCCTGCTGGGGCCCTCCGAGGTCGCGTACTACGGCGGTTTCTGGGACGTGCTCGGATACGCAGCCTCTTCGATGACCCCCTTCCTACTACTGGCCTACATCGGACCGATGATCCGAGACCGCATCCCCCTCGGTATCACCCTGGCCGACTACGTCAGGCAAAGGCTGGGCAGGCCCATGCAGTACTACGTGGGGATGATCTCCATCCTCTACATGTTCACATTCCTCTTCGCGGAGTTCACTGCGATAGGGAAGGTGATGGAGCACCTCTCGGGGATGGACCCGCTGCACCCCATGATTATGGTGGGGATCGTCACAGCGGCCTACACCGCCTACGGGGGCCTTCCTGCGTCGTTGGCGACTGACAGGACCCAGGCATGGGTCATCGCCGTCCTCGTCACGATGATCCTGGTTGTCCTCGTAGGGGGGGACCTGGGCCAGATGATAGATGACGCCAGGGCGTACAACACGGATGACGATTGGTCGCTTCTGGGCAGCATGAGCTACATGGGCTCGTGGGAATCGGGCCTGGCCCTAGTGGTCGCGGTGACAGCCGCGGAGATGTTCTCACAGGGCAACTGGCAGAGGGTGTACGCCTCAGACAACGACGAGTCCCTCAGGAAGGGGGCCCTCCTGGCCGCTGCCATGGTCTTCCCACTCGTGTTCGCAATGGGCTTCCTCGGTACCGTGGCTGCCGGGCAGGGAGGGATAGCCGACCCCTCCATCGCATTCTTCTACCTGATAGACGAGTCCGGACTGGTCGTAGCATCGGTCCTCATAGTGCTGGTGATATCCCTCGTCTGCTCCAGCGCCGATACGCTGCAGAACGCGATCGTCGCCTCGATATCAAGGGACATCTATGACAGCAGGATGGACCTCCAAGTATCCAGGATCGCCACCATAGCGATGATCCCCATCGCGATATACCTGGCATCGGGCCCCACGATCCTCGGCATCGAGTTCAACGCGTGGAGCGTGTTCGGGATATTTCTGTTCGCGGACATGCTGGCGGCAGCCACTGTCTCCCCCGTCCTGATGACCCTGTGGGGGGGAGTGTCGTCCCGCGGAGCCCTCATCGGTTGCGTCGCTGGCTTCGCCTCGGTGGCGATATACGGGCTGTATGAGCCCCCGGCGGATGCCGCGTTCTACATGTACATCGTGCACCCAACAGGAGGGGCAGTCCCAGCGAGCGAGGGCGGCCTCACCAACCTCTATGCGTTCCTCTCAGCCATCATCGGGTCAACCGCGGCGACGGTAGTAGGTTCATACGCACTGCCCGACGAGTAGGGCCATGCTCGCAGCGATCAGGCCTTGGAAGCGCTTCTGGGTAGGCCCATGGTCGCGAAGGGAACGCCTCGGAGGGAGGTGGTTCCCGCTGGAGGTCTTCGTCCTGGGCCTGTTGCTGGTGGCTGTCCCGTACTTCTCCACGAACAACATAGCCAGCATGTACCTCGACACCGTGTGGGACCCTGAGATCGGGATGGACAGGGAGTTCCCCGTCGTGAACTGGATGATACTCCCCTACACCCTGCTCTACATGTTCTACCCGGCCACGCTCATCCTCTGCCCCCGGGACGAGAGGGGGCACGCGGAGCTGGCAGTCGGGATGCAGACGCTGATCATGGTCACCGCCTTCTGCTGCACGATCTTCCTCGTCCTCCCGGCCGAGATAGACATGCGGGACCAGATCGACTGGGACTCCCTGAGCGGCTGGGAGGCAGTCCTCTTCGAGTTCATCCACTTCTCGGACAACCCATGGAACGCATGGCCCAGCCTGCACATAGTCCACTCGTACCTGCTCGCTCGCCTGATGACCGTCTGGGCCTCGAGGAGGGCAGAGGGTTCCAGTGCATGGAACGTCTTCATTGTCGTACTTTGGATAGAGTGGCTCCTCCTATGCATCAGCATCCTCACCACCAAGCAGCACTACCTGTTCGACCTGGTGACTGGGATAGCAGTCGCCCAGTTGGCCTGGCTCGCCACGAAGCCGACCCTCGACGAGATCGAGGCCATGGGTCCCTCGGCCTTCGCCGAGGAGTGCGGTTGGACCGACTAGTTGTAGACGATCGAGAGCAGACCGTTGGCAGCCTTCTCGCATGCGTTCGCCACGTCATCCATCCTCTGCAGGACCCTGTACATGTGCACAGCAGCCAACGGTGCGTCCTCACCGTGCCTGAAGACGTAGGCCGCCGCCTTGCTCTCCACCATGTCCGCCTCGTGCTCAGCCAGGTTGACCTCGTCGATCAACTCCCCGAGCCTCTCCCTTCCAGCCTTGGTGTAGCCCGATAGGGCGACGTCCCTCAGCTGCGAGACAGCGTCCTCGTAGAGCGAAGTGGTCTTCGAAACGGCCCCTGCCATCTCCTTGAGCATCCCACGGGCCTCCTTATCGACGAACAGCTCCCTGAAGGAGAGCTGCTCCGCGACGTTCTGGGCGTAGTCGGCAATCCTATCCTGCCTAGACACCATTCGGAACAACTCGTCCTTGCCCTGCAGGACGGAGATCTGCCCCGAACCCAGCCTCCTCCTGATGTCGTTCTTCACTTCGTCCGCTCTGAGCTCGGCTTCGACTGTCGATTTGATGTGGTCCTCTGGGTCGTCCCCATCCGCCGCAGCATTGACCGCGCTGAGCATGTGACCGACTGTCTCCTCCACAGCTAGAGCATGCGTGTGGAAAAGCTCGAAGTGAGTCGGTGCTCCCTTGTTGTCCGCGCTACCGGCATCGGACAGGGCGTCCTCGACGTAGATCTCGTCATCCCATGTAGCCCAGATCACGTACGCGACGATCGCGAAGGCTATCGGGATGATGACTAGGAGCTTGATCGGGTCAGAACCGGAGGCAACGTAGATCGCTATCGACCCGAAACCCGCTGCAGGTAGGCTGGCAACCCATGATGAAACGATCTTGCCGAACACCCTGAAGTCCACGGCCTTGGCCCCGCCTGCGAGACCGACTCCCACCACTGCGCCAACGAGGGTGTGAGTTGTCGAAACGGGAACAGCCAGGAATGGCATCGAGAATATCAGGATGGTAGTGGCAGCCCCGAACTCTGCGGCGAAACCCCTAGTGGGGGTGATGTCAGTGATCTTGTGGCCGATGGTGTCCATGACTCTCCAGCCCCAGGTCATAACACCGATCGCGATTCCAGCGCTACCGAGTAGGACCAGCCAAAGTGGGACGGGTGCGCTGGCAGACAACTCCCCCCCGCTTGATAGCACCTGGTAGACTGCAGCCATGGGCCCTATGGCATTGGACCGGTCGTTGGCACCGTGCGCGAATGCGACGTATGCCGCGGTGATTACCTGGAGCCATACGAAGATTCTCTCGACACCGTGGAAGCCATCTTTCTCCCCCTTGAACTCGTAGTTCCTCAGAACGTATGCAAGTACTCCTGCTGCTATCACTGCGATGATGAATGCGAGGATTATGCTGTTGATGGGGAACCAAGCATTCTCGACAAAGGGGTCCCAAGAGCCGTTCTCCTTAACGGGGAGCCAGTCGTACTTGTCGTCTATCCAGCCATTGCCCTCTGCCCTTGCGAAAAAGCCCTTCAGAGCCTTGAACTGGAGGGCAATACCGAGGACGAAGAATGTGGGGATCGCCATGATCGGGGCGAGCCACCTCGATCTCTCCTCCGGGTTGCTCGATTCGAGGATGGTCTCGCGGACTATCCAGAATGTGCCGAATGCCAGGAGCCCTCCCATGAGTGGGCTGGCGACCCATGACATCACTACCTCCTGCGTCTTCTCCCAGTTGATCAGGGACGTGTCATGCTGGACCTCTAGGACCAGCCCTACTCCGATTATTCCGCCGATTATGCTGTGAGTGGTGGAGACTGGTAGCCCCAGTCTGGTAGCCGTGGTCAGCCATATCGCAGCCGCCATCATGGCTGCTATGAATCCGTACATCAGGTCGTTGGCGAAGTCGTCGGTGACGGTCTCGAAGTCAACTACTAGGATTCCCTTCCGAACGGTGTCAGTCACCGCATCACCTGCGAAGAAGGCCCCGCAGAACTCGAAGACTGCGGCAATTATCACTGCCTGCTTCAGGGTTAGGGCCTTCGAGCCAACAGAGGTCCCCATAGCGTTCGCAACATCATTCGCTCCGATGTTCCATGCCATGTAGGCGCAAACTATCAATGACAGAATCAGTACTAGCCACATTACTCCACTGATTTCCATGAACGTCCCGGACACAGGATGGTATATCATAGAGAAGTAGCGTAATCTATATATTAATAATTAGAAACACGAATTCATGCCCATTGGTCCAGGCGAACAAGATGTCCGAAGATTGCAACTTACCGGAGGGGCAACATACACCCTCAGCTTGCCAAAACCATGGGTATCTGCAAACAATCTCGGTTCTCGTGACAGCATCCGAATCGACTGGAGGTCGAGCGGCGAACTGATGCTCTCACCTCTCGAAGACTCAGAAGAACAAAGGACAGAGATCACGATAGATTTGGACGGACTTCCAGAAACTGCTCTCTATGATCACCTAATGGGGGCCTACATTTCGGGAGTTCAGGAGATTGTGATCAAAAGCAAGGATGTTCTGAAAAGAAAAACACGAAACGAAATTCGGCGCTTCCTAAGATCCACTAGGGGTTTTGAGATTGGAGAAGAGGGCGATTCCCATAGCCGTTTGATTAACTTGCTAAACACCGGAGAATTGCCATTGAGCGCCAGCCTTAATCGCATGTATCTTCTCCTTTCCTCGCTTGTTAGAGACATCATAGAGGCACTCCAAGGGACAGATGCCGACTTGATATCAGATCACGATGAGAGGGAAAGGGAGGTAGACGGCCTGCAGTATCTGATTGAGAGGCAAGTAGGATCCATGCTTTCATCTTCACAGATTGTAAAGTCTCTGGGAATTAGTAGAAAGCAGGGTGTCGAGTATGCAAACCTTGCACGGTCCCTTGAGAGGATGATGGACCATGCAGACCAAATGGCGCGACTAACGTTGGATTCGGAATCCATTCCAAAACTAAGTATTCGGAAGATGCCCCTCTCTGCCCTCCCTATTTGGCTAGATTCTATCAAGACGCTAATGATTAACCTGAGGGAAAGGGACGCACACCAAATTGAGAAGGCACGAAACTCGCTGAAGTCGGCCCAACTGAAACTGGAGGAACACGAGGAAAGCCTCTGGTCCGGGAAGCGCAAAGCAGCACCCCTACTGTTTGAAGACAGATTGTCTGAATCGATAAGGAGACTATGTGCCTATGCAAGAGATTTCGGTGAGATTTTACTAAACATGCTTGCCTATGATTCGATCAAAAGAAACCGATGAGCCCCTACGACATTGACTCATAGATGTAGAAAAAGCCACTACCCACTATCCCTGCCATTACCAAATTGTGGATCCATTCTGCCTTCATTGCCTCCAACCACCTTTTCCCTGCTCTTACCCCGAGCAAAGCGGCTACCACCAGGAGCAAGGTGACCTGTAAGTGCTCAACCATCTCTTCCGAGCGGAAGTAGAGGTAGACCGGGACTCTCGATAGGTCTACGCAGAGCGCGAGTACGCTTGCTGTGGCGGCATATGCCATCTTGTCCGGAAGGCGCCGTGTTAGGAACATCGCCCTCAAAGCACCTTGGTGCCCAGAAAGGCCCCCCATGAAGCCGGAGCCGAACCCCCCGATCCGGTCATTTGCCTCGGGAATCCTCATCCCCGTCCAAGACTCGCTGAGTGTCAGCAGTGGTAGGAGGATGAGGAAGGCACCTATCAGGGCAAGAAGGGGGCCCTGTGGGACCTTGCTCTGCAAAGCGGCCCCAATGACCGCTCCTACCACGAGCCAGATTCCGTAGTGCCTGAAAGCAGAGAAGTCGACGCTATCCCTCAGAGCCAGGAACTTCCCAGCATTGTGCGCCCCATGCACCACTGCTACCACTGCCACTGCCTCGTGAGGCCCCATCATCAGGAGAACCATCGGGGTGAGCATGGTCGACAACCCGAAGCCAGCAGGGACGGTCAGGGCTGCGGCCAAGAAGGCGCCAACGAAGGCTAGGGCCAAGAACTCCATGACACTGGGAGAAAACGGAGAACAATTGATGTTTCTACTCGTTTTTCGCTGAACCACAGCCTAATACGTCCCAGCCTTGCCCATGGCTTGCTCCTAGAGCATTATGGGGATGGTGGTTCAATGTCGAAGAAGGGTATCCTGATTGCCGTTGAGGGGATGGACGGATCCGGGAAGAGCACGCAAGCAAAGCTGCTGTACCACTGGCTGAGGGCCAAGGGGCTGCCAGTCTTCCACACGGAGTGGAACTCCAGCAAGATCGTCAAGGAGGCAACGAAGAAGGGGAAGAACACCCGACGCCTGCTGCCCATGACATTCCACATGATACACGCTGCCGACTTCGCTGACAGGTGGGCACAGCAGATTGAACCCGTCTTGGAGATAGGGGGGATAGTGATCTGCGATCGCTACAAGTACACCGCCATGGCAAGGGACGGATCCAGGGATGTCCCCCGCGAGGTCATCGAGGAGACATACTCATTCGCCAGGGAGCCTGACCTGACTCTGTACTTCGACGTCCCAGTGGATGTAAGCTTCGATAGGATAGCCAAGGGGAGGCCAAGGCTGAAGTTCTACGAGGCCGGGATGGACATGGGGTGGACGACCGACCCATTCGAGTCCTACAGGATATTCCAGGGTAAGGTCTCCGAGATTTATTCGGGGCTAGTGGAGGAGGGTAGAATCGTACGTCTGGATGCCGAGGGGGCGGTCGCAGAGGTTCAATCCAGGGTGAGGGCAACTTTCGACAAGCACATCGACCTCTCGTCCGTTCAGGTCATCGATCAGTCCGACAGGCTCGCTCAGAACTTGAGCGAGTCCGACATCGACTGGCTCTCATACTCGGGAGGGGATGGGCAATGACTCACGCGGGCAAGCTGATTGTAATCGAGGGCCCCGACCACGTAGGAAGGACCCTACACGCGCGCCTCCTATCTGCCAGGTTGAAGGCGAACGGCATTGCAACCCACATCATAGGCCTGGCCCGTTCCGAACTGATGGGCGAGATTGTCAAGTCAAGAACTGCTGACATCCACCAGCTAAACTGGCGAACAAGGTCGCTCCTGTACGCCACCGACCTGCACGACCAGATCAAGCACGAGGCAGAACCGCTGCTGGATGCCGGATTCGTGGTCATCGCTGACCGGTACACACTCACTCCGAGGATCAGGGAGCAGGTAAGGGGCGGGGATGGTGATTGGATCGACTCGCTATACTCCAATACCCCCGATCCCGATGCTATGATCGTACTCCACGCAGGGCCTCGCCGACTGTTGAACCGAATCATGTTCGGAGAGAGCCTGGAGGCACTGAACCACTTCGAAGCAGGGATGGACCTCGCGCTCTCCTCGTCCATCACCTCGTCCTTCCTGCAGTACCAGAAGATCCTCAGGCAGGAGTTCCAGGATGCCGGGAAGAAAGCCGGCGCCACCCTGATTCCGACTAGGCACACCGTCCAAGACGTCCATGACAGGATATGGGAGTCGGTAAAGCCAGTCGTGGAGCACATGCTACAGCCGATAGATGGGAACTAGCCCAGTATATCCGCCACAACATCCGGTTGGGTTAGGTAGGCGAAGAGGCTTATTCCGGCGAACATCATCATCCAAGAGCCCGTAGCCTTCACGATAGACGAGTGCCTCCTCAGGGAGTCGATCAGAGCCCCCCTGCCCATCCCAACCATAGCAGTCACCCCAATCATCAGTAGTGAGACGGATATCATCAGCCCACCCATGCCCATCACAAGTGCGCCCTCGCCGACCACTGCCAGCCATGCCACGAATGGGAAAACCGCAGCCGCAGTGCAGTCCACCGAAGCAGCGCTGTAGCCGATACCCCACAGGTACATGTTCCTCCTGGGGGTGAAACGCTCGTCATCCTCCGTGGTCATGTGCCTGTCCAGCATCCCTTGGACCCGTGACAGCACGTGCGATGTCCATCCCATGAGCATCAATGCCCCTAGCAGAACTAGGAGGAGGGCGATTCCCACTGCAATGTCATGTAGGACTCCGGACAGGTTCAGAAAACCGTCAAGACCGAAGATCACGACTCCCACCGAACCAAAGAATGTCAGTTGGCCCAGAGCCGCGTATGTACCCACCTCAAGGGCACTAGGCGCGGCACCCTCCAGCTTCCCCGCCTCTCGGAGCTCGTCCTCCCTCACCCCGAGGCTAAGGCAGTAGCTGATGTATGATGGTAGGACCGGGAATGCGCAGGGTGAGAAGTAGACAAGGACGCCAAGGAAGAGTCCGATTACGAAGACCCCAGAGAATGACCTGTCCGCCTTCTCGATGCCGAATCGAAGGCTCTCCGCATCTCCCTCGATCGCCCTGTCAACGGCCCTGTCGAATGACGACCACCCATCCAGAGGCGTCCCAGTGCCCTCCTTTGCCACCACGTAACCCTCATGGTCGATCACGTACACAATCGGGAGGTTCTGAGCCGCATAGTGCTCCACCAGGTCTCCCCTGGAACCGTTGCCCAGGAGTATCGAGTCGGTGGCACCGTTTGCCACAGGCCAACGCATGTGCTTGTCCGAATCAGAGTCCCCGAACGTCTGGTTGATCCAGTCGAATGACTCGTATCCGTACCAGGATCCGATTGATAGCGCCACGACTGGGTACTCGGAGCTAGAGTCCTGCCACGAGTCTAGGCTATCCTCGATGTGCCCCTGTACGTAGTGGCAGTTGGCGCAGTCAACTGCGGTGAAGTCGAGGATGACCACACTCCCCCTCAGATCGGAGAGCTTCACCATCCCCCTATCATCCGCAATGGAGTCGTCAATCCCGGTCCTGTTCATGGTCATCACCTCGAAGTCAGGAACAAGCTCAGCATCATCGGATACCCCGTAAAGCGAAGACGACACTCCGAAAATCGATAGAGATGCATAGGCAATCACGCAGAAAAGGACGATGCCGATTCCGAATGCCTTCCAGGTGTCCTGCTCGCGCAAAACCCCCATATCGATGCCCTCTGCCACGGGTTTCCGAGCCCTCTGCCTCTTTTGACACCGGCGGGGACATGATGCCAGCCTGTCACCAATCTTATCCGCAGAGGATTGCTGGCAAATAGGCCGGGCTCGTGGTCTAGGGGTTATGACGTCGCCTTCACATGGCGAAGATCGCAGGTTCAATTCCTGCCGAGCCCACCATCGACCAATTCTCGCATAAGGGAGGATGCTCCTATGCGCATGCGCCCCTTTCCGACGATGGAGCCGTCCTTCTCCTCTATAATGGAAATCAGCCTCTCCGCATCCTTTCTTTTCGAGATCCCGCCCGATACCTTGACCCCCGGACTCCCTTCGAAGGAAAGACAGTGCCTGCTGACCTCCTCCGCCATTATGGCAGCAGCCTCGTCACTGCAACCACCCCTCTTGCCGGTACACGACTTGACGAAGTCTGCCCCGACTGCCAGTGCCATTCTGGTAACCGCCCTTAGCCGACGCTCATCTAGCAACGGGGCCTCCAGGATTACCTTCAGGATCAGCCCTTGTGACGCCTCCCTCATGGCAATGAGCTTGGCTAGCTCTGCTTCCCCAGGGAATGAGGGGCCGTCATCGGGCTCCAAAACGCAGTCTATCTCATCGGCCCCCTTCGATGCCGCCTGACTTACCGCATCGAATATCTCGTCAGGGGATTCACTACCTCGTGGGAACCCACCTGCAACCAAGGCCAGTGAAACCACAGGGTCGATCCGCCCCTTGACGAACTCGGCATGCTTGGGGAAAACACAGACTGCTGCCGTCCGATGCCTGCTGGCAAGATCGCAGACCTCAGCAAGATCCTCTTCGCTGGCACCCAAGTTAAGCAGGGTCAGGTCCAGCAGATCGAGGATTTCCCTCTTCCCCATCGAGTCACTCATCCGTGACGACTCTCGAATTCGTCCATGAAAGAAGCGAGCGCCTCCACGCTCTCCACCGGGCATCCGTTGTACAGGCTCGCCCTGATGCCGCCAACGCTCCTGTGACCCTTCAGGCCACCCATTCCGTTGTCCGCCGCTTCAGCCAGGAACACCTCCTCGAGGCTCTCGTCGGCTAGCCTCCATGTGACGTTCATCATCGATCTGGAACCAACTTCGGCATGCGGCCTCCAGAAGTCACTTCCGTCTAGCATCCCGTAGAGGAGGCCGGACTTCTTCTGGTTCCTATGGACTGCTCCTTCCAAGCCGCCATTCCCCTCTACCCATTCGAGCACCTTGTCCAGGACGAAGATACCGTATGTGTTAGGGGTGTTGAACATCGATCCCTTGGAGATGTGGGTCCGGTAGTCCAGCATGGTCGGGAGTTCCTCCTTGCCCCTGTTGGCAGCCCATGGCGAGAGGATTACGACCGTCACGCCACTCGGCCCCAGGTTCTTCTGAGCACCCGCGTAGATCAGGTCATGCTTGGAAACGTCGAGGGTAGCGCCGCAGATGTCGGAGCTGGCATCGACGACCAGCGGCTTACCGTTGCTATCGGGAAGGTGGCGGAACTGGGTCCCGAAGAGGGTGTTGTTGGAGGTGTAGTGGAGGTATTCGGCATCATCCCTTACAGAGTAGTCCCCGTCACTGGGGACTGACTTGAAACCCTTTTCGGAGTCATCCCATGCAGCCCTGCCGTCTCCGATCCTGCTTGCCTCCGCCAGGGCTTTCTTCGCCCAAATGCCAGTTACCAGGAAGTCCGCAGCGCCGCCTGGGCTCAGTAGGTTCAGTGCCGTCATGTAGAACTGGGTCGATGCACCCCCTTGGAGGAACAGCACCTCGTAGTCATCGGGGATAGAGAGGATCCTCCTCATCCTATCCATGGCCGAGTCAATCACTTCCTGGAATGCAGGGCTTCGATGCGAGACCTCCATCACCCCAAAACCGCTGCCATTCATATTGGGCAGGGATTCGGCAACCTCGGCCACCACTTCGAGAGGAAGAACAGCGGGGCCTGCCCCGAAGTTGTGAATGCGACCCGCGGCCCCCACGTTCACACGGGGCCGCATACGGTCTTTCAGCCCATCGGAGCAGCAATAGGGTTCATTTCTCGTTGTCAAGCCGGAGGTTTGTGCTACGCATCGGCCTCGTTATGCTCCAAGGGGCTCGACACTCGCACATTTCGGCCCTCGAGAGGGCTTCCAGTGAGACTGGGATAGGCATCGAAATCCACGAACTCAGGAAGGCCTCCGACCTAGAGTCATCCGAACCGCACGCAATCGTGATGCCAGGAGGGGAGTCTACTACCATGAGGCTAACTGGGAACGATGCAATATCCTCACTTCTTCCCGCTGTTTTCGAGTGGATCAGGGCGGACCAGATGCGCCCGGTTCTGGGCACCTGTGCTGGGGCGATACTCCTCGCAGAACCCGGAGATGGGGGAGGCCCCCTGGTGGACGCTTCAGTAGAGAGGAACGGTTTCGGCTCCCAAGCCGAGTCATTCCAAGCAGAGATCGATGCCATAGCTCTCGACAGAGAGTTCCCCGGCGTATTCATCCGCGCGCCACGCTTTGCCGATATAGGCGATGATGCCCAGGTAGTGGCCAGACTTGGCGATGAGGCGGTTGGGGTCATGACTCGGAACCGCATGGCACTAACCTTCCATCCGGAGTTGTCGCAGGACTCCGGATTCCACGAATGGCTGCTGGAGACGACTGCTAAGCAATGGGTGGAGGCGTAGATGCTCTCCCTGCCCCAGGTCCCCGATCTCGCTGAGGCACCCGACCTCTCTGACACGGAGGGCTGCATCCAGTGCCAGATGGGGAGCAAGCTAGTGCTGTTCATCACCGGGAACTGCCACTGGCAATGCGACTACTGTCCCCTCTCCGAGACCCGTCGAGACGTAGACTGGATGTTTGCAAACGAGAGGAGGTGCGAGACTTTCGAAGAGGTCATTGAGGAGGCACGCGCAATGAGGGCCACGGGTGCCGGCATTACTGGGGGTGACCCTTTGATGGCGAAGGAACGTACGCTGGAGGGAATATCCCGCCTCAAGGAAGAGTTCGGCCCTGGCTTCCACTTGCACATGTACACCAGCATCCCCTTCAAGCCGGAAGTCGCCAGAGACTTCGCAGAAGCGGGCCTGGACGAGATCAGATTCCATTTGCTCGGCCTGGATGCAGAGAGGTACCGCTCGTCGATCTCTGCATGCGCAGAGGCGGGGATCCTCACTGGGGTGGAGATTCCCTGCGAGCCTGACAAGAGGGACGAACTCCTCTCACTCCTAGATGAACTGAGGGATTTCGACATCTCATTCCTGAACCTAAACGAGCTCGAAATCACGGTAGGCAACCACGATAACATGGAACTGAGGGGCTTCAACCTCTCAACCGAGATCACCGCGGGAGCCGCCGGCTCGAACGAGCTGGCACATGAAATGAAGTCCAGGGTGATGGCAGCAGATCAGGGCGTAGCCGATCCCACGGACGGAACCATACGCGAACCATTTGGATTCCATCTGAAGTTCTGCACTGCCGTCTTCAAGGACTCCGGACAGATGAGGAGGCGCTTCCTGAGAAGGGGGGAGTCAACCATCGCCCCCCACGAGGTACTGACCGAGGATGGGACGCTGATCTTCGGGGCCATTGATGCAGATGCCGAATCCAAGGAAGACTGGATGGATGAGCTCGTCAATGAGACCGGGCTGCCTCGGAGTTTCCTCCTCTGGGACGAGAAGAATGGCCGCATCGAGATGCCCCTGGTAATAGCAGAGGACATAGCAGAGCAGATAGAAGAACCCGTCTTCATGGTCGAGGTCCTGCCTACTCACGAGAGGCTAGAGGTCACCATGGTCCTCCTAAACGGGACCGAGGACAATGAGGCGGATTCCTGATCTGCAAGACGAGGATGGGTCGGTTTTTCGCCCAACCAAGGTGGCTGTTTGGCCTCTGAACACTCCCCAAGTTGATATGTCCCCGACTTCCAATTGGTACCGTGCCGGTTAGGAAGCCAGACGCAGAGAACTCCATGGTCAATCCATACCGGAGGCTGTCAGCCTCGCAGGTAAACGCATGGAGGAAGTGCCCGAGGCTGTGGTACTACGGTTGGATGGCGCGCCTCAAGTCACCTCTACCACCTCAGATTCTCAGGGGCAATGCCGTGGAAGAGTGCGTGTGCAGGGTACTCCGTGAATCCCCTGCCCTGCTGGCTCACGACTCCCGTTCCTCGATGACCACGCCCCTTGCCGAGGACGGCTCTCCTGACTGGGACAGCCAGGACTACTGGGTGGGACCGGGGCTAAGCCCCCTCCCAAGGGAATCAATCCCCGATGACCGGGAATCCATGCTAGAATGGGCCACCGCAAGAGCGGAAGCGCACTTCGAAAGATGCTGGGAATCGGCGATTAGCGATTGGGAGTCCAGCCCAAACCGAGTAGGATTAGCAGAAGACGTGGACAAAGAGGAAGGGTGGCAGATGGTCGAATCTGCGATATCACTTCACTTGGACCAGGTTCAGGCGTGCATCGACTCCAGCGGAGGTCCAAACCTGGAAGAATGGAGGTCAGGCGCTAGGCCCCACTGGCCAGCTCCCGACGGATTTCCACGGGAGTGGGAAGGACCGCACCCAGCAGCAGGCAGCGGGCAGATAACATGGGCAGAGGCGTGGGAGGTCGCCAGACCATGGTTCGTCGACCCCGATGCCAAGTCCTTCACACAGACAAGCGCACATCCCGAAGAATGGTTCCAAGGCGAGTACGACCTCGTTTACCGATGGTCGGGAAAGACCACGATAGTCGACCTAAAGGCATCGGTGGGCAAGGGGGACAGGTCCGGAGACTATCTGGACCAACTTCGGATGTACGGTTGGCTTTGGTGGGA
Source organism: Marine Group II euryarchaeote MED-G35 (assembly GCA_002457155.1). Classification (GTDB taxonomy): domain Archaea; phylum Thermoplasmatota; class Poseidoniia; order Poseidoniales; family Thalassarchaeaceae; genus UBA36. The sequence continues at coordinate 44,297 of NTJS01000002.1, forward strand.
GACGCACGGCAGGGAAGAGGTGGTCGAGGGACTAGAGATTTGGTACCTGGGTACGGGCACCGTGAAGCAAGTCCAGCTACCATCGACGGAGGAGATGGGATACATGAAAGACGAACTAGAGGGGCTCTACAAACAGATCCATGCCCAAGACCCGGACATCTCGATGTGCCCTCCCGAGCCATCACCACTGAGATTCTTCGACAAGGGGGGAATCCCATCCGAGACCCCCATCCATCCTGATGAGAGGGCACGATGCACCAGATGCGACTACCGGGGGATTTGCGAGGGATCGGATTACGAGTTGGAACTTCCCTTGGAGGAACGGATAGAGAGGTTCGGACATGCATGGCCAGTGACACCCATAGGGGGGATAATCACGCGTGCCAGCATAGTGGGGGATGTCGTAGGCCTGCAAGGGCCAGAACTCATGGATGACGGGACAATTAGCCTCCAGTTTACCCTCCAGGATGGCTATGACAGGGCACGCGTCAGACCCTCCAGGCAGGGCAACCCACGCAACGTCACCAGGGGGATCTCCGAAGGCTCCCGTGTACGAGTTGATGGGGGGATGCCATCCATTTGGAGGGGCCAGCTACAGTTCGATCTGGACGAAAGATCGGCGGTATCCATTGCAACGGAGGATGATATCGCCCCCGTGGTCGAGGTGGAGACCAGGGTCAGCGTAGTGGGCCGCGTGTGGTCCATCGACGCCTATCCAGATGGGGCCAACGTACGCCGTTGGTCAATCACCCTGATGGACAAGACTGGTTCGGCCGCCTCCGTTGCCTTCAAGCAGTTCATCCCAGTATCGGCCGCTGCCATCTGCCGAGGGGATGAGATCGCAATACTGAACGGCGAGGTAGGCGAATGGGCCGGCAGGCCCCAGGTCCGTATTGGACCCGGTGCACGCGTCGTCATCCTCAAGCACGCAGAGGATACCATCGACTTCTGACATTACTGGCTAGAGCTGGGCAGGAATGGCATCAACTGTGTCGCAAGCGAACTAATGTTTCTCGTTTGTATCCAGACCTTTCCAGAACCTTGGAAGTCAAGGGTGAAGCCCTCGCCTCCGAACATGAAGGAACCTAGTCCCTTGACCTTGCTGATGTTGTACGACAGTCCCTCTGTGAATGCAACTACATGGCCGTTATCGATCTTGATGGGTTTGTCAGGAGTAACCTCGATTTCCTTCATGGCCCCATATGAGGTGTAGAAGACTTTGCCCGGGACGTCTATCGCCTCAGCCCTTAGGAAGAAAGCCCCCTCTCTAGAGAAGAGGGACTTAGCGCCCTGGAACTTCGTCGATACTTCGACGTTTACTTCAGAGGCCATGTATGCCCCTCCTTGCATGAAGAAAGACTCGCCAGGAGCGAGGTCAAATGTATTGATATCTCCCGGTGCAGATGGAGCCAATGAGATCCAGCCGCCCGTAGGCCCTGCGGTGTATGTATTGACGAAGAAAGACTCACCACCGACTAGGCTCCTAACCATGCTCTTCATGAATCCTCCAAAGCCCCCTCCGCTGCCCATTCCTGTCTTCATCTCCATTCCATTCGATTGAGCGACCATGGCTCCCGGCTCGACCTTAATCTGTTCTCCTGGTGAGAGGTTTGCAGTCATCATAGTAAAGGCCGGATCGAATTCTTTTTCTATTTCCATAGTTACCCACCCAGAAAAACGAATTTAACTATTTGGATTCGCGCCCCCAAAATAATAGTCGGACTAACAACCACAAAGAACGAAAAGTCGGCGGTTGGCGGAACTGCCATGGCGACCTTCTCACTGACTTTCAAACCCGGTGATCCCAGGGGTATGTTAGTTGCCGTAGTCTGTCTGACAATCGTGCTTGTCGTCGACATTTTTACCGTCCCGTTGCACTACGAGCAGTGGCAAACGAAAAACTGGGACAGGACACCGGGTACAGTCGATGACATCTACATCTGGGAGGATTGTGGGGGGGAGGATGGTTGCACCTATGGGCTGAAAGTCGATTATAGCTACGAGGTAGATGGAATGGTCTACGAAAGCGACCAGATTTCATTGGTAGACTGGGAAGACTCGACCGACAGCGGCCTCTGGTGGAAGGAGGACTTCGAGAGAGCCCATCCACGCTTCTCCACCATCGATGTATACGTTGACCCAAATAACCCCGGAAGAAGCGTACTAATTACTGGGTTCTCCATAGGATCCGGGGCTATAACAAACATAGCCATCCTATCTTGCTGCAACTTCTTCCTCCTATTCCTCGGCCTAGGTTCAGCGGGAAATGCAAACGCCAGAATCAGGACCAAGCTGGAGAAGATAGGCTTCGGATTCCCCCAGGCAGATTGGCTGGAGCACTCAGAGGAACCAGAAGAGCAACCCGAAGGATACTATGGAGAGCATGCTGACGAGAGTTCAGAAACCACCGAGGAGCCATCCGAGGAAGTAGGCTGGTGGGAAGATGATGATGGCGCCGAGAGAGGGATTTGAACCCCCGCGTCCAATGGACAGTGGATTTCGAATCCACCGCAATACCGGGCTATGCGATCTCGGCAGCGAAACGGCCACCTGCGAATCAGACATAAGGCTGACCCGGCCCCAGGCAATCGTGATTATCCAGATTGAGCATCTCGGCGAGACAACTGAAGTCGAATCAAAAGACCCGATTTCGGTAAGCGAGGTCCTTGAGAAGATGAGTGTCCCCCCATCCACGGTTCTCGCTGTCCATGGGGATACAATCGTGCCCCATACTTCGATAATCAAGAACGACACGAAGCTCGAACTCGTGGTGGTTTCGTCTGGCGGTTGAAAGGCCCACAGACAACTTGACCAGAATTATCGCTGCTTGGCTCTCTTCCTTGCTGCCTTCCGTCTTCGGAGTTTCTTCTTTCGCCACTTCCAGCGTTGCTTCCCCTGCTTTTTCCAAGCACGGGAACCTCTCTTCACTGTGAATCATCCTCCAGTTTGCGAGTCCATCCGACCTGCCTCGCGTATATGAGAGATTCGTGATACCTGCCTAGAGTAGGTGGTGGGCAATACAGGATTCGAACCCGTGTCACCGGCTTAGAAGGCCAGCATGATATCCAGACTACACCAATCGCCCTTGACCCCCTGCGGGAGCCTCACTTAGATGAACCCTCACTTCGCCTCAAACCTGCTTGCACACTTAGGGCACCTTGTCGGCCTAGTCACCCTCCGCCTTTCCCATGCGTGTCCGCACTTGCCGCAGATCCATTGCCCCTCGGGAAGGCCTTCCAGAACCTGCTCACGCAGCCTCATCAGTACCGGCGAGTCCCTAAGTTTGGGAGCAGGTGCGATCTTGCCAACTATCCGTGCATGCAAATCATCGTGATCCAGTAAACCGGCAGCGTGTAGAAGCTCATGCGCAAGGGTGTGCCGGAAAAGTGCCGGGTCATCTGACAGTATTGGGTTCAGGGCAATTGTCACTGGACCAGGGGGGACGCCAAGCCTGCGCCTTCGGTATATTTCGTTGTGGTCGCACTCGAATCTTGTGAATCCCAACCTCGACTCACCAGCATCTAGCCACTTAAGTTCCAAGTCCCTTTCTAGGCTACTGGCGAAAGGCGCATCCTTTCCCTCCAACTCTCCGGACAGCTCTTCCATCAGTCCTTCTGGAATCTGGGGGGCGCTTCCGCCCTTGCCCTCGGGTGACACATTATCCTCTGCCTCAGTCCTCCTTAAATGGGCGTCGCAGTTCGTCAGGCCACTGGGCGTGTGGCGCAGCTTGGAAGCGCGCTTCCTTGGCATGGAAGAGGCCCCGAGTTCAAATCTCGGCACGTCCACCACCAAATTCCGATTAAGCGAAATAGATCCACATGACCCCGCTATCGGAACTAAAATGGCCTTTTCGTCCATCAGAATGGCCAAAATTGCAGTTTTTTAGGGTGATACTAAATACACACCATAGCCTCAATGGGACGATGAAGGCTAAAGCGAATGCTCTTCTATTATGCACACTGATGATTGCATCAGCCCTGGCGGGATGCGCTGGGGAGGATGTGGAAAGGACGCTGACACAAGCTGACTGCGACGCAATCGGAGACGGTTACACGCTAGACAGCGGCAACAACGCATGCGTCACAACCGAAACCGTGACTGAGACCGTGACTGAGACCGTCACCGAGACCGTGATCGAGACACTGGTTAGGGGCTGCACAGATTCAGCCGCAAACAACCACGACTCCGCAGCGGAACTGGATGACGGCTCCTGTGACTACGGGCGCGCGCAGGCCGACATAATGGCTGACTACGCGGCTGACACAATCGACTTCTCTCAGGCTCTATACGAGCTTGAGGTTTCGAGGAAGTGCCGTGAGCAGGGTTCGAACAACCCATGCGAGATCGTCGAGATGTCCATTGGGGACGCTTCGACAATCGACCCAGGCGATGCATACGACTCCGCATCTGGAGACGTTATCGAGCAGGTCTACGACACTCTGTACAGGTACGCCGGTGACGGCAGCGGGAACGCTATTATCGAGCCAAGGCTCGCTACTGGTTATTCCGTCAGCTCAGACGGACTGACGTACACCTTCACTCTACGTGACGATGTGCACTTCAGCAACGGCGACAAGATGGAAGCCTCAGATGTCGTTTACTCGTGGTGCAGGGTCATTGGATACGCAGGACCTGCGAGCCACGTAAACTGGATCCTAGACCAGTCATTCAACTGCAACGATGCAGACGGAAACCACGATGACAACGGCGGACTAAACCTGACGGCGATTGACGCCACCTCTTTCTCAGTGACCTTGAAAGCACCATCGTCCGCGTTCATATCCACCATTGCCTACACCGTGGGCGCTGTGATCAACGCTGACCTGTGCGAGGCCAACAGGGTAGTCGAGCTCGATGCTAATGGCACCGTGACATCAGACGACTACTGCCACGCATGGTTGGACGAGGGACCATTCGGAGCCGGTACCAACGCATACCTGGTCCAGTCATGGGTCCGTGAGGACAGGATCGTCCTAACCCCCAACTGGATGTACTGGGAGTCTGGAGACTACAACATCAACAGGCACACCATGACCATCGTTACCGAGGCATCAACGAGGCTACTTGCATACACCGACGGAGAGGTAGACTTCGGAAGCATCAACATCGAGGATCTGATCAACTTCTGCTACATCGACGAGAACGGCAACGGAGCAATGGACGCAGGAGAGGACGACGCCCTTGACGACAAGCCGAACGTGGCTAGCAAGGCCGGCCACATCTGCACCTACAGGGAGACTTTCACAACGACCCTGTCGGCATTCAACCTCAACCCGAAGGTTCTGGACGCAGGAGAGGACACCAGCAACACGGACGCAAACTCGTCCCTGGTGCTGAACCACGACTGCAGTGACGACGGAGTTTCCGAGAACGATTGCAACGTCATGGCAACAGCAGCCCTGAGGGAGGCAATCTCCTACGCGTTCGACTACGACACGCACCGAAGGGTCACCTACGACAACTCCCTGGCGCCTCAGTACGGGCCGATCCCAACCGGATTCCTGTACGCGGGAACCCAGTACGAGGTCTTCACATACGACTTGGCTAACGCCGAGGCAATCCTGGAGAACGCCGGATTCATCCGCCAGTACGACTGCTCTTCGTTGTCTCACGGTGGAGCACCCACTGTGGTCGCAGTAGCAGACAGGGACGGCACCGAGTGCCGCCTACCCAACGTCCTGCGCGTGATGGCAAACGAGGGCAACGACTACCGAATTGCCATGGCCGGACAGCTTGAGGAGGCCCTAGGGACGATCGGAGTTGCAACTTCCGGTGACGCAAAGTCCTGGCCAGAGTACCTCACGATGTACTACACCAGGACCTGGGACATCCGCTTCAGCGGATGGGCCCCTGACTACCTGGACCCAGACAACTACTGGTCGCCATTCGCAGGCAGCCATGACATCGGCGGTGACGCATATGGTACGGGATACCACAACGACGTCGTGGATACGCACCTGCTAACCGGCAGGACGTCCCAGGACGACGCCACGCGCGAGCAGGCGTACATCGATGCCTTCGCGGCATGGGTGCAGGACCCCAACATGATCATCATCGGTCAGTACAACGGAATCGGCGTCAAGCACGACGACATCTGCTCTCCTGACTGGGTGGCCATCGGGTCCGCTCACTGGTTCGACTACGACAAGCTGCCAGAAGTTGACGGCGCACTAGTCGGAACCTGCTAGAGAACCTGCAGTAAGAACGTAAGGCCGGCGGCAGGCCCCTCTGAGGGGTCTGCCGTCGAGCCGAAAATATCAGAATCGAAATCCAGTTTACAACTGGCCGTGCGGTAACTGTCATAGGTCTCCTACCGGACCGGCTCCGAGGACTGTCATGAGGCTGCACGAGTTCGTCGTCCGCCGGGTCTTGCTTCTCATCCCGGTCATGATTGGCGTCGCAGTCTTCACCTTCGCAGTGGCGCAAATAATCCCCGGCGACCCAGCCGCTCTCCAATGCGGTGACAAATGCGGACTTATTGTCGGATACGACGACGATGGAAAACCAATCACGGCACACCAAGCTAATCGCGAGAGGCTGAGGCTGGATGATCCAGTCAGCCTGCAGTTTGAGAGGTACATTACCGACCTAATCAACGGAGACTGGGGAGAGTCACAGAAAAACGGCCGACCTGTCATTGACATAATCAAGACCTCCGCACCGGTAACGCTCGAGATGGCCTTCTTCTCTCTCATGATTGCCTACCCATTGGGAATCTTCCTGGGCATTATCAGCGCCGTGAGACAGGACAGGATGTTCGACCACGTCTCTCGGTTCTTCGCCATCGCATTCGTCAGCCTCCCCATCTTCTGGTTCGCCATGCTCCTGCAGCTCTACTTCGCAACAGGACCTCAAGTGGGGGGAATATGCGACCCGATATTCGGCACGGAAGGAGGGTGCTTCCCTATATTCGACAGGCATGACCAGAGCTACACGTATCCCTTGGATGGATACCACTCACTCTACCCAGAATCAGGTACTGGATTCCATCTGATAGACAGTTGGTTCGTGACTGATGCGAAGTTAGCAGAATTGCCCTCCGAGTTCGACACTAATCGAGAGTTGTTCATGGATACGTTGATCCATCTGGTGCTACCATGCTCCGCCCTCGGGATAGCATCCTCTGGCTCGCTACTCAGGTACATGCGAGCCAGCCTTCTGGAGGTGCTCCACGAGGATTACGTCAGAACTGCAAGGGCCAAGGGGCTCTCGGAGTTCAGGGTCGTGGTCGTGCACGCATGCAGGAACGCCATGGTTCCCATTGTCACCATCCTGGGATTCTCCATAGGGGGTGCGATTGGGGGGGCGGTGCTGACCGAGTCAGTTTTCGGCATCCACGGCATGGGAACTGTGGCCGTCTTGGGAATCCTGCAACTGGAATATCAAATCGTCATGGGAGTAACCTTACTCACTTCAGTGATCTTCCTTCTGTCTAATCTGATAGTGGACATCGCCTATGCAATTGTGGACCCGAGGGTGAGGCTAGAATGAGAGATTGGGAAGAAGGTCGAAAAGACCGAGAAGAGAGTCAGAAGAGACTCTTGGAATCTCTGTCCATGTCCATCAGCAACCTCGGTCGAGGATGGAAGATATACCGTCGTTCACTACTAGCCATGCTCGGTCTACTGATGGTTTTGTCAGTCTCCATGGTCGCCATCTTCGCTGATGAAATAGCGGTCCAGCACCCATACAGGAATCTGACTGATACCGAGGACAAGTGGTCGAATAACCCTGACCAACAAGAGTCTCCCCCGTTCTCAGAGGAGTGCTCATTGCGCGAGCAGAAGATTACCACCAACCCTAGCTCCCCTCTATTCTCTGAGACCGTTGTGGCAGAGTCTGTAAACAAAGTCAGTGGCTCTATTGCCTATGGATACTACACGGATGTCCTTTCTATTACCGAGATCATCAAGATAGAGAATGATCGCGGCTATGACCAAGACATTTCCCTAATCACGATTGATCCGGACAACTCCTCCCTTTTCGTGCTCTCTCCAGACTTGTATGGCAACTCCTCCCATTACACCGGCGTGTGGGTGACCTACCTGTACGAAAACGAGGACATGAGCCACTGGTGGTTACCTGAGGGATATGACACGTGCATCTTCGGAACCAACAAAGAAGGGCACGACGTGTTCAGCAAGGTGGTGTACGGGGCCCGAGTATCCCTCACCATCGGAATTACCGTGGCCACTCTAACCGTCACCATCGGGACCATCGTCGGAAGCATCAGCGGCTACTACGGGGGGAGGATCGACGAGGTGATAATGAGGATATGCGACGTTTTCTTCGCAATCCCCGGACTAATCCTCGCGATGGCGTTCGTGGCTGCAATGCGGTCGGTCTCAAGCCTGACCTTTCCCGTTTGGTTGGGCATCCTCCTACCGGTCCTCATGCTGGCCTACTTCCTGAATTCCCATCTCTCCACAACCGTTCTGTCGGGTGATGAACGGGTCAGCGACCAAGCAATGGGGATGCTGATGGGGAACAGGTCCCTTCTGGTGGGCCTATTGGCCTTCCTTTTCTTCGTCGGGTGGCTCCCTGCGTTTGCATGGCCTGATTTCTTCGGGGTCTCTCACAGCAGGGGGTGGCGACTAATCTCCTCCTTGGTTGTGATCGTTCTTCTAGTGGGGATAATTCTGGCAGATAGGAGGTTCGTGCAGAAAAATAGCTTGGACGGGGCTCTGACGAGGATCGGTTCATCGTTCGACTGGACCAATCCCTGGAGATACCTCAACTTCAGGACTGTCGTAGTCTTCCTATCCATGGCCATCCTGTTCAAACTATCTGGAAACGAGGGGCCAGAAATCGTACTAATCAAGGACTTCGACAAACTATGGCAGGTGCAGTTCGCTCTGATATTCACCGGCTGGCCCGGGTATGCTAGGCTGATACGCGGGCAGGTCCTATACGTCAAGGAGATGGCTTTCGTCGAGGCAGCCAAGAGCGTTGGGGCACCTCCTAGCAGGATAATGTTCAGACACATCCTCCCCAATGCTTGGGCACCTCTACTCGTTGCCTTCACCTTGGATATCGGCGGGACCATCCTATCCGCATCCGGGCTATCCTTCCTCGGTTTGGGGGCAGCACCGTATACGGCAGAGTGGGGGCTGATGATATCCGAGAGCAGGGTCGCTTTCCAACGAGCCCCCCATATGATGTTATATCCGGGCTTAGCGATAGCCGTGACGGTACTTGGTTTCAACCTACTTGGGGACGGCATTAGGGACGTGGTTGACCCGAAGAATAGGAGGTGATTGGATAGCTAGAGAAGTGCTGGAGATTCAGGGACTCAGGGTCCACTTCGACACACTCGACGGATCAGTGGAGGCTCTAAACTCAGTTGATTTGAAGGTCGATGAGGGGCAGATAATGGGACTAGTCGGCGAGTCCGGGTGTGGAAAGTCAGTCACCTCATTGGTCTCCATAGGACTCGCAACTTGCGAGGTCGACGAAGGGAGCGTCAGATATCAGGGCGAGGAACTCCTGTTCAGGGATTCCCCTTCGAACAGTCGGATACAACAATTTACGGAGAAAATCACGGCATTCGGAGTCATGGCCACCATATTCTCATTCTTCGCTACTATCCTAGTAGAGCCCAATTTCTTCAGCACCCTGTTCCTGTTTTTCTTAGCCATAACGGTAACGTCATGGCTAGTGGGATTCTCGGCAAAGACCGAATCTCGAAAGCACCAGAGGTACATGAGATGGGTTAGGGGGAACGAGATCAGCATGATATTCCAAGAGCCAATGTCAGCTCTCAACCCCCTATACAAGGTGTCCAAGCAGATTTCTGAAGTAATGAGGGAGCACGATAGGCTAGTAGAAGCGGAAACCCCCAGAATCGAGCGAATCGGGAGTGCCTTGCTGAGCCCAATCTCGATGGTCAGGAAATCCTTCTCTTCAAATCCGCGTCAGTCGTTAGTAGCATTAGCGGCACTCTCATTCGTCTTCGCAGCACAGCTATCTGGTTCCAAGGACCAGATTCTAGATGTATTCTCGGCCCCGATCATTCTGTTCGCAGATCTATCAAGCTGGCTCTTGGCCTTCGGGACCGCTATATCCGGTTTTGATTTAATCAGCCTGTTTGGCGATACTATTAACTTGACAATCGCCCTGATCATGGTGTTCGTGGATCACATCTTCATTGTCGGCGGAATGGGTGCAATCTATGGGTATGGTAAGATCGCAGACGACTCTCCATTCTCCGATCTCTCGTTGTACATCCCCCATGTGATCGCTTCTTACCTGGCAGTCTTCCTGATGATTTGGATGCCGCTATCCGGACTATCTGCGATCCTAGTGATATGCGCACTCCTTGCTGTCCCATTCATCATCTGGGCCGACTTCCTTAGGCTGGACCCTGCTCACATTAGGCAGGTCGAGGGCATCTTGGATGACGTCAGGATTCCCGACCCCAAGGCCGTAGCCAATATGTATCCGCACGAACTTTCCGGAGGCATGAGGCAGAGGGTAATGATTGGGATGATGATGGCATGTGAGCCCAAGCTCCTGATCGCCGACGAACCCACCACTGCTCTTGACGTTACAATCCAGGCTCAGATACTTAACCTAATGAAGGTCCTTCGAGATGAGAAGGGGACTGCAATCCTGTTGATCACTCATGACCTCGGAGTGATTGCAGAGATGTGCGATGACGTAACGGTGATGTACGCTGGAAGAGTAGTAGAGAAGGCCTCTGTCAGAGAGATTTTCTCCAATCCATTACACGCTTACACAAGAGGCCTAATCGCCTGCACACCAAGCCTCGAGTCGGAAAGAGGCTCTGTTCTTCCAGCAATACCGGGACAGGTTGCGAATCCCTCGGATTTCGCCTCCGGATGTCGTTTCTGCCAGAGGATGGAAAGGGAGGGCAATACCTTGGTTACTCGCCCCGAATTCTTGGAAGCAAGCGAGGGTCACTGGGTCGAGAGCTGCCCTATTTGCCTAGACGAGTCACAGGACAGGTGGGTGTGAGAAATGTCGGAGGGGCCATTAATCGAAATAAGGGGGATGAGGAAGTGGTTCCCGATCAAGCAAGGCATGATGTCATCCGTCAGAAGCTACGTCCGGGCAGTAGACGGTGTTGATCTGGAAATTAATCGAGGAGAGACCCTCGGTGTTGTCGGCGAATCGGGCTGCGGCAAGACCACATTGGGGAGGGTCCTGATGGGCCTAATACCAATCACAGAGGGATCCGTGATTTATTCCGGCTCAGACATTCGTGAAATCCCAAACAAGGAGATAAGGCGCAAGATGCAGATTGTTTTCCAGGATCCGGGAGGTTCAATGAACCCAAGGATATCAGTTCGTTCTATTGTCGGGGAGCCCCTGCAGGTCAATGGGATATGCGAAGGAGTGGAACTGACCCGTAAGGTCGAGGAACTCTTGGAATCAGTTGGCCTGAAGGCCGAACACATGACTCGCTACCCCCACGAGTTCTCCGGGGGGCAAAAGCAGAGGATTGCTCTAGCAAGGGCCCTCTCACTTGACCCAGAGTTCATCCTTCTGGACGAACCCACCAGCGCACTGGACGTCTCGGTCCAGGCTCAGGTGCTCAACCTGCTAGAGAAGATCCAGAAAGAGAGGGGGCTCACATTCGTTTTCATCTCCCACGACCTAGCCGTCGTTAGGCACATCTCCGATCGAATCGCTGTGATGTACTTGGGCAAGGTCGTCGAATTGGCCGATTCGGATGAGATCTACCGCAATCCCCTCCATGCATACACGAAGGCCCTTATTTCCGCCATTCCCAGCCCCGACCCCGATGCAAGGAGCGACCAACCCCCTGTCGAGGGGGACGTGCCCTCGCCGGTCGACCCCCCTCCGGGTTGTGCCTTCGGCCACCGCCTCCATCATCCCGACTGGGAGAAGAGCACCAAAATGGACCTGTCTCTGAGGGAGGTTTCCCCAGGGCATTGGGTGCAGCCTTGCCCCTGCTGCACGGATGAAAACGACGAGTCTCGGGACGCACCCCACGAGCAGGTTGCCGACGGCAATGCTTCCGAAGACGTCCCCGATTGGGCAAGAGGGGAATGAATGCCGAGGAGCACTGGCAATCCTGACGATGAATCCGAGACTCCCCCATTCTACGACAGGAGGAAGGAGGCAGAGTCTTCCTTCTGGCGACTGAAGAAGGCGTCGGACGCCTCTCGGGAGAATCGTGTGAAGACGGTCTTGGCCCAAGAGGAGGAGAGCCTACTAGCAACTCTTGGGAGAGTTGCCTACATCTCAGTATGCATATTGTTCGATGGCCTCATTCTCACAGAGATTCCCGTAAGGATGGGCAAGACAGTTTTTTCTTGGATATTGTTCCTGATCATACTATTGGCGGCTATCAGAATCCAGAGGCAGCTATACGACAAATGGCTCGCGATAGACATTAGCCAGATTGACTTTGATCGGACCCGATAGGGAAGAGATCCGAATCAACCCTCTCGAAACTTCTGAAAGAGGGGACTATCAATCCAGCCATTGTTGTGAGAACCATGAAAGAGACTGCAACGGCGAATGTGGTGAGGACATTAGTTTCCTCGATCATCCAACCGCCCATTAGGGGCGCAAACGGGATGAAAATTAGGGAACCTATCGCGTCAAGCGAGTTCACTCGCCCCCTCAGGTGCTGGTCGACGCTATCGGACATCGTGGTCCGCCAAATCACCCCCAAGGTCCCACCGAGAACCCCTTCTAGGAATACGAAAACGAGGATCAGCAGGAAGGGAATGGGCATCGCCCACATCAGCATGCACCAGGCTATCCCTCCAATGAGGACATAGAAAACAAGCCCCCGTAACTCTTTCGAGACCGGCCAAATGCCTCCAACGACGGAGCCGATCATCGCCCCACCAGCCCCAATCGCCCCGAAGATCCCGAATGCCTTAGCGCCCAGGTCATTGTTCTGGATGATGAACGGTATGCCAATTTCGATCGCAGAGTCCCCAATGTGCCAAACCATGAACATCACGATTCCGGCAAATAGCCACGGTTGGGTCTTCACGAAGGACCATGCCTCGGTGACTTCTTCTCGGAGATTGCCACTCTCTTCCCTGTCAACAGGTATCTCAGCGATCGTCCAAAGTACTAATCCGCTGAATGCGAAAGTCAAAACATCCAGGATAAGACACACCTCAATACCCCAGTATGCAACCGAGAAACCACCAATCAGTGGCCCAAGCATCCACGCACCAGTCATAGCCACACCTCGGATTGCATTGGCTTGCGGCAGTAGTTCATCTTCAACCAGATCCGGGATCAGAGCCCCTATCGCCGGAATTGAGAATGCCGTCGCAGCCCCGGTGAAGAAAATAACAACCAGTAGAGTTTTGATTTCTTCAAATCCTACTGCCAGCACGATTACCGCCAAGGTTACCATAAGGGCCTGAGCAATATCCGCCACAAGAGCCACCGTTCTTCTCGGCATCCGATCAACGACCATCCCACCATACAGGAGCAGGGGGAGGTGGCCGAGAAAATATGCAGTGAATATCATCCCGTATGCCTTTGGCCCACCGATTTGGGACACTGTCCAACCTATCCCAATAATGAAAATCGAGGTTCCAAGCTGGTTGACGCCATTGCCGATGACCAGTTTCCTGAAATCAGGGATTGCCCATGCATCCGCCATCCCCATGAAAGCACTCTCGCGACTCATCCTATTCAATGCCAGTTGTCCATGCCAAGGTGGAACGGCCGTTAATGCGATTGTTCAATTGAACCAATAAGAAACATCTTTTACAGTGAATACTATACAAATATTGATTATTAATTCAAATAATAAGTCAAATGTATACAAATATTGCTTCTTGTCAATATAATATTCATTTTCTATTGAAAATAATGCTCAATCGTTCAAACTATATACTGCCTTCTCCCGGCGGAGGGATATGGCAACTAAGTCGAAATTAGAATACATCTGGTTAGATGGATTCGAACCAACACAGAGCATGAGAAGTAAGACAATGATTGAAACCGATTTCTCCGGAAACCTGGAAGATTGCAAGATGTGGTCGTTCGATGGTAGTTCAACAAAGCAAGCTGAGGGGGGGGCATCAGACTGCCTCCTGAAGCCAGTCGCAATTTACCCAGATCCCGACAGATTGAACGGATATCTGGTAATGTGTGAGGTGTACAATGCCGATAGCACACCCCACCCAACAAACGGGCGTGCGACGATTAAGGAGGACGACGACGACTTCTGGTTCGGCTACGAACAGGAATACTTTCTTTGGGATCCTGAAACTAATCTCCCATTGGGTTTTCCCAATGATGCTACTGGGCAGGGACAGTTCTACTGCTCCGTGGGGGCAGAGAATGCGTATGGGAGAGAGGTAGTCGAAACACATCTAGACATGTGCTTGGAGGCTGGAATAAATGTCGAGGGAATAAATGCAGAAGTAGCCGTAGGCCAATGGGAGTTCCAAATATTTGCTAAGGGTGCAAAAAACGCCGGGGACGAGGTCTGGGTCGCTAGGTACCTTGCAGAGAGGAACGCAGAGAAGTACGGCCTCACAATTGAATGGCACCCAAAGCCATTGGGGGCAACCGATTGGAATGGTTCGGGAATGCACGTCAACTTCTCAGACACGACCCTAAGGACTTGTGGCGATGAGAAGGTCTTCTCCCAGGTTTGTGAGGGGTTCGGCAGGAATATCAAGAAGCACATGGACGTTTACGGGGCTTACAACGATCAGAGACTCACCGGACTGCATGAGACCCAATCTATCCATGAATTCTCCTATGGCGTTTCCGATAGGGGCGCATCTATTAGAATTCCAATTGGAACAGTGGAAGACGGGTGGTGCGGACGTCTCGAAGACAGAAGGCCATCATCTAATGGCGATCCATACAAAATTGGGGCTGTAGTAATTAGCACAACCAAGTCTGCTTACGAAGGATCAGATATAGGCGCCGATGCTGAATCAGTGAGTTTAGCTAGTGCCTGAGAATCATGAATCCCATCTCAAGACTGGTCTAGTCGTCGCCACACCAGTGCGAATGCCGGAGAAAAAGAATCTCTTTCCTCCAATAGCATTTGGTCCACGCTTTCACCAGAGAACCATCTTACCTCGGAGATTTCTTCCTTGTTAATGAAAAATGGCCCATCCGACCAGTGCCTGTAGACCCAAGTGAATTCATTGGCTGTTTCTTCACATGCATCGATCTTGAAAACCCGCTCGGGGGCCTCCTCCAAATCTATTCCAATCTCCTCGTAGGCTTCTCTGACTACGCATGCGTCATACTCCTCCCCTCTGTCAACATGCCCCGAAACAGAGGAATCCCACCTCCCTGGGAAAGTATCTTTCTCGTTGGTTCTCTTCTGCAATAGGACTCTGCCACGGCTATCGAAAACTAGCAGGTGAGTGGACCTGTGAAGAAGTCCAGATCTATGCACTTCCCTACGGCTGGCACTTCCCACAATAGAATCAGTCTCATCCACGATGTCGAAGATTTCTTCCACCATCAGGATTCCTTTCTGGCCCCAGCAATTGAAACTACTTCATCCGCGCATCCCCATGACAAAGTCACGCCTGCACCCCCGTGGCCATAGTTGTGAATCACCCTAGTATCGCCAATTTCTTCCTTTTCCAGTCTGACTTCGGACCTAGAGGGCCTCAGCCCTACAGTCCCGCCGACAATCTTGCTTCTATCCAAGTCGGGCCAGATGGCTTCCACCTTGCTCAGAATCAGATCATTGTCCTCATCCCTGATTTCTAGCCCCCAATCACCAACCTGGGCCGTCCCTCCAAGAACTGTGACGTTAGTCCTAGGGATGGTGTATGTCAGGGTCTCCGGCTGTTGATCAAAATGGCCAACTCCGGGATCCTGCTCGATGAAGATTATTTGACCTCTCGCTGGCTTGACTTCTTCGTCATTACAGAGCTCTATTGCCCCTAGGCCAACGCAATTCACAACGACATCACCTTCCAGGTCTTGCAGTCTTTCCACAAATCCTTTCTCGAATGTCCCACCAAGTTCTTCGAACCTATTCTTGAGCCATGGCATATACAACTGCATGTCGATTACCGGAACCCTGAATTCCCAACCGAACACATAACCATCGGGAATCTCACTATCTTCCAGAATTCTGAATGCTGCTATTTCATCGTTCCAGGGGGGCGAGTCAACAACGTCCCTCAGGTATTCCCGTCCGTCAATCATTCTCACTCCTGCTTCTGGGGCACTATCACAAAGGCCCTCGAGAACATCGTAAGTCACGATTCCCCAGGTGTCCGCCCTCTCTGCAGGCTTCACTAGAAATGGGTACCAAATTGCTGCAGCGACATCAGACACTGTCTCTGGGCTGAACTTGTCCGAAACGATGTGTGCGTCATGGCCACTCTCCAGTAGTCTAATTCCAGAAGACAGTCCAGATACCCCTGCCCCTACTATTGTACAACGCATGACCCGATACACGTCTGGCTTATGATTAAACTCTAGCAACCGACTACAATTATCGTCAGTCAATTTCTTGAGTTAGGCCCCCCTTCCGAGGGCATGCCAAAGGTCAGACGACCGAAGAAGGGGTGGGCCGTCCCGAAGACTCGTAGGCCAAGGCCAAGGAGGCCCAGCGGCCCAAAGAAAAGGAGGCTTCCTAGGTGTCCGTCCTGCGGCCAATGGAGCATGAAGAGAGACGAATCCAGAAGTGAGACGTTCTGTACATCATGTGGGGTAATAGGTTGATGGCAAACCCCAATATCGAAACCCCCTACCATGTAACGCCACAGTGATGAGGAACCGCACCGGGTGCTTCGGGCACCACGAGTGATGGGCGATCTGAGTGGCACCGGGTGAGGCAATGGAAGACCAGAGGGTGTACATCGACGAGATCGGGCGAATGTACCGAATCAAGGAAACAGTCCCCCTCAGTGAACCTCCAAATAACCTCCGAATTGCAAGGACTAGCAAACCGTGGGCGACTTACCGCAGAATGCTTGGTACGGTAATTCCAGCCTTCTTCCTGATGTACGTATTCCTTTTTCTTGTAATTGGTTTAATCCGTCTTGAACCCGGAATTGTCCTCCTTTCCGGCCTCTGCAGCGCCCCCCTTGTCTTCTTCATCCTGAGCCTGCATAAACCACGACTTGTCCACGTACAACTAGCCGTTCCCGATGAAATGGGATCCGAAGCCCATGCCATATCTCCCGGGGTTTCTCTGAGGACTCCCATGAGGACCAAGTTCTCACGATTCCTAGTCAAGGACGACTCAATATTGGACGTCCCCCCGAATAGGCAGCTGTGGGGGATTTTCTCAGCCGTAATACTAGTGGGCGCCTCACTAAGCGCAATGCTATATTCCGAAGTTGAGTCCTTGGAAGTAATTGCCGTGTTGGCTTTCATCCTTATAGGGGTGCCAATTTGGTTCATAGGATTCTCACTACCAGTTCTGGCATGGTGGGGGACTTCGAACAAGTTGCTAGGGCTCCCAACTAGGCGGAGGGATGCAGAGGCATGGCTAATGGCAGGGATGGCTTCCGCATTTCCGGCCTTCATCTTCAACTCACTAATCGCGCCCGAGATTATCCCGTTCGATTCCGATTACTGGACCGAGTTCTCACTTCTGGCAGTAGGGGCGCCATTCTGCGAGGAGATTTTCAAGGCGATGGCAGTTGCCCTTTTCCTGCCTTACATCAAAGGTCCTAAGCACGGATTCCAAGTTGGATTCACAGTAGGGTTGGGATTTGCATTGATCGAGAACTTTCAGTACATTGGTTTCTCCCTGCTCGGAGGTCCCGTCGGATTGAGCTTCACAATCTTGGTCAGAGGAATAGGCTCAATTCCAGGACATGCAGTATGGACAGCAATTTCTGGAACTGCCATTGGTTGGATGGCCACTGACAAGGAACTCAAGGCAAAACTATCGTGGAAGGCCCGTTCGATGGCGATTTCTGCAATTGACATTGCAGAGGGAATCGGCATTGACACTGACGGTGATGGCGATCTCTCAGGTTTCGACGGGTCACGGCTTACTTTGGAGGAGGCGGTGAACCAAGCATCCACAGAAATCGACGAAACCAAGCCATGGATGATCCTTGGCCAGGAAACAGATGAGGCCAATGTACCAGACTCGAAACTAGGTGTGGAAGACTTCTCTCTAACTTATGAGAAGAATACCATTACCCAAAATAATCTGGGTATTCATACCCCTAGGGGAGTCGCCCCGGCATTGGCACTCTCGATTGCAGGGCATTCATTCTGGAACGGGAGTTCTTTCCTGTCCTTCTCTGCAGCCGAGTCACTTGGGATTGGGGAGTTGGGGTCCACATTGGCAGTTTTATCGTGGATAATAATCCTGATTTGCTCTGTCCTGTTCGTCGCCAGGGGCGTAATTAGGGGGGTAAACTCTCTCGAGTAGGATTACTACTGGAAAATTCATTCTCGCCCCGAACTATTCCGAATCTTTCATGACCGCAGTTGATAACGACAACTCGTCAATATGGTGGAACTTGGGGACGATCTGGTAATCTCGCTCGCACTGGTTTCGGGCCTATTGCTAATCTCCATGACCAAAGATCTCCTAGACGGGGGCGGACTATTGGCAGCTCTGTTGGTGGGTTTGACAATCTCTCTTCTAGGGCATTGGACCTGGCTCGTGGTCCTAATGACATTCCTAATTGTCGGATCCACGGCCACCAAATGGAGATTCGAGGAGAAGGCAAGGATCTCGGCCGAGGAAGCCAACGACGGAGTGAGGGGGTGGAAGAACGTCCTGGCAAACGGTGGCATGGCCAGCATTGTCGCCATTGGACATTTCTTCATCGGCGGCCACGAATGGTCATACTTCCTCCTCTGCTCAGCGGTTTCTGTTGCAGCTTCTGATACGCTCGCCTCGGAAATTGGCAGCCTTGATCCTAGGACACGAATCATCACAACATTGGAGTCCGTTCCAGCAGGAACGAACGGCGGCATGTCTCCTACTGGCACGCTTGCTGCATTTTACGGGGCATTACTAATCGCCGTAGTATCTTCTATTCTGGGTGCGATTAACGGAGATCGAACCCCCCTTGAAATTTTTTTCCCGGCGGTGATATTGTTTGGCTGGCTCGGATGCCAGGTTGACTCGATTCTGGGAGCCCTTCTTGAGAATCGAGGATTCCTAGGAAAGCATAGTGTTAACTTTATTTCCACAGTTTCCGGGTCCATAATGGCACTATTTGTAGCAACGAGGCTTTTGTAACACGGAGACGAAGGATTGAACATTCAGTTTGGGGCAGAATCTAATGATGGAAAAGATGCATTCGGGAAGGGTGCCACTTCTAGTCTCCATAGTCATAGTGCTAACTCTGATGGTATCATCCTCCGGAATTGCCCAGAACCAAACAGCCTATGAGGGACCCGGACTAGACTTTGAATATCCCGAACAACACATGTTGTTCCTCAAGGGTGTAGAGGAAAACCACTTTCTGGACAGAAACTGGACAACAGTCACCGGCCTACCATCAGGAAGTGCGACATTTTCCAAGACCAGCTCATTCACACTTCCCACCATAGTGGATGCCTTTTCGTCTCCTACTCAAGAGCCATTCAATTTCGAAGGCAACGTTTCCGTCAGGCTGTTCGCCTCCCTTGAGTCGGCTAGTGATATCTGCTCTATGTCGGATCTCCCAGTGGGTGGCCCATTAGGTTCTGAGACCCAATTCTCCGTCTCTCTAACGATGGGCGGAATATCGGCTCTTTCTAACGTCTATACAGAACCTATCGTGATGAATAAGGATCGGACTGAGCCACACATCTTCGAGGTCAGAGCAGACAATGTGAACATCTCAATGAATTCAGGCGAGGAAATACGACTATCCATCCAGGTTAGGCACGAATGTGCGGTCTCCGGAACCCTATGGTGGGGTACGTACGATGCCAGAACTGGAGTAGTTTTTGACGGGCACATTGTCGAGACTGAGTTGGATGTAATTGTTGACCAGAATCGCATGGCAAGAATTGGGTTCACACCTTTCTCACCATGGGGTGCAACTGATTTCTCAGCCCAGTCAATCGAGCTTGTCGGTCCAATGCCTTGGTCGGAAATGAGGCATGGCAAGCACTACGAAGATACTTGGGTTGACCACTTTGAGATTCCAGATGGATTTTCCAAGGGCGAGGGGAACAGAACCGTTCTCAATTGGATAACCGACCAGCCACTAGTTCCCGGCGATTATATGCTTGACGCGTGCATGGTGCTTTCCGATCAAGATCCGGGCGAAACCTGCCATTCGTGGGCGCTCTTAAGATTCAGTGTTCCCGCTGACGAACCCCCCATTCTCGGTTCTGCAGCCGCAGCGGCATTCGTCTTCATGGGGATGTTTGCTTGGGTGGGGGCTTCAATGAGGGGGGGGCAACTGCCATTGCCTGCTTACGGTGCGATTTTGCTCCTTGCCTTGGCATCATCCGTTACTGCTCTCAGCCTCCCAGATATAGACTCAGAGAACTATAGGGAAGGAGGGGCAGCACCAAATTTCATTCTCCTTTCCCATAATCCAGATTCTGGAGCGGGATCCCTTTCGGACCTATTGGAAGACTCAGATGTTGCTGTCATAGGGCTGTTCACTCCTGGTTCGCCCAACGCCAAGAGGCAGATGGTTGACTTCGAGTCGGCTGAGAAGGTTCTGGCTATTGACGGTCTTTCTGCCTCCTTCGCGCAGATAGCTACTGGAGAGGATGTGAAGGCATACAATTTGGATGATTTCTCCGAGGAGATAAATGGGTCTTGGCCCTTGCTACTCGATGACGGAACAGTGGGGCAGTCTCTTCCAAGCGGACCGACTGATTCGGTTTTTGTCATTGACTCAGCCGGATTCATCGCCTCGTGGTCTCCAGGTTCGATGTCTCCTTCAGATATCCAATCTGCTTCCGAAGATGCTTCATTCGGTTCTGGCAAATCTCCTATGGGCTTACTCTCAATGGCTGCAGGGCTCTCCCTTCTGCCTCTACTGGTGCTATCCATGCCTAGTGAGAGGAATTACGAGGCACCTGAAGATGCACTGATTCCTGGCGTTGGGATTTTCATGACCATGGGAGCTTCGTCCTTCGGATTCTTGGCATGGGCAACTCCAATCGCAATTCTCTCATCATTGGGATTGGGTCCTCATTGGATCATCCTCGAGATATTATTGTCCATCATCCTGGTTTATCATGGCGTTTCGATGCTTACAAGAGGGAGGGTTTTCGAACTCGAGCACTTGTCACGTCTCCTCCACTCTAGGATGAGTCAGAAATACAGGGATTGGAGGGGGGACAAGAGGTTCTCCGAAGACGTCTATCTCGGACTATGGCTTGCTTGGATTTCTTGGCTCATCGACCCCTCTATGATTGCACAAGGAGTGGGGGCGATGGCCAGATCGGGTCTTATTGGGGCAACCCTTTCTCCATTGATGCTGGTGGGATTCGGGATCTCGGCTGGATTGGTAGTCGCAATATTGAGATCAATACCTCTCTTGCTTGGGAAGTACGCTTCGATCATCGGTCTGCTCAGTGTCGGCATACGTCCGAGAGCATGGGGCGTTTCTATTGCAATAATGGGGCTATGGACGCTTATGAGCATCTCAATGGGCCCTATAGCGTCTACATTCTGACATCCCTCCCGACCGAGAGCATCATAAGAGGGAAACCGTTCTCTGAACCACCCTTGGGGGTATAGTATAACCTGGTAGTACCGCGGGCTCCAGTTGCACGGGAATGACGACGAGGAGGTATTCTGATGGCTTTGATGACCAACTGGAGCACCGACCCGTCGCAAACCGAGAGCGTGCGCGAGCCGGGTGCACGCTAAGCGGAAGAAACCCGCTGATCTGGGTTCAAATCCCAGTGCCCCCACCACTCTTCTGCCTTTGCGAAGCGTATCCCCAGCACTCCATTTTCGGTTGGATTGAAGACATAAGCATGCTCGCATGGAGCCGATGAACAGGTCTCCGATAGCCTTGGCTCTGGTCTCCCTTCTGATATCTCCACTTTGCGGAAGCATCGCTGCATCGAGTTTGGGGGCCACCGCTGAAACAAATTACCTAAGGGGACCTCAGTTAATTGTCTACGGACAAAGTACTGAAGTCCCGGAGCAGGGCGAAATATGGTGGGACCCCGATGTCGAATGGTGGGAAGTTTCGACCCTCGACGAAGACAGGGATGGCGTCCACGACTCAATTCAGACCGTCTCCGGACCAGTAAACATCGGGCTCTCTTTTTCTCGCGAATTCTCCGATGAAGATAGGAAGATGCTGGAATCAATGGGGTTCGAAATCCATCTTGAGTTGCCCATAGTTGATGCTGTTCTCCTCGGCGATGTTGATTCCTCTCAGATCCCCGTGCTCGCAGGAATAGAGGGGGTTGCGATGGTCGAGAGGTACGGCTCGGTTGTATTCTATGGGGATGTGCAGACCCCTGCCGTGAAGGCCAGTAACTCCTCCTATTACCCCATTGGAGCATGGGACCTCGGACTTTCGGGTAAGGGAATTAATATCGCAATGGTCGATACCGGCGTGGATAACGAGCACCCCGGTCTGGAAGGGAAGTTTGTGTCTGGGTATGATGCTGTCTGCTATTTGCACAGCGATCCCCAATGCGTCCTTGCCGGAGGACGGGCGGAGGACGGCTCCTTCGATCCGGATGATGGGAATCAACATGGCACAGCGTGCATGGGCATGGCTAGTGCAACTGGGTTGGAGGCAGATGGGACACAATCTTCCTTCTATGGCTCCGCGCCAGATGCGGGTCTAGTGGATGTCCGGATAGGTACTGATGTCGGGGCGGGCCCCTTCGAGAACTATTTGCTTGAACAGGAGGCCTATGAGTCTGCTATGAACGGCCTCCAGTGGATTATTGACCACAAGGATGACGCATGGCCTGGTGTCGACGAGGAGAGCCATGGGATTGACATCATCTCTCTTTCATGGGGGATCACCAGTCACGAAGGTGGCGGCTCTGACGGATCAGACATGCATAGCCGAATATTGGATGAGGCAATGGAGGCAGGTATCGTGGTGTCCAACGCGGCTGGTAACGATGGTGAGGAAAATGACGGCCTTTCCGGGATGAGCTCTTCTTCCCTCTCCATTACCGTTGCTGCGACAGATGACAAGAATACAGTCGACCGGGCAGATGACGAAATCGCTGGCTATTCTTCCAGAGGTCCTAGGAAGGACAATGGAGATGGGAACCCGGTCAATGAACTGATTCCTGAGATTAGTGCGCCCGGGTCCAACATCATCCAGGCGGAGGGTTGCGTCAGCAGTGGTTCTTGCAACAATTTCATCGGAGGGGATGCATCCCAGAATACCTACACTGGGAGGGGAAGCGGAACCTCATACGCCACCCCTTCTGTGAGTGGGGTGATTGCTTTGGTGTTGGAAGCCAACTCTAACCTGACGCCATTACAGGTCAAGGAGGTCCTGAAGCATACCTCAGAGCTTAGGGGAGAGCCAAGTGCACCCGAAGTAGACCCATACTGGAACCGAGAATTCGGATATGGGATGGTAGACGCTTTGGCAGCCGTCGAACTCGCAATTTTCCTCCAAGAATCAGGGCAATCTAAGTCAATTGACCCGGAATTACAGAATCACGGTCTCAACTTCACTCAGGAGGGGATTATCAACATCACAGGGCATGCTTGGGGGCAATCCGGACCTATAGAAAGCGTCGAATTCAGAATTGATGGAGGAACATGGCAAGAGGCAACATACTCGGAGACAATAGGGGAAATCGGAGCGCTGACACC
Organism: Marine Group II euryarchaeote MED-G35; assembly: GCA_002457155.1. Taxonomy (GTDB): domain Archaea; phylum Thermoplasmatota; class Poseidoniia; order Poseidoniales; family Thalassarchaeaceae; genus UBA36. The sequence continues at coordinate 67,995 of NTJS01000002.1, forward strand.
TTTCCTTTGGCATGTTCTCCTAGATCCGGATAAACTATCAGGCGGAAATCACACTATAGAGGTCCATGCTGTTTCTGGAGACTTCCATTCCCTGCCAGTATTATACGAAGTCGCGGGTGCTGGTTCAGGCTCATCAGCCAATGGCATTCCATCTTGGGTGATTGGCCTTGTCGCACTAGTCGCTCTGGCCTGGGTCGGATCCCTGGTCCTAATCAGATTCCGATCGGATGAACAGATAGAGGGGATGATGACCTCTTTCATGAATCGTAAGGAACAAGTTATCGACGCTGAGATAATCGAAAAATAAGTCCCCGAATTGGAAATCGGAGCATTCCGAGCCGCCTTGTTAAAATCCTAGAACAGAAGTCCGCAGGTCATGGTGCGATTCTCCGACCGTTCGAACAGCATTCGTCCAACGGGTGTCAGGAGAATGTTCGATATGGCAGGTGACGATGCGGTGCAATTCGGACTGGGGGAGCCGGACTTCCAACCTCCAGACATTGCCATTGAGGCTTTCACCAGGGCAATGAAGGATGGCAGGAACAAGTACACAACGACCGCCGGCCTCCCAGAACTCCGCAAAAAAATCGCAGAAATGTGGCATCATCGAATCCCCACTCTGGATGAATCCAATGTATGCATTACGATGAGCGGAACTAATGCTTTGCTGGACATCTTCCTAGCAATTGTAAACCCCGGCGACAAGGTCATGATCCCGGAGCCATACTTCCCACTCTATCCGCCCGATATCGTTATCTGTGGGGGAGAGCCATCTTTCTACCCATGTAAATTCGAGAACGGTTTCGTTCCGACCATTTCCGACCTCGAGGAGATCGTGGACGATAAGACGGTCGCCATCCTGTACAACTTCCCTAGCAATCCAACCGGCGGCAATGTGAATGAGGAGCAAAGAGACGAATTGGTTGAGTTCGCAAGAGAGAACGATCTGTGGCTAATCACCGACGAGGTTTACGATCGGATAGTCTACGACGCCCCCCATGTTTCTTTCCTGGGTGCAGGCTATGACAAGCTGGTCATGGTCCAATCCTTCTCCAAGACTTTCGCAATGACCGGGTGGAGGATAGGGTACCTCCTATCACCGGACCCCGAATTCATGGTCGAGTTGACCAAGATGCAGTACTACGTGACCGCCTGCTCAAACGATGCCATGCAGCACGCAGTGCTGGAGGCATTGGCGAATTACCCAAATTACCCAGAGGAGATGTGCGCCGAGTTCAAGGCCCGTAGGGATTTGATTTGCGAGAGGCTGAATTCCATACCTGGGGTCTCATGCCACACGCCGACCGGGGCATTCTACGTCTTCCCAAAGGTTGAGGTCCCTGGCATGAATAGCGAGGAAATAGCACTGAAACTCCTCGAAGGGGGTGTCCTTTGCTCCCCCGGGACCGCATTCGGAGACGCGGGCGAGGGGCATCTGAGATTCGCTTACACGATCGGCAGGGAAGACATCTCCAGAGGGATGGACAGAGTGGAAAGAGTACTTAGAGAGCTAAGGGGCTGATTGAATCCTCACTCGGCGACTAGTCGTCCTTGAACAGATCGAAGGGCATGTCAATCATCTCGCTACCTTCCAAGGTTTCTCCGAAGTTTGCTTCGTTAATCCCCTCTTCAGGGTTCGCTATTCCCCCCTCCACATCTGAATTGGAAATATCGCCCCCTTCGCTCAACTCCTTTGTCCTGAGGGACTCAAGTTTCTCCTCTTGTCCAAACATCCAATCTGGCATCGACTGAGAGCCTCCTAGGACTGAAATCGTCGTGAAGGTGGCCATGGGTAGGACGGAAATCGCCACTATGAAGTCTAGGATCGCAGTTTCAGGCATTTCCGCATCAGGCGCAATCATTTCGAGGACTATCTTCTCCAGTTGCATCTCATGCCATTGTTCGTAGTTCACGTTGAGAACATCGAGTGAGAACAGGAGCACCAGTCTGGCGACTAGCCAATAGAGAAAGATAGGCAGAATCCAGGATAGTCTGGATACCCTCCAAACCACATTCCTGAACATCGCTGCTATTCCGACTAGGTGCCATGACACAAGGGGGTGAACTCTGACAGCTATCCATAGAGCAACCAGGTAACCCGCCATTCCTAGATCGAAAGCCCTACTGGGCCTAACAATGTAATCAGGCATTCCTTCCATGATGACAAGTGGGACCACGATTAGGATTACCTGCATAGGGACCGCAAGGAGTTGAAGGCCGCCATGTATTGCCATGAGGTCGAAATCCCCGTCCTTTGTCTTCGAGTGAACTAGTTTGACCATCTTCCCATATGGACTCCCTTGCAGATGCAGTCTTGCCCTATCCACCAACTCGGGATCCCCGGTTCTGGGACTCAATCTGAGAAAGGGCAACACCCCTCCCTGATTGGTGACGAAGAAGGGCCTAAAGCCACCAAAAACAAGTGCCAATGCTATGGAGATGACACCATAAGAAAGCCCAGCAGTTACGACCCAGTGAATCAATTCGGTCCGAACGCTGACTTGCGCTGCTTCGTAGTCGACATGGATCAGATAGGTCAGGGAGAAGAGGATTATGGGGGCCATTGTGATTTGCAAAACCACTAACAGAGCAAGGGACAACTGTTTGGTAACTTTCCCCCTCTCAACCATATCGCCCACGGCCCTGCATTGCACCATAAGCACTTCATTAGAAGCAGACATTACAAGACTCGTTAGCGTACAGAAACCGTTCCACCGTCTCATCATCCCAAACGAACCACAGTCCCCAACCTTCTTACACGATTTAACACCGCAATTTGGTGTCAATGAGTTCGGTTCGTGCACTCCTGCTTTCTTCGCTGCTCATAGTGGTGAGCCTTTCCCATGCCGCAATCCAGACTCCCGAGGCTCCTTCTAAGCAATCAGAGGTAGGACCTAGGAACAACCCTGTCGACTTCGAAGTAACGGGAATTGAGCTTGGCAACTCAAGCTATTCACCAAGGGTTTGGGATCAGCCCGACTCCAGCACCCTGGAGTACATGACCAAAAGCGAATCAATTCAAGTCAATGTTACATTCCGTCAATTAGGAGTCGATCCTTCCCCGGTAACTTCAGACGCCAAACTGGAGATTTGGCACCCCATTGGTACGATCCTCCAAGAATGGACATTCAATATCACACTGGCAGCCGGCCAGTCCATTCGGATGCCCTTCGTATGGACCCCATCATTAGCCCACAGCACTCTCAGCGACGATGGGTGGCTAACTGGTGGGGTTACGATAAGGGGTATTGTCGATGCGGGAATCGGAATTGACGGTGACGACTCAAATGACATCCTAGACAGGGACGTCCCCATCGCATTCTGGTACGATCCAATGGAGAATGGTTTCTGCAACGACGAGGCCGATGAAGGAAAGTACTGTACCAACAACGCAGTCCCCTTCGGAGAACCGACATGGTTCGCCGCGGGATACACCGATGGCTACCAACCAGACACAAACAACTTCCCAACAGGCACATGGAGGATGGAGAACCTTTCCAGCGCCACTGGGGATTGGCATTGGAAGGTTTCAGGGGACAATGACAACTACGCTTCCAACCGTTACGACAGACTAAGGTGGGCATGGCAACGATACAATTCGAACGACGGTTGCTCTGACCAAGTCTTCGATGAAAGCCACGGTCTCGGCTATGGCGAGCATGACCCGATCGTGTCCTCTATACACGGAGCAAACCTCTGTCTGGTCAAGGTGAATAGCCCGCTCCTATACTCTATTCAGATTGCAACTGACGCTTGGGGCGTGATGGGTGCTGGCGACACTATCATGCTCGAGACTAACTCCGGGGCAGGAGGTGGCGTAGAGTATCTGAACTACTCTTCCAGGAACCTCTCCTCATCAGAGGGAGACTGGTCTAGACTGGTTTGGAATGCAACGGGAATGCACCAAAATGAGGGCTTCACGGTATCTTTCCTGTTCCGATCAAACTCATCCTTTTCCGATGAGGGTATACACGTCGATTCATTCATCATCTTCGCTATAGAGCGCGGTGATGAGTACACATTGGATGCCCAATGCGATTTCCCAGACAACTTCGGTGGCTCTACTGTATACGACCCCGACTCCGAGGGGGGCAATACGATTCTCGTCGAAGCAGCCGATCCAGACCCCCCATCACTTCACTGCCGAATATTCAACAAGGGCTACATCGACACCACACTCAGATTCTTCACAGAGGTCTCCAACAGCTCTTGGATGTCCCAGTTCCCCCTCAGGATTGACTCGAATAACTTCAATGACCATGATAATGAGGTTAAGACAAACACCATCAAGGCGAGAACATACACCCATGCCTGGTTCAACCTAACGATTCCAGATGGCGCCCCCGTCCAGAACCTGTTCTGGTACACGTGGATCAATGATGGGATCATGGGGTTCCAAGACACGAAGTATTACGTCGAACTTCCCGTAAGTGTCGAGTCGACCTACAGGATGACTCTGAAGCAGGAGACTCTGGCCAATCCCGCAGCAACGATATTGCCAGGGGGAAAAGCAAACATCACGATGGAACTGAAGAACACAGGTAACCAGTTCTCTTCGTGGACCCTCGGTGGCCAATTCCCCCCAGGCTCGCAATTATCCTCTGACGACCTGAAGTGGTATGAGGTCGGGGGTGATGAGATCTCGATAATCAACATGACTCCAGTGGAAGAGGCCTCACTGAACGTTGAGGTCACGATTCCGGAAGGTATGGAGCCTGGGACATATGAGTTGACTCTTCTCGCAAATCCCCGTCTCCCCAACACATTCCAAGCATCATCGAAGATTTACATCGAGGTCCCTGTGTACCATGACCTAGCTGTTGCTCCAGTGAAGAATGCGATGCTCGCTCCCGCGGATGGCCAGTTGCGCACTGTCCAGGTCTTCCTGTTCAATTATGGGAACACTGAGGACACCTTCGACATCAGGGTGGAAACGGATAACTGGAGGCTAGAGGCCGACATGAGTTCGGATGAAGTCACTTTGGAGGCCAACGGGGGCCAGATCACCCTCTCGCTCCTCCTTCCAATGCCTAAAGGGGTGGATAACGGAACTTACCGCGTCTCCATTATCGGAACGAGTCAGATGAATCCTAGTTACCAGTCTGTTTCTAACTTCTACCTCACAGTTCCAAAGACATACCTGGTGGAAGTCGAAGACAGGGATCTATCCCAAGAGGTCTTCGCAGCCGGAACCGACCCCCGAACGCTCAAGTGGAAGATTTCCAACACGGGCAACGAGGACGACTCCTTCAAAATCGAACTGGATTTCCCATCTGACGTTTCCGCCTTTGTGGCAGGACTATCCAATGGGAAGACACCGTATATAGCACCGGGGGAGGATTACAATCTGAGTGTTAGCTACTCCTTCGCCGAAGGGGTCGAGGGTCCCAGAATAATCAAACTCAAGGCCACTAGCACCGAATCTGGCAACAGTGCAGAAGGAGAAGCGAGGTTCGAGGTCGGGACCGTAGGTTTCCTCCTGGTACTGCCCCCCTCTTCCCAGTCCAATGCAGCCGAGATTTACGAACCAGGAGATGACTACGTCCTCGTATTCACCATTCGCAGCGCTCATCCGGAACTGGAGCAGCAAATCAGGGCAGATGTCGAGTTGGACAACCTCTGGACACTCTATAATGCGAGGGTCGACGAGGACGATAGGAACTTCGTTCTCGCTGCAGGTGAGAGCAGGAACGTCACAATACATATCGAAGTCCAGGAGGAGCAACTGGAGAATCTTGCAGCCAACATCGTTGACTTCAATGTCTCACTTGTGGTCATCAGCGACTTGGACACGACAACAAAGACAACTGAGATCACCCTCTACAAACCAGATCCCATTCCCGAAGGCACCGATGTCAAGGAGGTCGGTTGGCTGGCAGCCAACTTTGCCCTTGTCGCGATAGGACTCGTGATTATGGGTGCCGTTCTGTTCTCTTCATTCAGGGTACTGAGGAGTGCTCGCGCTCCGCTGGAAGAGTACTCCTCGTTGGGCGACTACAGCATGACCGTTGAGGGGTGGAGCGGGAAAAAGAATGACCCGAGCCAATTGCCATCCGCAGACGACGTAGCCAATTCGATGTTTGGGGGCTCAAAGGAACTTTTCCAGCAGCCACCACCTCGGCCAAGCCCTGAGGAGCAGGACACTGTAACGACTCAGGAATCAGCCGGGCCGCCTGTACCAGAGGATGGGCTCCCAGAGGGATGGACCATGGAGCAGTGGCAGTACTACGGAAAGCAGTGGCTTGAATCTCAGAAGGAATAGTGGACCGACACAGTCTCCAAAGTCGATTGGGAGGCCTTATGACCCCCCCTCCGTTGCCTCGTCCGTCGAACTAAGGCGAGGGATTGCATGTATAACGGACAACAACCGATCTTCATTTTGAAAGAGGGAACAACTAGGACTAGCGGAAAGGGAGCCCAGAGCAACAACATCGCCGCAGCAAAGGCAGTAGCGGACGCCGTTAGGTCGACCCTGGGTCCGAAGGGCATGGACAAGATGCTCGTAGACTCGATGGGGGACGTAGTAATCACCAATGATGGGGCTACAATACTGAAAGAGATGGAAATCGAGCATCCCGCAGCCAAGATGATTATCGAAATCGCAAAGACACAGGAGCAGCACTGTTTCGACGGAACAACTAGCGCTGTTGTGATTGCGGGGGAACTCCTGAAGAGGAGCGAGGAGTTGGTCGACCAGAATGTTCACCCAACAGTCATCTGCGAGGGTTTCAGACTGGCTTCTGACAAGGCTGTTGAGCTGATTGACTCGCACGGGGCCGGAGTCGACGAAAAGATGCTCACAGAGGTGGCCAAGACTGCATTGACGGGAAAGAGCGCTGGTGCAGTGAAGGAATTCCTCTCGGACATTAGCGTGCAGGCTGTCCTGTCCGTTGCCCAAGAGGGTGACGATGGGGCAATTGTTGACTTGGATGACATCAAGGTCCAGAAGAAGCAAGGAGGTTCCATCAGAGACAGCACCCTAGTGGACGGAATCATTCTCGACAAAGAGAGGGTTCACAGCGGTATGCCCAGGGGCGTGGCCAATGCCAAGATTGCACTCGTGAACTCTGCCATAGAGGTGAAGAAGACAGAGGTAGATGCAAAGATCCAGATCACAGACCCAAACATGCTCTCCCAGTTCCTCGACGAGGAGGAGCAATTCCTGAGGTCCCTAGTCGACAAGATTGTCGAAAGCGGAGCAAACACGGTAATTTGCCAGAAGGGAATCGATGACTTGGCCCAGCACTGCATGGCAAAATCTGGGATCTTCGCAATACGAAGAGCGAAGAAGAGCGATATGGAGGCTCTATCAAAGGCGACTGGTGGCAGGATAGTAAACAACCTGGATGACCTCTCCGAGGAGGATCTCGGTTCGGCCTCTAAGGTCGAGGAGAGGAAGATAGGCGACTCGGACATGGTGTTCGTTGAAGGGTGCCCCCAAGCAAAGAGCGTCTCAGTTCTACTTAGGGGCGGTACCGAGCACGTCGTCGATGAGGTTAAGCGAGCCTTCGAGGATGCAATCGGAGTAGTCGCAGTAGCCCACGAAGATGGGGCAGTTCTAACCGGAGGTGGCTCAGTGATAGCCGCACTTAGCAGGGACCTCAGATTATTCGCGGAGTCAACCGGTGGCAGGGAGCAGATGGCGATAGAGGCATTCTCCAGCGCTCTTGAGGTAATCCCCAGGACTCTCGCCGAGAATGCTGGACTAGATCCGGTGAATACGATAATCGATCTTAGGAAGGCTCATTCAGAGGGCAAGTCAACCCATGGTGTGAACGTCTACAAGGGTGGAGTGGTAGACATGGCCAAGGCCAAGGTGTTCGAACCCAGCCGTGTCGTGGAGCAGGCGATTCAGAGCGCTTCAGAGACAGCAGTGATGATTCTAAGAATTGATGATGTGATCTCTAGCAAGGGTGCAGGGCCAATGCCCGAAGACTTCGATGCAATGGATATGTGAGCGACCTAATTTTAGCCACTGTCAGCACCTTTCCCGATGAGCATATTCAATAATCGGATTATGGTCGAGGTGAATACCCAGCCTAAGGCTGGGTAGGTGATGTCTTGTCAGTCCGACCTCTGTTGATACTTTTCGGATCCGAGTCAGGAAACTCCGAAGACTTGGCAACCATAGCCGAGAAGCAGGCCAAATCACTCGGTTTGAATCCCTCCGTTAAGGGGATGGACGAAGTCGAAGTTGGTGATCTTCCCAATTACAAGAACATCCTGATTTTCTGTAGCACTTGGGGAGAGGGGGAGATGCCAGACAATGCAGTCGACCTCTGGGAAGCAGCGAACGGGGACTCGCCTCCGTCAATGTCGGGGTGCAACTTCGCTGTATGCGCTCTGGGAGACACGAGCTACGAGTTCTTCTGCCAGTCAGGCAAGGACTGGGATGGGTGGTTCGAGAAGCAGGGGGCCAACAGGCTCCTCGACAGGGCCGACTGCGATGTCGAATATGACGACCCAGCTGCAGAATTCACTACCAATTCCCTCTCTCTGATCGCGTCTTCTGTAACCGCGGGAGCGACTCCTTCCGAAGGGGAATCGCCTGACGAATCTGAGGAACCCTCAGGAGAAGTGTCTTCGGAACCCCAGGCCGAAACAGATAGCGGCGACCTAGAGGGCCTACTATCCTCGGGAGATAGGTCGCTAATGCTGCTGTTCGGCTCCCAGTCTGGAAACTCAGAGGGACTTGTCGCTAAGATCTCGAAGGATGCAAAGTCCTACGGCCTTGAGGGGGAGATCCACGACATGGATGGCTTCGACTTCAACTCACTCTCTGGGAAGAAGCGCGTGCTAATTGTCTGCTCCACATGGGGGGAGGGGGAGATGCCCGACAACGCAGAGGACCTCTGGCAATTCGCGATCTCCGATTCAGCGACTCGCCTAGAAGGGGTCCACTTCGCAATTTGTGCTCTGGGGGACACGAGCTACGAGTTCTTCTGCCAGTCCGGCAAAGACTGGGACGGCCAGTTAGAGCAACTCGGTGCCACCCGAATTATTGACCGGCTAGACTGCGATGTTGACTATGATGAACCAGCGGCTGAGTGGATATTGGAAGCTCTTCCAGCGCTAGCTGCTGTGGACAGCACCGGCCACTTCCACGAGGAAATGGTGGATGCCATCAAGATGTACGCCAGCGGTTCCTCAACCGGTGCAGAGGGAGAGGACGGCTTCTCCGTGCCTGAGGTCAAATCCGAACCTATTCAAGCGAGTGTCAGCGTCTTTAGGTATGACCCAGAGACTTCCAGCACAGGAACCGATACTTGGCTGTGCTCTCTACCGGGGCACATGTCAGTACTGGAGGTCCTCAGGACACTCAAGGCATCCCAAGATGGGACCCTGACATTCCGCGATGGTCATCCAGACGACTCCAATACAGCGATTTCGATCAACGGCCGCCTAGTTTTACCAGGACTCTGCCGTCTCGACTCTGCCGCACCAATGAGAGAAGGGTCGGTCTCCCTGCGAATCGAGCCCCTCCCGGGATTCGAGGTAATCAGGGACTTGGCCATAGACCCATGGTCGCTAGAGCGTAAGAGGGAATCAAGCGACCCCTGGATGGTCGCTGCCACAAGGGAGGGAGCTCACACGCCTCAAGGAGTGATGGGTACGATGGACCCCGCGATCGCCGCTGGTTTACACTCGATGAAGGACTTCGGCAGCCAGAACATACTCCACTCCAGTTCTGACGCGGTCCCCCATGCAAATGGGTACTTCGGGCCCGCAGTAATCGCCTCCACATGGTCCAGGAGAAACGACCCTAGGACCTCTCCATCCAAGGCAGAGGAAATCGACAAAATGCTATCCTCCACTAATGGGATTAAGGCCGAGACCGACCTCGCCTCGATAAATCGACAGTCCTCAGTCCCGAGGACCGTCTCCGAGTCACTGCTAGTCGCGAAGAACTCAGTACTAACCGGAGATGGCTTCAACGGTAAGCACGGCAAGCACGTTTGGTGGTACACTTGGACTGTTAAGAGCAGCGGGATGGTCAATGACACTGTAATCTACAGGCAAGCCCTAGGCCCTTTTGCGCTTCTAGGAAACCTGTTCTCGGGAGTTACCGCTCGAATGGTCCTGGGCTTCACAAGGACCGGTGGCAACGTTTTCAACGGGATGCTGGGAATGGTTGCCCCCCCAGCCGGAATAGGAAAGATGCCCAAGCAGTTCAACTCCTCTGTAGATAATCACCACGAGGTAGTTGCGATCTTCAACGAGATGGATGGTAGGTTCTAATGGCACTGAAGTACGCGTACCACCCTGGAAACATTGCCCACAGCAGCGCCACCGAGGTTTCCCAGACCATGGAGCCGACTGCCCGCTCCCTTGGTATCGAACTATTTCCCATGAACGGTGCCACTAGCTGCGGAGCAGGGATTATCAGGCAAGCAAACGACTTGCTGCAAGTGACTCTCAACGCACGAAACTTCGCTATCGCTGAGTCCATGGGCATGGACATCATCACTCCGTGTGCAGCCACGGCTGGGAACCTCAACGAGGATCTTGCCAGGCTGAAGCACGACTCCCTACTTCTTGCAAAGACCAACGAGGTCCTACAGCGCACCACAGGGCTCACGATGTCAGGCGATGTAGGCGTGCATCACCTACTGCATGTCATCGTAGACGAGATTGGCCTGGACAAGGTGGGCCAGAAGGTACGCAATCCGATCGACTTCCCGATAGCCGGATTCTACGGCCCAAACATGCAGCAGGAGGGGGCCTGTGGCGAAGACGATGTTTTCGATCCCCAGTACCTAGAGATTCTAATCAAAGCACTTGGTGGGAAACCGATTCTCTGGGAGAGCAGGACGCAAAGCGTTGGCGTGCCGGGACTTTTCTCGGAGGAGGCTACGGTCCTGCGCCAGATTGCATCCACTATCGACGATGCAAAGTCTGAGGGGGCGGCGATGATCGTCAGCGCGTGCACCCTTTCCCACACCGCACTCGACGTATACCAAGGAAAGGCAGGCAGGGCAACCGGGATATCCACAAATATCCCGGTGATCCACTTGACTGAGATGCTCGCATTCGCAATGGGGCACTACAACAACCGCCTGGCCCAGCTTCGAACTAGGATAGCCGTAATCGGCGACTAGAACTGGTCCAGTCCCGTCTGTCCCGCGGGTCTGAAGTTCCCAGGGGGGAGATCAACCTTGGAAGATTCCTTTGGGTCCTTGGCAGTAGTGGTGTCAGTCCCAGAAAGGTCACTTCTGTGGCGTTCTCTGGTTTCGAGTACGAATTCAGCTGCTGAGCAGACACCTCCATCGGAGGATACGGAGAACCTCTCCAAGTTAGACAAATCCTTGTGAGGGCTACCGGGAAGCTCTCTAGCGACCCTCCTAGCTGCCTTGTGCATGAACTCCTCCTTCCTCTTAGCAGAGTCTTTGGCCCCCTCGTCCCTTGTACCCTCGGCAACAAGGACGACTACCTCCCCCTGCCTCCTTCTACCAGTCCTCCCCCTCCTCTGGATGGTTCTTATTTCGCTCGATACGGGTTCGTAGAAAATGACAAGGTCGGCACTAGGGATGTCCAAACCCTCTTCGCCAACTGAAGTTGCAACCAGGACATTCGCCTCTCCTTCCCTGAACTCGGAAAGTCTGGCTATCTGCTGCTTCGCAGTTAGTCCCTCGGAACCGGATCTACGAGACTGTCCGATGAACTGAATCGCCCTGATGCCCTTGAGATCGGAAAGCGCGCCCTCGAGTGCTTCTACCGTGTCCCTGTAGTTGGCGAAAACAATGATTCTTGAATCATTGTCTCTTCGAATCCTTTCCCTGACAAGCCTCCTCACCGCTCCGACCTTGGAATGTACCTCTGCCATGCCCTTGAGGCTGGCAGACAGGCTCCTTACCCTCCCGTCCCTGAGGAATTCTCTCGAAGATTTGCTCTTCCCTTCCTCATCCTCCATCCTAGAGAGGAAATGCCTAGAAGCGGCTATCCCTTGACAGAGGAGATGGTTAATCAGATGATGGAGCCTCATTGCAGTGGCTATCTGTGAAGAAGATCTGAAACCACTCGTATCCCCTCTGCCGATGGCTTCCTGGGCACGTTCCATTGCATTCGATAAACCGGCTTGATTAATTGCTCCCGGCATAACGTACCTTCCACTCCTGCGCTCTCTGTCGACTATCCCTTCTTGCCAAATCCTGAACGGCTCTGCCAGTTCTCTGATTTCGCCAGGAACCTCCACGCCAACTTCCTCGACATCAAGCTCTGAGAGAAACTCTGCAACCATCGGGTCCTCCTTCGTCCTCATGTGTATTTTTTGGATTTCCAACCTCCTGCATATCTCCTGCACTTGCTCCCTTCTCGAACCGGGGCTAGCCGTAGTTGCTAGAATCAGTGGACTTTCGGACTGAGAGATGTACATCTCGGCAACCTCTGCCATAGCGTGGTCCCCCGTGCAATGATGTGCTTCATCGACAACTAGTATGCTACAATCGCCAAGAGACAGAACCCCCTTCCTCACATCATTCCTAACGACCTGTGGGGTTGCGAACACCAGTCTCGAACCCTTCCATAGTTCGGGCCTCTTGGGGGCTGTTTGCTGCCCACTAAGTGAAATTGGATTCAATTCTGAAACATTGGAAAGAACGGGGATTGCATTTTCCAGATGCTGATTCGAGAGAGCAACGGTCGGGGCGATCACCAAGGCCCAGCCCCCTGTTCTCTCCAAACTCTCGACTATGGATAACCATGCGACAGCAGTCTTCCCCGCTGCTGTAGGTAGAATCAACAGCATCGACCCAGCCATGGCATCATCTACTGCTTGGAGTTGGTATGCTCTAGCCTGAATCGTTTCTGATACCAATCCCGGATGGGCAACATATGAGGGCACGGACAGGGACCTCTGAAGTCAGGGTTCAAAATCGTTGCATTGACATTTTTCACCTTCTCCACCCCATAGGGGTGTGCTTTTGGCACCCCGATTCGTTCAAATAGGGTATGTTAGTCGCAAGGCCGCTCACTACGTGAGGTACCAGACACCAAAGGGCTCTGACTAGCATCCCGCAAACCGCATCCGCATTCGCGGATACGGCTCGGTGTCACGGTGCCTCCATGGCGTAGTTGGCCCGGCATCGGCCGCCCGCGACCGATTTCGGAATACAGGAGGAAATGCAATGGCAGACCGATCCAAACCCCGCCGTGGTAGCATGGGCTATGGCCCAAGAAAGCGTGCGATCCGGCAATTCGCAAGAATCACCTCATGGCCAGAAACAGAGTCATCAGAGGTCCGGGTTCAGGGATTCGCTGGCTGGAAGGCAGGAATGACTCACATACTGATTAGGGATACCAATCCGAAATCGACCTCTGCTGGACAGGAAGTCAGGAAGGCAGTAACAGTGGTTGAGACCCCTCCAATGAACGTTCTAGCAGTTAGGGGGTACAAGATGACCCCGTACGGAAAGCAGACAGCGGGCGAAGTCTGGACCGACGTCTCCGAGGACTCCCCTGCCAACCTATTCCCACGATTAGCAAACCAGACACGAGGCGAAAGGGACGTTGAGGAGGGAAGGAAGCCAGCAACCCGTGGCGGAAGAATCCCAAAGAGGCTGTCCCATCCATCGGAGGACGCATTGAACTCTCTGAGGGAGCAGGACCTAACCGAGGTCCGTTTGATAGTATGCACTCAACCAGACTTAGTTCGCGGAGTCCCCTCGAAGACTCCAGAGATTATGGAGATCGGACTAACGGGTGGAGACATAGACGCAAAACTCGATTGGGCAATGGATCGACTAGGGGGGCAAGTCGGTCTCGAAGACGTTTACGAAGCCGGACAGGAAATCGACGTCGTAGGCGTGACCAAGGGCAAGGGTTGGCAAGGCTCGATTAAGAGGTTCGGACTCAAGCTACTTAGCCACAAGAACAGCAAGAGGAGACGCCAGGGGGGTAACATGGGTGACTTCGGAACTGGATACGTCAGGAAGACAATCAGACAGGCCGGGCAGGTAGGTTACCACAAGAGGACGGAGTTGAACAAGAAGATCCTGAGGATTTCAAATCCTGATGAATCAGAAATCACTCCCGCTGGCGGTTTCCTGAACTACGGCGAAGTCCGAAATCCATACATGATAATCCAAGGAAGCCTTCCGGGCCCAGCAAAGAGGCTTCTAAGATTCAGAGATCCAACTCGTCCTAGGAAGGTCGTTGGAGAGGTTGACGTTACATACGTCAGTACCTCAAGTAAGCAGGGTGTGTGATAGTATGAAGACTAAGGCGTACAATTTGGTCAATTCTGTAGCCCAAGAGGAGATGGACGCAGGCCTATTGGCAGAATCATTCGTCGTAGAGGCCAAGGACGGCAAGGCCGTCGAACTACCCTCTCCATTCACTTCACAGATCAGGGAGGACCTAGTCCGTTCTGCCGTCCATGCATCAAGAGCAAACAGGAGGCAGTCCTACGGGCACAGGGAACATGAGGGAAAGCGTGCTCCCCAGCCAGGTATGAAGCATTCCGTAGAGTGGTGGGGCAAGGGCCGAGGAGTCTCTAGAATAATGAGGAAGACAGGGCAGAGGACCGGAGCACAGAACCCCCACACCAGAGGGGGAAGGAGGGCTCACGGGCCAAAGGTAGACAAGGAATGGTCCCAGAAGATAAACTCCCGCGAGAAGAAGATAGCCCGCGACTCTGCCATAGCAGCTTCATGCGATTCGAGCACAGTAACCTCCAGAGGGCACAAGTTCGACGATGGCCTCAGATTCCCAATTGTCATCGATGGCTATGTTGAGTCTAGGGGCGGTTCGGACGAGAAGTACGACATCGAGTCAATACCTAGCCAGTATTCTACTAGAAAATTCGTTGCGATGATGGAGGGCCTGGGAGTCTCAGCAGACCTCACTCGCTCTAAGAATGGCAGGTCGATCAGAGCAGGAAAGGGGACTATGAGGGGTAGAAAGTACAGGACTCCAAAGAGCATCCTCTTGGTAGTGGCTCAGAAGGGAGGCTTGGAAAAGGCAGCTCGGAACCTCCCGGGGGTCGACGTTGTCACTGCTAAGGATTTGTGCGCCGAAGACCTCGCACCTGGTGGTGACATAGGAAGGCTCACAGTTTGGACGAAGTCAGCAATAGAGGCCCTGGAGTGATTAAGATGGATCCATATGACGTGATTATTATGCCTTGGATTACAGAGAAGACTCTCGAAGCGAGGAGGATCGCAGACCCAGACGGCGGTCACAGGGAGAACAACAACAGAATCGAGTTCATCGTCAGAAGGGAGGCTACAAAGAAAGACATCAAAGATGCAATAGAGTCCCTTCTCGAGGTCAAGGTCGCTAAGGTAAACGTTCGAATCAACAGAACTGGCAAGCATGCCAGCATTCGCCTAGCAGATGGATACGACGCAGAGGAGGCAGCGCTCAAACTCGGAGCGTTCTAGAAGGTGATATCATGGGCAAGAGGACACGTTCACAGAGACAGGGGTCAAGCCCCAAAAACAAGGTTTCCAGCCATAGGTTCCCCGCTGCCAACAGACTTCCCAGAGTCAGTGGCGAGATTGCGGAAGTCATCGATCTGGTCCATAGCCCAGCCCATACCGCACCGCTAGCCAAGGTGAAGTTCGAGGATGGGGAAATAGCACATCTGGCCGCTCCAGAGGGCCTCTCCGTAGGACAGACAGTCGCATTTGGTGACAAGGTTTCACTGAGGCCAGGAAACGTCACTACCCTAAGCCAGATTCCAGAGGGTACTCAGATTTGCAACATCGAATTGCGCCCGGGAGACGGTGGCAAGATCGCCAGGTCAGGCGGGAACTCAGCCATGATAGACACCAGGATGGGGGACTACGTCCGCATAATCATGCCCAGTGGGCGCTCGAAGGACCTCCCTGCCAAGTGCAGGGCCACCATCGGCGTTCTTGGAGGGCATGGTAGGACCGAGAAGCCCCTACTCAAGGCCGGCGCAGCTCACCACAGGGCCAGAGCACGAGGTAAGCAGTACCCGACAGTCAGCGGCGTCGCAATGAATCCGGTAGACCATCCACACGGCGGCGGAAACCACCAGGCCGTGCACGGGCCAAGCTCAGTCAGCAGAAATTCACCCCCCGGCCAGAAGGTCGGGAACATCGCACCTAGGCGAACCGGCCGTGGAAGGTCGAAGAAGGAGTAGATTGTATGGCTAGGAAGAGGAAGCAGTTCAGGACAGCAAAGATGGCCAGGCGCCAGGCCAGGAAGAGGAGATCGAAGATTTCCGAGAGGCGGAAGAAGGAGTTCCTCTGGAGAGGTTACACGATCGACGAGCTGAAGGATATCCCACTATACCCGTGGGGGAACAGTGCTGAGCCTGAGAACGACGACTACGATCCAGATGCGATTTCGATCGCAACCCTGATGCCATCAAGAGTCAAGAGGTCATTGCAGAGGGGACTCAGCATCGAGTGCGAGAAACTCCTCGAGAGAATAAGGAACAGCAATGGAAAGACCGTGAGGACACACTGCAGAGGGATGTACATCCTCCCTGAGATGGTGGGCACTAAAATGGGGGTGCACAATGGTCAGAAATTCGTAAACTTGGACATCACCCCCCCAATGATCGGTCACGCATTGGGGGAATTCGCAATTACAAGGAAGTCTGTAACACACACCGGTCCCGGTGTGGGTGCAACCAGATCTTCCCAGCACGTGGCACTAAAGTGAGGTGAGATGAATGAGTAGGAGAGCAGGAATGTCGCAGAACGGATACACCCAACTCCTTGAGGGATCCAACCTCGTGACCGCTCGGGCAGTCAACTTGGACTGCCACCACAAGCACTGCTACCACATCGCCAAGGCAATCAGGGGCATGAATGCGGAAGTAGCGAGGGATTACCTTGAGGACGTTGTTGCCAAGAAGAGGGCAATACCGTACCAAAGAAGGTCCAGAAAGGGACGAGGGGGCAACACGATGGCCGGCCACAGAAAGGGCAAGATGGGGCCGGGCAAGTTCCCAAACAAGGCTTCCCGCGAATTCATCAAGCTAATCAACAGCGCCATGGACAACGCAAGACAGCGATTCGACGACATCGATGCCGAAGACATGGTGATCACGCACGTTGCTGCTCATCGTGGCCAAGTGTCCAGAAACATGAGACCTCGAGCCCAGGGCCGGGCAACCCCCAGCAACCACTACCAAGTCAATCTGGAGATTTTCCTAGAGTACTTCGGAGAGGATGATGAGGAAACGGGAGACGATGAGTTCTGAGGTGATCGCATGAAGGAGAACACAATCCAGAAGATGATCAATCGCAACGTCGAGAGGCAACTCGTCAGAGAGTACCTGCTCAAGGAGACAGAGAGGGCAGGCTTCGGCGGACTAACATTCAACAGGACGCCAGAGGGGACCAAGGTAACCCTCCAAGCAGAGCAAGTAGGGCGCGTAATAGGCAGGAGGGGCAAGGTCATCCACGAACTCCAACGCCGCCTCCAGGAGGATTTCAACCTGACAAACCCACAGCTCGAGGTGGAGGAGATAGAGGAATCACGTACCAATGCCCAGGTTATGGCCAGCAGACTCGCGAGCTCACTCGAGAGGGGCTGGTTCTTCCGAAGAGCAGGACACAGCACTGTGCAGAACATAATGGACGCTGGAGCTAGGGGATGCATCGTCACACTGAGTGGGAAGATCACCGGTGCTAGGCACAGAGTCGAGAAGTTCCAGAAGGGGCACATCAAGTACTGTGGAGAGACTGCCCTCCAGCTTATGGACGTCGGATTCTCAACCGCGGTGAAGAAGCTGGGAACAGTTGGCTGCACCGTGAGAATCATGAGACCAGGGTCGAAACTCCCTCACGAGATCACAATCCAGGAAAGAAGCGAATCCGGACTACCGGAACTGGTAGAGGCATCCGGATTCGTCCCTCTTGACCTAGAGGAAGCCCTCGAGAGGGCAGCACGGGAGGAGGAGTGAAATTGTCACACATCAGCTCTAAGGAGATTGACGAGATGAATCAAGAGCAGCGTGAGATCACCCTTGGTGATCTCAGAGACGAGATGCTGCAACTAAGGGCTCAGCAAGCACTGGGCGGCTCTTCTTCAAACTCAGGGGCATACAAGCAGACTCGAAGGAGCATCGCAAGGCTCCTAACCAAGATGAAACAGGAAAAGGAGGAGTGATTTGGCGGGAATTTGCAACATGTGTGCGCTTCCAGATGACCTATGTATCTGTCAGGAGATAGCCAAAGAACAGCAGAAGGCGGTGATTTCAGTGGTTAGGAGAAGGTACGGCAAGATGGTCACAATGGTGGAGGGTATAGAGGATACCGCAATCGACATCGGCCAACTGGCAAAGATACTGAAGGGCGCATGCGCCAGCGGTGGCACGGTCAAGGGAAGGACAATCGAACTTCAAGGGAACCACAAGAAGAAGGCAGCCAAGGTTCTCGAGCAGAATGGCTACCAGGTGGAGGTGCGCTGAATGAGTCATATCATCAACCTCCCTTGGCTCTCCAGGAACCTCGAGGTCACAGATTCCACCGATCCGACCCTAGTGGGCATTTCAGGCATTGTGGTGGACGAAACCAGGCGTACCATACTTGTCAACACGGGGGGCAATGAAGTCACTCTTGCCAAGGACACTATCAGATTCACAATCGAAGACGAGGAGATCGACGGTACTCTCGTCGGGCAGAGGCCCGAGGAAAGAATCGGCAAGGCATACAGGAGGTCATGAAATGAGAGACATAGGTGTAGACGTCAACAAGCCCGAAGGAGAGTGGGATGGAAGCAAGAACTGTCCATTCTATGGTACTTTGAGGCTCCGTGGACAGATAATCAGCGGAGTCGTCTCTTCCCAGGGAATGACGGACACAGTGGTCATCGAGAGGGAGACTACACGTTACATGCAGAAGTTCGAGAGGTACGAGAAGCGCACCAGGCGCTATTCGGCCCACCTGCCCAGCTGCATCGGAGAACTAAACCTCGGGGACAACGTCCGCATCATGGAATGCAGACCGCTCTCCAAGACCGTGAAGTTCTGCGTAATCGATAAGGAGGCGAGCGAATGAAGGGGGTAGCCGGCAGAGTGACCTCCGGTCTCCCGACTCAGGCGCGTCTTGAGTGTGTCGACAACACCGGTGCCAAGGTCGTGCAACTGATCACCGTCCTGAAGAAGGGAGGGGTTGCAAGAAGGTACCCATCAGCAGGGGTCGGTGACATGATCAGGGTCACTGTCAGGAGGGGTACGCCTGAGACAAGGCGACAGATATACACTGCAGTGATAGTGCGTCAATCGAGACCTTTCAGAAGGGTCGATGGAACATGGGTCCAGTTCGAGGACAACGCCTGCGTCATCACGAATGATAGAGGGGACGTCCAGGGTTCCGACATCAAGGGCCCAGTCAGTAGGGAAGCCGCTGAGAGATGGCCAAGGATAGCGGCTACGGCCAAACAGATAGTGTAGGTGATTAGAATGGTAAGCAAGAAAGCAGGAAAGCAGAGAATGTCCCAGAGGGATGCCCCTACTCACGTAAAGAGGAAGAGGATGCGAGCCCGGCTTGTCTCCGACGATCCAGACCTAAGACAGGTTCGTTCGGTGACCATCAGGGTTGGGGACGAGGTCGAGGTTACCAGGGGTGACTTCAGTCACCCGAACAGTGTCAAGTCTGACTCCAGAGGAAAGAGGCTCGGACAACCAAGGGGTAGGGCCGGAGTGAAGGCAAAGATCGCATCAGTAGATACAAAGAGAGGACTCATTTTCGTCGACGGGCTGACTCAGACCACTGCCGACGGGAAGGAAGAAGCAGTCCCCGTCAACCCATCAAACGTCATAGTGACGAAGCTGTTCGAGGGAGATCCCGTACGAATCAAGAGGATCGTCGATAGGTCCACAGGAGGTGACTCAGAATGAGCAGAAGTCACCACAAGAGACTAGTCATGCCGAGGACATGGCCACTGACGAGGAAGACCAACATCTGGGCACAGAAGCCAAACCCAAGCGGTCACCAGATCGAGATGTGCATGCCACTGGGAATCATACTCAGAGACGTCCTCGGACTCGCTCACAACATGAGGGAGGCAAAGAGGATTCTGCACGCACGAGGCGTGTTGGTGGATGGCAAGGTTGAGACAGACAGAGCCCGTGGAGTGGGGCTGATGGACGTCCTCACCGTTGGTGAGGAGAACTTCCGATGCATCCTCGATACCAATGGAAAGCTGCGATACAGGCCGATTCCGAAGAAGGCCGCAGGAAGCAAGATCTGCAGAGTCAAGGGCAAGACCACCGTCAAGGGTGGCAAGACCCAGGTTCATCTGCACGATGGCAGGAACATCGTGCTGGACGATTCTCCAGTCTACAAGACCGGGGACTCACTAGTGATATCCCTTCCAGACCAGAAGATAACCTCTCACATCGAGATGAAGAAGGGTGCCAAGGCATACCTGACGGGTGGGAGCCACATCGGAGAGACCGCTGTCATCAAGGATCAAGACATCAAGAGGTCATCCAAGCCAAATGAGACAATTTTCGAGGAGTTCGGGACGATCACGGACTACGTCTTCATCATCGGCAAGGAGACTGACATACCGCTGGAGGATGAGTCATGAGCGAATCATCCAACCCAATGCTTTCCCCCTCGATCACCAAGGTGACTGTGAACATCGGAGTCGGAGAGGGAGGCAGGCGCCTCCAACTGGCCGAGAGGGTCTTGGAAGTACTGACCGGAATGACTCCGTCAAGGACTCTGTCCACCAAGACAAACAGGGACCTGGGGACTAGGAAGGGCGCACCAATTGGCTGCAAGGTGACCATACGCGAACATGACAAGGTCGAGTCGTTCCTCAAGGACGCATTCTGGGTCAGAGACCACACCCTGCCAGCATACAACTTCGACATCTCAGGAAACCTCTCATTCGGCATTTCAGACTACACCGACTTCCCCGACCAGAAGTACGATCCCGACATCGGTATCTTCGGCATGGACGTCAATGTCGTCCTCGAGCGACCGGGCCACCGGGTTTCCCGGAGAAGGAGGAGGAAGTCTAAGGTTTCAGCCCCTCATAGAGTCGGTCGTGACGAGTCCAAGGACTGGTTCACAGGAAAGTTCGGTCTGAAAATTGTGGAGGAGTAATAGTATGGCACGCGATCACGGGGAGAAGATTGGGAGAAGCATCGGCTGCAGACGCTGCGGCCGAAAGAGAGGAATGATTCGAAGACATGGCCTGAGGCTCTGCAGACAGTGCTTCCGAGATGTGGCCCCGGACATAGGATTCAAGAAATACTCATGAGGTGATGAAAGATGCAATTTGACCCATTGAATGATGCCTTTACGACGATATACAACGCTGAGAGCGCAGGCAAGTACCAGGTAACCGTGCGACCCGCTAGCAAACTCCTCGGCAGCATGCTCTCCATAATGCAGACATCCGGCTATCTCGGAGAATTCGAGAAACTAGATGACGGCAGGGGAGGGGCATTCAGAGTCTCCCTGATAGGGGCAATCAACAAGTGCGGGGTGATCAAGCCCAGGCACTCGGTAAAGAGGTCTGACTTCGACAAGTGGGAGTCGAGATACCTACCTGCAAGGGACTTCGGCCTCCTAATCCTGACAACCAACCAGGGAATCATGGATCACTCAGAAGCGAAGAAGGAGAGGGTGGGCGGAAGACTGCTCGCATATGTTTTCTAGGGGGAATAAGAATGCCAAGAGTAGCCAACGTGTCCCACAGCATCATCCTGCCAGATGGAATGGGCGCCAGCATGGATGGCAATTCCGTGACGCTCAACAAGGAAGGCAACAGCCTCTCCAGAGAATTCACCCACAACAGCGTCTCCCTGAGGCAGATTGACGGAGGGATAGAGGTGTACTGCAAACTTCCAAGAAGGTCTGAGAAGGCAATAGCTGGAACTTGGGCGGCCCATCTCCGAAACATGGTCAAGGGCCTCGACGAGGGATTCGAATACCGCCTAAAGGCAGTATTCAGCCACTTCCCTATGACGCTCAAGGTCGATGGAAACAAGTTCACAATCACCAATATGCTCGGGGAGAAGGTCCCTCGGGTGGCTAAGCTACCTTGGACTCCTTCGGAGGTCCAAGTGAAGATCGAGGGGAAGTCTGACGTTATTATTACAGGAGCCGACCGGGAGAAGGTAGGCCAGTCAGCGGCAAACATAGAGAAGGCCTGCAAGGTAAAGAAGAGGGATCCACGAGTATTCCAGGACGGAATATACATCACTTCCAAGGGGGCATGAGAATGGCATACGAGAATCTGACAGTCGCTGAGTTGAAGGAACTACTCAGGGAAAGGGGCCTACCAGTCTCTGGAAAGAAGGCAGACCTAATCACAAGGCTAAGCGAAGGGGAGGACACTACGGAAGAGGCTCCCGAGGAGACTCAGCAAGAGACGCCCAAGGAAGAAATCCCGGAGGAAGATTCCCCGGACGAGGAAGAAGACTTCGAGGAAGAGGGCGACTTCGAGGAAGAGGGCGACTTCGAGGAATGGGACGAATTGCACACGGCAAGGCAGAAGCCAGTCTTGGACGAATCCACCAAATCAGCACTCAAGATGCGCTCAGAGCAGAGCAAGAAGCAGCCCAAGTTCCGCAGGCAAGAGTGGTTCAGGTACAGGAGACTATCCAAGACCGGATACAGGAAGCCGAAGGGGGATGACTCGAGCATGAGGAAGAACAGGAAGTACCGCACCCCCATGGCTCGCGTAGGGTACGGCAAGGTCGCGGCCGCTAGAGGACTACACCCATCTGGATTCGAGGAGGTCATCGTCCACAAGGCAGACCACCTAGACGGGCTCGACCCAGAGAAGCAAGCAGTTAGAATAGGTTCGAGCGTAGGAAACAGGAAGAGATCACGAATCCACGACAGGGCAGACGAGTTGGGCCTGAGGGTCCTGAACCGGCGCCAGATAGACAAGAGGGGTGATCTCTGATGTTCCTGTCAAACCAGAAGAGGATGGCA
>NTJS01000020.1 GCA_002457155.1 Marine Group II euryarchaeote MED-G35
CTCCCTCGGAGTGTAATACCTTCTTCTCCTCGAAAGAGGGTTTTTCCGTGCTTATTGACTTCCTATTTTCCTCGGGAATGGGTTGCTGCCTTTCTACGATTGGTGCTTCCTTCGGAGTGGTCTTGAGTTCATCAATATCCGGCTCCTGGATGGGGACTGTGAAATCGGGTCCCTTTGGCATGGAGTCATTCATTATTTTCGACCTGTTTACTAGGCCTGAGAAACCCCTATTGCGGCCATTGCTGGGTGGTTCTGTACCCTCGTCCATTGACAGAATTGTCCCTTCGTCGGCTGCCCATCCGGTGATTTTCTCTGGATTCTCCGAGGTGATTTCACTATCTGGTGAGATTTCGCTGTATTCTTCCTCATCGATTTCATCGAAAACAGATTCTTGCTCTGTGCCCTCATCATTTGGCCACATGTCATCTGGTTCTACGTCCCAGTCCTCATCTTCTGCCTCGTTCTCAATGATATCTGGATCCCCTTCCTCAGGCCAATCTTCCACAATTTCTTCGAGGACAACATCCTGGGGCTCATCGATTGGTGCCGTAACGGTTTCTAACTGGTGTCTTCCTAGGTCATAATCGGGCGTAGTATCCTTCTTTTCGGGGCTCCAACTAGTCAGAGATTCCAGAGTTCCTTTGGAGCCAAGGCCCCTTCCCTCGTCTACAAGATCTCTGAGGATACTGATTACAGATCTTGGGTTTCCACCTGTCCTGGACATAATTGCACCCAGTAAATCGCTATTGATGTGCCACCTCTCGGGGGACATCCTGCGGATCCTAAGGTCGCTGAGCGATTGGATTTGCTCGCGAGAAAGGGGCGCAACTGTGACTATCTCGTCGAAAACCTCCCTGGTATTCTCGTCCAGAGATGCCATCTGGGAGTTAGAAACCGAAACTACTACGAGGGCTCTAAGTCGCTGCAGTATTGGCAATATTAGGGACAAGAATGAGGCTGAGTCGACGTGTGAGGGATAGTCCAGAGCGACGAGGGGCAATGGTCCCGAGAGCGTGTCCATGGTCTCCACAATCCTCTCAATTTTCTGATGTATGCTCGGCGGTATTTCATGGCCGCAGAATGTTATGGCAAGCTCGTCCAGTGCACAGTTAAGAGGGTCATCGCTATGCCAATAAGTTCCAACGAAACGATCGTCAGTAAGCGATGAGATTGCGTTGATCAGAGATGTCCTACCAGAACCCCTCTCACCGGTAAGAAGTATCATTCTGGGAGACTGGGAGTGCATATGTTCCTTCCACCTAATCATGGTGTCATCTCTTCCGACTATCTCACTTGCCCGGTTCCTCTCGATTGGTCTAGAGTCGAATGGGTTTCCTCGCAGAGTAGGAAGGTCTGACGGAGAAAGGTCGCTCAACACCATAGGCCCTCAGCACCCTCTGGGATTCTTAATGTTCACGCATACTCACGCATTACAGAGTGCCAATTAACGGGTAATTCACAAATGCGGAGAGATAGAATTGTGAATAATTGGTTCAGTATCTATTTTTCCTCTTTACTGAATTAACGCATTATTAACGGGTTAGTAAAGCGTTAACAAAGCGTTAACGGGCAAATTAACGCATTATTTGGGAGGTGGTTTGCTCGAAAAAGGTTAGAAGCCCGTTGTCATGTCTTCGGTCTGAGTACAATGCCAATAGAGAATAGTCGCATCGGAGGGTTCTACAAACTATCAGTTTCAGAGAGAAGAGAGCTTCTCGCCGAGATTGCGGAATTGAGCGATGAGCAGGTAGAGGCGTGGGCCAAATCGGGAGAGTTGGATGAAGAGTCGGCAGACAGGATGATAGAGAATGTTGTGGGAACATACTCGCTCCCCATAGGGGTGGCAACCAACTTCGTGATTGATGGTGCACACTATGCAATCCCATTCGTTCTCGAAGAGCCTAGCGTGGTTGCGGCAGCGAGCAACATGGCGAAGAGGTGTCTAGCCAACGGTGGCTTCAGTTCGGACAATGACGACCCAGTCATGATCGGCCAGATCCAAGTCGTCGATTGTGAGGACCCAGATGGTGCCATGGAGTCTATTCTGGCGGCCAAGGACGAGTTGGTTTCGAACTGCAACGAAGTAGACCCCATACTGGTGAAGTTCGGAGGCGGTTGCAGGGACATCTCTGCCAGAGTAATTGAGACTGGCTCGGGGAGGATGGTAATCGTCCACATCCACGTGGATTGCAGGGACGCGATGGGCGCCAATGCGGTAAACACGATGGCCGAAACAATCGCTCCAAGGGTGGAGGAGATATCTGGTGGGACGGTCATCCTGAGGATAATCAGCAACTTGGCCGTTCTACGTCTCGCTAGGGTTAGTGCGGTTTTCACCCCAGAAGAGATGTCAGACAGGGGACAGGATGCTAAACAAGGCTCTGAGGTGATTGACGGGGTCATTCAGGCATACCACTTCGCTGAGGCGGACCCATTCAGGGCCACGACCCACAACAAGGGGATAATGAACGCGATATCCGCTGTAGCTCTTGCCTGTGGCCAGGACTGGAGGGCCATCGAGTCTGGGGCTCACAGTTTTGCCTCTCACGAGAGGACGTACGGTTCGCTGACCAAGTGGTCAAAGGACGATGACGGCAATTTGGTGGGATCCATCGAGCTTCCTATGGCAGTGGGCCTGGTTGGTGGTGCAGTAAGGGTTCATCCCGCCGCACAGGCGAATGTGGCCCTTCTGGGCGTTGAGAGCGCGGACGAGCTAGCGAAGGTGATGGCAGCATCGGGGCTGGCGCAGAACCTCGGTGCACTGCGTGCCCTAGCCACTGTGGGGATCCAAGCAGGCCACATGAAGCTGCATGTCAGGAACATGGCGGTTACCGCTGGGGCCGAGGGCGAAGAGGTAGAGAAAGTGGCATCCATGCTCAGGGAAAGGGGAGGCAGGATCACCCAAGCCTCGGTGAATGAGGCACTGGAAGAGATCCGTTCTGATTAATCTCAGGCCAATCCTCGGTTCCTAGCGTCTTCTGCGGCAGCGTCTTTCCTTCCTTGCTCTACATCCACCTTTCTCATCAACAAGGTACCTATCAGGATGAGTACTGAGATGCTGAGAATCCCGACTCTGCTATCGAATACCACCGTCATGAATCCATACAATAAGGGCCCTATTAGAGCGGCAACTTTGCCGAAGAAGCCGAAGAAGCCGAAGAACTCAGCACTTCTGGTTTCTGGGACCATCTGTCCGAAAAGGCTCCTAGCGAGACCTTGGGACCCACCCAATAGGGTACCCATAGCGCAACCCAAGAGTAAGAATTGGAACCCTACTGATAGGCCTAGGGGTTCCCAGACTTTGTCTCTGGCAGTCTGAGGAATCCAATCCAGTTTTCCGTCACCTAGATTGGTGGGGTGGTCAACTCCTATATTGGAGGCGGCATCCAATGAACCCCCTGAAATGCTCACACTGAATCTGGAATTGTCTAGAGAGGCGATGAATGACTCGATCTCCCCAGAATCAATGCCAGAGAGGGAAAGAATGTGAGTTTCTTTGGTCTTCTCGCCTTCTGCGTCTCTTTCCACAAACATCCATCTCTTTGTGTCACTCCGATCGTCAATCTCGATGGGCAGTACATGACTCCAAGTAGTGGCCCAACCCTGCTCATCAAACTCATCATCCTGGTATTCTAACTTCTGAGCCAGCTCGGGAATATTCTCGTCCACTTGAACATTGTATGAACTAGATGCATCGTCCCAGTCATATCGAATCTGATACTCTTCATGGGACTCGAACTGAAGGGGTGCGAAGGCAAGGGCCGCAAAACATAGCACAACCCAACCGATAAGAGAGGCGGTCAACGCTTGTTTTGTCCCGATTCTCTCAGATAGTTTGGTGAAACCGATTGCAGAAGGGGCTGCGACGAACTGAATTGCTAGAATTGTCACCATCAGGTCAAGACCTGTGATTCCCAATACTGTTGTTCCAAAGATTCCACCTAATGCAGTTACGGTATTGATGCCATCAATAAAGAAGAAGTAAGCGAGCATATAGATGAAGAGGGTCCTGAACTTGTCAACCTCCCCTATGGTCTTCTTGATCTCCCTTATTGCCAGGGAGGCGGACTCCTTTATCCCCAATGACTCCATTTCGTTCTCTATTGGAGGCTCGGGGACCCAATTGAACGTCAATAGGGCGAAGCCGTACCACCAAATTCCGGAAGTAGCCATCGCAAGTTGGGTGGCCCATTCTGCGTAATCTGTGACCATGAGGATAACAATGTGGATGACTAGTAACAACCCACCACCCAGATAGCCATATGCAAAGGCCAAATTGGATATGCGGTCCATTTCGTCATCTTTACCCATGTGAGGCAGGAGTGCGTTGTAGAACACCCCAGCTCCGTTCAATCCGATATTTGCCAGTATGAACATTACCATTATCCAGACCCATTGGGTACTGACTGGCAGAAGAGGAGCAGCGAAAAGAAGGAATGTCGATCCTGCCCCTACGTATGTTAGGATCTTCAACCACCACATCTTGATTGCCCTGCGATCGGCGATTACGCCGAGAGAGGGGCTGATGAGTGCGACGAACAATGCGGCACCGGAAACAGAGAATGACCAAATTGCATCACTAGACATTGATGTAGAAAGAACTGTGGTGGTCAGACCGTTTGCTTCCAAGAAGAGAAGAGCAAACCAGAACGGCAGGATTGCTGTGGTTACGCTTGTTTCGAATGCTGATTTGCCCCAGTCGTAAAATGCGTATCCTCTGACTGCTTTCGGGTCTGATGCTCGGTCTAATTCCACTGTCTCTGACATGTCTATCACGACGAGGGTCGAGTTACACAGTATCAGTGTTGTCCCGGATACTCGGTAACTTATTCCACACTTGTTTGGTGATGAGTCATGCGAAAGAGTGACGCCCCTGCATTATTGGACTGGGTCCCCCTCGGAAGGGATGATGAGTGACTGGAAGCAACCCGAAGAGAATTCTATCGAGGCGCTCCAGCATGGGATGCTGTTTGGGGATGGAGTAGAGTTTGACCTCAGAGTTGACGGGGGTGGGGAGTTGGTGATATTCCATGACGAGTTCGTCCCTGGAGAAGGGCCAATCTGGGAAAGGTGTGTGGAAAACCTCCCAACTGACTACCTAAGATCTTCAGGAATCCCCACGCTTAGCGACCTATTGGCCAATCGAGATTTCACTGATTCATGGCAATCTGGGGGCAAGACGGTTGACATCGAGTTCAAGCTGCCGCATCCCTCAACAAAAATAGGCACAATGGAGTACTTGAACTCGATAATGGAGAAATTGGAAGCTGCTCTGGAACCCTTGGAACTGCCAGATAGATCGGTGGTTGTTTCGAGCTTCTCACCGAAGATTGGAGAGGCTGCCAAGTCTTCTGGTTTCGGATTCCCGGTGATTCGATTGATGCCTCACATCAGGGCTTGGGGCAGGCACTGGAGGCTGAAGAGAGTAGTAGCAGCCCCTCATTTTGCTAGGACTACTGTGAAGGGTATCACGCGGAGCTTCAGAAAAGAAGGGATGGAGTCAGTAGGAATGACATTGGATTACCTCGTAGGATGGCCGCGATTCATCCACCCAGGCCTTCCTGTCGGCCTCCGAGGAAGGGGGCTGAAGCGATTCTTCGAGGCTCGACAGGGCATGGGGGCGTTCGTTTGGTCGGCACCATT
Source organism: Marine Group II euryarchaeote MED-G35 (assembly GCA_002457155.1). Taxonomy (GTDB): domain Archaea; phylum Thermoplasmatota; class Poseidoniia; order Poseidoniales; family Thalassarchaeaceae; genus UBA36. Next base: position 5,644 of record NTJS01000020.1, read on the forward strand.
GAAGCACGAGGATGCCCTTGTAAATGCGGGAGTCTCCCTCGTTTCGGATAACATGGACCCAACGGTTCTGGTGAAACCCGATGGTACTCCGAGATGGCCTAGACCGGCTAGCCAACCACTCGACGAAGAATGGAGCAAGAGGATCAGTGAGGCGGATCCCCTAGAGAGGGGTGACACAATGGGCGAGGCGTTTTCTTCGGTCCCGATGTGGGGGGATATCGAGAGCGAGCGAAAGCGTAGAATCATAGAAGAGCAAGCGACGAGGATGCTCTGGCCGGGCAGTACTGAGAAATGGGTTAAGCTAGCAGACGATGGTTTGCCTTGGGGAAGTCCGAGGATAATAGGGCACAGAGGTGCAGGCAGCACTCACGGCGTGTGATCACTCGAGCCTTCTATGTGGTTGTTCCTTGGCAATGTACTTCGGGCGGTATATCGGAACTCCCCTTCCGTCTCGAGCGTTCCTCTCATCTAGAATCTGAGCGCAAATTCCTGCCACTCGGGCCCACCCGAAGAACGTGGTATAGTAGTGCGGCTTTCGGAATCCAATCGCGTGCAATAGGCTCCCACTGGCCAAATCTACGTTCGGAAATGGGTTCTTGATCTTTGGATGCTCCTTCAGTATCGGAGGGACTACCTCCCTCAGGGCCTTAGCGATCTTGTAGTATTCATCATCTGGACAAACCTCTGAGCCAAGTTCGATCAGGAGTCTAGCTCTTGGGTCCTCAGCCCTGAGCACCCCATGGCCGAAGCCGTAAATCGGCCTCTTCGCGGCGAGCTCTGCCCTTACAAACTTCTCAATCTCATCTGGATCTGAGGTGCCAATCCTCTGTACGAACTCGAGGCAAGCCTGGTTCGCCCTGCCATGGAGTGGCCCTGATAGTGCGTTCATTGCACTCGCCAGAGACGCATACACAGATGCCTTTCCAGAAGCGACTGCCTTTCCAGAGAAGGTGGAAAGGTTGCCACCACCATGATCCATATGGAGGATGAAGAAGAATCTGAGGACCCTGTTCATCATCTCGGCTTCATCGTCGTCTACCCCCAGCATGTGGACGAAGTTCTCGACTAGGCCCAATTCGGTGTTCCTAGGACGTAGCTTCTCCGGATGCCCGCCTCGGAGGAGGAAGATTCTGGCCATCAACTCTGGAGTTCTGGCGATTAGGTTCATCGAGTCGACTCGGACGTCACCAGTGGTCTCGGCGGCACCCATAGCCATGATTCCGATGGAAAGCCAATCCATCGGGTGACCGCTGCCTGGAGTTAGGTTCTCAAGGACTCTCAATGCACCGGTTGGCATCTCCTCGCCCCTATGTGCCAGTTCCTTGCGAAATGCCGCTGACTCTTCGGGATCGGGGAGTCTCTTGTGCATTAGCAGGTAGATGACGTCCTCCTCCTCCAGATTGGCAAGATCACCAACAGGATAACCTACGTAATGGACACCTTCAATCGGGTCTACATAGGATGTCTTGCAGGTCCCTACCGGAATCCCTCTCAATCCAGAATCCAAGTGGCCTTCTGAAATCGAGAATATTGTTTCTTCATCATCCATAAGGTTCCCAGCATATAGGGTAACTGACACCCCGTCATAATCCCTCCGACAGGGTCCTTTCAGAAATTACAGTCAAATTAGGCCTAGCTTTCGACCGCATCTATCGAATGATTCCAGGACTGTGTCGAGTTCATCCCTGCTTAGCCCGGCTGACATCTGTGTCCTTACTCTGGCCTTATCTCTAGAGACCATAGGGAAGACTATCGCACCCACCATCACTCCCTCGTCCCTCATCAATGAGGAGAGTTCTTGCGCCTTCCTGCTATCTCCACACATTACAGGCACTATTGGCGTCTCGCTAACGCCAGTATCGAAACCCATTGAGTCGAGCTGTTCCTTGAAGTATGATGTGTTATCCCACAGCCTCTGGACATGCTCCGGTTCGGACATCAGGACCTCAATCGCTGCCTTCTGGGCTGCTGCCACCCCTGGAGGCTGACTACCGGAGAGCAACCATGACCTGCTGTGATTCAGCGCATGGGTCCTGACATCTTCGCTTCCAGCTAGAATCCCCCCCTGGACGCCCAGTGCCTTCGAGAATGATCCGATCTCGAATGTGACCCTCCCCTGTAGTCCGAAGTGGGAGACTATTCCACGGCCATCGCCCAAGACCCCCTCCCCGTGGCAATCGTCCACGAACGTCATTGCCCCGTGCTCCTCTGCGAGGTCTGCGATCTCGTCGAGTGGGGCGATGTCACCGTCCATGCTGAACACCCCGTCGGTGATGATCAGCTTGCGCTCGGAGTCCTTGTGATCCTTCAGTACCCTCTCCAGGGCCTCCATGTCGTTGTGTGGGTATACTGCCCTGGATGCCTTGGTCAGTCTAACGCCATCGATTATTGACCCGTGGTTTAGCTCGTCTGAGATGATCACGTCCTGCGAGCCACGCACTAGTGTGGGAATCAGTCCCACGTTCGCTGTGTATCCCGTCGAGTAGATCAGGGAAGCCTCGACCTCCTTGAACTCTGCACAGGTCCTCTCTGCCTCGAGGTGGAGGTCCATCGTCCCCGCGATCGCTCTTACGGAACCCGACCCAGTGCCATACTTCTTTGTGGCCTCGACTGCGGCCTCCACGACCCTGGGGTGGGTTGTTAGATTCAGATAATTGTTCGCAGATAGCATGATCATCTCCCTTCCATCAATGATGCACCTGGGCTCATTCGCTGCCTCCAAGGTAGGGGGATCCCAGTCCAGTCCCTGGGACTTTAGTTCGGCGTACCTGTCCCTCATCCATGACAAGTCGACTGGCATGACTCCCAGAGGGCATCCTAGTTCATTGACTAATCGGAGGAGAGGTGAGAGAGTATTGATGAGAGGGTTTCCATCGCAGTGCATGGCAGCCGGGGACGTGGAGCTGGTTGTCGTGGGAATCGCCCAGGACGGCGGTTCGCCCCAGGCTGGATGCTCGTGCGAGAGGTGCGTTACTGCATTGAATGACCGAACCAAGATCCTGTATCCCGTTTCCTGCGTCATTAGGGGAGTAGATGGGAGCGTGCACCTCGTCGAGGCGACGAGGAGTCTGCCCCATCAGCTTGGGATTGCAGCCACCTCCCTTGGTATGGGTGACTCGCTTATTCCGGATTCAGTGAGCCTCACTCATGCTCATCTAGGCCACATAGACGGGATTGGCCAGTTTGGGAAGGAAGCAATGGGGCGGACAGGGATGCCCCTCTATGCTAGCGACAGTGTTCTCCGAGTCCTCGGAGAGAGGCAGCTTTCCGCGCCGTTCAAGGCCAACGTGGTCCTTCCTGGATCTCCCTTCCGCCCGACCGAAGGTTGCGGCTTCGAGTTGGAGTTTGTCCGAGTTCCACACAGGGACGAGTATTCCGATACGCATGCCATCAGAGTCATTGGCCCCAACAATACCCTGCTTTTCCTCCCTGACCATGACGACTGGGGGCAGACGCTGGGCTTAGTCGGCGAGAGCAGCATCAGGGAGTGGCTGAGATCATTGGGGGTCGATGTCGCAATGATCGATGGGACGTTCTGGAGCGATGACGAGTTGGGAGGCAGGGACATGACGCTGGTCCCGCACCCCACCATCTCGGAAACCCTAGGATTACTGGGCGAGAAGCAGGAAGGGGATCCGGAGGTAATTTTCATCCACCTAAATCACACCAATCCAGCACTAGATGGGGGCTCGAGTCAGGCCGGGGAGCTCTCGAACCTTGGGTGGTCAATCGGTGAGCAGGGTTCGACGATACTGCTGTAGACGCAAGCGAATATTATGGGTCGCCGGCATAGCCGGAGTCTATGCGAATCACTGGGAAGGTGAGCAGCGGGCTCGGGAGAGCCCATGTTTTCATGTCGCAAAAGCACTACCAGTCCCAATTCAAAGCTGTTCTGGGAGTAGGTGCCTGGCCCGGAACGCTCAATGTAGACGTTGGAAGCGAGAGCTTGGGTGATTTCTCCAACCTTAGGGTCCTAGCTGGCCTGGAGGAGGGCAGTGCTAGCGAGTCAGTCCAACCACTAAGAATAGAGGGGTTTGAGCGTGATGGCAGGTCTTTCGGAGGAGCTACGGCATTCAGAGGGAGGATCAAGAGGGACGAGGGCGAATGGGAGTGCGCAATTCTGATTCCGGACCTCACCAGGCACACGAGCACCGCCGAGGTCATCTCCGGCGCGTTCCTGCGCGAGAGCCTCCCCTGCTCGGATGGGGACTTGGTGGAGATCGAGCTCAGTTCGCCCTAGAGAGCCACTCCCTCTCCAGAAGGGCCCCCATCTCGTACTGCGACATGGATAACCACCTCCGGTAGTCCCTGGAGTCGCTTGGACGCCTGGAAAAAGCCGCAGGAGACGGCAACTCGTCTGAGAATGGAGATTCGAAGTCAGCATGCGATATCTCCCAGAGCACCAGTCCCTCAGAGGGCCCCCTACCTAGGTCCACGCTAACCTCGGGCATAGATAGGGCCGATTCCAAGTCGGAGATGCCTATTCGGCCAGAGGCTATGCCCGAGAAGGCCGATGCGATTCTCCTTACCTGGTTCCAGATGAATGACTTGGCTTGAATCGAGAATCCGATGACCCGGCCGTCATCGGACAACCATGGGATGCACGAGTCTACCGTCCTAACGGGATCGACCCCGCTGTCCATCCTGCAGAGGTTGGAGAAGTCGTTCACCCCCTCAATCAGGGAGCAGGCGTCCGACATCACGTCTGGATCACTCTCGGACGGCCACTCCTCTATTGCCTCTAGGCGATACAGGTACCTCCGTGAATTGGCGTACCTGACCTTTGAGTCCGAGGGAGCGCGATTCGCAGAGATAGCAACGGCACCCACTGGCAGGTTGTCGTTAAGCGCACGGATTATGGATTCCTCGTTTGCCTTCTCCGAGACAGGCTTTGGCAGGTCGATCCTCGCCAGGTTCATCCTCACGCTTACACCGGCATCGGTCCTGCTGGACATCTCCAGGCACCCATCCGACCACCAGGTTAGCCTCCTGAGAGCCTGTCTGAGTGAGCCCTCGACTGTGCCCACGTCCTTCTGGACCTGGGATCCGTGGAAAGAGGGGCCGTGATAGCCTATGGCGACCAGGAATCGGTCGCTCAATCGGTTCCACCACCTATTCGGTCTGGAGGTACTCCAGAGCCTCCTCTGCAGAGGCGAAGCCCATGCCGAGGAGTGCGAACTCGACTGCTACTGGGAGGAACTGCTTAGCGAATCCCTCGCTCCTGTCGAAGTTCGTCTTGAAGTCGATGTTGTCAATCAGCATCTTCGCCGCCTGGTATAGGTCCTGGGTAACGTCGAAGTCGTCGGAGGAGTCGCCTAGTTCCTTGAGCTTCTTCAGCTCCCTGATCGCCATGGGTATCCTGTCGAACTCGATGAGGGCATTGGCGTAGGCCGCCTGGTACTCGGTACTCTCAGAGTCAAGGGCTGCTGCCTTCTTGAAGTAGGCTGCAACCTGGCCCTCGTTTATCCTGTCATTCCCCTTCTCGTCGAAGTTCCCGTTCTCCTGAATCTCGAAGAGAGCTGATTCCGCCCAACCATGGTAACCTGATGGGTCATCGCGATTGGATTCTACATGAGCCTCGAAAATCACCATGGCACCCATGAAGTCCCCCTGTGTAATGCACTGTGCAGCCTTAGTTATCGTATCCTCATCCGACATAATGTCCCCATAATCCGTGGAAGGACTTGAGGTTATGAACGGTGCGGAGTGCTTGGTAGAGAGTTTCAACACTTGTTGATTATTTTTCTACGGGTAATCCGACGTTAGAATCCATTAGTTCGTTTATCAAGCGGTAAACGTCCATTGGGCGTCGAATACCATACAAACAATCAGCCGGATCTGTTGCCTCCACCGTCCTATCCCTCTGGACAGTTATCCACCCCAGCAAGAAGGAGAGGGCTCTTCTTTTTCCCTTCGATTGCTCTCTAATCTCAGTAGAAGCGGCCGTACTAATCCCGAGGGACTCTACCTGTAGACCGACCCCTGAGCCAGTAACAACGTGTATGTTTCCATATCCAAGTAGGCGCCCTAGAATAGTAGGATCGGCCTTGAGATTCTCCACTTTCTGGTATGAAATGCCATGAGCGCTGGTTTCGAAGTATAGGAAGCTCTGGCGAATATGAATTCGCTTGTCGGTAATTGCGTACTGGAAGGAACGTTGGTAAAGAAGAGTGAAAGAAATCAACACAAGGAACGACAACGCACCCAATGGAGCGAACCAAGAGAAATTCCAAGCTGGAAGGGGATTTGTGAACTCAGAGCCAGCGAAACCGCCAATCCACTCTATGATGTCAATCGATTTCCAGACTAGTGGTATGCAGGATGTAAGGAGAAGCCATGATGTTGTCCAGCCTCCCGAGGTTGAGAAGTTAGCATAGTGATTGAACTTGGTCAACAGTAGCATGCAAATTACAAATCCTAATACGCCCGTAGTGTCAATTAACCACATTATGGCAGAAAGCAAGAAATTAGCCTGACCTTCTCCTTCCGGAGTGTCAAGAAGCTCGCCGAGGAAGAAGGCTACGTGCACCAAGAGGACGGCGAGTGCTAGGATGTACTTGTCTGCCATTGAAGCGGCCGCCGGGCCTCCTCGCCATATTGGAGTCTCGGAGTCGGTAATCTCTGGGAAATCATTACGCGTTGAATCTGCGTCAATTTCTGATCTGAATTGTTCAACGAATTGGGACATCTAACTTCCTCGCTGAGTGGTTGTTTCTAAGAGGTTGCGAATCAATGCAAGAACCCCCATGAGTGTTCTGCATTGCCGTGGATCCACCCGAAGTCATCCAGGGACCTCTCTCCCTCCGGGTCTTCGATGGAGATTCTAGTTACCTCGAACGGGTACTCGTTGTAGGTCAGGTGACTCACCAGGCCACCCCTTGTTGGCTGGTCGAAGGTCCACCTTGCCCTGCTCACAGCCCTGATTCCAATAGAGACTGTGGTCGTTTCATTCCAGACCCTGATTGAGAAGTTGGGGAGGAGGTTGCCACCCGAGTCCAGAAGTCCCCTGTCAGACTCATAGAGGTCGACTTCGCAATTTTCGAACTCCTCTGTCCTGCCCCTCGCCCTGTCGTGGAAAACCCCGGCAGTCTTCAGCGGGACGCGGAAAACATCCCTCTTCCTCCATGGCTTGTCGTCCTTGGCAGTTGAGAGGGGAGTCATGTGAGGCATGAACCAATCCAGGTACGAGCCATCGTCGAAGTGGAGCATGCCCCAGAACCACGGCACCGAGGGAGCCTGTACGGTGACCTTCTGGAAGTACGCAGTACCCTCGAACTCCTCCCCATCGACCACCAGTCGCGACTTCATCCCCTGGAGCCTGAGTATGTCGTACCCCATCCCCATGGATATCTCGTTGTTCCTGTACGTGAGCTCGCTGGGAGGGCCCCACCAGGGAGTTAGGTGGGCCTCGAAGGTTGAGGGGGCCCCTCGTGAGCGTGCCTCCCTGTCGCTAGACAGGCTGACCCACATGGACTCGTTCCCCGGGTTCATCCCCATGGAGAGGTCCTCCCTGTCTATTGGGACGATCGCCCCGGCTCCCAGCCCATCCCCCTCCTTGGGCCAGAGAGTGTGCTCGTCGCTGACGACGGCCATGCGGCACTCCCTCATGGTGAGGGGCTCGTGCATGGTCTCGCCGTCGTACCACCATGCGCAGACCATCCCGGGTATCACGAAGCCGCCTTGGTCGTCTTTGTGCATCCTCGAGCCGGGCTTCCACCAGTGCCCGCTCACCCGTACGGCCTTCGTCTCCTTCGTCGACCATAGGGTCATCAACTGACGGGACCTCTTCGGGTTGTCCGGATCTGGGATCAGGATGAGCACCCAGTACCACCACCATGAGAGGCCGTGGATGGGAGGCATCACGTCAAGGCGCCAGAGGGACGAGAAGTCACCCTCGAACTTGCTTGGTCTCTCCTGCATCCCAATCACATTATCTCCCTGCGACTGAAGACTGACTTCGCGATGAAGACCCATGCGACGGTTACGGCCAACAGGACAAGGATGCTGTTCAGAAGCGCGATGCCGGCGGATGCGGTACCCAATGTGTGGACTGGAGGTTGCCAGAATACGGAGAGGCCCGATCCTATCCCGAACGCGTTATCCATCTCAGCCCATTGGATGGTGTCCGGCCAAGCGAGCAGGACGATTGCGTCAATCATCTGAAGTGCCCAGTGCGAGATCGAGACGCTTGCTACGGTCCAATTGGGGTTGACTATGGAGAAGCTCCCCATCATGAACTCCCAAATCCCGAAGACAATGCAGAGGTAGACCCCGTACTTGGGAGAGATCAGCCCCATTGCGTTGAACATCGAACCGTACGCAGCTAGGACTAGGGTCGTGGCGACCCCTATCCCAATCCAGACCGGGATGTCCGAGAGGCGAATCAACTGGTCTCCCGGACCGAGGATTGACGAAATCAGACCCACTATCAGGGATAGCCCGATCACGTAGGTGCCCGAGATCGCCATGTATCCAGACAATCGGTAGATGATGAACTCGGCACGATGGATCGGCTTCGAGAGAAGTAGGTGTAGGGTGCCGTTCTCCGTCTCGTCCCTGACCAGGCCGAGGGACAGGAACAGCGGGATGAACAGCCCCAGCAGGATAACGAAGGCCATCTTGCCGACCGCTATGACGAATGTCCGATGCCCGAGTTCCCCTATGTACTCCTGCTCATCGGGATCCTCATCGACTAGGTCGTCGGCTTCGATCCACGTCACGACGCCGTTAGACGCGAGCCATTGTACGTCGCAAGCGATGCCGTTCCCGTTGTCATCGTTGCCGTTCCCATCGCCCATCGCAAGGCAATCGCCGTCGTTATCGAATCCATGGCTTCCCGAGAGCCTGGTCTCTGATGGGCAGTCGACCCGGCTCTCCTCCCAGTCTGGCCCTCGGAGGGCGAAGCCGTTGAAGCAGTCTATCCCGTCTTCGTTGATGTACATCTCTGGTGGGTCTGGCTCGACGTATACCTCCTCCGTCCAGTAGCCCCAGAGCAAGTAGTAATTCTCTGGAACGGTGGCGATTCCCGCACCCCTCCACTTTCCTGCCACGTAGTATGTGTTCATCCCATCTCCATCGTCGTCCCCCATGTCACAGGCCTCGGACCAGATGGATTCGACGATGTCGTCCATGTCCCAATCAGAGCAATCGGTGAGTTCCGGGATTCCTTCTTGGTTCATATTCCAATCCACATGGGAATCCCACCACTCTCCTGAGTATTGGTCGTCGACCCATGAGGCCTCGAAGAATGCGCTCCCCTCCCATGATTTGTTGAGGGTGACCGTTCGGTCCGCATCGTTCCAGTCTATGTCGCTTTCTGGGACGAAGACGCTTGCTCCCGGGTACTGATCCGAGTCCCAGTCCGGGGTCCCGTACTTCCTCTCCTGGCCCATTGGATATCCATCGCCGTCGTTGTCCTCGCTGTCGCCGTCGTTGTCGATGGGTTCGAATGTCTCCCTCACCGAATCGACGTAGAAGGTCAGGAGCAGCGCCATCAGTAACGCGCCGACGCCGAGCACCACCCATGTCGAAACGCGGTGCCTGAGTTGCCTCATGGTGAGTTCGATTATGGCCCCTGCCTTCCTGTCCATCCTGGTCCAGACGGTCTCCGAGAGGGACCTGCCCTTACTGTCCATCAGTTGCCCTCCTTGATCAGGTAGCTCAGGAGCGAGTCGAGATTGTCATCCGGGTTCTCGATGCTGGTAATCTTCTGCTTTGAGTTCACGACGATCGAGGGGAGTACTGAGTGCGCTGCCGAGAGGTCATTCGTCTGGATCTCCAATTGTCCCTCTCGGGGGAACCTGACTCCGAAAACCGGCTCCTGTGAGACGAATAGGTTAGCAAGGCTCCTAGGATCCTCGCACTTTATCAGAATCCTATGGGGGTGCTTGTCGAGGAGACCCCTTATCGCATGCAAATTGCCAATTGCGAGTAAGCGGCCGTTGTGGAGGATGACGATCTGCTCGGTGATTCGTTCTATCTCCTCAAGGATGTGGCTGGACACGAGGATCGTCTTCCCCTGCTCGCCCATCTCGCGGATTACGCTCATGATGCTGGTCCTGGCTAGGGGGTCGCACCCATGCAGTGGCTCATCCAAGATGATCAGGTCGGGGTCGTGCACCAGCGCGTGAGCGATCTTGACCCTCTGCCTCATTCCCTTGCTGAACTTGCCTAGCTCCTTGTGCATGACGTCGGCCAGACCTACGAATTCTAGGACGTGGGATGACCTCTCGGTCGCCTCCTCCCTCGTCATCCCATGAAGCCTGGCCAGGGTGGTAACGAAGTCCAGCGCGGTCATCCACTCGTAGAGCTTCTCCGACTCGCTGACATAGCCGACCCTGCGGTAGGGCGACGTATTGGTCCAGGGGTCGACCCCGAAGAGTCTGACAGAACCCTGGCTGGGCCTTATCCTGCCCATCATCAGCTTGAACAGAGTGGACTTGCCAGCACCATTTGGGCCAAGGACTCCTGTAACCCCGCCGTCGATGGCCAATGAGAGGTCGTTGATCCCGATTACCTGCCCGTACCACTTCGAGACCTGGTCGATCAGGACCGCTGGTGGGTCTTGGTTCTCCATCGTCATTCCCTAGTCACCTCCAGTGAGGTAACTCGAGAAACGAGGAGCCATATCGAGACCGAGTTCATGACCATTAGGGATACAATAGAGATTGAAACCGGGTGCTCGTAGTTGGAGGGGATGCCCAGCAGGAACTGCCCCATGTGGGCAAGGCAGTCGTATGGGCTGGTTGCATACATGAACGTGGTTCCGAACTGCAGCTCTACGAGAAGAGCGACCAGTTTCGTCCCGTAGATTATGCTCAGGAATCCTATTGCTGCGAAGAATCGGCTCTGGCTGATGCTTGAGAGAGCTAGTCCGATTGAGGTGTAGGTGATTACCAGGACGATGCCAGCGAGCATCCCCCCGAGGAAGATGGGGAGGGTGTCAGCCAGGTATGCCCACCCCTCTGATTTGAACACGATTGCGCTCGTGTAGTATGCGAAGTAGGAGAAGACTATCACGAATCCGAGGATTACTGCGACGCTCAGGTACTTCATGGAAGTGTAGTCCAGCCTGGAGATGGGTCTCGAGAAGTAAATCGCACTCGTGCCGTGCTGCCTGTCGTCTGAAATCATCCCCCCTACGACGACCGCAGTTAGGAGTGGCCACATACATAGATTCCGAGGGAAGTAGCCGAGGACCTGCCCCCACAGATTGTATCGGTTGATACCCCACATCTTCTCGAAGAAGCCCCCCTCGTCTCCGATGAATGATGAAAGGAAGAGCATGGGGATGGGAGTCAAGGATGCTAGGAAGATAATTAGGATCAGGAGCCTCACCATGGGGTGGTATTGCCTATGCCCCTTGCCGGTGAAGACTCCGTAGACGTGGTGCCTGAAGATGGCATAGTTCCTCATCCACCTCGGTCCTAATTCGCCATCCCATGGGCGGTACTTCTGCTCGAAGATCTGTCCGAGGGAAGCTTGGGACTTCGCTACCACAGCAGTCGCTTCTTCGTCCCCATCGCCCGAGCCGAATGCTGCTTCCATCCGAGTCACGCCCCCTTCGAGGCCTACTTGCTCTTCGGACAATCAGTCACCCCCGGTGTGCTCGGACGTCATCAGGTCCTCAGTCCCCTTGATCTGTGCCCCAAGCTTATCCATAACCAAGAGGAAAATGTCTTCCAGGTCGGGCTCATATTCCTTCATCTGACGGACTTGGACGCCGGCTGAGACTGCGGCTTCGAGGGCCTTGTCCACCGTTGTCTCGCTTTCCACCTTGATTCGGATCACCCTCCCGAGCCTCCTGTTCTCTAGGCCCATGGAAGACAGCTCCGACTCCATCTTGCTGGCTCCGCCCCATATGACCATCTCGATCTCCTTGTCCACTTGCTGGACAAGGTCCTCGATGCTGCTCTGGACCACGATCCTCCCCTTGTGAATCATCACAATGCTATCACATAGGTCCTGGACGTCATCCATTACGTGGCTACTCATCAGAACGGACCTGTTGCCCTCCCTGACAGTCCTATTGAGGGTCTGCAGCATGAATCCTCTTGCCCGCTGGTCTAGTCCGTTCGTAGGTTCGTCGCAGATCAGAATGTCAGGGTCGTGGACCAAGGCACACGCTAGCTTAGTGGCCTGTAGCATCCCCGTACTAAATGTCTCTATCTTCCTGTACCTCTGATCCTTGAGACCGACGTACTCGAGGACTTCGTGGGCCCTCTGGGTGGCATTCTTCGAATTCATGCCCAACAGCTCTCCCGAGTATCTTACCTGATCTACTGCGAAGAGGTTCGGGTCGAGTGCGTTGTACTCGGGCATGTAGCCAATCTTCGACCTGATCTGTTCTCCCTGGGTTCGGATGTCAAGCCCTAGTACCGAGCCCTCTCCGGATGTAGTGGTGATTAGACCAAGTAGGCATTTGAAGAGAGTTGACTTTCCTGCTCCATTTGGCCCCAAGATGCCTACTGCTCCCCTGGGAATCTCCAGATCGATGTCATCGAGAGCCAAATGGGGGCCATACATCTTCCTCAGGCCCTTAGCGGTGATGACCGGGGCTTCGGAGAATGGGTCGACTTCGGACATGATGCGTCACCGACTCCCTACGGGAGTCGTGCCGTGGTCATACTCCAATCACTTGAATGAATCCCCGGAGCGTGCCATTACGAGTCCTGCTTCAACGCCCCTTCCCTGACCTTCACTGCGACTCCCTTCCTCAGGTATGACATCTCAAGGTGCGTGGTAATGGGAATCCCATGGGCGATCAGTGCGCCAGTTGAGTCGATCACTATGCAAGGCTGGCCGGGAGTCAGGTGCGAGTCGGCTCCTGAGATGTAGCCATGCATGACGTTCCTCCCCTTGCCCACGAATGGCACTGCATCGTCGATGATGCAAACCCTTGGGATTCCCGGGAAGTCTGAGTCTTCCCCACTGGTCCCGAACTCGGGAACTGGGAAGTGATTCAGGCAATTCGCGATCGAGGCCCCGTGCGTTGTCAATGAGACTCCACCGTCAGTTAGCCTCGGGGAGAGGATGTGTTTCCCCCCAGAGTTGACATTCACTAAACGGTCGGTTCGAGACTTCCGACTGGTCATTCCTTCAGTCATCTTGCAACCGTCTGAGGGGTTGATTGCGCAGAGCAAGGCCAATTTATCGACGACTGAGCACCGATCTAGCCACGCTCTGACCTCTGCTGCCTTGGTCTGATCTTCCACTTCATCGCGTGGGATTGCTCTAATCAGCGGGACATCCGAGATGCCGAACTCCTCGAGGACTTCGAGAATCTCCTGATCGTCGAAAATAGGATCCCAAATCCCCCTCGGACCTGTCAGGTGGCACCATGGAGAGACGTCCTCTATGGAGAAGGGGATCGGGCCGATTGGTGTGGAAATCATCACGACCGTCCTTGGCTCCTCCACCAGGTGCTCGATCACTGAACCCAATGCGGAGATCCTCCATGGAGGGGGCACACCCTCGATCAATAGGACCCTCTCTGGTGGGCCAGTTGTCGAGTCCCACCAAGATCCGGGGACTCGCCATCTCGTAGCCAGAAGTGCTTGGATGTGGAGGATATGTGGACGGGATTCGATTTCATCGCCAAATCCCTCCCCCCCTCCTCTGAGTGGGTTCGTAGATGCTATCATCCGAAGCACAGAGTCACCGACAGGACCATCGTCTGGATCGTCCAGCTGCTCCTGCACCCAGAGGAAAGCATCCCTCAGGTAGGGGGATGCGTGACTCCGCTTCTCGGCTAACTCCCATATGGTACCATTTCGGATCGACTCTCGGCATCTTGCCAATTCTGACTGTGTGACTTCCAGGTTGTGCTTGGCCAGTATGACCGACCTCTCGTCCCTTTCCATTTCCCTGACTCCCTGGGGCGTGGTTCCGAATAGTGCATGCGAGTTGAACGGCCATTCCTGTATGTCTCCCAGTTTCACCGTTCCTTCTGGAGTCAGCAGCCGGTCGTCTCTGGCGAAGATCGCGTAAGCGGCGCTATCGAACAAGTCAACTCCGAGGGCGATTGCCATTGGGAAAAGCATCGGATGGCCGCAACCGAAGAAGTGGACTGGCCTATCTGGAGGGAGATTGGACTTGGATGCCAGCAGTATCTCGAAGAGCTCCCGATACCTCTGCTGTTCCATCAGGGGCACTATGCCCCCTATTGGGTGTACTGCGAACCCTCTGCCTTCGCTCTCGGATGATCCCATTAGGAGCGATGATTGCGCCCTGAGGTCAGCATGAGTGCCCCCTTGGATTGGGCCGTTGAGTAGCATCTCGGAACCAGCGACCGCGAGTGAGGGTTCTGCGCGGTCTGCTGTCTCCTCGACTGCACCCTCCAACTCCTCCCGGGACATGTCCGGCCTCCCAAAGACGTCGAGCATAGTACCTATGTCGACCCCCATGTCCCTCTGGAAAGTCACTATCTCCTCCGGGCCGACCTCGACATCACCGTAAACGTATGACTGGAAGGTCCCGGAGTCAGTAACTACAGCCCCGGGGAAGTCAAGCAAAGAGTGGATCCCATCCGAAAGTGCCGTGGTGCGGAGGTCTTCGTGCTTCCAAATGACGTACGAGTTTGTAATCAGGGCCTCGATTCCGAATTTTTCCCACATCTCCCTGGGCTCGATAGTCCTGAGATTGGGATTGATGACGGGGAGCAACATTGGAGTGGTTATTGCACCGTGCTTGGAGTGAAGCCTTCCGATTCTTGCTGCACCGTCCCTATGTGTGATCTCAAAAAGACCCCAATACTGTTCCCTGCAGGGTTCGGGATCATTGCGTGCGGCCATGGCCCTTGCAGGGAGTGGGTGCCATCAATCCTCGGTCGAGCGTGCCTCAACCCTGAGAGTGACTTCACCATCTGAAAGTGACAGCGAGACATCGTCACCCGTGTTTACTCGGATAGTTGGGTCGTCTCGGAACCCGTGAGCGTAGGGGACGCCCAGGAGGGATGCTGCTGGGAGCGTGAGTGGGCAAACATCTCGGTTCACTATGGCCATGGGGCCGTAACCGGTGTAGATCAGGCCCATTAGCACGAAGGGCGCGACTGTAGAGCCCGAGCCCTTCGGATAGATCAGGACCGTGTCCTTGATTGGGATGCCATCGAGCGGGTGTCCTGATTCCTCTATCACTCCCGTGTCCCTGTTCACGTACCCGAGATACGTAATTGGCACGTCGGTGACCAAGGCCTTGCCAGATACCTCCCACTCGGTCTGGCTTGGTATGCCTCTGCCCATTGACTCGAAGGGAATTTCCTGATGGGTCTTGGCAGTGTGCATTGGGTTTGCAGAATGGTCATTTAACTCAGGAGGGGGGGCATCTATCAGTGAATCGTCAAACGCGTGGGCGACACATTCGATTATTGTAGACACACTAGTGGGAATACGATTCAATCCACTGGTCAGGTAGTGTTCCGCCTTTAGGGAATTTGTCAGAAGATGGTTGTACTTCGAACGATTGTACGGAGTTACCTCTGGACAGGTGTCCTTTAGCACGAGGGCACCTGCTTCCTCGAGCAAGTCTAACGTCCCATCTGCGGAAATCAAGTCATAATTGTGGGAACTCATGAACAACCAAAGCCTATGATCAGGGATGGCTTCGCCCAATTCCATCCTCGCCCTAACTGCTGCTGCAGTTTCTCTAGCCTCCCCCACGCTGGCCTGAGGGCATCCGATCACCACCAGATCGACCCTCCCCCTTGGCGATAGGTCCCTGTATCTCTGTTCGAGGTCTTCCTCGGTGAACGTGATCTCGCCCTGGTACGATTCCACTTCTGGGGCATCTGATGTGATCCCATCTGCCCAGAGCATCGGACATCCGTAGTTTGCTGCTGATGCAGTCAACGCCTTCTGCATCTCGAATCTTGCTCTTGGCAGCCCCACGAACCTAGGCATGGGACCCCATGGAAGGTCCCAAGTAGGAAGTATCTGCTTGCCGATCCAATCCCCAAGGATACTCCAATCGGTAACGTTTGACATCTGTGCTTCGACATTTACTAGGATGTTGGGAATCCTGTTTGACTCGATGTGCAGACCCCATTCTGGAGCCCATCCTGTTAGAGCTGTGGCAAGAGCAGAGAGCCCTGATTCCCTATTCGTGATTAGCGATGTATAGGAGTTTGAGAAGCAAACTGCATTTGACTCGGCCCAGGACCCTATGCCTTCCGAGCTCTCAATCCCACGGTCATATGGCGTGCATGATAGGGTTGCCTCGATTCCTAACTCCGAGTATGCGTGAACTATCTCGAACTGCTGCTCAAGGAAGTCCGGGTAATCGATACCCATCTCATCCATCTTCTCGTGGTCGCAACCTGCGGAATTAAGAGTGGTTGGGATAGAGACCACACCTTCGGGATCTCCCGAGAGGTCGGATAGGAATCTCCTCAGACCATGCCCCCCGGTGATCACGCTGACTCCTGAAACATGTGCGTTGTCCACTGGAATGTACTGAGTAGCCCCTGCCGTGGAAGCCAAATCGACCACGAGACGGGCGGCTTTCTGCTTGGTCGGCCCCATTGAGCCGTCCAGCATGGAACTGAGTTGGTCGGGCATTACCACGCTGCATGGCCGGAGCA
>NTJS01000021.1 GCA_002457155.1 Marine Group II euryarchaeote MED-G35
CGTCATCGTCCTCGTCGGTGTAGTCTGGTATGCCATCGTTGTCATGATCGAACTGGCCGGTGGTGTCCCAACCATCGTTCAGCTCGAACCAGTCTGACAGGCCGTCGTTGTCGTCGTCCGTGTCGTAGCTGTCCCAGAGCCCGTCGTTGTCGTGATCGTACCTGTAAGTGCCGAACTCCCCGTCCAACTCGTCGACATCTAGGATGTTGTCATTGTCGTCATCGGGGTCGTCAGCGTCGTTGATGCAGTCGTTGTCGTGGTCTCTCGCAGCATCGACATCGACGAGTCCATCGCCATCTAGGTCGATTAGCCTCTCTTCTTCTCCGTCGTCATCGCAGTCTAGGACGTCCTCCCAGTTGTCGATGCCGTCGTTGTCGATGTCGAAGTCTATGTTGTCGCTAAGGCCATCGTTGTCGTGGTCGTAGATGCAGGTCAGTGAATTACCGTCGTTGACTTCCTCACGGTCGTCGACGCCGTCACCGTCATCGTCGTCGTCGTCCTTATCCTTGACTCCGTCGTTGTCGTGGTCAAGCGATGCCAAGACAGACTCTTCCATTACATCTGGAATTCCGTCGTTGTCGTCGTCCACGTCGTGAGTGTCGGGGATTCCGTCACCGTCGTTGTCGGCGTGTCCATTGTCCCTCTGGTTATCCAGAATCTGACTTGATGACGCTCCATGGCAACTAGATCCCTGGCCACCTTGGTTGTCTCCCTGAGTCTGACCCTGCTGCTGCTGATTCTGACCGTTCTGGTTGTTGCCGTTCTCGTCGCCGCTCTCTTGGTCTCCCTGCTGTCCGCTCTGTTCGCCGCCGTTCTGCTGCTGGCCCTGACCGTTGTCCTGCTGATTGCCTTGCTCGCCTGGATCGCTGTCCTGGCCCTGCTGGCCATCCTGATCAGACTGTGAGCCCTCGTCTTGACCCTGTCCCTGCTGGCCTTGGCCGCCTTGACCCTGTCCGTTCTGGCCCTGTCCTTGTCCCTGGCCCTGTCCTTGGCCCTGTCCCTGGCCCTGTCCTTGGCCCTGGCCCTGTCCTTGTCCTTGTCCCTGGCCCTGTCCTTGGCCCTGGCCCTGGCCCTGGCCCTGGCCCTGGCCCTGGCCCTGTCCCTGGCCCTGTCCTTGTCCCTGGCCCTGTCCTTGTCCCTGGCCCTGTCCCTGTCCGTCCTCTCCTTCGCCACCGCCTTCGGTGCCGCCGTCTCCGGATCCTTCACCTTGGAAGTCGGGATCGTATGCGTCGGGTATTCCGTCGCCGTCCGAATCCGATGCGGCTCCGTCATCGGGGTCGTTTGGATAGGGGTCGTCACCATCATTGGTACCATCGCCGTCAGTGTCTGCCGAGTTCGGATTGGTCCCTGCTTCGTACTCTTCCACGTTGCTTAGGCCGTCACCATCGGGATCGGCCCCGCTGTCGCTTGCAGAGTTGGGGTTGAGGCCGTAGTTGACCTCCCAACCGTCTGGCATACCATCGTTGTCGGTATCTGGGTTATTCATGTCCGTGCCAGCACTCTGCTCCTCTGCGTTGGTCAATCCGTCCCCGTCCCAATCGGCTCCTCCATCTGAGGGGTCCAGGGGGTCTGATCCATCGGCTCCGACACCGGTTGAACCGGCCATGAGCACTAGGAGCAGCGCTGTTATCACACTAGCTTTTTTCTGATATTGCATTGTAAATTCACTTCCTAATTTTCCGTTAATCCAACGAGTAATGGTTGATTCTTGGAGCGAGCCTAGACACTTGTTCGAACACCTCAATAACGCTGTATTGAGCGCCATTTCTGGTTTTTCCGAACTCTCTTATTTCTGTCCTGACCCCTCCTTTTCTAATCATCCAATCTCACTGGCTTTCTCAGGGAACCCTCTGTTCCCTCTGGCTTCGGAGAGGCATGTTACGTATTTCAATGGTTCCTGTGCTGGTTTCAAGGGGTTATTCTCGAAAGCTCGGCCTGAAACCTAGTAGTACCCATGAAGTGTAACACTGGGACGATTAGGGAAGAAATCGCAAGAACTCCGAAGAAGAGTCCAGACCAGAGTTCTATTCCTCGACCTATGGAGAGGAAGAGGAGCCATCCAATTAGGACGGAAACCCATGGCAGGTGCCTCCTGGTGTAAAGCGATAGTCGGGCATTTAGGATCTCGTCGGAGTAGAACTGCGGAGTGTCATCAGGGTCGGCTAGTCCGTTCTCCACGCCACAACGGGAGCAGACCTGGTATCTGGGTCCGTTGCCGGTGATGAATTGGGCCTGAGGATAGTTCTGCTTGCACATCCTGCACACTGGCATGATTCTCGTTCCGACCAGAGGAGCGTTGTCCTTCAAGGCTACGGTCCTCGTCACTGGATCAATCGTCATCAAGGACGTCGTCCAAGAATGTCACGTCGATGTCCTCTGATTCTTCTTCAACGAGGTCATCGGCTAGATCATTGAGTCCCTCTAGGCTGATCTCCTCCGTTTCGGAATCGAGTAGTTCTGCCACAGACACATCGGGACCCTGCCACTCCCCCTCCGGAGGCTCTTCAACCGGGTTCTCGGAGAGTTCCTCCTCCGGTTCTCCCTCTTCGCTCTGTGATTGCCTTAGGATGGAGCTAGAGGCTATTTCCTCCTCTTCCGAGATGCCCATTGCCTCTCTTGTCATCTCCTCCTCCATCTCGACCTCCTGAGTACCCATCTCCCATGGCTGTGGAGCGGTTTTCTCTCTAGGCCTGATTATCAGAGCGGCACCGAGGATTACCATGATCGCTGAAACCATGATAATGACGGTGTTTAGGTCCCCATCAACAAGTTGGTCGAACCAAGACTCGCCACCGGCCCCGGGACCGTCGGAGGACCCGCCAGGAGTGAGTTCGGATAGAGGATAGACCCGTATCGAATCAACAGAGAGCCTGTGGACTTCACCATCAAAGGCAACGACAGACAACCAATAGGGTGTTGAGGAACTGATGGGTGTCGGGCCTATCGAGTCGAAAGAAGCGTTAGAGGAAATCGAGGAAGCCACGATAATGGCATCTCTGGTGTCCGAGAATTGCATCGTACTCGCGAAAACGTCATAGGATTCCACCTGCGGGTCTTCCGAGTCAGCCCATAAGACCTCGATCCTGGATCCGGTGGCATCCCAGTACGCCATGACCTCAGAAACCTCTGGGAGGTGAATTCCGGGGTCTTGTGAGTTCTCATCGACAGGACTGATCATTGAAGTCTCGAGGTCTTTGAGCCACGCGTTCCCGGAGGTGTCGACTGAAACTACCGCAACCCACATCGGAATATCGGGCTGAATACCCTCTCCGCTAGACAGTGCCTCCAGGAGGAACTGCCCACTCAGGGTCCTGTCCAGAACCAAAACCGGTTCGAGTCCCTCGGCGCTGTCGAATGGTGCTCCGGCTACTGCGAACACCTGATACTCGGCGATGTCGGGCTCGGAACTTAGCGGGAATGAGACGAAGACCCCGTCGCCTGAGTCCGGAGTCCTGTCCACCAGGGTTGGTGAGGGGACCCTATCTGGAGGGAAGAGGTCGCCCCTGTTGTCTATGGGCGTGACTATAGCCATGTTCTCACTAAGGTCTGAGAGTATCGCGTTCCCGGCTATATCGTGGATCGTGACGGTGACGTAAAGGGGCACGTCAGGAGATATCCGGGATGGTGATAGTTCATCGGCCTCTGTCCCATAGAGAGCTGAAGACAGAGTCAACTCGAGGCGCGGAGAGTTGCCAATCTGCCTCTGGTCGATAGTAACAAGGTTGCATGCGCCGCTTAATTCACAGGAGGTGCTGACTTCGGTCAAGTCGTTCAGGGGGAAGTCTGACGCCCAAACCGTGTAGTGGCTGAAGTCTTCTGCCATTGTCCTGTCCCAGCTTACGTCGATTGCTGTGCCATCATCACCCGGATGGTCCCATGCCTGCAGTCCTGAGACCATGTCTGGGGGAGTGAACTCGGAGGAGTCGAACTCGGAGTAGCTGGCCGTCTCAACCACTAGTACCTCGTCGACGTTCTGATTGCCCCAGTCATCAACAGCCACTACCCCAATCCAGTATACCACGTCGTTTTCGAGTGTTGAGTTGCCAATTGAGTCGATGACGACCTCGTCGGTGCTGCAATCGGTTACGAACTGTGCTACTGGCCATCCATCTACTGATGTCGGAGCGGTCCACCCTGAGGCGGGGAGTATGTAGATGACGTGGAAGGAGCAATCCTCCTCCTGGTTAGGCTCCCATGTCACGATTATCCGGCCCCCCTCATCGTTGGGAGCGTCACTGGCGGTGGTGCCAGTTATCGGTGCCGGGGCTATACCGTCATTGAGCCCCCCTGCTGTGACGACTGGTCCCACCACTGTGGCATTTGCAGGATCGAATTGCCCGGCTTCGTCCACGCAGACGATCGCGAACCAATAGGGGACATTACCGTCTAGCTCGAGGACTGAAGAGTTCCCAGCGGCGAAGGCGAAATCGATTGGGTTCGAGAGGGCAAATGCATTGGAAATCTCTTGCTGGACAGCCCAAATACGAGTAAATTGGGGGTCGAGTTCCTGGCAGGCTGACCACTCGGCGGAAACTGTCCCGGGAATCCCGCCAGAGACCGGTTGTACGTCTAGCCATTCTGGAGGCGAGGGGGTCTCGTCGGTTGGGGTTGCATTCCCTTCCCATGAAATTGGGTCTCCAAGGCTGCCGTCAGGGTACTCAATGGCTACTGCCGCTCTGTATTGCCTCTGGTCTGAAAGTTGTACCTCGGAACCATTGCTGTTTCCGGTGCTGAAGACTGCTGTGGTCTGGGACCAATAGGGAATTCTCTGGTAAGCAGGTAGGTTGGGGAGGTCCTCCTCCGATGGAGTCCACTGCGGGTTGTCCGTGGAGTCCCACAGGTAAATCCTGTAGGCCGACCAAGCAGAGTCCTGGGCTGGAAGCCACGATGCATGGAGGATGCCCCCTCCATCGTTGGGGCGGTCGTATAGGCTCGTCATCACCGTTGGAGACTCTAACCTCTCCCAGTCATAGGAGACTCGGATCTTTATTCTCCCATCCTGGGGGGATTGCATTTGGAGGTGCACTGTCGAAGATAGGGACCCTGGGGGGGTGTTGAAAATAGCAGTCTGGAAAGACTCCTCAATTCTGGGATCGAGTGCTGCTAGGTCCCAACTGCCCGAATAGTTGAGGTTGGTGGACTTGGCCCAGACCCACGCCCCCCTCACAGGGGAAGAGAATGTCAGTGATCCGGGATAAAGGAGCAAATCGGAGGAGTTTGCTTGGTTTTGGTCGATTGGAATCGATATCGGGGATTCGTGTGAGGCCAAAGTGGTGGACATCCCGGGCCTGGTGGTATCTGTAATGTCGAGTGTCCTGTCTGTGAAAATTGCGTTTAGGGGGTATGCCCTCCTCTGATTCTCCCTCGGGACTTCCCTTAGGGTCTCCATCGGCTTGTAGATGTGTAGACCTTCTTCCCCCAGTACGGCTAGCCCCATCCACGCATCGGCATCTGCAGCCAAAGCACCCGGCATCTCACCAACCATGACCACATCATGGTCTCCGGTTGCCCTGACGACGCTGATCTTGCTCGCTGATATCGCCGCAAGGTGAGTCCCATCGGAAGCGAGGTCTGTGATAGGCCAAGCCTGCAAGTCGATTGCCCCGGGACCGGTCTCCATGGCCATCGAAGTTCCATTCCAGTGCACGAGAGGCTGGTTCGATGTTGCTATGTGGACGCCCCAGAGATCTGTTTCGACGGCACTGACATCGTTGCTGGGAATCATGTCTATGTTGTATGTGCCGTTGTAGCTATCCGTTGAGATGTCCCATGCCGCGACTCCCGGTCTGGTCCTTCCTTGGCCGTTATGCGAGATGAAAATGGCTGAGTCGTGATGCAGAGTAATCGTTGAACCGGTGGATGAGTCATTGAAAGTCCTGGAGACCGAGTCTGCATACACAATGCCCGAAACAAAGTCACCGACTAGTCCGTCTGCCCTTCCTATTGTCCCAACGATTCCTAGGTTCTGGTCTAGGATGACCAGCCCCGTTGGGCCGCCTACAAGAACGGTCCCGTTGCCAAGAATTGGTGCTGGTGGCACGAATAGATGGTTCGAGATTGGCGTCGGGAGCCCATCAACCGTAGTAATTGGATCATCCCAATCATACTTCGTAAGATTCCAGAGACCTATTCCCCCGTGGGTTGAGACTAGGACGTGCTCGCCGTATTCCACGAAGTCTGTGACGATGTTGCTGGGGAGGCCTGCCAAAAGGCTGCCTTGACCCCAAGATCGGGTCTCTGGATCGAATGTCTGGAATCCAGCAGAGCTCCCAGCCCAGCCCATGAGTCCGATGAACATGCTCTCGCCATCATGGACCAGGCCGTCCATCTGGTTGTGCAAAGCAGGTGGGGTCTGCTGGACGGCCCTCTGGCTGAGGTTGAATGAGAATAGTCCATTTCCAACAGTCGTGGCCCAGATCTCCTGGTCCACTAACATGATTTCATTTATGGATTCGGAGAGGGCATCGAAGCCATACTGCCAATTTACCGAACCATTGTCGAGAAGTTCCCCCTGTAATACGGTGGTTCCAAGGTATGAGTACTCAGATGAGCCAACCGTTACCCAAACGTGAGTGTCGTTGGATATCATCTCGTGGACGACTCCTGAGGGTAGTCCGACCAACTCGTCGAATCCTCCCTCGATAAGGCCCGTGCTGTCTAGTCTGTCCACCCTGTTGATTCCAGAGAGGTCCCCCGACCGTCCGATGGCATAGGACCTAGAGCTCGTCGGTGCCCTCACGATTGAACAAGAGTCCATCCCAAGGCCTATGACCTGCCCAGAGGTTGCCGAAGAGCCGGAGGTGATTACTCGAGTAATTCCCCCGTTGCCGTCATAATGGGAAGCCAGTAGTAGATCCTCGTCGAAAAGCATTCCACCCGGGAAGACTGGATTCTCGGAAACTCCCATTTCGGGGGTGAGTGTGTCGAGGAAATTGTTAGCGGAGTAGTCGAAGCGATCGATTCCAATGTTGTCAGTATCGAAGCCTACGTACAAAATATCGTTCTCTTCGTCACATGCTAGTGCTCGGACATCCTTGTCTGCCATGTTTGAGTTGTCGTTGGTAATTGGTGAAATCCACTCCTCTGTAATGCCATCCCCATCATTGTCTCCTAGATCGAATCGTGCGATTCCACCTCCTACT
The DNA here is from genome assembly GCA_002457155.1 of Marine Group II euryarchaeote MED-G35. Lineage (GTDB taxonomy): Archaea > Thermoplasmatota > Poseidoniia > Poseidoniales > Thalassarchaeaceae > UBA36. Next base: position 7,143 of record NTJS01000021.1, read on the forward strand.
GCCCACCACTGCCATGCGCTGAACCCGATAGCCACGTGGACGATATCGTGGCAAAGCAAGATGTCGGCTCCGTATCCATCGGGAATGTCACTGGTATCGACATCCCAAATCGTCCAGTTGCTGGTGTTTCCTGATAGCCTCATCACATGGGCGTCGTTTCCGTAACCCGATGCCGTCCAGAGATCATCTCCAACAACTTTCATGGAGTAGAAGTCTAGCTCCGATTCGGAAGGTAGTCCATCTCCAGGTAGCCAAGAGGATTGCCATGTCTCATTTGATGGATTCCAACGGAGGATCCCATTCATGCTGGCGAAGAGGTACTCGCCTTGATACTCGACCATCCCCCTAATCCTTCCATCGACATCGTTCCATTGGTCCAGGAGAGTCATGTTTGAGACGGAGAATCGCCTGAGGATGTTGTCACCATATGCTACCCACATCTCGCATGATGTGTTTAACGGGAAGCAGTCGCCCAAGTATTGGGCATTTACCCTGCCTACGTCTCCGATAGTCTGGAGATCGTCCTCCCAGCCATCCGATGTGGTGTTCCATCTCAGAATTGTGCCTGTGTCCCCAGAACCGCCCCATCCGGAGGTCTCTACGACGCTGATCCACACCTCATCGCCAATTTGGTTCATCCCGTGTATGACCCCGTTGAATCCTAAGCGTTGCCCGGCATCGATCGTTTGTAGAGTAGAGTTGTTGTCCAGGTTGATTCTAGTTACCTCGTCCCTAGTGTTCCATGGATTCCCTCGCTGTGGGGAGTAGAACATCACTCCTTCGACAATAAGAATCTCTGCTGGGGAGTAGTTTGGAAGCGTTGGTCCGTCTTGGTTAGCACCTCGGTCCCATTGAATCAGAGTCGTTTCGTTTACCAAATCAATCAGGGTGAGCCCGAAGTCACCTCCGGCCCACATTGTGCCCTCTTCCCTCCCCTCTGTCATGACGGTGACATCGTCGTCCCCCAGAATCCCCTGAGAGCCATCCCACGGCGTTAGCCAAGATCCGGATGTGAGATTGAATCGGGCGATTCCTAGGTTCTCAAATCCGAGGTAGAGTGTCTCTCCAAATTTGACTACGCGTGCTCTCTCGGTATCGTCCCCAGCTGTCCAGACCTCGACAACGGTTCCATTTGATGTATTGATCACAGCTGCACCCTCGGTTGTCCCAGCGTAGAGGAGATCTGAGCCGATTGGTTCCACCGAAATCACGAATCTGGAAGGCATTCCATCGCCCTGCCCCCCTCCTCCGCCGCCACCGCCTCCTGATGTCCAGCAGTCCTCTAGGGTGAACTGGGATTGGGGGTTGTTTGGGTCGGGCCAGTTCCACATGCATGCCCCCCTGTTTGTACCAGCATAGATGCCATTAGCATCACTGGAGACATCGTAGAACTCGAAGGGATCGTTGTTCCAACCGGGAATGCTGGTTGGAAGCAGGTCCCATGTTGAGCCGTCCCATCGAGCGAGTCCTCCGTTCGCGTTTGCTCCGGAGTTCTGTACCTCTGAGCCAATCAGTAAACCACCGTAGAAATCCAATGACAGAGTGTTGACGTCCTCATCTGGGATGCTGTTTGGATCGTCAGGCGTCCAAAGATCGAGGATGTCGCTTGTCAGCCTGTCGATGAGTAGAACTCCCAGACCTGTTAGACCGAGATAGATGACATCCTCGTCAACTGCAACAGGAGTTGAGTCTAGGTTGTCCACACCGAGTGACTGCCATGATCCGATGATTGCAGGAGTACTGAGGTCGATCCTCATTACCCCCGCCTCCTCGGTAGCGATGTACGCTATTCCGAATCTGGTTGCGATATCTCGAATCATATCTGAGTCCAGTCCTTCTGATTCCGAGTAAGTCTCGATTACGTTGTTGGAATCTGTCGAGTAGAGTGAGATTCCAGATTCCGAATGCCCGATGACCAGGGTTTCTGTGTTGGAGTCATATGCCAAACTAGTAATCGAGATGGAGTTCAAGCCCTGGATTGTTTCAAAGTATGAGCCATCAACATTGCTCAACCTGTGGACTCCACTGTTTGTGGTGCCAACCCAGACCCAACCGTCTTCATCCTGCTCGATTGATGTGATATCGCCTGGTTCTAGCTGTGAAGTGAGGCTGTCTCCGATGTCGATTGGTTCCTTCCATAGGTTGTCCCCCTTGTCCATAATGTCGATGATGCTGCCCGAGGCTATCCAGAACTCTCCGGCTTCCCCGTCATCTATGATCGCTGTGACCTCGGCGTCGTCGATTGAAGGGCTGCTAACAAGATGGAAGGAACCGTCCGAATTGTCCCCAAGAACCCGTCCGAATGTACCGGATGAGTCACCAATTATTGCCATTGAGGCTGAAGGAGCCCTGGGTAGTCCTCCGGGCCACGCACTGATACTTGAAGCGGTTTCTGACAACCCCAAGTCTTCCAATTGTATGTCCGAACTGAATAGCAGTAAATCTGTGTCGTAGGGTTGTACTTGCTCTTCTCCTAGGATGTAGAGCCAACCGGGAACTGTTGCCAGCCCGACTATATTGTCTGAAGAAAGCCAATTAGAAGAAGTCCAAGAAGGCATCCAGGAGTTTGAAAATAGGTCGAACCTGTCGATTCCGGAGTCAGTGGTGGCAATGTAGAGAATATCATCCGAAACTGCGATGTCTGCAATTGAGTCCCCCGAGAGATAGTTGGAATTGTCCCAAACTATGTTCCTTTCAACATCAAGGCTTGTGGAGTCGTTGGCTGAAACATTGTATTCAATTACACGTACACCGTGCTCCTGGGTTGCTATGAATAACTCCCTACCTTCGATGTGGATGCCGACTGGTGTCTCTGTGTCCGAAGATGTGCAGAACTCCAATGTCTTCCAAAGGGCTCCCTTGGAAGGCATTAGGTAGTGCATATTGCATTCAGAGATAGCCCAAAGAACCCCGAAAACGTCTACCCCCAATGTCATGATTGGGTCGGAGAGCGAGGAGTTAGTGTCCACAGGGAAATCGGCCAGGGGTTCTGAATCGGAAAGGCCCAGGGCTGTGACATTTCCCTCGGAATCTCCTACGTAGAGCAGCCCTCTGTTTGGGTCGGAGGCAATTGAACGTCCTTCAATGCCTGGAGTGATGTCGATAATGCGCTTGATTGCGTTGTCGTCCAACTGCAGGAGGTCGTCATCAACGAGGATATGCATCCTCCCATCGAATGGGTTGTAGACACTGCCGTGAATCGCAACCTCTAGAGGGCTGAATGATAGTTTTGGATCGACGGGTCGAAGTGCCTCGATTACCAAATCTGTGATTTCGATGCCTGTGGGGATCTGCCATGAAGCGTCACTGATTGTATTTGGCTTCAATGAGGAGTCCAAGATCCCCCCCACCAGACTGGGCGGGTTATCGGCGAAGTTGTTTTGCCTCCCCAAATCACCTCTTCCGCTCCAGTCAAGTACGCTTGTCTGCGTATCCATCACTGCAATCTGAGGCTGATTGGCCCAGTATCCATCGCTTCCGTTTACAGAAATCTCTAGAGTTAGGTTGTCAATGACTGCGCCGGGTGCGAACTCCAGGAAAATGTCGGCCAATGCAGGGGTACCATTGGCAGCATCTGCACCAGTGGCATCCAAGACTAGCCAGCCTGTGTCATTGCTACCGTATTCACCCCAAGACTTGCCTGAGGCTTCATCCCTAGTGCCGGAGTCCTGTGACTGCATTTCAAAATCTGATGAAAATGATGGATTGGCGCCCCAAGGAAGCAAAACCATCAGTACAATTAGTCCAATTGCCTTGACTCTGCCACCCTCAGTCTTATCCATTTCTCAACACCTACACTGACAATGGCTGTAAAACCATTTCATAATTTATCACAAATGCTCTCAATTCTTCACAATAAGCCGCAAAGGGTAAATTTGCGGGTTTAGGATAATCCCAAATTATTCCTCTAGCATACATTGGATGAAGTAAGTCCCTCATTGTGCAATTTATGAAGGGTAGGGGTGGTCGTCCATGACTTGCTCACAGCATTGTCAATGAAAGAGGTGAAAATTAGGAAACACAGCCATATAGGCCGATAATCCCACAATTAGCAATAGGATAGCATCAAAGGAGATGGTCTGTCCGGCAGCATCCGAGGTGACACGGTGAGCAACAAGCGGCTGCGCGAAGACGCGTTGAATTACCACTCTTCGGATCCTCCGGGGAAGGTGACTGTAGTTCCGACAAAGCCTCATGGGACTCAAAGGGACCTCTCTCTGGCCTACTCACCCGGAGTAGCGTACCCATGTGAAGAAATAAGGGATAATCCAGATGATGTATACCGATACACCTCCAAAGGTAACCTAGTCGCCGTAATTAGCAACGGTACTGCTGTGTTGGGACTTGGAGACATCGGAGCTCTCGCAAGCAAACCTGTGATGGAAGGAAAGGGTCTTCTCTTCAAGGCATTCGCTGATATTGACGTATTCGATATTGAAGTAGATAGGACAGATGTTGATCAGTTCGTTGAGGCAGTCAAAGCTATTGCACCGACCTTTGGAGGGATTAATCTCGAAGACATCGGAGCCCCTGAGTGCTTCGAGATTGAGAGGAGATTGGTAGAAGAGTTGGATATTCCAGTGATGCATGACGACCAGCATGGCACTGCAATCATTTCAGGGGCTGCTCTTCTAAATGGACTAGAGGTTGTCAACAAACAAATTGGGGATGTGAAGGTGGTAATCCTAGGAGCCGGCGCTTCGGCAATCTCGTGTGCCAAACATTACGTAAGACTCGGAGTAAAGCGAGAGAATCTAATTATGCTTGATTCAAAGGGTATTTTGACCTTGAATAGGATGTCAAATGGAGAGTTGAACGAATACAAATCTGAGTTCGCAAGAGATATCGATGAGGGTGGAATAGAAGATGCTCTGAGAGGGGCTGATGTCTTCTTGGGCCTATCAAAGGGAGGATTGGTGTCTCCAGAAATGCTGGAGGCGATGACGGAAAGGCCCCTCATATTTGCCCTTGCTAATCCTGATCCGGAGATTACTCCGGAGCAGGTTGCCAGCGTTCGAGGCGATGCAATAGTGGCAACCGGCAGATCTGATTATCCCAACCAGATTAACAATGTTCTTGGTTTCCCGTACATCTTCCGTGGGGCTCTTGATGTCAGAGCTAGCGAAATTACCGAGGGGATGAAGATGGCTGCTACAAAGGCAATAGCTCAACTGGCAAAGGAGCCGGTTCCCGATGATGTGGCATCCGCATATGGTGGAGAGCAGATGTCATTCGGTCCTGAATACTTGATTCCAAAGCCATTCGATGCTAGGGTTCTGATATGGGAAGCGAGTGCAGTCGCTGAAGCGGCCGTGAATGAAGGGATAGCGCGAGTATCAAAGAAGGATTTCGATTTAAATGCCTATAGGGAGAAATTGGAGTCCCGTCTAGGTCTAACGAGATCAATTATGAGGAGAGTGATCAACCAAGCCAAGAGGGATTTGAAGAGGATTGTTTTCTGTGAAGGGGAGGACCCTACAATCGTTAAGGCTGCTTCCCAGTGCATTTCCGAAGGAGTTTGCGTTCCGATCCTTCTTGGTCAGAAGAAGAGGATTGAGTTGGTAAAGGAAGAATTGGGTCTAGAATTCGATTGCGAAATAATTGATGTCAGATATGACTCAAGGAGACGTGAGGGTTATGCAGAAGAATTGCATCAATTGCGTGGAAGAAGGGGGATGACCAAAGAGGATGCTGTGAGAGAACTAAGATCAACGACTTTCTTTGCACCCATGATGGTCAGAATGGGTGATGCAGATGGGTATCTGGGTGGAGTTTCCCATCAGTACCCAGACATCGTTAAACCCTGTTTGCAAGTTATTGGTCCGGACCCGAACTCACATCGGATTGTGGGCATGTACATGATGACAGTGAATGGACAATTGATGTTTATCGGGGATGCTACAATCAACATCTACCCCGATGCAAGGACCCTCGCAGAGATTGCGATTCAGACTGCGAAGGTGGCCAGGAGATTTGGAGTCAAACCGAAGGTGGCCATGCTTTCATTCTCCAATTTTGGAACTTCCGCTGAGATGAGAACCGATAGGATCGAAGAGGCGATAGAGATTGTAAGGGAAATTGAGCCAGATCTGGTTATTGACGGGCCTATGCAAGCGGATACAGCTCTTGTTCCCGAGATTCAGCAAGACTACCCATTCATGTCCTTCGATGGGCCGGCTAATGTCCTAATTTGTCCAAACCTTGCCTCGGCAAATATAGCATACAAGCTTCTGCAGAGAATTGCCGGAGCAGAGATGACTGGTCCCATATTGGAGGGTCTTTCGAGACCTGCTCACGTGCTGCAACGTAGAGACAGTGCCAGAGATGTGGTGCACATGGCTGCAATATGCGCCGTAGATGCTCAGAGAGCAGCCAAACAGAGACTGGTTGACTAGATTGGTTTTGGTCCGGCACTGATTACTTCCTCAGAGCAGCCCTCAACGTATTGCTCGAAGTTCTCGATGAACATCTGAGCTAGTAGGTTGGCCACGTTGTCGTACCTTTTCCGATCATCCCAAGTCCCTCTGGGTTGTAGGATCCTGTCGGGCACTCCCTCACAAGTTGTGGGAATTTCGAAACCGAACCTCTCATCCTTGACGAAAACTACGTCCGCCAGATCCCCGTTGATTGCAGCATTGAGTAGGTTCCTGGTCCAACTAATCTTGATACGGCTGCTCGCATCGGCTCCTCCCGCAATCCAGCCAGTATTAATCAGCCAGCACTTGGCGTTGTTTTCTCTGATCTTTTTCGAAAGCAAATCGGCATACATGCTTGGGTGCCTTGGCATGAACGGTGCCCCGAAGCAGGTTGAGAACGTTGCTTGGGGTTCTGTTACCCCCATCTCTGTTCCCGCGACCTTGGCTGTGTAGCCTGACATGAAGTGATACGCGGCCTGCTCTGGACTTAGTTTGGAAAGAGGCGGTAGTACGCCAAAAGCATCGCAAGTGAGGAAAACCACGTTTTTCGGGTTCCCCGCCATCGAATCTGTGGTTCGATTCTGGATGAACTCGATGGGGTATGAGCCCCGTGTGTTCTGAGTTAGAGAGCCATTGTCGAAGTCTGGAGTGCCGTCAGCGTTCAATACCACATTCTCGAGAATTGTGCCTCGCATCTTTGTGGTAGCGAAGATCGCAGGTTCATCCTCTTCGGATAGGCGTATCAGTTTGGCATAACAACCCCCTTCGAAGTTGAAGACGCCCTGGTCTGACCACCCGTGCTCATCATCACCTACCAAAGCTCGATTGGGGTCGGCTGACAGAGTTGTCTTTCCTGTTCCAGAAAGGCCGAAGAAAAGTGCTGATTCGTTCCCATCCGTATTGGCTGAGCAATGCATTGGTAGAAGTCCCTTGGCAGGTAAAATGTGGTTCATTATCGTGAAGATGGCCTTCTTAATCTCCCCGGCATAATGGGTTCCTCCGATTATCACGAGGCCTCTGTCAAGAGCGATGATGATGAAGACGTCGGAGTTGACTCCGTCGCTCATGCTGGACTTCATCTCTGGAGCATGAAGGATGGTGAACTGTGGGATGTGAGCGACCATCTCATCCTCAGAAGCCCGAACGAACATATTGTGCATGAAGGCTGCATGCCATGCCTTCTCTGTGACTAATCTGACTGGCATCCTGTAGTCTGGATCCGCTCCACAGAAGGCATCTTTGACAAACAGGTTCTCTGAAGCGTTTAGATGTGCTCGGGTCTTGACTAGAAGCCTCTCAAAAACAGCCGGTGCAGTAGGCCTATTCACCTCTCCCCACCAAACATCCTCTGCCATGCCAGCCTCATCCACGATGAATCGGTCATTTGGTGAACGGCCAGTCCGTTCGCCCGTTACAGCAAGAAGTACCGAGTCCGAAGTGAGTTTTGCCTCTCCAAGTTCAACTGCTTGCGTGTGGAGTCCTTCGGAATCTAAGTTCCAATGTACCTTTCCACTTGGCTCAAGACCATGCTGGGATAAATCAACGGCCCTTCCCTGAGAGGAACTCTGCACCCAACTTCCCCCGCCTTTCCGAGGGGTATCAAGTCTTCAAGCATTACGGCTCGGAGATAATTCTCTGCTAGCCATTAACGTTCGAATTGGGTCCATCAGGGGATGTGATTATGCAATACATGCTCTGTTGCGGAGCGATGACAGAGGATGGGGCTCCAGACAAAATCATCCGAGAAAGGGAGTTCAAGCTTCCTTCGGGAATCAATATCGATAACATCGATGTTCCTACGGAGGAGGTGCCTGGAGAAAAATCCTGGATAGGTTCAGAGAAAATGGATGAAGCTATCGGAGACATCTTCGATCCCTTCTCTGAACCTAGTGACGATTCCCCGGGTAAAATTAGGAAAGATGGAAGTGTGGATAATCCTCCTGAGAGAGATCTGGTTTCTCAAATTTCGATAGAGGGTGAGAAGAGGATAAACTGGGTAATCATGGTCTCAATGATTGTTCTATACAGTGCGATTAGTATTCAAATTGGGAGGACTTTTGATTCCTTAGTTGGAACTTTGTTGCTAATTTCTCTAGCAGCAGTAGGCTTTGGTTTAGGGGAAATCTGGGTTCCTAGGGAGGGTATGAAATTGCTGGGAGTTACCTGGGTTATCATTTCAATGAAGGTACTGTATGGTCTTGCAATAGAGCTCAGGCACTGGGAAGTGATAGGAGATGACTTGTCTCTAGGAGTGGTTTTGGTGCTCCTAGTTGGAGTCAACATTATTGTCGCATACAGACATAATCACGATGCTATCGCGGCCCAGTCCACTCTTGTTCTTCTTGCTGTAGGTTCTACTGCTGGAACGGAGTTTGGTGAAGTTGGAGTTGCTGGAATGATTCTGATGGCGACAATTGTTCTCCACGGTATTGCCATAAACAGAAACTCCGGCAATCTGGCATCACTAGGAATTGCGTCATCTAATCTTTGGATTGGAATGCATGCGGTAACTTCTCGGTTTTCTGTAGGACCTCTGGACGTTCTTCCCATTGAGAGGCCACTGATGCTTTTCCTTCTGTTAATGTCAGTGACAGCGATGAACGCATACATGGCCACGAAATTCGCCAAGGAAGAGAACTGGTTCTCGAAGGGTTTCGAAACTTTGGGCTTGGGTAAGCCCGGACTATGGGGGGTTTCCATTTCACTGGGAATGATTGGGGCACTGCTGGCTGTTGCTTCGAATAGGGGCGATTTAGGATATGCATTGGGAATGGTGACCTTCCTTGGCGGGGCCTTTGGGGGATCTTATCTGGTAGTAAGGGGAGTCGAACCTAGACGAGTTTATTTTCCCCTAGTTGTTTCTGCATTGATTCTGACAATAATATTGCTAAATGGGAATTCTGTAAGAGAGACTCTCGGAGTATCCGCGTATCAGTTCTTCACCTTGTTTGGTTCCTCGGTCACGGTAGCGATAATACTCAGAGATCAGAATAGTGTGACCGATAGGGTGCTTTGGATTGGGGCAGTTGCCATATTGGCCGTATTGGTCCTTCTTGTGCCGACTGGAGCCAAGGATGATGGAGATGGAGGAATCATGCTTTTGGGAACTCTCTCTTTACTGCACATTGGAACTGCTGCTTTGGCGATAAAGAGGGATTCTCCCTCTCTTTCTGGAGTAACGGTGCTTCTCCCTTGGTCGTGGATCCTTGCTGAGAAATTGATTGAGGAGGCAGTTCGTACAGTCATGCTAGCTAACGATATCGCAGACTTCAGTGGGGGGATTCAACTCGAAACTACCCCCCTGGCAATATACCTCGGGATGGCATCCATTCTTCTGTTCATTGTCAACTCAAGAATGGGGGAATCTGGGGTAAATCTGGCATCTGGTTTCCTGGGAATCACGGAGATCTCAGCTACAATCAGGGATTCTGGGATTCTCAATCTCTGGAGCATCGGGCTCTGGTTACCTATGCTGACAATTCTCCTACTAGCACAATTTGGGGGCTTCACAACAGTTTCTCTTGTGGCTTTGCTAGCGCTACTTTCGGGATTGCACGTTACAAGTTTCGTTCTAGGGCTTAGGGCTGGAAATGCAGATGGAATTGTCTGGGCATTAGCACTGACCTTCTTGGTCGTCCAGTGGAGGCATGGTCTCGATGAGGCAATGATTGTTCTAATGTGCATCTCAATTGCTTTGATTATGCGTTTTGGGGAAGATCGAATCTTCACCCTAGGAATGGGGATGATGTCCGTTCCAATGCTTGTCTTCAGTACTGGCAGAGATTCTAGTATGGAGTTGCCAACACCCGATTGGTTCGATGGACTAAATAGTGGATCTATCTTTGGGACCTTACCGGAAGCCGAGGTTTTCGCACTTTTGAGCAGTGTAGTGATGCTTGCAATCTTCTTGCCGAGGGCGGAGGGGATGGAGGCGATTCTGAAGCCGGCAACATCAGCATTGATTCTAATCGTCATAACAAACGTTCTATCGGTGGAATCGAACAGCTTCCTCCTTCAGGCTTCTTCGGGGGCAGTGTTTGTAGCGACTTCAGTTTGGCTGATTTCGAGGGGTGAGATTAGGTCTGAGTTACGAACCATTGCAAAGAGGGACTCAATTGTCAATATGGTTTCTGATGGTTCGATTTCTCAAGGTGGAACCTTGTCTTCATACAATCCCAAGGTAGCCGAAATGGAAGAGCTCCGGAGGAAGAAGAGGGAACTTGCCGAAACCGATGATGTGACTGAACTACTGACCTCTGAGATAACCCATACGCCAATCGTTGGACTAGTTATCCTGGGAATTGTATTGGCCGGTATGACCCTATATTCTGCAATGGGATCAGGTCCTCTGATTCTAATTGCCGCTGGAGTTTTCTGCTGCATCATAGTTTTCTTGATTAGGGAACGAACGAGGGGCCTAGAGCTCGAATTACCTCATTTCTTAGGCATGGAGATGCCCATCGCAGTGACAATATCTGGGCTTTGCATGATTCTAGTTTCTGGGCATGTTTTCCCCCCTGGAAGCAGTCCCTACGAATTGCTAGACATGGCGGTTGTGACAGTTCTGGTGCTGGTCCTACTGATGGTTTCGTTATTGCATCAGAAGAACCTTCTAGACAGGATAACCATCGCAATTGATTGGTTTGTTCTTCCATTACTGTTGGCTCGCTTTGCCGCAATTGCTCTGGGTGGGGCCCTGCCAGCTCCAATGATTGTGGATCCTTTTGCTCATGGGTTGTTGGATTGGACTGTTCCATGGATAATTCTCGAATCCATGCTAGTTCTGTGTGTCTTGGTTGGATTCTGGGTGGATGAAAAGAAAGATTATCTGGGCAGGGAGCATGGATTGGATGGGGTCGGGATTGGTTCTCGCAGTTTAGCGATAATGTTGTTGTCTTTCGGGCCGGCTGGATTGCTTGCTGCTTCTAGTGCGGTGTTTCGCAGCATTAGGACTTCCCAGCCATCTGGACTTGGGATTGCCCTGCCTGTTGGAGTCTTGGCTTGTTATTCACTAATGCACTGGAATGATGAGTTGATGGCATCAACTGAGTATCTTGATTGGCTCGTGCTACTTCTTGGAGTAGTGGTTATGGGTTGTTGTGCACTTACGGTCCCTCTAGATCTGGAGAAGTGGACTGTCACTCTTGCCATTGATGGGCATTTGTTCATCATCTCAGGGACAATAATGGTGGGAATTGTAGGTAGTTTCGAACTACCTCTACTATTGATTCTAATGTCCACCACAGTATGGGTTATCGGGATTCTTCAACTTAGGAAGTCGCTAAGGGTGTGGGGGCTTGCAGATTTGATTGCTGCAATCCTTTGTTCGTTTGTTTTCGCTTCCAAGGGATTTGGTCAATACGACATTTTGCTTGGGATGGCGGCTCTAGCATTCGAGTTGGGCGTGGTAGCTTGGCTAGGATTATCAAATCAAGATGAACTGCGCAGAGACTAGTCTTGAAGTGCCAACGTTGATGATAGGCGGGCAATTCTAGGGATTCGTGACGAGGTCGTGGATATCCGACACCCCCGACGAGGTTGAGCACCCTCCGATACCATTGGGGCTGAACAAGATGGCCATACCCCGGGCAGCGCTAGTCTTGTCCGTAATTACTGGCCTGGGGCTGCTTTTTTCGTCTATCTGGGTTGGTCTTTCAGCAATGTCATTCTTAGAAGAACTGGAAGCTTCCTTCGGAACTACTGATGTTGATATTCTCAAGGAAGATGGTCGGTGGTTGTGGGAAGTCGGTTTGCTTTTTGATACGTGTTCGCCCCGTGAAGATGACTGGGAGTGGCCGGATTCACTTGCGGGTCAAGACGATGTTTTCCTCCTACCAGGAGAGGTGCGCTGCGACTGGCAGCATCAGGGGAATGGCGATTCGGCAAGCATAGTAGTCCACAATAGAGGAAATCAGACTCTCAATCTCGTAGTAGAGATTAGTGGTGGTGGCGTGGTCTTCGCTGCGAATAGCCAACCATATCTCATTATCAATGAATTGGGTTCGAATGACAGCACCATTATGGAAATCCATCTGATCGAGTCAGTGTCCGAGCGTGAGATTAGTGTCACTGCAACTCACATTTCTGTCCTTCAGGCACAGGTTCGGATGGATGTTGGAATCTTCCAGGGTCCTGAAAGTAGAGATATACATATCCAAGATGGGGATTCAGTAGAGGTCCACTACACAGTTTGGGACGCCGATACAGGTGAAGAGTTGGATGACGGTACTTGGGTGGAAAATGCCGGGGATCCGTGGTTCTCAATCGAAGGTTTTGGATGGTCAGCGATTGGACTTGATATCGACAACGACAGAGGTGTGGCATTCCCCCTCACTGATACTGGAACATCCCACGTCACTCTCCTGCCCCCCCCAATAGCGTATGGCAATAGTGAGGGTCACGAGCTAGAGGAAACGTGGCTGAGATTCGAATTGAAGTTGGAGAGAGCGCCAGTCTCTGGGTAATTGTCGCGAAAGTGACTTGACTAAGTTCCAACGGGAATGGCCATGGATGGAGAGGAGCATTCACCCATTGTTCCTTCGAAGAGGGGAGTGGCCTATGCGAAGAGGAAGGTCAAACCGGAGTCTTCCAGGAAGGGCGAGCCTGCATTCTTCATGGACGAAGGAATGAGGAGACTATCCACTCCATGGCCTGTTGCCTCGATTAGGGCTGGGCAGATTGACCCCCTGTCACTACCTGCAGGAGTAATTCTAGACGCAGCAGCTGGTTCTGGGGTTCAGCTAATCGCTTTTTCGAAGATATTGAAGAGGCCTGCAGTGGGGATTGAGTTGGACGAGGATGTTGCCAAGCTTTGTGCTGCAAATATGCAACTAAACTCCGAAGGAGAGGTTCAACGCTCGCTGGATCGGGTCCTGGTGGGAGATGGAAGGGCCGCTGAATCTGCAATCGCATCTTACTGGGCCAGTCTGAGAGATGCTGGGACACGCGCTCATCCTCCAATAGCAATGCTGCATCTTGATCCAGCGAGGCCGAGAGATGCGCAAAGCCACCGTCTTGAGGAGATGAATCCAGACATCAAGACGGTGCTGAAAGCCTGGAGCAGCCATTTGCAGAATGGGCCCAATGGTCCGGCTGTTCTGTTGGACTTGTCTCCAAGACTAGACGCTGTACAAAGAGCCATGGTTGATGGTATTCTCGAAACGACCTTTCCCGGCGCGTCGTGGACCTGGGAGTGGCTAAGCAGAGGGGGAGGAAGAACCGACAGGCTCTCAGTATGGGTTGGTTCTCTATCTTCAAGCAGCTCGAAAAGATGCATCAGAGTAGGGAGGAAGAATATCATTGCAAGTATCGAAGGAGAAGGATCCGGGGCCATCGAATCATCTTTCAATAGCGTGATGGAGATACCCCGAGGAGCTTATCTGACAATAGTTGACCCTGTACTAATTGAGAGTAACCTCCAGAACTCGTGGCACGATAAGGCTGTAGGGGTCGGGGCAGGCTCGTCATGGGTCCGAATCGGGGGTAGGAGGCCGATGCTTATCCATACAGATGAGTTATCGAAAGAAGACGAAGTCAGGGGTTTTGTCGTGGCCACCGGGAAAATTGTTCAACACAGACTCTCTGCTCCAGAACTACACACCATAGATCAAGTGGCATCCTCTGTAGCCAAAAAGGGAATTTCCAATATCACCCTCAGATGCAGCCTTGATCCGGAAATTCATCCGACCCTTCAGAGAAGGATTACTAGGGAGTTGAAAGGAGTTGAGGGGACTAAGGGTTTCATGGTAGACTTGGACGTGCAGAGACCGACTGGAACTCAGAAAGTGTATGTTGTTTGCAAGGAGTAGGGCACTATCGTGAAAATGGTGCTTTCCAATCGGTTCAAATAGGGACTGTAGTTCGCGAGGATGCCCAAAAGGCCACCGAAAGGTGAACACGGGGGAACCGTAATGCCGAAAGTGAACGAAGCAGAACTTGGAGATGACTTCTCATACATCGTCAGAATTGCTGACACTGACATTGACGGGTTGAAGCCGATTACCTATGGCCTCACGTCAGTCAAGGGAGTTGGGATTAGGACTTCAATGATGATTTGCAGGCTTTCTGGAATAGATGGAACGAGGCTTGGCGGCCACCTTTCCTCCGACGAGCAGGATCACCTCAGAAAGGCAATAGACGATTATGCAACTAATGTCCCTTGGTGGATGGTTAATCGGCAGAGGGATTTGGAATCGAATGAAGATGCCCATATCATCGCTAACGAAGTGAGCATGACCAAGGATGACGATGTAGCGAGGCTAGCTGAAATCAAGACATGGCGTGGGATGAGGCACAGGAGCGGGCACAAGGTCAGGGGCCAGAGGCTCAGGTCCAATGGGCGAAGGGGCTCTGCACTAGGTGTCGAGAGGAAGAAG